>CATKXW010000044.1 GCA_949840905.1 uncultured Eggerthellaceae bacterium | reverse complement strand
GAGCGTAGCGAGAGTGGATCGCATAGCGACCAGCTCCTTTCGGCGTGTGTGTTCTCGTCACACCGTGGAGGAGGCCCCTTGCCCAGAAGCTGCCGCACTATCGATTCCCGGCGAAAGTGAGGAGGGCATCCACCACAGTCGCCGAACCGCATACCTGCAAACAATCCTGGATCGCTCCATGAGAATACAAGGCATGAAAGGCGGATGCCCTCTTCATTCTTGTATCCTCGAAGCGCAGGATTCGATGAAACATCAAGAAATGCTATTCGATTGTCTGCATTTCCTCCCTTTCGGAAAGAACTGCGGTTCGGCAACCCGGAATATAGCATGCACCTCGGCCGACTTCAAACGCGCGCATCGTCGTCCATCGATGCAGGAACAACGAGTGCCAGATAGATGCCACGAATGTAGTTTTTATGAGCCCTCGAGCGCCCTTTGAAGATGCGCATCCGATGGCGACCGACCGACCCCCCCCCTTCCGACGACATTCGCTTAACGGAAGCCAGATGGCATTCACTTCCGTTATGATGGGATCGACCGAAGCAGAGACCCGAAGGAGGTGCTACGAGAAGATGACCGCACAGTGGCCGAAGCTAACCTACGAAGAAGCCTCTTGGGAACGCGACCCTTCCGAGCGAGACCTCATCCCGAAGAGCCGTCGCCGAAGGATAACAGCTACCTATCACGCAGCCATACCGCTGACCATCGCCTCACGAGAGCTGCGACTGCCGATGTCGCTCGAAGCCCGGATCAGTGAAGTGGTCGCCTCGCTCGCCCGCTTCGACGAACGGCAAGCCCGCACCTCATTCAACCTGCCCGCCCTTCTTCTGCGCAGCGAGTCGGCAGCGAGCTCGCAAATAGAGCATCTTACATCCAGCATCCGCAACATCGCGCTCGCCGAGCTGTCGCCAAGAGCGCCTCGCAACGCTCAGCTCATCGCGGGGAACGTGGCGGCCATGCGCACAGCGCTGGCGCTGCCCGATGACCTCACAGAGAACGCCATCATCGCCGTTCACGAAACGCTCATAGCACCAACGGATGACGCCAGCGAGGGCGGCATCCGCCAAGAGCAAGTATGGATCGGCGGCACTCCTTATAGCCCTCACGAAGCCCTCTTCGTGCCCCCGCTCGTCGATCGCATACGGCCAGCTTTGGACGATCTGCTCCTTTTCGCCGAGCGCACCGACCTCGACCCGCTCGCTAAAGCGGCCATCTTCCATGCGCAGTTCGAGACCATACATCCCTTCGTCGATGGGAACGGGCGCACAGGAAGGGCCCTGTTGGCGAAGATGCTCGAACGTGAAGGGCTGCTGCGCCACACGACGCTGCCCACCTCAGCTGGGTTGCTCCACGACGTCGATGTCTATATGGATGCCCTGGACTGCTATCACGAGGGCGATCCTCTGCCCATCGTGGAACAGGTGGTCGAAGCCCTAGAGCTCGCTGTGGTCATCGGCACGAAGACCACAGCCCTGATAGAAGAGGTCATCGACGGTTGGCACGCTGCGATCACCCAGCGAAAAGGGTCGCGCATCTATGAGCTACCAGAGCTGCTTGTGCAACAGCCGGTCGTCGATTCCCGCTATATCGCCGAGCATCTGAAGGTATCCCAGCGCGCAGCCCGCGACATCTTGGAGCTGGGCTGCGCATATGGGATGTTGAAGCCTATCGGGAATGCACAGCGGAGCATCTATTATCAATCCTCTGATCTGATCGAGATCATGGATGAGATATCCGCTCTCGCTGGCATTCGCCGGCTCCTGCGCTCCTAGCCGAATCGCGCTTCATCGCCTCGCTCCTTTCGCCCCTCTCCTACTTGTCCGCCTCTATCGTCCAGATGAGGGAGGCTACGTTGTCGTAGATGCCAGGAGAGGTCGCTATGCTCGGCTTGCCGGACGTGCGCAGCCTCACGGTGGCCTCGAGCTCTTTGCAGATGGGACTGTGCTCGGTGGCGAGGAGCCCGTTGGGTATGCTTTTAGCTGAGACGGAAGGATCGCTCACGAGCGGCAGCGCGATCGTGTCCCCTCCATCCACTATCAGGTCCAAGAACACCTTGCTCTTTTGATCGGAGACGCTCGGGAAGAGCTTGCTCGCAGAGGCGGTGGG
>CATKXW010000043.1 GCA_949840905.1 uncultured Eggerthellaceae bacterium | reverse complement strand
GGACGGCAAGCGTCCTGCACGAATCGAAGATTGCGAAGATGCCCTGTCCACCGAAATCGGGGATCTGCGCCACGGTACCAGCGGTGAAGAGGAGCGCGGCCACCTCTCCAACGCAGCGGCCAAGGGCAAGCAGCACGCCGCCCACGATGCCAGGAAGCGCGCTTGGCAGCACACAGCGAAAGATCGTCCTGACATGGCCCGCCCCCAATGCGAAGCCGCCCTGCTTGTAGGATTCGGGGACAGCGAGAAGCGCCTCTTCGGTAGTGCGCATCACGACGGGGAGCACCATGATGGCGAGCGTGCATGCGCCGGAAATGAGGGAAAGCCCCCATCCGAGCATGGTCGTGAAGAAGAGCAAGCCGAACAGACCGTAGATGATTGAGGGGATGCCCTGGAGCGTCTCTGCTGTCATGCGGACTGCCCTCACGAAGCGGCTCGATGAGCGCGCGTACTCCACCAGATAGATTGCCGCGCCAACGCCCGTCGGCACAGATAGCGCCAAAGCGAGCAGGGCCATCAGGATGGTATCGATGAGAGCGGGCATGAGCGAGACGTTCTCGGAAGTGTAGGTCCACTCGAACAGGGAGGGCTTGAGATGAGGGATGCCGTTTATAAGGATGTATCCCACGATCCCCGCCAGGACCAGAGCCGTGAGGATGGCTCCCACGTACACGAGAGCGCGCAGAATCTTCGACGTCATCGCTCCTCACCCCGCTTCTTGATGGCGCTGAACAGGAGGCTGATGAGCATGATGAAGACGAACAGCACGACGCCGGTTGCTATGAGAGCGCCCCTGTGGAGGTCGGCGGCATAGCCCATCTCCAGAACAATATTCGCGGTCATCGTGCGAACGCCGTCGAAGATGGAGTTCGGTATGACGGGCTGGTTTCCCGCGACCATAACGACCGCCATGGTCTCGCCGATCGCACGCCCGACTCCCAGCACGACAGCCGCCATGATTCCCGAGAACGCAGCAGGCACGAGGATGCGGAACACGGCCCGCTCATGGGTTGCGCCCAGGGCAAGGGCCCCCTCGTAGTAGCTTCTCGGAACGGCATCGAGGGCGTTCTTCGCCACGGTGATGATGGTGGGAAGGATCATGATCCCCAGCAGCAGGGATGCTGCCAGAAGCGAAAGGCCCCTGCCAGGCATCGTCATCCTGATGAAGGGGACGAGCACCATCAACCCGAAGAAGCCATACACGACAGAGGGGATGCCGGCGAGCAGCTCGATGCCCGGCCGCAGAACGGATGCGACCCTGCTGCCCGCAAAGCGCGACAGGTATATCGCCGTCAGGATGCCCGCCGGAACACCGACGAGGATGGCACCGGCGGTCACGTAGATGCTCCCCACGATCATGGGAAAGATGCCGTACATGTCGCTTCCCGGCTTCCAGGTGGTGCCCAGCAGGAACTCGGGGATGCCGATCTGGAACATCGCCGGAAGCCCGTTGGCGAAGAGGAACACGCATATCAGGGCAACTGCCAAGATCGAAATCGCGGCAGCGAGGGTGAACAGCACCCTCGCAAAGCCTTCTTTCCTTGCAGACTTCGACATATAGCTAGCCGATCACTTCTGCCCACGTGAGCGCTTCGCCGGAAAAGATCGCCTTCACTTGGTCGCTGGTGAGGCTGTCGACGATGGATGCGGGGGCGACGATCACGGCGATTCCGTCCTTGGCGATAGCCGTGGCGCTGACCCCGGACGAAGCCTCCGAATCCTTCAGGTCACGCGATGCCATACCGATGTCGCACGTGCCCTCGATGGCCATGTTGACGCCGGTGGTGGAGTCGGATTGCTGAACCTCGACGGTTACGTCAGGATTCACGGCCTTATACGCTTCGGCGAGCTTCTCCATGATGGGGGTGACCGAGGAGGATCCCGCGATCACGACTTTGCCACTTGCACCAGTAGCGGTAAAGGGAGCCGCATTCTCGTCAACGCCTATGTAGCCGTTATCCTCGATGATCGCCTGACCATCGGAGCTCATGATGAAGTCCACGAAGTCCTGTGCCGGTGCGCTGAGGTTCTCGGCGAACACGATGTTGAACGGCCTGGACACCTTGTAGTCGCCGCTCTTCACGTTCTGCGCCGTTGCCTCGATGCCGTCGATCTTGACGGCCTTGACAGTATCGTTGAGCGAGCCCAAGGAAATGTAGCCGATGGCGTCCGGGTCGCTGGCGACAGAGGTCATCATCACCGAAGTGGAATTAGTGATGGCAGCGGCGGCCGTGGTCATGTCGACTTTGTTGCCAGCCGCATCCTTCTCCTCAAGTCCGAAAAGCTCTATGAACGCACCGCGCGTGCCCGAGCCATCTTCACGCGAGTAAACCGATATCTGATTGCTCGTCTGCGCCTCGGATGCGCTGGGACTCCCCGATTGGGT
>CATKXW010000042.1 GCA_949840905.1 uncultured Eggerthellaceae bacterium | reverse complement strand
CTCTCCGCGAACGAGGAAGTTCGCGCATGCGTAAAGGGCTCCCAAGACGCCGATCGCCAAGAGCACGAAAACGATGCCCGTCCTGCGCTCTTTGCGCAGCTCGATCGACAGCGCGCTCATAGGACGGCCCTCTGCTTCCGCAAGAGGTTGTCCTGCTCTATCATCGCCAAGAACAGCTCTTCCAGGTTCTCGGCGGCGTAGCCCGAGGCAAGCGCCTGGGCGCGCAGGTTGTCGAGGCTTCCCTCGTAGAGCATCGTCCCATGGTTCAAGATGCCGATATCGTCAGCCACAAGCTCGATCTCCGACAGCATGTGGGAAGAGACGAGCACCGTGCAGTCGAAGGCCTTCGGCAGCGATTTGACGAGGTTTCTGATCTCGTGTATTCCAGCAGGGTCCAGGCCGTTCGTCGGCTCGTCGAGGATGAGGATCGGAGGCCTTCCAAGAAGGGCCTCGGCAAGCCCCAGCCGCTGCTTCATGCCAAGCGAGTACTTCTTCGCGAGGCGGCCGCCGAACTCCGACAGGCCCACGAGTTCCAGGGCCTCGTCCACGGAGCTCGCAGGCAGGCCCAGTATCCTCCGGATGATATCGAGGTTCTCCCTTCCGGTGAGGTTGGCGTAGTAAGAGGGGGACTCGATGAAGGAGCCGACCTCCTTGAGGATCGCCACCCGGCTGTCCGGAAAGCGCATACCGCCGATCTCGAAGGTGCCCGATGTGGGCGCCGTGAGGCCGAGCAGCATCTTCATGGTCGTTGACTTTCCCGCTCCGTTGGGCCCGAGGAACCCGTAGATGCTCCCCTTCCGCACATGCATTGAGACATCGTTGACGGCGACGAAGTCCTTGTAGCGCTTCGTCAGATTGCGGGTCTCGATGATGAGAGGATGGCGCCTCGAACGCCCTGGTTGCGCATGTTTCATCGTTGCTCCTTTCGACGGAGATCAAGGTATTCGCCCCGCCTGACATTCCTCGATTGCGCACCTGACTTTTTCCTTACTTTCGCGTACGGCCCAGGCGCGGGACTGTATTCTGTACAGTGGATAGGTTTGAGAAAGGCACCTCGTGGATTACGCTCTCTTGCACAGCAAAAGGATCTTGCTCGTGGACGACGAGCCGGAGCTTCTTGCCCTCGTGTCAGATATCCTGACCGACGCGGGGTTCGGGGAGATATTCACCGCAGCAAATGCAAAGGACGCGCTTGAGCGCTTCGATGAAGCTAATCCGGAGCTGGCAATCTTGGACGTGATGCTTCCCGATGGCGACGGGTTCTCGCTCATGCGGCAGGTGCGCAAGTCGTCCGACATCCCCGTGATATTCCTCACGGCGAAAGACGAGCCCATCGACAGGATATCGGGCCTGGGCCTGGGAGCCGACGACTACATTCCCAAGCCATTCCTTCCCCAGGAGCTCTTGCTGCGCGTCTATGCAGTACTCAGGAGGTCATACCCCGCGGTTGAGCCAAAGGTCCAACTTGATTATTGCGTGATCGATTTCGACAGGGCCGAAGCCGTGCGCGAAGACGGCCCGGTCTCGCTCACGGCAAAGGAGTTCGCGCTGCTGGAGATCCTTTCCCGCAATCAGGGCAAGGTGGTCACAACCGATGCCATTTGCAATGCCTTGTGGGGCGGGGACGCATTCGGGTACGAGAACCCCCTCAATGCCCACATCAGGCGCGTGCGGGAGAAGATCGAGCGCGATCCCTCGCATCCTGTGTCGCTCATCACCTGCAAGGGGCTCGGGTACAAGCTGATGGTTTGCAGGTGATGCCGTGAAGTCCCTGCGCCCCTATATCGCGAGAAACCTCGCGTTCTTCGCCGCCCTGATGGTCGCTTTGCTGGCGTTCAATGCGGCGGCGTTCGGCATCTTCTTCTCCGGAGCAGTCGCCCATGAGGCCGGAGATGCCTCGCCCGCGGCCATGCTTCATGCCATTGAGGACACAACAAGCGCATCGGAGGCGTCTCCGGAGGCGAAGAGCAAGCTACGGGAAAACGGCCTATGGGCGCTGTTCATAAAGCCGGATGGGGACTGCTCGTGGTCGGTCGACGCTCCCGAGGGCGTTCCCCTCCACTACACTCTGCAGGACGTCGCGCGCTTCTCGAAGGGATATATCTCCGACTATCCTGTTTTCACGCGCGTCACTGACGCCGGCCTGCTGGTCTTGGGCTATCCCAAGGACAGCTACATGAAGATCACGGGCAACTATATCCCCATGCGGGCGGTGCAAGCTCTCCCGTCTTTCCTCGTGGTGATGGCGTTCCTCGATGTCGGCTGCCTCTTTCTAGCCTATTGGCTCTCAAAGAGGCGCACTCTGTCTGGATTGGAGCCCATCGAGGATGCCATCGAGGCACTGGGAACGGGCAAGGCGGCGCATTCCCTGCCGAAGGGGACGCTTGCGAACCTTTCGGAGAGCGTGACTCGCGCGTCCGACCTCATCGCCAAGCAGAATGAGGCGCGCGCGAACTGGATCGCCGGCATATCCCATGACATCCGCACCCCGCTCACCCTCATCATGGGAAATGCGGAGCGCATCGCCAGCGACCCCTCTGCCCCATCGGATGCGTCTGGCCGCGCTGCCCTTATCAGCGCGCAGAGCGCCAAGATCAGCAACCTGATCAACGACCTGAATCTTGCCTCCCAGCTAGAATACGACATGCAGCCCTTGCATAAGGCGAAAGCGAAGCCCTCGAAAATCGTCCGCAAGGCGGTGGCAGATGCGATCAACGCATGCCCGGAAACGAGGTATTCCTATGAGATGGAAATCGAACAGGAGGCCGAAAAGGCGGCCGTTGAGTGCGATGAGCGCCTGCTCGGGCGGGCGATAGGGAATATCCTGCAGAACAGCGTCACGCACAACCCGCAAGGCTGCCGCATACGCATAGGGCTGAATGCGACCGATGAGCATGTGCTCATCACCATTGAAGATGACGGGGCGGGGGCGGCCGGAGAAGGCCTGCTCGCCCTTCTTAAATCTCAGGAACACGCGAGCAGCACCGACGAAAACCTCGACCTTCGCCACGGGCTCGGCTTGCAAATCGCGTCTCGGGTGATAAGGACGCACCAGGGAAATCTCTCCTTTACGGCTCCCGTCGAAGGCGGCTTCAAAACTGTAGTGCAGCTTTCCAGGTGTTAATCCGGCTGCGAGGCCTGCTGCCTCGGTGCTCATGAGGCACGAGAGCCCTTCGTACACGCTCGGCCGCTATACAGGATACGCCCCGAACACGGTCATGGGCATAGGGGAAGGTGCATCGACTACATCCGTTCCGCCGAGCAAAATTGTGGTTTTATCTGTTAGTCGGGGCCGACAAAGATCAATAGCGTATAACTCAACAGCACGCGGGCGTCGCCAAGTGGTAAGGCCCAAGCTTCCCAAGCTTGTATTCGCGGGTTCGAGTCCCGTCGCCCGCTCCATACAGCAAATTCAAACG
>CATKXW010000041.1 GCA_949840905.1 uncultured Eggerthellaceae bacterium | reverse complement strand
ATGGATGAGCCCCAACGAATACCGTAGGAGCCTAGGCTTAGCGGCCTAGGATCGTCCAAGAAAACGTCCACGCCCCCGCGTGTTCGGCTGACTTTGCGAATCAACCAGCCTCTAGTCCATGAGATGCGTGACCGCTTTGGCATAGGCCAAAGCGTCGTCGATGGGAAGCCCCTCGATCAGCAGTGCCTGGTCGTAGAGGATGCCGGTGTAGATGCGGACCTTCTCTCCGTCTCCGGCTGCCTGGGCCGCTCTCAGGGTCTCGAACACCGGATGTGCGGCGTTCACCTCCATCACCACGCGTACAGCCGGCGCATCTTCCGGACCGCCATCGGGCGCTTCTTTGAACATCTGAGCCATCTTCAGCGATACCGCGCCTTCGGTGGTCAGCACGCAGGGAGCCTCGGTCACGCGCGTGGACACGATGACCTTCTCCACCCGATCCCCCAGCGCTTCTTTCATGGCCGCGAACAGCTCGGCGTTCTCCTCGGTGGCCTTCTCAGCCTGCTCCTTCTCATCGGCGCTGGCCAGGTCGAGGTCTTCACTGGAAACGTTCTTGATGGTGAAGCGTTTGGGCTCCTCTTCGCCCACCGCGGGCTCGGAGGGCGCATAGCTGCCCAAGGCCATCATGCAGAACTCATCCACGTTCTCGTTGCATAGCAGCACGTCGTAGCCTTTGGCCAGCACCGTGGTCACCAAAGGCGTGCTCGCCATGCGTTCGATGGAATCCCCGGTGGCGAAGAAGATGGAGTCAGCGCCTTCGGGAGCATCAGCGATATACTCATCCAAGGTGATGAGCTTCTTCTGCTTGGCCGAGTAGAACAGCAGCAGGTCGGCCAGCGTATCGTTGGCCATACCGTAGCTGGAGTACACGCCGAACTTCATGGTGCGACCGAACTCCTTGAAGAACTCGTCGTAGGCTTCTCTATCGTCATCGCGCATGGCGACCAGGTCCTGCTTGATCTTCTTCTCGATGCGACGCGCGATGGCGCGCAGCTGACGGTCGTGCTGCAGCGTCTCGCGCGAGATGTTCAAGGTCAGATCGGCCGAGTCCACCACGCCGCGCACGAAGTTGAAGTGATCGGGCACCAGCTCTTCGCACTTCTCCATGATGAGCACGCCGGAGCTGTACAGCGCCAGACCCTTCTTGTAATCCTTCGAGTACATGTCATAAGGAGCATGGCTCGGCACGAACAGCAGCGCATCGTAGGTGAGCGTGCCTTCCGCGTGCAGCGATACGGTGCGCGCCGGAGCCTCGAAGTCATGGAAGTCGGTCTTGTAGAACTCGTCGTACTCCTCCTGGCTGACCTCGCTGCGGTTGCGCTTCCAGATGGGGATCATGGAGTTGATGACCTGCAGCTCCACGCGCTCTTCGGTAGCGGGCAGCGCATCGTCACCAGCATCTTCGGGCACGGGTATCTCGCAAGTGGTGGTCACGGCCATGCGGATCGGATAGCGCACGTAGTTGCTGTAGCGTTTTATCAGGCTGCGCAGACGATGCTCGGTGGCGAAGGCGGAATAGCCATCATCGTCGGTATCGTCTTTCAAGTACACGATCACATCAGTGCCATGCTCAGCGCGCTCGGCCTCGCTCACGGTATAGCCATCCACCCCGTTGCTCTCCCACGCCCACGCCTCGTCGCTGCCCAGGGCACGTGACACCACGCGCACCTTCTTGCCCACCATGAACGCCGAATAGAACCCGACGCCGAACTGACCGATGATATCCACATCGGCGTTGTCGCGCACCTCGTTCTCGTCGTTTTTGAATTCGAAGGAATCGGAGTGGGCGATGGTGCCCAGGTTCTTATCGAGCTCATCTTTGGTCATGCCCAGACCATTGTCCGATACGGTGACCGACCGCTCATCAGCGTCATAGCTCACCGTGATTCCCAGCTCCGCCCGGTTGACCTTCACCGCATCGTCCACCAAGCTACGGAAATACAGCTTGTCCACCGCATCGGATGCATTGGATATCAGCTCGCGCAGGAATATCTCGCGGTTGGTGTAGATGGAGTTGATCATCAGGTCGAGCAGCTTCTTGCTCTCTGTCTTGAACTTCTTCATGTTCGGCGTTCGTCCTTCTCGTATCCGTACTTATATATGTGAGCCGGAAGACCCTGTGTCTTCCCTCGGTTCCCAAAAGATTAGCACTCTCATGTATTGAGTGCTAATCCGTATTCTACCGTCCCGTCTGCCACTGTCAATACACAACACGAAGACAGCGAACCCAACAAGAGGCAGCCCATGACCGTTAATTTTCATTGTCAGCCGAACACCTGCCTCTTTTCGACATCTTTTCCCATACTCAGCCGAACGCGTACGGTTGAGTATGGAGGCCGCAGCGATCGGGCAGCGGTCCCATCGATGAGAGGAGGTCGATGAAGAGCATGGCCGCGAAACGATACGACAGGCTCACCAAAGCCGACAGGCGCGCGATCGAGGCAGGGCTTCGCGCGAGGAAGGGATGCCGAGAGATAGCGGCGTCCATAGACCGCTCCCCTTCCACCGTCACAGACGAGGTGCACCGCAACAGGACCTGGGCGCACAAGGACTGCAAGGGCATGCGCGCAGGCTCCATCCCCGAGCAGCAGAGGCGCTGCGAGCATCTTCTGCGCTGGCCGTGGGTATGCAACGGCTGCTTCACCTTCCCGCGCTCATGCGGCAGAAAGCACCGTTGCGAGTACTCTGCCATCTTCGCCCAGGCGCTCGCCGACTCCACGCTCTCAGATGCCAGGCGCGGCATCAACGCCCGCGAAGAGGACTTCGAGCGGATCGCCTTCACGATACGCGACGACATCTGCCGCGGGATGTCGCCGGAGCAGATCTGCATGGCTCATCCGCACTTGGGACTGGCGCCTTCCACCCTCTACCGCTGGATCGAGCGGGGCTACTTCGGCATGTCCAACCTCGACCTGCGACGCAAGGTCGGCTACAAGCCGAGGAGAGGGCATGCCGTCCCCAAGCCGACCTCCCATGGTCCCGAACGCTCCTACGCCGCCTTCTGCGCGCTAGGAGAGGAGGAGCGGGCGGGAGCATGCGAGATGGACACCGTCATAGGGCGCGCCGCCGATGGTCGCTGCCTGCTCACGTTGCTTCTCAGACCATGCCGTCTGCAGGTGGCGATGCTGCTGTCCGAGAAGAGCGCGTCGGAGACGGTGCGCGCCCTCGATTCGCTGGAGCGCGCCTTGGGCACATCCGTGTTCTCGCGCCTGTTCGATCCCATCCTCACCGACAACGGTCCTGAGTTCGCCGATACCGAAGGGATGGAAAGGTCGCTCTCGGAAGGCGCGCGCACGCGCGTGTTCTACTGCGACGTGCGGGCCTCTCAGCAGAAGGGGAGATGCGAACGTAACCACGTGGAGCTGCGAAAGCTGCTGCCGAAAGGGCGCGGCATCTCCTTCGATGACCTCGCAGAGGCCGATTGCGCGGTGGTGATGTCGCATCTGAACTCCGAGCCGCGACCCTCTCTTCTGGGACTGTCGCCGCTCGCGATGCTGAGGGCGGCTGATGCCGAGGCCTACGAGGCGCTCTGCTGCGCTCTCGGGATGGTCGAGCTCCCCTACGGAAAGGTCGACATGACCCTCGATGCGATCGAGCGCGAGCGCAGAGCGAGAGGAGCGAGGCCTCTGGGCTAGGGCGAGAGCGTCGGGGCATAGCCTCTGGAAGAGGCCGTTCGGCTGACCTTGGAGGGCAGCCGAACGGTCCTGGCGAAGCCATGCCTCCAGAGTCAGCCGAACAGGGAGAAGTCGGAGCGAACGCCCTCTCATTGCGCTATCGTTCCGTTCGGATGACCATGGAATCCGCAGATGGACATCGCG
>CATKXW010000040.1 GCA_949840905.1 uncultured Eggerthellaceae bacterium | reverse complement strand
GGGTTCTTGAACTCGTAGGTGGTGCCATCATCGAGAGTGGCGACATCGCCATCCATCGAGACGATGGTGCGGACATCATCGGCACCATCGGGGTCAGCGGACTCGCCTTCTTCGACAGAGGGTTCCGAACCCGGCTCATCTCCATGGTCGGCGCTCTCGAAGCCAGCGGATGCGCTTTCTTCAGCAGAGGGCTTCGAACCCGGCTCCTTCTCGTAGGCGAACGCTTCAGCCTTCCCCGGCACATCGGAAGACGCGCTAGCGTCATCACCGTCTTGCGCTGCGCTAGCAGCGCCCTCATCGTTCAGGTACTGAGCGACCTCTTCAGGATCGATCCCCGCTTCAGCTAGGAGCGCCTCATCCTCGAACAGCGCCTTGCAGCCGACGTAATCTGGGTTCGCCCCCTCTTCGGTAAGCCCTGCGAAGGCACCGTTCGCGATGCGGGTCACGCTGTAGGAGTCGATGCCATCGGGCGAGACGACCTCAGGTATCGCGATGACCTGCTTGCTCACATGCTCCTCGGGCAACTTCGAGTAATCCACCGCCACAAGAGCCACGCTCTCACCATCGGCTTCGATCGCGAAGGTCATTCCCTCGTGCTGGAAAGAACCCACGACGGTAGACTCGGACGAGACGCCACCACCAGCCTTAGCTCCGTCCTCACCATCGCTTTCGCTAACTCCATCATCACCGGAACCATCATCGATGGGCAACTTCGCGCTCACCATGGGCACTGTATGGGTAGACTCCAAGGCCTGAGCAAGGAAGAAGCTCTTCGTGGTCTCGGCTTGTGCGACCACCGAATCGAGCGGCATCTCCTTATTAATGACGACTTCATTCATAGGAGTCTCCAGGCCCGAATTCTCATCAGCTCTGACAACTCTCTCGGTCGAAAACCCTTCAGGAGCAGGAATTGAAGCATCCGCCACAGAAGCCGCTCCGATGGCATCACTCCCAGCGGTTCTACCCCCTTCGGTCAGAGATCCTTCAGAGATGGATCGGCCTTCGTCTACATCCGCGAATGCAGCTACAGGCATCAGGCCCATTGACAATGCAGCAGCAAAGACCGCGAACAGCAGTTTTCTCGATAAAGAAACGATAAGGACTCGCATGGCGATTCGCTCCTTCCAGCGGGCATTGCAAATACGCCGTGGGAAGCGCCTTCATCGCCTAGATGGTCAAATGCTTTGGCGAAATGTGAAGAGGGCACTCACCACATTCGCCAAAATGTAAGATGCGTTATCGTCGACTTGCGTACGAACACAGCGTCTTAAAAGGCAAGTGCCCTCATCACACTGTGTTCAGAGCAAGAATCAGAACACGCAGCGGTCGATATTCGATTAACGCATCCTTTCGCTAACAAAACCCGTTAGTGAAAGACACTTACATTTTGGCTAGGCGGACTATACCATGCAGCCAAAGCGACTTCAAACAAGATCGCTCGTCATCACGGCAAAGCCGAACTAGCGCGAACCACAAATCGCTAGAACAAGGTGCCACGGTCGTTTATTTATGAAGATTCTGCGCTCGTAAACTGCAAATATTCGCTTACGAACGTCATGGTTAATCGCCAGGACAAGCGCCCGAAAATGCACTTCGAATGACGATCAACAAAACATGCCAGCGCATCAGCTATTTCGACTCGAGGAACCGGATGACGGCATTCGTGGACTCGATAGCCATCTCATAGGAAACATCTTCGCCCGGATTCAGGAGCTTCATCGTCGTATTCCCGTAGCCAGCACGGTATGCGTCTTCATCCACGGCCGCTCGAAGCACTTCAGCGAGATCGACGCCCTCTTGGGCGGACGGACAAGAAAGCGTGGATGCGCGCCTCTCCAACCCTACCTGGTCCATAAGATCGCGCAGTGCAGCATCGAGCGTCACAGCACCCAAGAGCTTGTGGATATCATAGATATGCCGCGAAGGCTTCGCTAGGTCCTTCTTCTCGAGATAGTAGTCGCAGACGGCATGGACCTTGTCACAGAAAGACCTTTCCAAGCTCGTGACCTTGACCTGGAATGGAGCTAGCGAATACCTCTCGACCAGCTCTTCTTGCCCTATCTCGGCAAGATGGTCGCCGATAAAGCTCGATACCGTACGCTCAGTGGTCGGCGTGATCGGCGTCATCATGGCCGTTTCGACGAGAAGAACGTTGGTCACAACGCTTCCCGAATAGTCTTCCGGAAGCAGGAGCTCATAGCGGTTGAAGTCTCTTCTACTGCGAGTTTGGTCAAGATTGCCTATCTTGAGTCCGAGCGTCTCCGCAGCGTCTTGGATCGCCCTCTTCACCTTCTTGCGCTGGCCTTGAGTCGCTCTTGGTTCCTCTATGCCCAGATCGATATCCTCAGAGAAGCGCTCGATCAGCCCGTAGCATTTGGATAACGCCGTTCCCCCTTTGAAGACCAGCTGCTCGTTATTCGAGAGAACCTCCCTCAGCATCATGGTGACGCAATAATCCTTGATGACGTGAGCCGCAGGCTGACCGATCGCCATCGCCGTCGCTTCGACCATCTGATTCAGCTCAACCGCGTCCTCATGCAAATACATTCAGCAACCCGCTTTCTACCAGTTTCTTCGAGGTCTTCGCCGGGTAGCTGCCGAGCGTCAAAAGAACGATCCTCGCATCGAGCTTCTTCGCCTTTCCTTCGAGCTCACCGATGATTTCCTGCTCAACGCGTTCGGGAAGAGCGGTGATGAGGTCCAGGAACTTGAGCGCCTCGACGTTTTCCTTCGTTACTTCGACCCGCGGAGGACGAATGAGCACATCGCGATAACCGGCGCGCGCGCCGAGCCTTCTGAGCCGTCTGGTCGCCTTGTTCGTCACGATCTCGAGAACGGTGGGGTTCTGAGTAGTCAGCCCCTCTTGGTTCTCTAGCATGAGGCCGCCCCAGTACCCCTGCACTTCCCCGCCGTCAGAGATGTACTTCTTCACCAGCGGCTTGAGCGATGGGAGCACTGACTTTCCCAACAGCGTTCGCGTAGGTATATAGTACACGCCGCGTTCCGCCTTCGCGATCTCGCCTTTTTGGACCGCTTTTCGTAATTGGTAGTACACGGTGCTTCGGGGCGCATCCTCGCATAGAGCGAACACGTCTCCGGTGAAGATGGGTTCGTTGGGTGCGTACCGCTCTTTCAGCATGTTTATCATCTCTTTCATGAGATGATTCTAATACTTTGGACTATTTTTAACAAATTATGTTCTTTTTAGTCCATACATCGACGATGCTGCGATCGAAATGATGGTTACCCCCTACGCATTCATCCTCACGCAGCAAGAAGAGCGAGCCTAAGCTCGCCCTTCTTGCTAGATGTAGTTGAAGCGCAGCTTTGGATATGCGGTCCGCCGCGCCCTCACGCCCCCGCGCTGTAGACCGGCTCTGTCTTGTCCACGAGCGCTATGGTGTAGACCAGAGACGATATCGTCTTGTGCTCGAGGTCTATCTTCAGGTCGAGGGTGGATATCCTGTCCCTATCGATATCCATGCCGAAGGAGAGCTCCAATGTGGACTCATCGGTCCCGTTGACAGGGTCGCTCGATGCAGGGATCGTCCAGTCGCCATCTTTCAGAGCATAGCTTCCGAACAGAGGGAAGGAGGCGAGCTCTCCTGTCTTGGTCCCCTCTCTCACGGGCTGGACGAGCAGCCTCGCCCCTTGCAGCATCGCGTCAAGGGCGGCCGGGTCGGTCACTCTGGCGGAGAAGGCCTCTCGAGCGTTTTCCTTACGAGCCTCAAGGGCTGAGGCGTCGGTGACGTCCTCTTCGATCGAGACCACCTCTATGGCGGCATCGGTGAGGTTCACCAAGTTCGAGGTCCCCTCCTCTATCGTGAACTCGTCAGCGTCCCAGTCCGCTGTGAGCGAAAGCTCTGCTGTCCCTTGTCCGATGGGCACGGTGGCCTTGAGGTTGCGTGCCCAATGAGCCTCGAAGGAGGCTATGGCATCTTGTTCGCTCGCGAAGTTGGCAGGGTCCACCGTCTCTTCAGCTGCATAAGAGCCCTTTTCCGCCTCGGCTTCCACCGGCACCCAGCCGATGAAGACCCAGCCTGACCTCACCGGCATCTTCGGGAAGGTGACGGCCGTGTCATAGACGATGGCATCGTATGCTCCCTCTGCAGGCGCCTCCCCCTCCTTCCACGACGCCCCCTCGAAGGCGAGGTCGAA
>CATKXW010000039.1 GCA_949840905.1 uncultured Eggerthellaceae bacterium | reverse complement strand
GAACCCGAGCGCGATCGAGCGCGATCGCGGCCGCCGTATCTCGCCCTCGATCCGGCCGTAGAGGAGGCCATACGCACCGACATGGCAACAGGGAAGCTGAATCCCTATCGCTTCTGCGACGAGAACGTGGTGCGACGCGAAGCGCTCCCCCACGACGAAGCCACCCTCACCCGTCCCGCCTTCGCGCGTGACATCGAGAAGATAATCAACCTGCCCGCCTACAACCGCTACGCCGACAAGACCCAGGTGTTCTCCTTCGTGCAGAACGACGAGATCAGTCGCCGTGGGCTGCATGTGCAGCTGGTGAGCCGCATCGCGCGCAACATCGGACGACTGCTCGGGCTGAACCAAGAGCTCATCGAGGCCATCGCCCTGGGACATGACGTGGGCCACACGCCCTTCGGCCACGCTGGCGAGCGGTTCCTCTCGGCGGCCTACCACGCCCGCACCGGACGCTATTTCAATCACAACGTGCACTCGGTGCGCGTGCTCGACCAGCTCTATCGGCGCAACATATCGCTGCAGACCCTCGATGGCGTGCTGTGCCACAACGGAGAGTTCGCCCAACAGACGCTCCAGCGGGGCACCACCTCCTCCTTTGCTCAGCTCGACGAGCTGGTGGAAGCCTGCAACGCCGAGGAGGAGGTCATCGGCACCCTACGGCCGTCCACCCTGGAAGGCTGTGTGGTGCGCGTCAGCGATATGATCGCCTATGTGGGAAAGGATCGCGCCGACGCGGTGGCCATGGGCGTGCTCGACTCCCTCGACGCTTTCGATACCGACATCATCGGTGCCGACAACGCGCGCATCATCAACAACCTGACGGTGGACATCGTGAACAACAGCTACGGACGCGATCGCATCGCCATGAGCCCGGAGGTGTTCGCCGACCTGAAGCGGGCGAAGCGGCAGAACTACGAGATCATCTACGGTCGTGAGGGCATGGTCGATGGGGCGGACAACATCGTGGAGGAGATGTTCGAGCAGATGTATGCGCGCCTGCTCGACGATGTGGAACGCGAAGATGCCACCTCGCCGGTGATGCAGCATCATCTGAAGCGTCTCTGCGCGATGTCGCGCTCCATCGACCCGAAAGCCTATCTGGCCCAAGATGCGAACGTCGTGGTGGCCGACTACCTGGCTTCCATGACCGACAGCTACTTTCTGGCCATCTACGAGCACCTGTTCCCGGAAAGCCCCAACGCCATCCGGTTCCGCAGCTACACCAGCGACCTCCCTACATCTTCGTAGGCGCGCTCACTCCCAGAAGCGACAAGGTCAGCGCCAACACGATGCGGGTGGCATCGCACAGCGCCAAGCGCGCCGTCTGCACAGCGGCGTCATCCACCAGCACATGGCAGTTCGTGTAGAACTGATGGAACGCAGCCGCCAGGTCCTGAGCGTAGTGGGTCAAGCGGAACGGTGCGCGATCGCGGGCCGCAGCGGCGATGAGCTCGGGGAACCCGTCGAGCTGTCGCATGAGGGCGAGCTCGCTCTCATGCACGAGCGGGCTCAGGTCACAGCCAAGGGGCACCAAGCGCTTCGCCAGCTCGTCGATAGTGACAGCGCCGCTCTGTGCCTCAGCGGCCAGCTCCGGACTCTCCTCTTCTGCGGCGCGTCGCAAGATGGAGCAGATGCGCGCATGGGCATACTGCACGTAATACACCGGATTGGTGGCGTCCTTCTTCTTCGCCACCTCGATGTCGAAGTCGATGGGCTGGTCAGATGAGCGCGACAGCATCAGATAGCGGGTGGCGTCAGGACCCACCTCGTCGATGAGCTCCTCGAAGGTGACCATCTCGCCGGTGCGCTTCGACATGCGCACCGCCTCGCCGTTGCGGAACAAGTTGACCAGCTGCCCCAGCACCACTTCCAGCACGCCAGGATGACCCCACGCCTCGAACATGGCCT
Organism: uncultured Eggerthellaceae bacterium; assembly: GCA_949840905.1. GTDB lineage: Bacteria > Actinomycetota > Coriobacteriia > Coriobacteriales > Eggerthellaceae > D16-63. Next base: position 3,703 of record CATKXW010000039.1, on the reverse strand, counting down.
CGCAGCGCTTCACGTATCCGTGATGATCAGCGCCCCATATGTCGATCAGGTGCTCATAGCCGCGCCCGAGCTTATCGTGACCGTAGGCCACATCGCTCATGAAGTAGGTGTACTCGCCGTTCTCCTTGATGAGCACGCGGTCCTTCTCGTCGCCGAACGCCGTGGAGCGGAACCACGTGGCCCCGTCGCTCTCGTAGACGTAGCCCTTCTCCCCCATCTCCCGCAGCGCACGGTCCACCGCCGAAGCACCGCTCTCGTCGACCTCGTACAGCGAGCGCTCCGAGAACCAGGTGTCGAAGGTGGTGCCGAACCCATCCAGCACCCGCTGGGCGTTGCGCAGCATCTGCTTGTAGGAACGCTCGCGAAAGGCCAGCCGGCGCTCCTCTTCGGGCACCTCCAGCCACTTCTCACCGTCCTCTTCCAGGATATCGCGAGCGATGTCGGTCACATAAGCGCCCCCGTAGCACTGCTCGGGCATCTCCACCTCACAACCGCACAGCTGCTGATAGCGAACGTCGACAGAGTTGCCGAACACATCGAGCTGGGTGCCATGGTCGTTTATGTAGAACTCCTCGTCCACCGTATAGCCGCCATGGCGCATGACCCGCGCCATGGCATCGCCTAAAGCCGCCCAGCGGCCGTGGCCCACATGCATGGGCCCGGTGGGGTTCGCGCTCACGTACTCGAGGTTCACACGCCCCTCGATGGGCCCGCCTTTGCCGTAGCCCTCCTCTTCGGTGCGGATGGTGCGCACCACATCCTGCAGCGCCGAGCCCCTCAAGCGGATGTTGATGAAGCCCGGCCCGGCCACTTCCACGACCTCCACCAGATCGTTCTCCGGCAGATGGGCGATCACCGCCTCGGCCACCTCTCGCGGAGCCTTGTGAGCGAGCTTCGAGGTGCGCATGGCCACCGTCGAGGCCCAATCGCCATTGGCCGCGTCACGCGGACGCTCTAGCCCAGGTGCGGGCAGCGTCTCCAGCTCAAGGGTCCCGTCGGCGCGAGCCGCTTCCAGAGCAGCCTCTATCAGGTGGTTCAGGCGTTCTTTGTTGTTCATGGGAGGATCTTCTCTTCCGTTCGTCATCGTCTTGGCATAACAGCCGCGGACAGGAGCCCTTGTTGCGGATCAAAAGGCTACTGCGGGTCCTTCAGCGTGGCGTACATGATGGCTTTGATGGAATGCATGCGGTTCTCGGCCTCGTCGAACACGCGCGAGCGCGGTCCTTCGAACACCGCATCGGTCACTTCCATCTCGGTGATGCCGAAGCGCTCGGCGATATCACGACCTACGGTGGTGCCCGTGTCGTGGAACGCCGGCAGGCAGTGCATGAAGATGGCGTCATCGGATGCCAGATCCATGACCGCATCGTCAACCTGGTAGGGCGAGAGCATGCGGATGCGCTCTTCCCACAGCTCGGCCGGCTCGCCCATCGACACCCAGATATCGGTATAGACGACATCGGCACCGGTGCAACCCGCGGCCACGTCGCTCGTCAACGTGACCGAGCCGCCGCTCGCCGCCGCCAGCTCCTCGCATACGGCCACTAGCTCGGCTGCGGGCATGCGCTCCTCGGGTCCACAGGCCACGAAGTGCAGTCCCAGCTTCGCGCATACCACCATGAGCGAGTTCGCCACATTGTTCTCGGCATCGCCCATGAACACCAGCTTCAACCCGCGCAGGTCGTCCCCGAAGTTCTCGCGCAAGGTGAGCATGTCGGCGATCATCTGGGTGGGATGGAACTCGTCGGTCAGGCCGTTCCACACCGGCACGCCAGCATGGGCGGCCAGCTCTTCGACGATCTGCTGGCTGAAACCGCGATACTCGATGCCGTCGTACATGCGTCCGAGCACCCGTGCCGTATCGGCGATGGACTCCTTCTTCCCCATCTGCGACGACTCGGGCGCCAGATAGGTGACGCCCATGCCCAGGTCGTGACCGGCCACCTCGAACGAGCACCGAGTGCGCGTCGAGGTCTTCTCGAACAGCAGCACGATGTTCTTGCCCTCCAGATAGCGATGGGGCGTCCCCTCGCGCTTGAGCTGCTTCAGCTCGGCGGAAAGGTCGATGAGCGAGGTTATCTCCTCGGGTGCGAGGTCGAGCAGCTTCAAGAAGCTGCGACCGGAAAGGTTCACTGACATAGCGCGCTATTCCTTCGATGGTCATCGCATGAAAATGGCGCTCCCGGTAGGACTCGAACCTACAACCTACGGATTAGAAGTCCGTTGCTCTATCCATTGAGCCACGGGAGCGCGTTTCGGGCAGCTCGCATCCCTCCTGAGGAGGAACGAAGCGATGACCATTATAGCGTGGGAAGAGGGCTGTTGCCGCCAACGAAATGGCTTACAGGTAATCGTAAGGACACACGGCCTTGCCGTTCACCTCCACCTGGAAGTGCAGGTGCGGACCGGTGGAATAGCCTGTGGAGCCCACATCGCCGATATGCTGACCGCGCTCCACGCGCTGGCCCGCCTTCACGTGCAACGCCGAGGAGTGCATGTATTTGGTCACCAGGCCGTTGCCGTGGGATATGACGATCCAGTTGCCCGCGCTCGTGCTGAAGCCGGCGATGAGCACCGTGCCCGCCTCGGCAGCGTAATAGGGCGTGCCAGCGGGCGCCGCCATATCGGTGCCCTTGTGGAAGGAATTGTCGAAAGCGCGCCAACCGTAGCCGCTCGACGTGCGCGCGGCCGGGCAAGGGTTCGCGAATATGCCGCCTGAGGAGCCCGAAGCCGCGCCCGCGGGCGTTTGCGCGGAGCCGTCAGAGGGAGTGAACACGTAATCGGCTGTGTATTTGGCCGATGCTGCAGCCGCGGCGGCCGCTTCGGCCTGCAGCTCTATCTCGGCCTCGATCTCGGCGATATCGGCGGTGATGGAATCTACCTGAGCCTGCAGCTCGGCCTTGCTGGTCTCTATCTCGGTGCGCAGAGCCTCGGCGGCGCGCATCTCGTTCTCGGCCGTCTGCGCCTGCCGCTCGAACTCGAGTCGGGCTGCCTCCGCTTCAGCTCGCAGGTCCTTCGCCTCTTGCACCAACGATGCATCCTGGCTCGCCACGCGGCTGAACATATCGAAACTGGCGATGAGATCCTCGAAGGTGGCCGATCCCAACAGCACCTCGATCAGCGAGCTCGTGCCCGAGCCCTTGTACATCTCCACGGCACGATCTCCCAAACGCTCCTGCACCTCAGCCGCCCGAGCAGCCGCAGCGTCGATGCGCTCCTGCGCCTCGACCATGGCCGCCGTGGCCTCGTCACGCCGCTGCATCGCTGCTGCATGATCCTCTTCAGCCTTCGCCAGATCGGTCTGAAGGGCGTCGATGCGCACGAACAGGTCATCGGCTTGGGCCTGCAGAGCATCCTTCTGGGATATATCCACCGCGAACGCTGATGAGGTCTGCCAGGAGAACAGCGCGAGCACCACGATGATGGTGCCCACGAGCATTCGAGAGAGGGACGCCCGAATATGGCGGGTGTGTGTCGCAAGTGATGGGGGCATGTACACCTATCCGTTGGTCGGTAGAGGCGATTCTACCCTACGGAGCAGAGCGTCGTCCGCATTTTCATGCGAAATACACTCTGCTCCCGAAAGCCTCTAGTCCACGTTAATTTTCATTGTCAGCCGAACACCTGGGGGCGTGGACGTTTTCTTGGACGATCCTAGGCCGCTAAGCCTAGGCTCCTACGGTATTCGTTGGGGCTCATCCAT
>CATKXW010000038.1 GCA_949840905.1 uncultured Eggerthellaceae bacterium | reverse complement strand
CTACCACGGCGACGGACTCTCCGCCAGGCTCTATCGCATAGGTGAGGCCATCGACCGTGAAAGAGCCTATCACCGTCGAATCAGGAGAGATACCAACCCCGTCAGAGGGCGCGGTGCCGTCCCCATCGGCAGAGAGAGTCCCGTCGATGGGCAGCTTGGCCGACACCACAGGGGTCGTCTTGGTGGATTCCAGCGTCTGCGCTAGAAGGAAGCTCTTGGTCCTCTCGACTTGAGCGACCACGGCATCGAGAGCGACCTCTTCGTTGACGATGTCCACCGCATCGGCCCCAGTTCCGGCAGAAAGCCCATCCAAAGGACCTTCTTCCGCGAACGAAACGCTCGGCACAAGGGCCAAGGCCAACGTCACGACGAAGAGGACAGAGAGAAGCTTCGATGATAGAGAAGCGACAGAGGCTCGCATAGCCCGCTCCTTCCAGCAGTTGCACGATCACAACACTGCGGAAGGAATCCCGGTTCATCAGCTGTGCATTTTAGCCTGACGACATGTGAGGAGGACGCCCGCCACAGTCGTCAAACCGTATACACATAATCTTGGGCTGGCCCAAAGAACCACATGTAAAGTTGACGGGTGTCCTCTTCACATACGGTTCCATACAGGTCTTTACCCATGACGGAAGCCCAATATTCGATTATGTGTAAACTCGAACCTTTCAGGTTTCGAGCTACGGTTTGACAGGTCGGAATATAACACGCCCCCGAAGCGACTTCAAACGAAACTTCCGAACGAGCCATCCAAGCGACAACAACATGCGAAGGGAAGCCCTGCACAACGAGCCCTTCTCCCCCGATTATGAATATTCTGCGACCCGCCCCGTAAACCGCCATTTACGTCTTTTCACTGTTCAGCAGATGAGCGCATCCAGGGAAACGATGTCATGTCTTTCCGTTATGGTTGCGCTATCGCAACTATGTTTGAAAGAGGGCATCATGCTATCAGCGACCCAAAGCGCCGAGCAGCTGGAAGCGTCGTCTTCCCGTGGGCGTGCGCTCATAAAGAACGGCACGCTGGCCGTCTCGAAGAATGGTCGTGAATAGGTATTTCGAGAGGAAGACGTTCTCCAACAGAAACAGCGACAGCTGATCGTCGCGGACGTCTATCGATGACGCGACCTGTCTGCATCCTCTTCGCCGGTGCGAATGGGGCTGGGTCCGTATGTTGTTATTCGTCCAGCTTGAGGTCAGCTAGAACAGCGAAGGGGTTGTCGGCGGTGGAGACCTCTTCGGTCTCGACGCACTGGCAGTCGCTCTGATTGAGGTTGGCACCGCAGGTGGGACACAGGCCCTTGCACTCGTCGTCGCACAGAGGCAGGAGCGGCACATCGAGCAGGAGCGCGGAGGTGATGAGCGGCTCCAGACGGATGCGGTTGTCGTCGGGCAACAGGTCGAACTCGGCCTCTTCCATGCCCAAAGACGCATCGGCTTCCTCGTCAGCTTCGCCGAACTCTTCATCGGCCCCCGACGCAGGCTCCACTACGAAGTAGCCTTCTATCTCGCCGAACAGGGGCACGTCAGCCTCGTCAGCGCAGCGAGCGCATGCGGTCTTGGCCTGGCCTTCCACCGTACCGGTGACCAGGAACGCGTCCCCTGTATTGGTGATGTCCACCGCCCAGTGCAACGGTGAGCTGAACGTGTACAGATCAGGGCCGCTCTTCAGCACAGGAAGATCGTAGTCGCCCTCGTAATGAGCCAGCGCAGCCGGCAAGAACAGCTCGTTGGGAAGCTGGATGATGGGTTCGTCGGATGCCATGAGGACCTCCCGCCCTCGGAAGCGAATAGGTGGGGCCTAGCGCATGCCCATGGAGTTGGCGTTCAGGCGCTCGCGACAACGCTGCACATTGCTGATGAGCGTATCGAGGCTCTGCTCCACGTGGGCGAACACCCCATCGGCATAGTCTTCGGCGCCCATGCGGGTCTGACGCTCCAGCTCGCGAGCATCGGCCATGATGGTATCGGCCTGCTGCTGCGAAACGCGCACGATCTCTTGCTCGCTGGCGATGGTCATGGCCTGGCTGCGCGCATCCTCGATCATGCGGTCGGCCTCAGCCTCGGCGTCGTCGAGCAGGCTCTGGCGCTCGCGCACGATGGAGCGCGCTTGCTGGAACTCGGTAGGGAACGTATCGCGAATCTCGTCCATGATCTCGAAGGCAGCCACGATGTCAACCTGACGCAGGTTGTTCTTACCGAAAACGGGTTTCGAATCCTCCAGAAGGATGGAGAGTTCTTCGAGCAGTCCCAAAACGCCGGTCTCGTCCATGTTCAGCCTTTCTGCGCCTGTGTTGCGTCTATGGTTCATGCAGGGCGATGCTGCATCTGTGCATGCGTCGTTTTATTTTATCACGACTGTTCGGCCGCGCCAAACCGCCTCCGCAGCGCATCGGCCACCACTGGCGGCACGAACAGGTCGACATCGCCATGGAGGCTAGCTATCTCGCGCACTACCGACGACGATAGGTACATGTATTGGGGCGGCGACATGATGAACATGGTCTCGATGCCGCGATCCAGCTGCTCGTTCAGCGCCGCCATCTGGAACTCGTACTCGAAGTCGGTGATGGCGCGCAGGCCCTTGATGACCACCTGCGCATCCATCTGCCGCGCGAAATCGACCAGCATGCCGCTGAACGGCTCTACCCGCACATTGGGCAGATGGGCGGTCACCTCGCGGGCCAGTGCCGTCCGTTCCCCCAAAGCGAACAGGGGGTTCTTCCCGGCTGAAGCTGCCACGCTCACGATGACCTCGTCGAACAGCTGGGCCGCCCGGGTGATGATGTCGAGGTGTCCCGACGTGATGGGATCGAACGTGCCCGGCGTGAGCGCCCGCTTCATGAAGCTCCCCTTCCTTCTGCATATATATAGGTTCATTAAACCACAGCTATCGAACGGAAACCCGTCTGAAACGGTCTTCGACCACGGCGTTGTGCCGACAGCGTGGTATCTTGATAACGCACGTAAAACGAGTAAGGAGCGCACCGCTATGGTTGATATCTCCGAGATCTACGGTTCGATGGTGTTCAATGAGCACACGATGCGGGAGCGCCTGCCCAAGGCGACCTACAAGCAGCTGATGAAGACCATCAAGCAAGGTACGCCGCTCGACGAGGACGTGGCGAACGTGGTGGCCCACGCCATGAAGGAATGGGCCATCGAGAAGGGCGCCACCCACTTCACTCACTGGTTCCAGCCGCTGACCGGCATCACCTCCGAGAAGCATGACGCCTTCATCGATCCGACCGATGACGGCCGCACCATCATGACGTTCTCGGGAAAAGAACTGATCCAGGGCGAATCCGATGCGTCCAGCTTCCCCTCTGGCGGCCTGCGCGCCACCTTCGAGGCCCGCGGCTACACCGCATGGGATCCCACCAGCTATGCGTTCATCAAAGACGAGGTGCTGTGCATTCCCACGGCCTTCTGCTCATACACCGGCGAAGCGCTCGACAAGAAGACGCCGCTGCTGCGCTCCATGAAGGCCATCGAAGAGCAGGCCCATCGCGTGCTGGAGCTGTTCGGCGAGGGCGCCGAGCGCGTCACCACCACCCTCGGTGCCGAGCAGGAGTACTTCCTCATCTCCGAGAAGGACTATGAGCGCCGGCTCGACCTGGTGCTCACCGGTCGCACGCTGTTCGGCTACTCCCCATGCAAGGGCCAAGAGCTGGAAGAGCACTACTTCGGCGCCATCCGCCCCACGGTGAACAACTTCATGAAGGAGCTCGACGACGAGCTGTGGAAGCTGGGCGTGTCGGCGAAAACGAAGCACAACGAGGTAGCTCCGGCGCAGCACGAACTGGCGCCCATCTTCGCAGAAACGAACCGCGGCGTGGACGAGAACCTGCTCACCATGGAGGAGATGCGACTGCTGGCCAGCCACTACGGCCTGGTATGCCTGCAGCACGAGAAACCGTTCGAGTCCATCAACGGCAGCGGCAAGCACAACAACTGGTCCATCTCGGCCGGCCATAAGAACCTGCTCGATCCCGGCGAGAATCCCATGGAGAACCTGCGGTTCCTCGTGTTCTTGACCGGCGTGATCCAGGCCGTCGACGAATATCAGGAACTCCTGCGCATGTCGGCAGCTTCCGCCGGAAACGACCATCGCTTGGGCGCGAACGAAGCACCGCCGGCCATCGTGTCCATCTTCTTGGGCGATGAGTTGGGCGCTGTGGTGGAGGCGCTGATCGACGACCACGACTACACCTCGGCCGACCGCGTGGCCATGGACCTGGGCGTGGATGTGCTGCCCAACTTCCTCAAGGACAACAGCGACCGCAACCGCACCAGTCCCTTCGCCTTCACCGGCAATAAGTTCGAGTTCCGCATGCCCGGCTCGGCCCAGAACCTGTCGGATGCGAACATGGTGCTGAACACTGCCATGGCGAAGTCGCTCAAAGAATTCGCCGACCAGATGGAGGGCAAGACCGGCGAAGAATTCGAAAAGGCCGCCATCGATTACATCAAGCACACCCTGCGCGACCACGAGCGCATCATCTTCAACGGCGACGGGTACTCTGAGGAATGGCCGAAGGAAGCCGCACGTCGAGGGCTCGCGAACCATCGCACCACCGCTGACGCGCTGCCATGCCTGGTCAGCCAGAAGTCCATCGACCTGTTCGCCGAGTTCGGCGTGCTGAGCGAGACCGAAGTGCGCAGCCGCTACGAGGTGAAGCTGGAGAAGTACAACAAGATCATGAACATCGAGATACGCACCATGAAGCGCCTGGTGCGTCGCGATTATCTGCCGGCCATCAACACCTTCGCCGCCGACGTGGCACGCCACATCACCGAGGTGAAAGCCGCGCTGCCCGATGCCGACCTGCACAACCAAGAGAATCGTCTGCGGCAGCTGCTGGACGGCCTGAACGAGATAAACATCCACCTCGAAAAGCTCCACGAGCTGCATTACGCGTCGCTGGCCATCGCGGATCAGCAAGAACGCGCCAACATGAACGCCCATCGGATCATCCCGGTCATGGAAGACCTACGTCAGGCCGTCGACTCCATGGAGATCATCGTAGAGAACAAGTTCTGGCCCGTTCCCACCTATAACGACATCCTGTTCTACGCTTAGCAGACAACGAGAACGATCCCCAACACAGTCGAAATACAAGATCACCCGCTCGCTCCGTGTTGGGAGCGAGCGGGTGATCTCATGTTGAGACCGATGAGCTGGCCCCTCTACCAGACGATCCCCTCCCCGTCATAGCCTTCGAGCCTAGAAGGGTCGGTTGCGATGTCGTCCCCATCGAGAAGGGCCACGGTGTAGAACAACTTGGCTATGTCCCCTGATCTGTTGGTGGCGACATCGGATGCTCTGAGAGAGGAAAGTCCCATCCCGAGATAGAAGGTCTTTCTGGAAGGCGATGCGCCCGCAGCATCGAGGACGAGGCCTGCAAGGTGGCTCTCCCCTGAAGGAAGGGTGGTCCTACCGCCTAAGGGCAGGGCATGTCGTCCATCCTCGGCATCCGAAAGGGTGATGGTGACATCTCCCATCTTGGGACCGAACACCTCTTTCGCCAAAGAGAGGCGAGCATCATATCCTGCATCTGCGGTGTCCTCGGCCACCTCCACGATTCCTATGGGCGCTGTGGTATAGGAGGTGAAGGGAAGCTCTGCATAGACATCGGTCGCATCTCCCGCATAGGAGGTCTCATCAGCTCTGAAGCGCACCGTGTCCGTTGCTGCGTCCATGAGGATGCCAAGGTTCGCTCTCGCCGGGACGTCGAGGGCTATGCGTATGGTCCACACAGCCTCGATCGAGGCGATGTCGTAGACGTCTTCTCCGCTTCCCAAGTTCAATACCTGATAGCTCTCACCAGGGAGGAGCCTTGCGGTGGGCACGGTGTATGCTCCTGTGCCATCTCGTCCGAAGACGCTCGCCTCCTCTACGCTTCCCTCTCTGTGGGCTACGAAGTGAGAGAAGACGTATCCAGGTTTCTTGAGGTTCGCATCATTGTCGGGCAGGGCCAAGATGGGGTCATCGTAGGTGATGTTCTCGAAGGCTCCTTCATGCCAGCCTGTCTGGGCTCCTCCTGTGAGGTCCACCTCTATCGTATAAGGATCCGCTTCGAAATCCGCCACGAAGGTGATGTTCTTCGATACATCAGGTATCGAGGTCACAGGGGAACCCTCGTAGAGCCAGCCTTTCCAGGTGTATCCTCTCTTGACCATGGAGGGGAGAACTCGCGCATCCGGGGCGGTCGCTTCGTTGAAGCTAGAGGGCAAAGTCGAGCCGTCAGATGTCTCCCAGCCGATGAGAGGATCGCCCTTCGCATCCTCGTAAGCTATGGCGTATCCGTTGGTCGTCCAGGTGGCGGTGTAGGTAGCTACCGAGAAGGTCTCGCTGCTCGCATCCCAGACAGCTGTGGTACCAGGAGAGAACGAGCTTATGGCAGGGTCCCAGCCTCCGAAGGTGGAGCCGAGCAGGATCGGCAGCAAGCTAGCGTCCGTCATCGAGAAGGAGGGTGTCTCGATGTCGTAGGCGAGCTCTATCTCAGTAGCGCTCCTGAAGTTCGCCTCAGGGCGTCCCGCTACAGCATTGTAGGCATCTACCTGCTCGCGCGTGAACTTCGCGCCTGTGTGAGCGGTATCGCTCGGGCCATGGGCCTTGAGCGATATCTTTCCTTCCACCTTGTCCCATCTGGCGAAGTAGGTGGCAGCCCTCGCCTCTACGTTCGCGATGTCGTATCCGGCTCCCACTCTCTGCCCCGCTCCCTCTTTGGTCGTCCACCAACCAGCGAAGGCGTAGCCT
>CATKXW010000037.1 GCA_949840905.1 uncultured Eggerthellaceae bacterium | reverse complement strand
TCTAGGGAGCGCATCGCTTCCGCTCGATCATCCCGTGGCCGTTGCTGGGCGGGGCTAAGAGTATAATTATCGGATACGCTTGACCGAGCTTGGAGGGGATTCTTTTGGCTACCCAGATAGATGATGTGAAACAGGCTGCGGAAGACGCGGTCAAGAACAAGAAGAAGCTCGAGAAGCTCATCGAGATATTGGCCGGCAGCTCGCGGCGCGATCGTCAGCATGCTGCTGCTGCCATCGCTCTGGTGGCGAAGGCGGATGCTGAGATGCTCGCGCCTTATCTCAACGATCTGGTGGACGCTCTGAACCGCCCGGAGGCCCAGACGCGGTGGGAAGTGCTGGAAGCGCTGACCGAGCTGGTGGCCATCGACTCGCGCGGCTGCGAAAAGGCCTATCACGGCGCGGAGACGGCCCTCTTCGACGAGGGGAGCGGCCCGGTCCGTTTGGCGGCCATGAAGTTCTTCTGTCGTATCGGCTCCACCACCGAGAATCGCTCGGAGCGTGTGTGGTCCCTCATCGACGAGGGCATCCAGTGCTACCATGGCGATCTTGAGTTTCCAGACATGCTGACGGCTGTGAACGACTTCGCGGGCGGGAAGATATCGCCGCATGTGAAGAGCAAGCTGTATGCGCGTCTTCGCTTCGATGCCGAGAACGGCAAGGGCGGCATGAAGAAGCGCGCTCAGCAGATCATCGAGTCCATGGGCGATGTGGGGATCATCGAAGAGATCGCCGCTCCGTCGGCGGAATAGGAAGAGGGAGTCTATCCATGCAGCATACTGTCACGCTCATCCCGGGAGACGGCATCGGTCGCGAGACGACCGGCGCTATGCAGCAGATCGTCGCGGCGGCCGGTGCGGACATCGCATGGGAGGTGGCCGATGCGGGTGCGGAGTGCATGGATGAGCACGGTACCCCGCTGCCCGAGAGCACCATCGAGGCGGTGAAGCGCAACAAGGTGGGCATCAAGGGCCCGACGGCCACGCCTATCGGCACGGGATTCCGCAGCGTGAACGTAGCTCTGCGCAAGACCCTCGATCTGTACGTATGCTTGCGCCCAGTGTTCTCCATCCCGGGTGCTGGTGGTCGCTACGACGATGTGGACCTGGTCATCGTGCGTGAGAACACCGAGGACCTCTATGCAGGCATCGAGTTCGAGGAAGGCAGCCCCGCAGCACTCGAGCTCATCGACTTCATCGACGCACAAGGTGCGGGCAGCATCCGCAAGGATTCGGGCATATCCATCAAGCCCATCTCGGTGACGGCGACGCGCAACATCGTCGACTATGCGTTCCAGTACGCGGTGAAGCAGGGGCGTCACAAGGTGACCGCTGCCCACAAGGCGAATATCATGAAGCACTCCGACGGTCTGTTCCTGCGCGAGGCGCGGGAGGTGGCCAAGGGGTATGCGGGTCGCGTGGATTTCGATGAGCGTATCATCGACGCGTTCTGCATGAACATGGTGATGGATCCCTCGCAGTTCGACGTCATCGTGTTCCCGAACCTGTACGGAGACATCGCGAGCGATCTGGCTGCGGGCCTCGTCGGTGGCTTGGGCATCGCGCCGGGCGCGAATATCGGTAAGGACTATGCCGTGTTCGAGGCGGTGCACGGCTCTGCACCCGATATCGCCGGCAAGAACCTGGCGAACCCTACGGCGGAGATCCTGTCGTCCGCCATGATGCTCGACCACTTGGAAGAGCATGGGGCGGCTGAGCGCATCCGCCAAGCGGTGCGCGCCGTGTATGCGAAAGGCGAGCACCTGACGGGCGACATTCGCCGCGCTACCGACTCTGTGGGCGCTGTCGCTACCACCACCGAGTTCACCGAAGCTCTCGTGAAAGAACTGGAGCTGCTCTAAGACCATCCTGCGGGTCGCGCTTCGGTCGCGACCCGTTTCCGTCCTCATCCGGAAAGGGCGCCTGAAGGGAGTGGCGCCCTCTAACGAAGGAGATGATGCGATCCATGGCAGATTTCTTCGCCGATACCCTGACCGTCGGTCAGGACCGCTATCTCTACTATCCGCTCTCGAAGGTAGAGGGGGCCGAGCGGCTTCCCTATTCGCTCAGCGTTCTTCTGGAGAATGTGCTGCGCAACGTATCCGACGCCCAAGAGGCGCAGATGTTGGCCGAGCGCATCGTGGAGGCGGCTCGTGCGGGAGCGACGGGCGAAGAGGTCGAGTTCATGCCAGCACGGGTGCTGTTCCAGGATTTCACGGGCGTGCCGGTCTTCGTGGACTTCGCGGTGATGCGCGAGGCGGCTGCCGCTTTGGGCAGCGATCCGAAGAGCATCAACCCGCGCATTCCGTGCGATCTGGTGATAGATCACTCGGTCATCGCTGACGAGGCTGGATGTGCCGGCTGCATGGAGGAGAACATGCGCTTGGAGTTCGTGCGCAATGCCGAGCGCTATGACTTCCTGAAATGGGCCCAGCAATCGTTCGAGAACGTGCGCATCGTGCCGCCGGGGCGCGGTATCTGTCATCAGCTGAACATCGAGGCGTTCGCTTCGGTGGTCATGACCGCTGATGCGGCGACGGTGCAACATGATGGCGACGCTGCCGCAGAGAAGGTCGCTTACTTCGATACGTTGGTGGGCACCGATTCCCATACGCCCACGGCCAACGGTATCGGCGTGCTCGGCTGGGGCGTGGGCGGCATCGAGGCTGAGGCTGCTGCGCTCGGGCAGCCCATCACCACCTTGGTTCCCAAGGTCATCGGGGTGAAGCTGACGGGCGCGCTGGCTCCGGGCGTGACGGCCATGGATGTGTCCCTCGCCTTCGCGGAGATGCTGCGCGCCAAAGGCGTGGTCGGCTGCTTCGTGGAGTGCTTCGGTGATGGCGTGGGGGCGCTCTCTGCGACCCAGCGGGCATGCATCTCGAACATGACGCCGGAATACGGCTGCACGTGCACCTTGTTCCCCGTGGACGAGAACACCCTCGATTATCTTGAGGTCACCGGTCGCAGCGCAGAGCAGCGCGCTTTGGTGGAGGCGTACGCGAAGGCCCAGGATTACTGGGTGGGCGAAGGTGCTGTTGAGGTGGAACGCGATTATGCGGAGGTGCTCGAGCTCGACCTATCCACCGTGGTGCCGAGCCTGGCGGGTCCGAGCCGGCCGCACGATCGCATGGATCGCATGGCGGCGCAGGCTCGCTTCCGTGAGGTTTGCGCCGAGCGCGGCCTCGATGGCGAGACCGTGACCGTGACCATCGCCGGCGAGGAGCACGAGCTGACCCATGGCGCTCTGGCTATCGCGGCGGTGACGAGCTGCACGACCGCTACCGATCCGGCCATGATGCTAGCGGCGGGCCTCGTGGCGCGCAATGCCGCCCGTGCAGGCTTGAAGCCTAAGCCGTGGGTGAAGACCATCCTCGCGCCTGGCAGTCAAGCCACCGAGCTATTGCTAGAACGGGCCGACCTCCTGCCGGCGCTGCAACAGCTCGGCTTCTATACCTGCGGTTTCGGATGCATGAGCTGTATCGGCAACTCCGGTCCTCTGATGGAGGCCATGCATCGTGTGGCCGACGATATCGAGCTTGCCAGCGTGCTGTCGGGCAATCGCAACTTCGATGGCCGCATCTCTCCGGATGTGTCCCAGAACTACTTGACGGCTCCGGCGAACGTGGTGGCTTATGCGTTGGTGGGCACTATGGATGTCGATCTGGAGAACGACCCGTTGGGCATCGGCTCCGATGGCGCTCCGGTGTATTTCCGCGATATCGCCGCCGACGAGGAAGAGCTGCAGGCGCTCCTGAAGGAACTGGTGACCGCCGAGCTGTACGAGATCGGGTCGAAGGGCCTGTTCGAGGGAGATGCTGCCTGGCAAGCGCTCGGCAGCGAGCCGAGCGACACCTTCTCGTGGGATGCTGATTCCACCTATGTTCGTCGCCCGCCGTACTTCGACGGCATGGCGAGGGAAGCGGTCGCTCCTGCGCCGGTGCAGGATGCTGCGGCGCTCGGCCTGTTCGGCGACTTCATCACCACCGATCATATCTCGCCGGCCGGTGCCATCGGGGCCGATTCCCCAGCAGCCCGTTACCTGCGCGACCATGGGGTGTCGGAGGACATGTTCAACACCTATGGTGCCCGTCGCGGCAACCATGAAGTGATGATGCGCGGCACCTTCGCCAACGTGAAGCTCGAGAACCGATTGGCTGAGGGCAAGCGCGGCGGCTTCACTCGCGATGTCATCGACGGCGGTATCGCCACCATCTTCGACGCTGCGGAGCACTATGGGGATGCTGGCGTTCCTTCTGTCGTCATCGCGGGGAAGATGTATGGCAGCGGCTCTTCGCGCGACTGGGCGGCGAAAGGCCCTATGCTCATCGGCGTGCGCGCTGCCATCGCCGAGAGCTTCGAGCGCATCCATCGGTCGAACCTCATCGGCATGGGCATCCTGCCCTTGCAGTTCCAAGAAGGAGAGAGCGCTGCCAGCTTGGGCCTCGACGGCACCGAGCGCTATACCATCGAGGTCGTGGACGTTTCCAACGGCCTGCCCGAGCCGCGCGAGGCGAAGGTGACCGCACGCCGCGCCGATGGTACGGAGACGACGTTCACCACGGTGGTGCGCATCGACACCCCCACTGAAGGCGACTATTACCGAAATGGCGGCATCTTGCCGTTCACGCTGCGCAATCGCTGAGCGCGCAGCCACTGACCAGAGAAAGGGAAGATAGGCACCATGGCGAAATCAGGATTCCAAACGCTGCTCGAAGCGCTCCAGCAATCGGGCATGGACACCTCCGGTGTCGGCGGCGCTGCAAGTGGCCCCGACGCTGAAGGCCCCGCCTCCGGCGGTCCGACCGTTGGCGGAGGACGCGGAGATAACACCGTGCACGTCGACTTCAACGAAGTGCTCGACAGCGTGAAGGCACCGAAGAGCAAAGGCGCGCTCATCTTGCTCGCACTGCTCGCATTGATAGTGCTCGCAGGCTGCTATTGGTGGTTCCATCCGCCCATCTCCATCAACTCCGTGGATACGTGGACGTTCGTGGTGGCCGTGGCGTTGGTGGTGGTCATCTTCATCTTCCTCGCATCGAAGATGAAGTCTTCGGGCAAAGGGGGCGCTGCGCAAGGCGGGAGCGGCATGAAGCCCAAGACCTTCAAGAAGCTGCTGCTCATCCCTGGCATCATCGTGGTCTTGGGCGTGCTGGGCGGTCTCTTCTCGCTGGCCATCATCCCGGGCAACGCTGAGAAGTACGCCAACGTGCTGCAGACCGATACGCTCGAGTTCGCCCAAGACATCCAGGAGGCGAACTACTCCGAGATCCCGGTCATCGATCGCGATTCCGCCATCTTGCTGGGCAACCGCGAGATGGGCTCCATCCCTGAGTACGTGAGCCAGTTCGAGGTGAGCGACCTCTATAGTCAGATCAACTACCAGGGCACGCCCGTGCGCGTGAGCCCGCTGGCCTATGCCGACCTGTTCAAGTGGTTCACGAACCGTGAGGCGGGCCTGCCGGCCTACGCGCTGGTGAACATGACCACCCAAGATGCCGAGATCGTGCGCTTGGGCGACAGCCCCATCCACTACTCGACCTCTGAGCCGCTGGTGCGCAACATCGATCGCCACGTGCAGCTGAAATACCCGTTCTACATGTTCGACGAGAAGTCCTTCGAGATCGACGAGGATGGCCATGCCTGGTGGATATGCCCTGTGCAGAAGTACACCATCGGCCTGTTCGGTGGTGTGACCATCGATCGGGTGGTGCTCTGCGATGCCACTACGGGCGAATGTCAGGACCTTTCGGTGGAGGAGTGCCCCCAATGGGTCGACCGCGTGTTCCCGGCCGAGCTGTTGCTGCAGCAGTACAACTGGTACGGCTCCTATAACAACGGCTGGCTGAATTCCTTCCTCGGCCAGGAGGGCGTGGTGCGCACTACGCCGGGCACCAACGGCACGGCGGGCTATAACTATATCGCCAAGGACGACGACGTATGGGTGTACACCGGCGTCACCTCGGCCACGGCGGATAACTCCATCATCGGCTTCGTGCTGGTGAACCAGCGCACCCAGGAGTCGCACTTCTACAGCGTCTCCGGTGCCACGGAAGAATCGGCCATGTCCTCGGCGGAAGGTCAGGTGCAGAACTTGCGCTATGTGGCCACGTTCCCGCTGCTCATAAACGTGGCGAACCAGCCCACTTACTTCATGGCATTGAAGGATGGAGCTGGCTTGGTGAAGAAGTTCGCCATGGTGGACATCCAGCGCTATCAGAACGTGGCGGTGGGCGATACCGTGGCCGACACGCAGAAGAGCTACGAAGCGCTGCTAGCTACCAATGGCGTCGACACCTCTGCGGGCGGCTCTATCGATACGTTGAACGCAAGCGGTGTGATCCGCACGATCGCTCAGGCGGTATTGGAGGGTAACTCGCACTTCTACGTGACCCTTGAGGGCGATGAGGCCATCTACGACTTCGCTCTGCCGGGTCTTCTGGGCATCGTGAGCTATCGTGTTGGCGATGTGATCACGTTCACCTTCTTGGAGGGCGTGGGCACCAATCCGGTGTACGCTCTGGTGGGTCCTGACGGGGAGGAGCAGACCGCGAGCGGCGAGGCGGCTACCGATACGATCGGTCAGCCCGATGAGCCAGTGGTCGAGGAGCTCGCTGCTTAGGGAGCTTCGATCGGTCGAGCGCTGGTGAAGGGGAGGCGCTATAGTGGAGAAGATGCGCGAGAACGGGGGCGCGAAGGCGTTGAAGCCACGCCTGTTCTCGCGCGTTTTCGTGATAGTGGTGCTCATCTCGCTCGCTAGTTTCATGGTGGGTCAGGGCTCTAACTCTGGTACCTCGGTATATCTGA
This sequence comes from uncultured Eggerthellaceae bacterium, assembly GCA_949840905.1. Taxonomy (GTDB): domain Bacteria; phylum Actinomycetota; class Coriobacteriia; order Coriobacteriales; family Eggerthellaceae; genus D16-63. The sequence goes on along the minus strand of CATKXW010000037.1, from coordinate 2,508 downwards.
AAGAGGTGGGTTCGACCACTGCCTATGCGGGCGTGCTCGCTGCCATCTTCTCGGCGGCTGCCGCTATCGCGCGCATCGTGTGCGGCCCCCTCATCGACAGCCGGGGCCGCGCTATCGTGATGGTCGTCGGCTCTGTCATCATGTTGGCAGGCACCTTGGGACCGCTGTTCAGCAACGACCTCGGATGGTTCGTGCTCTGGCGATTCTTGCAGGGCGTGGGCTTCTCGGCCGTGACCACTGCCTCGGCCACAGCGGCGGCTGATGTGCTGCCTGTGGAGCGGCTGGGCGAGGGGATCGGCTATTTCGGTTTGGGGCAAGCCCTCGCCATGTCGGTGGGGCCAGCTCTCGCCCTGTTCCTGGTCATGACCGATCCGGCCGAGAACCTGTTCATCGGCCTTTCAGCGTGCGCGCTAGTGGCGCTGGTGTTCTCGCTGCTGTGTCGTTATGAGAAGGACCCGCAGAAGCTGCCGAAGACCTCTGCCTATCGCTTTCGGTGGGAGGAGCGTAGCAGCGTAGATGCTGGTTCTGTGGTGAAGACCGTGGAAGCTCCAGTGGATGAGCTGGAGCCGGAGCATGATGCGCCGACGGCGTTCGGTCGCTTCTTCGATCGATTCTTCGAGCGCCGTGCGCTGCCGGGGACCCTTCCCATGCTGGTCATCTCGCCGGCGTTCGGCTTCGGTATCTTCTACGTGGGCCTTTATGGCACCACGTTGGACATCGCGAATCCGGGCCTGTTCTATACGCTCTCTGCGCTCGCTATGATCGTGGTGCGCTTGCGCTCTAGCACCCTCATGGACAAGGTACCGGCCTTCCGCATATTCGCTGTCGCGGTGGCTGCTGGCGTCGTCACCTATCTGCTATTGTTCGCTGTGGGCATGACCGCAGGCGCGCTGGCCGCGGGTCTCTACTATGGAGCCGGCGTGCTCTACGGCATCTCCATAGGCTTGAGCCTGCCGGTGAATCAGTCGGTGGCCGTGAAGAGCTCGCCGGCCCATCGTTGGGGTAAGACCAATGCGCTCTTCCTGTTCGCGAGCGATGTGGGCATCGGGGTGGCCTCTTTGGTATGGGGCCTTGTGAACGAGGCTTTCGGTTTCTCGGTCACCATCCTCTGCGTCATCGGCTGCATCATCGCATCGCTCTTCGTGGCGTGGTTCTGCTATCCAGCATCCGAGAAACGAGCAACGGTGGCGTGATGAGTCGTAAGGGCTAGCGTCGTTCCAAATCTCCATATTTGGAAATTGTAGAGGCTTGAACTGGCGTCTTTCGATGAGGGTATCGATGCTGTGCCGTCGTGGCGTTTGAATGCGGGGCACCAGCGTGTTATATTCCGGAAAGCCAAAATGCTTGACCTCCCTTTGGGGAGACATGCACAACAGAATAATTACGATTTGAGCGCCGGTCGCATGCTGACGGGCATCTTCGTCGAACATCTAATGAAGAGGGCATCTGCCTTTCTTGATGATGTTCGATAGGAATCTTTTCTGTCTGTGCATGTCAAGCATTTTGGCGAATGTGGTGGATGCCCTCCTCACATATCGCCAGTTCTGCATCATCAGGTAGATAACAGGGCCTCCTCCACGGTGTATCGGGAAACGCACGCCGGAAGGAGCGGATCGCTATGCGAGCCCTTATCGCTTCACTCTCTGCGAAGCTCTTACCTTCGCTCGTCGCTGTCACTTTGGTCTTGGGGCTCATGCCCTTTGCGGCCATCGCCGACGAAGGCGAGGTGAGAGCGCCATCTGCTGAAACATCTATCGGATCTGGCGACGTCATCAACCAGCAAGTGTCGCTCGATCCTATCGCTCGCGCAGAATCCACCAAGAACTATTTCCTTGCTCAGACCATGGAGGCTACGAAGTCCGTTCCGCTGGTGAGCGCGAAGCTGCCGCTCGATACGAACGAGCCTTCTTCAGAGCCGTCTCACGGAAGCCTCGACCCTTCTGTAGACGGCCCGTCTTCTTCATCGAGCGAGAGCATTCAGGCTCTCGATGAGGGGGAGGCGATCGAAGGTGCGAAAGTCCTGCGGTCAGACAGCATCGCGAGCGAATCTACGGTCGTAGGGTCGTTCACTTCTGATGGGCTTGCTTACGCGGTGGAGCCTGGCGGAGAGTCCGTTGCCGTGGTGGCAGCGAACTATGCAAAGCTGCCGAGCGAGCAGGTGAGCAGGAACGTTCTCGCTATCCCTTCTGTGGTCTCTGCTGATGGAGCGAATGCCTATAGCGTGACCCGTATCGCCGATGGGGCCTTCTCCGGTCTTACCAAAGAGGCCGCAGGAGCTTCTGCGGGCATAGAGGGAACATCCGATAGCTTCGATGGGCAAGCGAGAGGCCTCGATCCGTCCGTCGAGGGAGAAGGAGCCGAAGATGCGGAAGGGCTCGAGGGCTCAGAAGGTCGAGAGAGTTTCGTCGGCATCGTTACGCTGAATATCCCAGCTTCCATCTCCTCCATAGAAGACGGAGCGTTCTCAGGCTCTGACACCTTGCAATACCTCGTCGTCTCCGACGATAA
>CATKXW010000036.1 GCA_949840905.1 uncultured Eggerthellaceae bacterium | reverse complement strand
CGACCAGCCCCCTCTCGTCAGCCGCCACCGTCTTCCACACCTTCCATCCGCTCCCATCGGGCACCATGAACTGCATGTAGGCGGCTCCTGTGGTGGAGGTGGTGAGGGTGCGGTTGGATTTGCCAGAAGCATCGGTGTTGGGGCCGATGCCGCCGTAGCCGCCGAAGCCATCCACGGCCACCGTCCCAAGGTACGCCTTCACCGCTTCGGACGCACCTCCGTAGTAGGTGGCCGTCGCGACTCCCGTATCGGGCAGGCCCAAGAACTGGGCAGGATGCTGACCGAGAATGGCTGTCTTCGGGAAGTCGAAGCTCTCCGGCAGGATGCGAAGCGCTCTGCAGTTGTAGAACATCATGTCGGCATAGACCACGCTATCAGGCACCTTGAACCCGCTAGGAAGGCTACTCAGCGACCAGCAGTTATTGAACGCCAGTCCGGTGTTCGTCGTGGATTCGGGGAACGCGAATCCCTCGGGCAGCGACTCCAAGCTCACGCAGCCGTTGAAGAAGTAGCGGTAGCTCTCCGAAGAGGTGAGATGGGCCATCGTGAAGCCATCGGGGAGGCGCTCGAGGCTGACGCATGTTTCGAAGAGCGCCTCGGCGTCTCTCACGCTCGAGGGCAATCTGAAGGAATCAGGGATCTCGCGCAGGGAGGCGCATGCCATGAGCAAACGGTTGGCGCTAAGGCAGCCCTCGGGAACGAACAGGCCCGAGATGTCCTCGAGCTTCCCAGACTCGTAGAACCACCAAGACATCGAGGTCGTCTGGAATCCCGGTTCGGTCACGATGCGCTTGATGAGGTATCTCAGATCGTGCCAAGGAGCGCTCGCACCAGCAACGCTCGCTCCGTCGACCACGCGATCTGCACCGCATCTGAGCGTCAGCGTGCCATCAGCCGAGAGGTTCCAGGTGGCACCCGAATCGGTGCGTATGTCGGTAAGAGAGGAGCCGGGGCCTGCGGTCCACAGACCGTTGGGCAGCACACCTGAGCGCGGGGCGGTGTCAGCCACCAGATCGGCATAGACCCGGGTATAGGCCTCGCCCGCAACGTTCTGGTAGGGCTGCCCATCATAGGGCAGGTCGAAGTCGTAGGGGATCCTACATCCAGCTTCGATGCGCCAAAGGGTGAACGTGTAGCCCGGGACCTCGTAGGGGCCGGGGTTGGCGACCAGCCCCCTCTCGTCAGCCGCCACCGTCTTCCACACCTTCCATCCGCTCCCATCGGGCACCATGAACTGCATGTAGGCGGCTCCTGTGGTGGAGGTGGTGAGGGTGCGGCGTGCAGCGACGCTGTTCGCGGTGAACCAATTCGCGAGAGCATCAGAAGGACTCGTGCAATAGGTCGATACCACGTCGCGCTCAGCAGGCAACCCCATGAACTCAGGAGAGCTAGCGCCGATGGCACCCATCGGGAAGTCGAAGGATGCGGGCAGGATGCGCAAAGAGGGCAGGTCGTAGAGCATGCGCGAAACGTCGGTAGCCGCGGCAGGGATAGGATTGAAGGAAGCCGGAAGGCTCGTCAAAGCCCAGCAACGCTCGAAAGCGGATGCGAAGGAGAGGGCGGCGTTCGGCAGAGCGAAGCTTTCAGGAAGCGCTTCGAGCTTCACGCAACCAGAGAATACCTTAGCGCAGTCAGCATCAGGGATCCCCGCACCATCCGCTCCTGCGAGCGTGAAGCCAGCGGGCAATGAGATGAGGTTCACGCAAGACTCGAACATGCCAGAGGCGTTCTTGACGCTCGCGGGCAGGATGAAGGACGCGGGCACCTCGGTTACGGCAGAGGCGCGCAGCAGATGGCGCACATCCCTACAGCCTTCGGGGATAAAGGCCTCCGATATGTCGGTCAGAGAGGTCATCGAACAGAACCAGTAAGCCATGGAATCAGCATGTACGGTGCTTTCCATGGTCACCTTGGAGACGAGGTTGCGCACCCCGTACCAGGGAACGGTCGTTTCAGTGAAGGAGTCCGTGATAGTGGCGCCTTCCTTGCAGTAGATGTTCAAAGTGGAGCCAACGAGCTCCCAGCGGGCGTCAGAAGAGCTGCCGGTACCGGTCGTAGCCAGCTCCCCTGAGAAGGCGATGGTGGAACCATCGGCAGCGAGCGGCATGACGGCCGAGAGGATAACGGGATCCTGCTCGACGCTCATAGACGGAATGGGATCAGAGAGGTCCATCGTAAGACCATCGACCATATCGGGCGCGATGTCACAGGAGACGAGAGCGCGAGGCTCCTCGGCTCCATTGGACGGTTCAGGAGCATCTTCCGGCGAGCCGATGAAGACATCGGAGAAGGTCTTTTCGCCAGCTACCTCGTCAGGCACGACCACCTTGATGGGTGCTTCGCTCGCGTTGTATAAGTCCGCGTCCTCGAGTATCTGGAATGCTGCACTGTCCGCATCAGCAAAGACGGTATCCACAGAGGTGCAATGCGAGAACACCTCAGGATCCATCGTCTCCACGCCGGAAGGGATGCGGACAGTGCCCAGCTTGCCCTCGGGAACGAGCAAGAGGCTTGCAAGAGGCTTATCGTAAAGACAGCCATCGTATGAAGAGTAGATATCGTTATCGGGAGAGACGTAGATCGCTTGGAGACCTTCAGCTCCCGTCGAAGCAGTGGCATCCACGTTCGTCACGTTCTTAGAGAGAGCGACGAGAAGAGCGTCGGTATCCGAGAGGGCCCCAGCAGCCACAGAGGTCACAGGATGAGCCTCGCCGTCGAGCACAAGAGCGCTCGGCACGAGGAGGCATCCCTCTTCGGTGAGCCCGGCATTCGTTGCGTTCACTAAAGCGAACGCGCCCGCTTCCTCATCGAAGGAGTAAACACAGCCCTGAGCGACATAGGTGCTGTAGATAGTTGGGATATCCTGTTCGCCAGCGCTACCGCCCTCTCCCGTCATCCCATCAACGACAGCCTCGGGAGCGAGGCTCACGGTGCCAGATACGATGTTGACCACTGAAAAGCTCGAGAGCGTCGCCGCGGGCAACACGTAGGTGCGCGTGGCAGCAGAAGATATAGCCGCAGGGATAGCGGCGTCGTCTCCTTCTTCCGGAAGCGGGGCATCGCTTTCGTCAGGATCGGTCACAGGTTCATGTTCCACCTCGACCACAGCCTCGGAACCGTCCCCAGCAGAAACGACATCCGCCCAAGCAACAGGCGTACACAGGCCGCAGGCCAAGACCATAGCGAACGCCATGGAAAAGAAGTCATGCAGGCGCACAGCAACAGATGACCGCATAGCGATCAGCTCCTTTCGGTGTGTGTTCTCGTCACACCGTGGAGGAGGTCCTTCTATGCGAGCTCTTTCACTGTCGATTCCCGGCGACTAAAAGTGAAAAGGACTTCCACCACAGTCGCCAAACATCATCATGTAGACAATCTAAGAATTTCCCTAGACAAAAACAAACATGATGGGTGGAAGCCCTTGTCAGTTTGTTTCTGCACGAACGGGTTTTGATGGATCGATTATTCGATTGTCTACGTTTCTCCAACGAACGGAGAGACGATGTTTGGCAAGTCGGAATATAGCAAACGCCGAACTCAACTTCAAACAGAGATTCGAGCAGATACCGAAAACCAGCAAAACCCCGCAGTTCAAAGGCTAATGTGAAAGATTTGTGCATGGTCGATCGCGGGTCGATCCGGGTTGACCGCGATGGTTGATTGCGATCGCGACCATCATCAACAGAGGGTGATGCGGATCTTAGCGAATGCGCCGCATCGTATGCGCTCGCAGGAGAGAGGATCGCCGCCGAAGGCGGAGCTCACGGCCCTCGAAGCGGTGCAGACGCACCCGAGAAGGCACGGGAGAGTGGTCGCAGCCTCGAAAAAGAAGGGCTTGCGCATTGGAGAGAAAAGACGACCTTTCGGGTCCTACCCCATCAAGACGTCAAGACGAACAGGCTCTTCTGTTGGTAGGGGCGCAGGGACTCGAACCCTGAAGCCAGAAGGCGGCGGATTTTAAGTCCGCTGCGTATGCCAATTCCGCCACGCCCCCACGACCACGATGCAACGTCGTTCATCCTACCATATTCAAAGGCTCCGCTATTCCACCCCGAACAACGGGTCGAGGATGCCGGAATACCATGTGTCCGGCGGACGGATGCTGCCCGGCGCGATGTTGGCGTTGTACTCTGGATCGCTCGGGGTCACCCCGGTGACGCTGACAGCCTTCTCGTCCTGCTTCACCCAGCCGAACTGCTGATGAGCCCTATCCTCCACGCCCTCTTCGGAATTGAGGGAGTCCACCTCTCCTTGGATGGTCTCGTTGCGCTGACGCAGCGCGTCGTACTCGATCTGGAGCCGCTGGCTCTCGCGCATCTCTTGGTAGTAGAGCTTCGTCGGCTCGTAGAGGAAGAAGCCGGCCACCACCAAGCACAGCAAGAACGCGCCCAGCACGATCAGCACGCGGGTGCGGATCGGGTGGACTGGCTCTTTGGGCTTCGATGCGGATGAGAGCCGCGTGGAATAGGCACCGGCCGCACGCGATGCCGCACCCTGCAGCCGCGCCGCACGCTTATGATGAGAGCCCATCTCGGCCTTGTAGACGGCCGCACGGGGAGCGCCCTCATTGGAGCGCGGAACGTCGTCACCACCGTACTGTCGATCGAAGCTCTTGGACGCCCTGGCTTTCGCAGCCTTCTCTCGCGCCTCTTTCGCCCGGCCGAACAGACCCTTCTTGCGCGGAGCCTCTTCTTCGAGATCTTCTTCGGTCGTTATGGCCGAACGCGGCGCGATGGGAGCGGCGAAGGTCTCTTCCTCTTCGAAGTACACCTTGCGCGGCGTCTGCCGACGGGGAGGTCCCGGCCGCCCACGAGCAGCGATATCAGCCCTTTTCGACCGCTCGTTCAAGCGCATCCTCCAGCGTGAAGGTCCATTTCAACTACGTTTCGCTCTTCAGGTTCGCTGTCATCCAACTAAAGGGATAGCTTACCACAGACGAACCTGGCCGGCAGAGAGCGCCCCCGTGCGGCTCCATCCTCCCACCATACCCTCACTGATGATCCAGCTGCTCCATCTTCTTCGCCATGACATCGACGACATCGCACCGACAGGGACCGCCCGACCGGGCACGGCGATCACAGTCACCGCAATGATCGCCGCAATCGCATGGGCCGCGCTTCACGAGCCGACGCACAGCCCATATCGCCCACACGGCGATGAGAGCCAGAAAGACCAGCGATGTAGGGGTCAGAACGATCTCTTGCATCTTCACATGCTCCTTTCAACGCGAACCGCCCGGCTCGCGGCGCTCCCTCCGAAATGAGCCGCCGAGCGGGCATATCCGCTCGGCGGACTTCCGTTCCTACTCGGCCGCCGTCGCCACCACGCTCTCCTTCTCGCGCGGCTCGCAGCTCGACGCCGGACGGAACAGCAGCAACAGCAGCAACGCAGCCACCGCGACCGCTATGATCGTGAACGCTCCGAACGTCACCTCGCCGGTGATGAGACCGCCCAACTGGTAGATCAGCAAGCCGACGCACCAGGCGAAGATGGTCATGAACCCGATGGCCGCCCAGGTCCACTTCGCGCTGCCCATCTGGCGCCAGATGGTGCCGATAGCCGCGAAGCAAGGAGCGCACAACAGGTTGAACGCGCAGAATGCCATGATCGCCACGCTGGAGCCGCCCATCATAGCGGCGAACGCGCTCCACATGGAGGGGTCAGCCTCGCCCGCTTCTCCCAAAGACGTGAGGATGCCCACCGTAGCCACCACGTTCTCCTTCGCTACCAGGCCGGTGATGGAGGTGACGGTCGCCTCCCAGTTGCCGAAGCCCAGCGGCATGAACACCCATGCCAGCAGGTTGCCGAGCCCCGCCATCAGGCTATGCTCGAGATAACCTTCCACCTCAGCATCGAGCAGGCCGAACGAGCCGTCGTACACGCCGAAGTTCATGAGGAACCAGATGACGATGGAGCTCAGGAAGATGATCGTACCGGCCTTCACCGCATAGCTCCTCACCCGCTCCCACATCGACAGCAGCACGTTCTTCACCGTAGGCAGGTGATACTGCGGCAACTCCATGATGAACGGAGCGACCTCGCCGGCGAACGCCCGGAACTTCTTCAAGATGATGCAGCTCACGATGATGGCGAACAAGCCGAGGAAGTAGAACACCGGCGCTACCCACCAGGTCTGCTCGTAATCGCCACCGGCGAGCGCGCCGAACACCAACGCGATGATCGGCAGCTTCGCACCGCACGGGATCATGGTGGTGGTCATGATGGTCATGCGGCGGTCCTTCTCGTTCTCGATGGTCTTGGTGGCCATGACCGCCGGCACGCCGCAACCGCTCGCTATGAGCATGGGGATGAACGATTTGCCCGAGAGCCCAAAGCGCCGGAAGATGCGATCCATCACGAAGGCCACGCGAGCCATATAACCGCAACCTTCGAGGAATCCCAGCAGGATGAACAGCACGACCAGCTGAGGGATAAAGCCGATCACCGCGCCTACGCCGGCCACGATGCCGTCGAGGATCAAGCTCATGAGCCACGGGGCGCAGTCAGCGGCCTCCAGCCAGCCTTCGATGACCACCGGGATGCCCACATGGTACAAGCCGAACTCAGCCGGATCGGGCTCTTCGGCAAGTCGTTCCATCTCCAAGAAGGCCCGAGCATCCTCAGGATCGACGCCTGAAGCGTCAGCGGCCTCGAAGTAGGCGGCCATGTTGTTCTGAACGGTCTCCCACTCCTCGACCGCTTCTTCGTACTGGTCAGTGTTGGTGTAGAGCCAGCCGTCGCCGAACAGGCCGTCGTTGGCCCAATCGGTCACCAGCGTGCCCACCGTGGACACGGAGATGTAATACACCAAGAACATGATCGCGACGAAGATCGGGATGCCCAGCACGCGATTGGTGACCACGCGATCGATCTTCTCGGTGGTGGTCATCTCCTTCGGTGATTTCTTCACGGTATCGGCGCATGCGTCGGCGATCGCATCGTAGCGCTCGTTGGTGATGATGGATTCGGCGTCATCATCTTCGCTGGCCTCCACCTGCTCACGGATGGCTGCGATCCTCTCCAGCTCAGCAGCTGGCAGCTGTAGCGCATCGATGGTGAGCTGCTCTCCCTCGAACAGCTTGATGGCGTACCAGCGCAGCTCGTCTTGCGGCACGCGCGCGCCCAAGATGTCCTCGATGCTCGACAGCGCCGATTCCACGCTATCGGTGAAGCGCAGCTGCGGGCGAGCAGCCTGGCCGCCCTTCGCCTCGGCGATGGCCTTTTCCATCAGCTCGTCAAGACCGCGACCGCGCAGCGCGGAGGTCTCGACGATCGGACATCCCAGCTTCTCGGAAAGCTTAGCCACATCGATGACATCACCGTTCTTCTCGATGAGGTCCATCATGTTCAGCGCCACCACCACCGGCAGGCCCAGATCGAGGATCTGCGTGGTCAAGTACAGGTTGCGCTCCAGATTGGTGGCATCCACCAGGTTCACGACCGCATCCGGCTTATCCGATAGCAGGTAGTCGCGCGAGACGATCTCCTCGGGCGTGTACGGCGACAGCGAATAGATGCCGGGAAGGTCGGTGATGACCACTTCCTTGTCGCCCTTGTAGCGGCCTTCCTTCTTCTCGACGGTCACACCGGGCCAGTTGCCAACGTATTGGTTGGCGCCCGTAAGATCGTTGAACATAGTCGTCTTGCCGCAGTTAGGATTACCAGCAAGCGCGATATTGATCCCCAATTCCATCCCCTTCTTCTTCATCCAGCGCGAACCGTCCCTCTTCCCGTGCCTTTCCCTTCCACCGGAAGAAGACGTTCCCGCGATCCTTCATCCTGTCCGATCGCCTCGTTCGCAGGCCACTTGTTAGCCTAAGCTAACACTGGGGCCGAAAAAACGCGCCTCGCAGGCGCTCTGACGACCGAACCTTCTCCTTCAGCAGCCCCGCCTCAAGCGACGATGACGTTCTCCGCCTCGTCCTTGCGCAGCGACAGCTCGAAACCGCGCACGGTGACCTCGATAGGGTCTCCCAAAGGTGCCACCTTGCGCACCGACACGGGCGTGCCCTTCGTGATGCCCATGTCCATGATGCGGCGCTTGATAGCACCCTCACCCACCAAGCGCACCACGGTGGCCGTATCTCCCACCGCTACATCGCGCAGCGTCTTGTTCTCCAGCATTCCTTCCCTCCTTCGTCGAGTCGCGCTCTTACGTTATATAAAGGTCATCGGGTCATCACTTTGGAAGCGGCCGTCTTGTCGATGGCGATCCGCGCTCCTTTCACCTCGACGATGAGGTTGCCGCCTTGCTCGCTCACCACGCGCACCGGCGCACCCTCCACGAAACCGAGGTTGCGCAGATGATGCTGCAGGTCGCCCCCGCCTCGCACCTTCACCACCTGACACGCATCACCGCTCTTCTGAAAGGAAAGGGGCATCGTCTGGACGCTGCGAGCTCCCACTACCGTCGGGTTCGCATTCGAGAAGGCAGCCTCGGAAGCCGAAGGCCTCTCCATGGTCATGACGTTCTGCATAGCGTTCATCTCGTTTCGTCAAGCATGTTAGCGTTGTATAACAAGCATGATACGCCAAACGATCCCTCAAGGGAAGAAAAAGTTTGCAATTGCTAACTTCTAGCGATCGAGCCCCGCGATGAACGCCTCCCACTTCGCATAGGAAGCATCGCTTATGGCATGCTCCATCTGGCATGCCTCCTCCTCGGCCACGGCCGGCTCTATGCCCAGATGATCGACGAGGAACGAGGTGAGCAGCTCGTGGCGGTCCAAGATCGCGCGACCACGGCCCAGCCCCGCTTCGGTCAACATGATAGAACCGTAATGCGCCTGCTCGATCAGACCCATCTCCTTCAGATCGGCCACCGCCCTGTTCACCGACGCACGGGCCACGCCCAGCTTCTCCGCCACATCCACCGAACGCACCGGCGTGACCGTGTCGCCGCCTAGCATCACCATAGCCTCTAGGTAATCCTCACGCGACATCGACATCTTCGCCATCGGCGCATCCCCTTCTTCCTCTCGAAAGCCTCGGTCGGCCCCATCATAGCACAGCGAAAATGTTGCATATAAAGGGCATTGTGGCAGAATGGAGCCCATGACAGTTTCCATGGAACAACACTTCGATTGGGGATCGCTGCTGCGATTCACGTTCCCGTCCATCCTCATGGTCATCTTCACGTCGCTCTATGGCATCGTCGATGGCCTGTTCGTCTCGAACTTCGCAGGGAAGACGGCGTTCGCAGCCGTGAACCTCATCATGCCGCCCATCATCATCCTCTCCACCGCAGGCTACATGTTCGGCACCGGCGGCAGCGCGCTGGTGGCGAAGACCCGTGGAGAGGGCGACGATGCGCGGGCGAATCGCTACTTCTCGCTGGTCGTGTACGCGGGCTTCGTGGCGGGCCTCGTGTTCGCCGCGATGGGCGCTCTTCTCATGGAGCCCATCGCCTACGCCCTTGGAGCGTCGCCGGAGATGGCTCCCATCTGCGCCCTCTATGGCCGCCTCATCATGCTCAGCTTGCCGTTCTACATCCTGCAGTACATCTTTCAGAGCTTCTTCATCACAGCGGGCAAGCCGAAGATGGGCCTAGCGGTCATCCTGATCGCCGGCATCACGAACATGGTGCTCGATGCGGTGCTGGTAGGGCTGCTGAACATGGGTGTGGTGGGTGCTGCGCTCGCCACGGTGACCTCAGAGGTGCTCGGCGGCGGCCTGCCCCTCATCTACTTCTTCCGCAAGAACCAGAGCTTCCTTCGCCTCGGTCGCACCCGTTTCGAACCGCGGCCGCTCGGCAAGATGTGCGTCAACGGCATGTCAGAGATGATGACGGGCATCGCCATGTCGGTGGTGTCGATGCTCTACAATTTCCAGCTCATGGCCATGGCCGGAGAAGACGGAGTGGCGGTCTATGGCATCATCATGTACGTCACCATGGTGTTCGCGGCCATCTTCATGGGATACGACATGGGATGCGCGCCGCTCATGAGCTTCCAGTACGGTGCCAAGAACCGCCGCGAGATGCGCAGCTTGCTGCGGAAGAGCCTCGTGTTCACGGCCGTGTGCGGCGTGGCCATGTTCGCGCTCGGCCAGCTGTTCGCAGGGGCCATCGCCGGTATCTTCGTCAGCTACGACGCCGAGCTGCGCAGCTTCGCCGAGCACGGTTTCAAGCTGTACGCTCTAGCGTATCTGCTCATGGGATTCTCCATGTACGGCTCTTCGTTCTTCACGGCGCTCAACAACGGTGTGGTGTCGGCCATCATCTCGTTTCTGCGCACCCTCGTGTTCGAGGTGGCATCGGTGCTGTTGTTGCCGCTAGTGCTCGGGGTGAACGGCGTGTGGCTCTCCGCCGGCGTCGCTGAAGTGGCGGCCCTCATCATCACGGTCACGTTCATGTGGCTCTTGGGCCCCCACTACGGTTATCGTGACCGTTTGCGGAAGGCAACGTGACCCCATCGTCTTCACTGAGGCAGCCTTCGCCCTCAAGGCGTCTGGATCAGCCAAAGTCGGGCGAAACGGACGTTGGAACTCGAGGATGCCCCTTCCGTGCTCACAGCCGGGGCATCCTTTCTTGAAGGCGTGCGCGCATCCTATTCGCATCTCATTCACCGGCAAGATCCCACTGGGCGAGAGGCGAAGGTGCGCGCTCGGTCATTCCTCTCTTTCTCAGCTTCAGAACCTCTCGTGGACGAGCCCGGTGAGGTCTACCGTGAACACGATGCGGGCGACTGGTTCGTTGGTGGTATCGGAGGTTGGCATCTCGAACACGTCGAAGCCAGGGAGCAGCTTCATGGCGTAGGTCAAAGGAAGCTCCCCTACCCGCGCGAGGTTGCCGAGGGCGTCAGTGGTCACGTCGTCCCCTGCGCTGCCTGCTGCGACAGGGGTGGCAGCAGGGATCATGAGGGAGGAGCCCGTCGCAGGCGTCCACTTCATGGAAGCTCCGCTCGCGTCATGCAGGCGAAGCAGCGCTCTGGCAGAAGAGCCCGCCGTCACTTCCACCGCGCACTCCTCGGAGTTGCCAACACCGAGGATGCGCGTCGCTGAGAGCGTGCCGTCAGCGTCCTTCAGCGCTTCGAGCTCGATCGAGGCCACGGGCACCTCTTGGGGGACCGAAGAGCGCAGGGTGCCCGACATGATGGGTCCTGCTTGGGTGCCCGAAGCGTCCTGTCCTATGACCGTCGCTCGATCGATGCCCAAGGTCACCGTCCCAGGAGCCGATACTGGCACTTCGAGATTGGCCATGAGCGTCCAGCAGGCGTAGAGGTCGATATCAGATGCGTCCTTCCAGACAGCATCCTTGACGTAGGCGCCGTTCTCGTCGAAGTAGAGCTCTCCTTTGGAGCCGTCAGGGTCCTTGGTCCAATACCCTGAGAAGACATACCCGTATCGTTTGGGGACCTCCACATCGGCTACGGCAGCGTCATAGGTGACAGCATGCTCTACCGTATCCCCAAGGCCCCCCGCTCCTGTGCCGTCGTTGGCATGTAGACGGATCGTGTAGGGGTTAGCGGAGAAGGAGGCTGTGAACGAGAGGGTCGCACCATCTGCCTTGCCCTCGAGGAAGGAGGCGTCCAAGGTAAACGAAGAAGGGTATCCTGAGAGCCTCTCTCCGGACCATCCGGTGAAGGCATATCCGTCATAAGGCGTCGCCTCTCCCATGGCTATGGGACAGTCCTCCACC
>CATKXW010000035.1 GCA_949840905.1 uncultured Eggerthellaceae bacterium | reverse complement strand
CAACCGCACCCTGACCGACTCCGCCACAGGAGCCGCCTACATGCAGTTCATGGTGCCCGACACCTCCAAGGACCCGACCGCTGCGGCTTACTGGAAGGTATGGAAGACCGAAGCGGCCGACGGGAATGGTCTCGTCGCTGATCCGGGATTCGAGTTCATCGATGGCTACGCTTTCTCGGGTTGGTATATCAATCAGGGCTTCTACCTGCCCTTCGACTTCTCGTTGCCCTACAACGACCAGCCCTCCACCACCACGGTGGTCACTACGGTCTATGCCAAATACGTCGGACCTATCCTCGATTGCATCGTGCCGGTGGAAACGGACCTTTCCATCGACGTTATAAAGGTAGTGAGCGAAGAGAGCGCTGTGTCGGAGCCGGACACCTTGCGTTTTTACACGTATAACGCAACACCGGTGAAGGTTTCGGCTGTGGCCGCGTCCGATGTGGCTTCGGAAGGAGCCAAAGCGCTGTTCCGAAATGATTCCGACCGCAAGACCAAGGTATTCTTGGATCTCATCGTCGATGGAGGGAGGACCATAGCGCTTCCTTTGGTGAGCAGCCCTGGAGCGTCTCCCATTTCCATTCCCAACGGTGAGCTCGCGAACTCCTATAGCCCCATCTGCAAGGAGCTTTCCGCTACGGTGCGCCTGCGCACGTCTGGTAAGCCCGCCATAACCACGGCCCCTACCGCTTACGACGGTGTGGCATCTCTCATCTGGACCATCGAGGCGACCAAGTAGGAGAGAGGCAAACCCGCTGTAGTTTCACATCGAGCGCCGATCCGCTATTCGGCGCTCGATGTGCTCGAGGATGTCTTGCCCTGCCTTCTTCCTGAGCTTGCAGCTCTTTCTTCACGAGTTTTCGCCCGAGCGTCTTGAAGGAATATCTTGTCGCAGCATCGTCCAAGCGCGCTTCCGATCTGGATGCCGACTGCGTTATGCCATGAGGATCCAGACGGCGTTGGAGCGCCTTGGACGTGCATTGGACGCCTCGGTCGTTACGGAAGGCCAAAGAGCGTTGGTGGGCAGACCCTCTCTTCCGGCGGCTTCCGGAATCCTAAAATTAGGTAACGAATCGCCGTCTCGGGGTTGCCAAGGCGAGGTAGCGCCACTACTATATGTATGCACTGATTGCTAGACCAAACACAATATGTTGTGTATAAGTGTTAGTAAATCCTGTGGAAAGGCGGTGCATAGGCGCTGCAGTCCCACAGGTACACCGCTATAAGAGGCCCAAAGGGCCGAGCAGTGTGGAAAGTGCGCGGGGCCCTCCCTTCCCGATATATAGAGGTGGGCGTTCGTGCGGCGGGGTCGATCGCGAGAGCCGGCCTCGCGCTTTTTGCGCTCATCGGTCGAACGAGGAAGGAAACGCACGTCATGGTAGAAACGATCATCAAGCGCGACGGCCGCACCACCGAATTCCATGCAGAGAAGATCGCCCAGGCGGTCGAGAAGGCGTTCGCTGCCTGCGCAGCCATGCAGGACCGCTCGGTGGCCGACGAGATCGCCGCGAAAGTGGTCGCCAAGCTCGACGAGGGGGCCATCGAGGGCACGCCCACCGTGGAAGGCGTGCAAGACCTGGTGGAGGAGACGCTGATCGAGAGCGGCTTCGTGCAGACGGCCAAGGCCTACATCCTCTATCGTGCCGAGCGCAACCGCGTGCGCGACGTGAACTCCCGCCTCATCCAGACGCTGAACGACATCACGTTCTCCAAGGCTTCCGATTCCGACATGAAGCGCGAGAACGCCAACATCGACGCCGACACCGCTATGGGCACCATGCTGAAGTACGGCAGCGAGTCGGCCAAGCAGTTCTACGAGATGTGCGTCATCGACCCGCGCTTCGCGAAGGCCCATCGCGAGGGCGACATCCATATCCACGACATGGATTTCTACACGCTCACCACCACTTGCTGCCAGATCGAGCTGCGCAAGCTGTTCAAGGGCGGCTTCTCCACCGGTCATGGCGTGCTGCGCGAGCCCAATGACATCGCCAGTTATACGGCGCTGGCCTGCATCGCCATCCAGAGCAACCAGAACGACCAGCACGGCGGCCAGAGCGTGTGCGACTTCGATTACGGCCTGGCCGACGGCGTGCGCAAGACCTATCGCCGCCTTTACAAGAAGCACTTGGCCGAGGCTCTCGACCTGCTCACTTCTTTGGTGGATGAGCGCACGTTCGCTGCAGAGGCGCTCAAGCGCGTGGAAAAGGCTACGGGCAAGACGGCCTCCCTTGAGCTCGACCCTGAGTTCCGGGCCGCCCTGAAAGACCAGCTCTTGGCTGCGGAAGTGGCTGAAGATGTGGCCGAGAAAGCTCTGGCTTACGCCGAGAAGAACGCCGAGCGCGATGCTGACCGCGCTACCTTCCAGGCCATGGAGGCTTTGGTCCATAACTTGAACACCATGCACTCCCGCGCTGGTGCGCAGACGCCGTTCAGCTCGGTGAACTACGGCATGGACACTTCCCCGGAAGGTCGCATGGTCATCAAGAACGTGCTGCTGGCCACCGAAGAGGGCCTCGGCAGCGGTGAGACCCCCATCTTCCCGGTGCAGATCTTCCGCGTGAAGGAAGGCGTGAACTACAACCCGGAGGACCCGAACTACGACCTGTTCAAGCTGGCCATGCACTGCTCGGCCAAGCGACTGTTCCCCAATTTCAGCTTCCTCGATGCGCCGTTCAACGCCCAGTACTACAAGGGTACGCCAGAGACCGAGATCGCGTACATGGGCTGCCGCACTCGCGTGATGGGCAACGTGTTCGATCCTGAGCGCGAAGTGACGCCCGGTCGCGGCAACCTCAGCTTCACCTCCATCAACCTGCCGCGTCTGGCTATCCGCTCCAAGGGCGATCTCGACCTGTTCTTCGACCTGCTCGACTCCAAGCTGCAACTGGTCACCGGTCAGCTCGACGAGCGCTTCGAGATCCAGGCGAACAAGAAGGTGTACAACGCGCCGTTCCTCATGGGTCAGGGCGTGTGGATCGACTCCGAGAACCTGAAGAACACCGACGAGCAGCGCGAGGTGCTCAAGCATGGCACGCTGACCACGGGCTTCATCGGTCTGGCTGAGTGCCTGGTGGCGCTGACGGGCAAGCATCATGGCGAGTCTGCCGAAGCGCAGCGTCTGGGCTTGGAGATAGTGGGCCATATGCGCAGCTACTGCGACCGCATCTCCAAGGAGCGCGGCATGAACTACACGCTGATCGCCACGCCCGCCGAAGGCTTGTCCGGTCGCTTCGTGCGCCTCGACCGCGAGCGCTACGGCTCCATCCCGGGTGTGACCGACCGCGACTACTACACCAATGGCTTCCATGTACCGGTGTATTACAACATCGCTGCTTTCGACAAGATAGCCGCGGAAGCACCTTATCACGCGCTCACCAACGGCGGTCATATCAGCTACATCGAGCTCGACGGCGACCCTACTGACAATCTGGAGGCCTTCGAGTCGGTCATCCGCTACATGAAGGAGTGCGGCATGGGCTATGGTTCGGTGAACCATCCCGTCGACCGTGACCCGGTGTGCGGCTACAACGGCATCATCGAGGACACGTGCCCGAAGTGCGGCCGCACCGAGGAAGACGGTGGCCAGGGTTTCGAGCGCATTCGTCGCATCACCGGCTATCTGGTGGGCACGCTCGATCGTTTCAACGACGCCAAGCGCGCTGAGGAGTCGGAGCGCGTGAAGCACAACGTTCCGTCGGCTTAGCGGCTCGGCTTGCAGGTGAGATGAGCAACGTTTTGCGACGAGCTTCGCTCGTAGGCGGACCGTTCGAAAGATGAAGAGCATCGAGACCATACGACTTTACGGCGAAGTCTCGGATTCCATCGTTGATGGGCCGGGGCTTCGTTATGGGGTGTTCGTGCAGGGATGCACCCATGGGTGCCCGGGGTGCCACAACCCTGACAGCCAACCGGCAGAGGGCGGCACGCTCACGGCTATCGCGGATATCGTCGCGCGGATTCGTAAAAATGGGCTCATCCAGGGCATCACGCTTTCAGGAGGCGAGCCTTTCGAGCAGCCCGCAGCTTGTGCGGAGCTCGCCTGTCGCTTGAAGGCGGAAGGCTATGATGTCTGGGCCTATTCTGGTTACCTTTACGAGGACCTGCTCGCCCGCGCACAGGATGACGAGGCTGTCGCGCAGCTGCTCGATGTCGTCGATGTGCTGGTGGATGGTCCCTATGTCGAATCGCTCGGATCCTATACGTTGAAATGGCGTGGCTCCTCTAATCAACGCATCATCGACATGGAGCGCACCCGCGCCGCCGGCGATATCGTTTTGTGGCAGAATGAGGTCTACGCTCTGCAGAAACCCGAATCGTGGTGAGGCGACTGCAGGGGTCTGAGGTGCGGTCGTAAGGAGGCGAAGCCGCGATGAACCTTGATGGCATCGTCGATATGCTGCGCAAGATCATCGACAAGGTCACGCACAGCGAGTGGCTCAGCGTGGCGCTCACCATCTTGGTCGTCGTCGCTGTCACCGCGCTGGTCACCAACATCCTCTCCCGAATATTGCGCACGCTGCTCACCAAGGGCAAAGGACCGCTGCCGTCCTCGTCCATCTTCGTGAACATCTTGCGCGTCACCACCTGGACCATCGCCATATGCGTCATCCTCTCCAGCTGCTTCAACGTGAACGTGGGCGCACTGGTCACGGCGCTCGGCGTAGGTGGCATCGCGGTCTCGTTGGGAGCGCAGAGCCTGCTCTCTAACCTGATAGGCGGCCTGCAAGTGAGCCTGACGGGCCTCGTGAAGCCTGGCGACCGCATCCAGGTGAACAACCAGAGCGGCACGGTGCGCGACGTAACGTGGAGCCATACCTCGCTGGATAACGCGAACGGCGAGCATGTGGTCATCCCGAACTCGGTGATAACGTCGGTCGCTCTTATCCATCTGCTGCCAGCGAATAAGGTGAAGATCCCTTTGTACGTGACCACCATCCCACAGCAGGGCGGCCTTACCCAGCTGGTCCACGATGCCGAAGAAGCGGTGAACAAGGCTCTTGATGAGCGATTCATCATGAAGAAGCCGGCTACTATCACGTTCAGCGGCAACGATCGCAATGCCATGATCGGCACGCTCGCCTTCGAGGTGGCCGACCGACGAGACGCCAATGATGCTACGGATCTGGCCATGCGCATCGTCGCTCCTTACGCCCATGCGGACAACATCGTGGAGACCCACGTCGAAACCGATATCGAAGGGGTGGTGACCAGCACCGAGAACCTTGAGGAGGTCATCACCGAAGAGAAGAAGAGCACCCAAAAGCGCGTTTTCGAGAAGCAGAAGCAGGAAAAGGCGGCCAAGCTGCGCGACCAACAGCAGCGTCCCCATCACCGGTTGTTCCACAGACTGCACCCCCGGTGCCTCATGAAGAAGAGGCCGATAGCTCCTCCTTCCAAAGGCAGCGCGCACTCGAAAGGACAGAAGGATTCATGACGGTCGTCGATTGCCATTGCCACATCTATCCTGAGCGCATAGCAGCTCGCGCCATCGAGAGCGTGGGCGATTTCTACCACATAGCCATGGATGCGGAAGAGGGCACAGCCGATGGGCTGCTCGCGCTGTGCGAAGGTTCGCCCATCACCCATCACGTGGTGCATTCGGTGGCGACGAAGCCCGAGAACGTGGAGAGCATCAATGACTTCATCGCTCAAGAGTGTCAGGTGCATCCTGAGTTCATCGGCTTCGCTACCATGCATCAAGACTATCCGGACCCTGAACGGGAGATAGAGCGTGCATTGGCGCTGGGCCTACGCGGCCTGAAGCTACATCCCGACACCCAAGGGGTCGATATGGACGACCCG
The DNA here is from genome assembly GCA_949840905.1 of uncultured Eggerthellaceae bacterium. Classification (GTDB taxonomy): domain Bacteria; phylum Actinomycetota; class Coriobacteriia; order Coriobacteriales; family Eggerthellaceae; genus D16-63. The sequence goes on along the minus strand of CATKXW010000035.1, from coordinate 6,096 downwards.
CGCCTCATGGCGATATACGAGATAGTGGAAGGGCGCATGCCCATCATCATGCATTGTGGTGATTATCGCTACGACCATTCACATCCGCGGCGGATGAAGCGAGTGCTGCGAACATTCCCTGACCTGGTGGTGGATGCTGCCCACTTCGGGGGTTGGTCCGTCTACGACCTGGCCGTGGAGTTCCTTGAAGATGAGCGCTGCTTCCTCGACATGTCGAGCGCCCAAGCCTTCCTCGGCCCTCGCCGCACTGCCGAGCTGGTGCGTCTCTACGGTACCGACCGCATCCTCTTCGGCTCCGATTTCCCCATGTGGGACCCGAAGGAAGAGCACGCCTTGTTCACCTCTCTCGACTTCACCGAGTCCGAGTTCGAGGACATGCTCCACCACAACGCCGAACGGTTCCTCGACCTTAAGATCCAATGACCCTCTCACATTCCGTGAACAGATGGAAAACATGCTGTTCGGAGCCGTATACTGTCAGGCAGTCATATTTCATCAGATGAAAGAGCGACCATGAAGCAAGTAGATTCCATAGCTTTGGCAGAGCTGGAAGCGATGTCTCGAAATATGTATGACGAGCTGGTCAAGGCCGTTGTTGATGTTGAGCGGCGTCTTCTTGTCGTCGATGCAGGACTTCATGCGGATGAGGAGCAATATCTGCTCGACCATGGCTCTTCGCAACAGGACTTATGGGGGGTCAACCTGTATCCGGATTGCTTCGGCGAGGATGATTTCATCGAGTTCGATTCAATGATCAATATTCGCCCTGCTCAAGGGAATCGGTCACGTAGTGTGGAGGACGAGGCCACCCAAGAGCTCATTCGCCAGATAATCATGGAGGCTGTTCATGGGTGATCATCGAATAGACAGAGAAGCATGGGCGAAGCTCGATATATTCAACCAGATGGGAAACATCGGCTCTGAGGTCGGTCGGGCCATCAAGTCCCGCCGTTGCGGAAAGCTCGACCGGATGGATAATGCGATCGACAGGGCACTTGATCTACTGGATGCGACCATAGAGAATTTGGCGGGTCAGCATTCGCCGCGCCTCAAAGAAGTGCTTCGCGCTCGTGAGGAGTTCCTGCGTCTCTTCTTCGATGACCGATTCGATGAAGATGCTGACAACATAGAACGCTACTTCATGCAGTTCGCTATCGCTGCTCGAAATGGTGCGGTCGCTTGAGGTGGACGAGCCTGCTTTTTCGCTGCTCGTTTCAGAGACGTGTAAATATTCATCTATAAACGCTGTGATGATCCCACGGATCCAAGGGGCATATCATGGCGCAGGTAGCGGATATGCTGAAAACTCGGTTCCCATCAGCGACTTTTCATGAGGGCTTGCCCCTGGCGGCAAACCCGAGAGAAGAGCTCTCGTGACATTCGAATAGGCGGTCACAAAAAACGCACACGAAGGTTTTGAGCAGGTATTTCTTGCATTTCGGAAGAAGCGGTGAGCAGAAGGCGGTTTGAAGTCGTTGCGCCGGCACCACCTACTACGCGCATTGGGAAGATAATCTCAACACCTGCTATCTTCTGACCCTGCACAGTAACGTACCGGGCGCCGACGGAGCGGAGTCGGGTTACATACGAGGAGGCTCTCCTTTGGGCCTCGACGGGGAAGCGTATAAACGAGCAGGTCATTCCCTTACTTCTTGGACCACAGGGAAGGATGGATCGGGGACCAAATACGGAGCATATGGCAGCGTTACGGGAAGTGCCGGACAGACGATCACGCTCTACGCCCAATGGTCGCTCGATCGCTACGACATCTCCTATTCGCTGGCAGGCGGCACGTGGGAGGGCGGGACGACGGCTCCGAGCTCCTATGACTACGCCGCTTCGGGCACGGTGAGCATCCCGAACCCGGTGCGGATCGGCTATGAGTTCCTCGGATGGACCGGCGCCGGTCTTTCCTCGGCCACCAAGGATCTCGTGATCGACCGCTCATCCAACGACAAGCTCGGCACCCATACGGCGGGCACCAACGTCTATACGCGTTCGTACACGGCCACCTGGAAGCCTTACACCTATTCGATAGACTTCTACGATGGGACGACGAAGGTGTCCACTCAGACTGGGTTCACCTATGCCACCGCCAAAGCGCTCGCGCCCACTGGGTTCACCGAGACGCTGAACAAAGGCTACCATGTCGACGGCTGGTCCTATGCCGATGGGGGTGCTAAGGCGCTCGAGGCTGCGGGCAGCATCTCCACGCCGAGTCCTGCTCCGACCGAGCACGGCGATACGGTGAACCTCTACGCCAAATGGGCGGGCAACGCCTATAGCGTGCGGTTCCACGATGACGACGCGCTCGCCTACACCCAGACCGGGTTCGTCTACGGCGCTCCTAAGGTTCTCGATGCGAACGGCATCGTATCGAGGGCGGGATATGCGCTCAGTGGATGGTCGTACACGAAAGACGGGAAGAAGGCGTTCGAGCCGACAGCTTCGATCGCGCTGCTCGAAGCGGCTTACATCCCCACAGCGGCATCGGGCGGCCATCTGGATCTGTACCCATGCTTCACCGAAAAGACCGACTACACGGTCGAGTTCAACATAGGGGTCACGGGAGCGACCTCGGTCAACAAGACATATGTGAATCAGCCCTACGAAAGCGGTGCCTTCCGCGCGCCGGATGCGACGGAAGCGGCAGTGAGAGGATATACCCTTCTTGGCTGGTCGAAGACCGACCCAGGCACGACCGTCTACGAGATGCTGCCTACCGGGGCGTTCGCGCCTGGTACCGATCTTACGGTGAAGGATGTTTACGGCAGCGCGGTGCCCCCTGCGACCTGCGAGCTGTATGCGGTCTACAGGCTCGATGCCTACACGATCGATCTCGATCATGCGGGAGGGGCGTTTCCGACCGATGCGCTCGCGGCCCTGAAGGGCTCTTTGGGTCAGAGCGGCTCGGTCGATGAGGCGGGTGCGACCATCGTCTACTCGGTGCGTACGAGCACCTTCTCCATCCCTTCGTCGGCACGTAGCGGCTATGCGTTCAGCCGATGGGCTGAGGGCGCTGCCGCAGCGCTGACCGTCATCGCCCCATCTGATGCCGCTTTTGAGCTGAAGGACTACGACTTCGTAGCCGAGTGGTCTGCCAATGCTTATGCGCTCGAACTCTCCTACGAGAACGCTTCGGGGGCCGTGGTCGATTGCGCTTTCGCCGACCCTGCCGATGCGCCTGTCTCCTATGCCTTCGACAAGGACCTCGGCGATGACTACAGCGTGACGCTCAACGATCCATACCGACGCGGCTATGCGTTCACCGGCTGGAGCGGCCCGGGTCTGGTGGGCGAGGCGAACAAAGGAGGCGTGGTCATTCGCCCGAACACGCAGATCGCTGCAGCAGACACCAACGCGGGGGTGCTTCTCTACACGGCGCATTGGGTCCAGGTCGACTATCGCATCGATTACGACATGGCCGATGGCAACTACGAGGGACACTTCGAAGAGGGGGCGTCCGACCCAAGGCTCGACCATGCCACTTACACTTTCGATGAGACCTATGTCGACACGGGAGACCCTGCCGATAAGCCCTCGGTCGCCATCGCCTCTCCCAAGCGGGCAGGATATGCTTTCTCAGGTTGGAGGGTCACCAGCGCCGCGGATGGCTCTGCGGTCTGTGATACGACCCATTCGATCGATCTCCCGTTAGCAGAAGACCTCCTCTCTCTCTTCGAAGATAGGGTCACGGGAAGCGGCAGCACCCAGCGTCTGGTGGGGCGTATGGGCTTTCTCTTCGATGCCGCCGAGTGCCCCTATGTCACATCGAACGCAAAGGCGCTGTCATTCCTGCGCGATGGCGGTTTTGACGGTTCGCTCGCGATAGAAGGCTCCGAGGCACATGCCGATGCGGGATCGCGGACGTTGAAGGTGCTTCCGGTGACAGGAGCGTTCTCGCTCGCGCAGGCCGACGATGGTGCGATGACGTTCTCCGAGCTTACGGTGGACCTTTCTGAGATTCGGATCAAGACCGAGAGCGACCTGCGCGCCGAGGGCATCGCCGATGCCCTGCATCTAGCCGACATCGTCTGGAGCGTGGAGCTGACGTAGGGAGCGCACACGGGGGGACCGATCCGCTTCTGCGGTGTCAGTCCTTCGTCTTGATGGTGTTCGCGCGATAGCGGTCCCTTGTGTAGAGGGCAGCTCGTATGTGGATGGTGCACCATTCATAACGAGCTACCCTCTGCGTCATTGTCGTTTTGATGTCTTCGTAGTGGAAAGGGCTCAAGCTTCGTGTGCGAGATGGTCTTCTAGGTATGGCACTGCGAAAGCGACCATTCCGCGTCCTGCCGCCTCAATCACGCCCGCTTCGATCAGTCGCCTTCGATATTTTTGCGCATAATCGGTGGTCACGCCCATGTGTTCTGCTATGTGCGCTGTTTTGTAGGGCGCACCCGTGCTGATCATCGCTCTCAGGAAGGCTCTATCAGTTTCGGAAAGAGCGGAGAGAGGTCTTGCAGATGTCGTTCTCGAATTCTTCCTGTGCCAGGGTCAGGGCGGTCGTTATCTCGGCATCGGTCAGCTCGCCGGTTTCGTTCGCGCGGATGACCATATGGTGCCCTACGAGCTGTAGCAGATAGGGGGACCCAGCGGTGAACCGACTTGCTCTAATGCGATCGTCCTCGGATATTTCGACACCGAGATCCGCGAAAGCTCTTGCCAGAAACGCATCGACATCCCCGAGAGGAAGCGGTCCGAGGTCGCTTTTCTTCGCACGGTTCAAGAACGTGAGCACTTTGTCGTTGAGCGTAGCAGAAACAGCACCGGGTAAACCGGCCATGGCCATAGCGACGTTCAGTCCTTCGCCCACCATCTCTTGATAAGCGACCACGAGTTGACGAATCTCTTCGGAATTAGCTTGCAGCTCATCGATGAGGATGAGAAGCCCTCTCCCGAGCTCGGTCGATCGGCGTGCGAGATGTGTGAGCTTGTACTGAAAGCTTTTCGATTCCTGAACTTCTCGTGTGAATTGCAGGCCGGCAGAGAAGCCGAGCGCACCGAGCGAGGCCCCGGAGAGCTTCAGCTGCTTGTCTTTTAGGGCGCGCTCCCCGTCGTCTTGGAGCTTTTCGATGATGCGTTCGAGCATGTCCGCTGAGGCAACGGTGGGAGTCGCCACGATGAATCCAGCAGCGCGTGCTCGATCGGCAAGCTCCCAGAGCAGCACGGTCTTTCCCATGCCCCGTTGTCCGAGGAGGATGACGGCTCTTTCGCGGCTACCGGGTGCAGTGTGAAGGCCGGCGATGATGTCGTCCACGAGCTTTTCGCGACCGACCAGATATGTCGGGCGGTTGCCGAACGAAGGGGAGAAAATAGTGTCTCGTATCATAGGACCTCCCTTGGATTTTCCTTTCTTTCCCATTTTTTCCTTTTTTTCCTGAATGGTCAATGATGCGATACGGCGCATGTTCGCTGTCTGCCGAGTGCCAGAGGATCTGCGAGCGAATGCCTGGGTTTGCGTCCCGAGGGTCGAGCAACGTGGTGCCCGGCCACTAGCGATCTCCTGACGTTCGTTCTCCTCCATCTTCCCTCCATATTTCGAATGGGCTTCCTTGACGGGGAGTTCGAGCGGCGGCTATAGTTCGGGCATCATCGCCGATGAAGGTGCGACGGGTCGTCCGCGATGGGAGGATGCGAGCCTCCCGGGCGTGCTGGAGCACTGGAGATCGGAAGAATCGCCTGGTCGGAGAGCCTCATGCGAGGAGGTGCATCCGGTCGCGATAAGGGCGGTCGCCTGCGGGAACAGGTCGCGATGGAGAAACAGCGAAGAGGGCGTGAGAAGCGCCTTCGCGCAGACGGTCTCGTCTGGATGCGCACCGAAGGAGAGCAAGATCCCTTGCGGAGCGCACGCCTGATGAGGATCGTGTGTGATGGAGGGTCCGCCTCGAGCGAAGACCTTCCCTCTGTCTCATCTCTTCCCGTAGGACGAACGAGGACCGAGCACGTTCATGCGTCCGATACGGGAAAGGGAGCATAGCAATGGACATCGGGAACAGAGCGCATGCGTTGGCGAAGAGCGCGTTGGCGGTAGCGCTGAGCGCAGCGCTGACACTGATGATGCTGCCATGCGCAGCGTTCGCTGGCACCTCCGGA
>CATKXW010000034.1 GCA_949840905.1 uncultured Eggerthellaceae bacterium | reverse complement strand
CATGCAGTTCATGGTGCCCGATGGGAGCGGATGGAAGGTGTGGAAGACGGTGGCGGCTGACGAGAGGGGGCTGGTCGTCAACCCTGGGTTCGACCTGGTCGACAACTACGCCTTCTCAGGGTGGTTCGTGGATTCCGGCTTCAGCTTACCCTATGACTTCAGCCTACCTTACAACGACCAACCTTCCACGTCGGCGGTCACCACGGTCTATGCGAAGTATGTCGGCCCCATCTTGGACTGCATCGTGCCGGTATCGACCGACCTTTCCGTCGATGTCATCAAGGTGATAACAGAGGAGACCGCTTTATCCGACAGCGTGGACGCTCTGCGCTTTTATACCTACAACTCTACGCCAGTGAAGGTGTCGGCGGTGGAGACCTCGAGCGGAGCCGAAGCTCTCGCCAAAGTCCGCAAGCTCTTCCCGAAACTGTATCAGACGGGAGCTCGGGGAGGTGCGTTTCTCGATGTGATCGTTAACGGTGGTAGCACTATCCAGTTGCCGCTTGTGAACACGACCGGCGCTCCGGCCGCTTCCGTGAACAATGGAACGCTCACCTCTGAAGGCCTTTCTATCAGTAAAGAGCTTTCGGCCACGGTACGTCTGCGCACGGTCGGCAAGCCTGATATCACCACTGCGCCCGGTATCTACGACAATATCGCCAGCCTTATCTGGACCATCGAGGCGGGTGCGTAGCGTTATCCTTTCGAAAGCAGATCCCTCATGTCCTGCTCGGCCGATTCCGAGCAGGACATGTCTTTCGTCCCGACCTTCGCACCCTCTACCGTCTTCGATCATTCGCGGTGAGATCAGTATGGATACGCCCGGGTGCGTGGCGTTTGACACTCAGCTAGAACATAACTAATATGCTACCTCGCGCCTGTAGAGGCGCTTTGTTTTCCTGCGCATAACAGCTGAATGCACAGGAAAACAAGGAACAAGCAAGGAAAGCAAGCGTTACCAGGGAAGGAAGAGAGCTTTGCCTACTATCAACCAGCTCGTTCGCAAGGGCCGCAAGCGCGTCGCTGAGAAGAAGAAGACGCCGGCTCTGAAGGGCAACCCGCAAAAGCGCGGCGTGTGCACCCGCGTGTATACCACCACCCCGAAGAAGCCGAATTCGGCCCTTCGCAAGGTGTGCCGCGTGCGCCTCGTCAACGGCATGGAAGTGACCGCCTACATCCCCGGCATCGGCCATAACCTGCAGGAGCACTCCATGGTGCTCATCCGCGGCGGCCGCGTGAAGGACCTGCCGGGCGTTCGCTACAAGGTCATCCGCGCTGCGCTCGACTGCGCTCCGGTGGACAACCGCATGCAGGCCCGCAGCCGCTACGGCGCCAAGCGCCCGAAATAACCAACGCTAAGTCGCGCGGATCGGTTTCCTACTTATATATAAGGTTCGACGAACCGGCCGATCTAATGGGGCGTCGCCTGGCATGGCGGCCCGCTTCCCGAAAGCGCGCAGGAACGAAAAGGAGAGAACATGCCGCGTCGTGCAGCAGCAGTCCGCCGCGAAACGCAGCCGGACGCGAAGTACAACAACCGTCTCGTCACCCAGCTCATCAACAAGGTCCTGCTGGATGGCAAGAAGTCTCTGGCCGAGGGCATCGTCTACGGTGCGTTCGACATCGTGCAGGAGAAGACGGGCGAAGATCCGCTGTCCGTTTTCAAGAAGGCCATGGACAACGTGCGCCCCACCCTTGAGTGCAAGCCCAAGCGCGTGGGCGGCGCCACCTATCAGGTGCCTATGGAAGTGAATCCCCGTCGCGCCACCACGCTGGCCATCCGCTGGATGGTCGACTTCTCGCGCAAGCGCAAGGAGCACTCCATGAAGGAGCGTCTGGCCAACGAGATCCTCGACGCTTCCCAGAACACCGGCGCTTCGGTGAAGAAGCGCGAAGACATGTACAAGATGGCGGAAGCCAACCGTGCGTTCTCGCACTACCGTTTCTAAAGGAAGAGGTGAACAGTTAAGTGGCGAAGATCGACCTGAAAGACACCCGCAACATCGGCATCATGGCTCACATCGACGCCGGTAAGACCACTACCACCGAACGTATCCTTTATTACACGGGTAAGACCCACAAGATCGGTGAGGTCCATGACGGCGCTGCCACCATGGACTGGATGGAGCAGGAGCAGGAGCGCGGCGTGACCATCACCGCTGCTGCTACCACGTGCTTCTGGAAGTACCCGAGCGGCAAGGAGAGCGGGAAAGAGTACCGCTTCCAGATCATCGACACCCCCGGCCACGTGGACTTCACGGCCGAGGTGGAGCGCTCCCTGCGCGTGCTCGACGGCACCGTGGCCGTGTTCGACGCCGTGGCCGGCGTGCAGCCGCAGTCTGAGACCGTGTGGCGTCAGGCTGAGCGCTACGGTGTTCCGCGCATCGCCTTCATCAACAAGTACGACCGCGTGGGCGCTGACTTCTTCCATGCCATCGAGACCATGCGCGACCGTCTGGGCGCCAATGCCGTGGCAGCTCAGCTGCCCATGGGCGCCGAGGACAACTTCTGGGGCGTCATCGACCTGGTGACCATGACCGCATGGGACTTCAAGGCCGACGACAAGGGCATGACCTACCCCGAGCCCATGGACGCCATCCCTGACGAGTTCAAAGACGATGCCGAGCTGTATCGCCAGGAGCTCCTCGAGGCTGCCGCCGATTGCGACGACGACCTCATGGAGAAGGTGCTCATGGAAGAAGAGGTCACCGTCGAGGAGCTGAAGGCCGCTCTGCGCAAGGGCGTCATCGACTGCAAGATCAACCCGGTGTTCGTGGGTTCTGCCTACAAGAACAAGGGCGTGCAGGAGCTGCTCGATGCGGTGGTCGACTACATGCCCTCCCCGCTCGACATCCCGCCGATCAAGGGCGTGAACCCCGACAGCGGTGCGGAAGAGGAGCGTCCGGCCGACACCAAGGCCCCCTTCTCCTCTCTGGCCTTCAAGATCATGACCGACCCCTATGTGGGCAAGCTCACCTATCTGCGCGTCTATTCCGGTGCCCTCGATTCGGGCAGCTACGTGCTGAACGCGGTGAAGGACAAGAAGGAGCGCATCGGTCGTCTTCTGCAGATGCATTCCAACCAGCGCATCGACATCGATGCTTGCCAGGCCGGCGACATCGTGGCCGTGGTGGGTCTGAAGGACACCTCCACCGGCGATACGCTGTGCGACGAGGCCCATCCGATCATCCTGGAGTCCATGGAATTCGCTGACCCGGTCATCGACATCGCCGTGGAGCCGAAGACCAAGGCCGAGCAGGACAAGATGGGCATCGCCCTTCAGAAGCTCGCCGAGGAGGATCCGACCTTCCGCGTGTCCACCAACCATGAGACCGGTCAGACCATCATCGCCGGCATGGGCGAGCTGCACCTGGAGATCATCGTCGATCGCCTGCTGCGCGAGTTCAAGGTGGAAGCCAACGTGGGCAAGCCGCAGGTCGCCTATCGCGAGCGTCCGGGTCATGAGGTCATGAGCGCCGAGGGCAAGTTCGTGCGCCAGTCCGGCGGTCGCGGCCAGTACGGCCATGCGGTCATCAACATGTACCCGCAGGAGGCCGGCAAGGGCTACGAGTTCGAGAACAAGATCGTGGGCGGCGTGGTTCCCAAGGAGTACATCCCGTCCATCGACAAGGGCATCCAAGAGGCGCTGAACTCCGGTGTTCTGGCAGGCTATCCGGTGGAGGACGTGCGCGTCGAGCTCATCGACGGCAGCTACCACGAGGTCGACTCCTCCGAGGCTGCGTTCAAGGTGGCCGGCTCCATGGCCATCAAGGACGCTCTGAAGAAGTCGAACCCGGTCATCCTCGAGCCGGTTATGGCCGTGGAAGTGGAGACGCCTGAGGAGTACACGGGCTTCGTCATGGGCGACATCCCGTCCCGCCGTGGCGTGATCCAGGGCCAGGAGACGCGCGGCAACGCCGTCGTCATCTCCGCGAAGGTCCCGCTGTCTCAGATGTTCGGTTATGCGACCGACCTGCGCAGCGGTACTCAGGGTCGTGCGACCTACACCATGCAGTTCGACTCTTACGAGCCGGTTCCGAAGAGCGTTTCAGAAGAGATCATCAGCAAGGCTGGCGGAAACGCCTAGGGCGGATTCGCGAATTATTGGAGGTAAGGTAAGTGGCTAATCAGAAGATTCGCATTCGCCTGAAGGGTTACGACCATGAGATCGTGGACCAGTCCACCAAGCTCATCGTCGACACCGCCCAGAAGACGGGTGCCAAAGTGGCAGGTCCTATCCCGCTGCCGACGGAGCGCAACCTCTATTGCGTCATCCGTTCCCCGCATGTTGACAAGGATTCCCGTGAGCAGTTCGAGATGCGCACCCATAAGCGCCTCATCGACATCTTGGAGCCGACCTCGAACACGGTCGATTCCCTGATGCGTCTCGACCTTCCGGCGGGCGTCGACATCGAGATCAAGCTGTAGAAGGGAGGGCATGATGATCAACGCTATCTATGGTAAGAAGATCGGCATGACCCAGATCTTCGCAGAGGACGACACCGTGATCCCCGTGACGGTCATCTTGGCTGAGCCGAACACGATCTGCCAGGTGAAGACCAATGCGACCGACGGCTACGAGGCCGTGCAGCTGGGCTTCGGCGCCATCAAGCCGAAGAAGGTCAACAAGCCCATGCAGGGTCACTTCGACAAGCAGGGCGTGGAGCCGAAGCGCTACCTGCGCGAGGTGCGCGTGGAAGACGCGAGCGAGCATGCCGTGGGCGACGAGCACACGGTGGCGGCTTTCGCTGAGACCAAGAAGGTGGATGTGACCGGCACGTCGAAGGGCAAGGGCTTCGCTGGCGTCATGAAGCGCTACGGCTTCCGTGGCGGTCCTGGCGGCCATGGCGCGCACTTCCATCGTGCGCCGGGTTCCGTGGGCCAGTGCGCTACGCCGTCCCGCGTGTTCAAGGGCCTCCGCCTGCCGGGTCACATGGGTTGCGACACCGTTACGGTGAAGAACCTCGATCTGGTGTCGGTCGACGAAGAGCAGAACCTCATCCTGGTCAAGGGCGCGGTTCCTGGTGGTAAGAACGCCATCGTGCGCGTTCGCATGGCGTAAACGTATTTCGAAGAAGTAACAAGGAGCTGCAACTTATGGCAACTATCGATATGAAGGACGGGGCAGGGAAGGCGGCCGGCAAGGCCGAGCTCGCCCCGACCGTGTTCGACATCGAGCCGAACATGCACGTGATGCACCAGGTGGTGCGCGCGCAGCGTGCTTCGTGGCGACAGGGCACGGCCAACACCCGCACCCGCGGCATGGTGCGCGGCGGCGGTCGCAAGCCGTGGCGTCAGAAGGGCACCGGTCGCGCTCGTCAGGGTACCATCCGCGCACCTCAATGGCGCGGCGGTGGTACCGTGTTCGGCCCGCACACCCGCGGCTACGAGCTGAAGGTGAACCGCAAAGAGGTGAAGCTGGCCATGCGCTCGGCCCTCTCCGCCAAGCTGGCCGATAACGAGCTGGTAGTGGTGAAGGGCTTCGAGTTCGACGAGCCGTCCACCAAGAAGGCCGTGGCGCTGATCAAGGCGCTGGAGCTGGAGGGCAAGCGCATCACCGTGGTCATCGGCAACGAGGACATCGAGGCTTACCTTTCGTTCCGCAACATCCCGGAAGTGAACATCCTGCCGGTGGGCGATATCAACACCTATGAGCTCATCGACAACAAGGTGCTCGTCATCGCTGAGCCGTGCCTGAAGTACATCGAGGAGGTGCTCGCATAATGAAGGATCCCCGCGAGGTCATCATCCGCCCCGTCATCTCGGAGCACAGCTACGACATGATGGAGAACAACACTTACACCTTCGAGGTGGCCAAGGACTCGAACAAGATCGAGATCGCTCAGGCCATCGAGAAGATCTTCGACGTGAAGGTGACGAAGGTCAACACCCTCAACGTTAAGTCGAAGCCGAAGCGCCAGCGCTACGTGGAGGGCCGCACCCGCACGTGGAAGAAGGCCATGGTGACGCTGAAGGAAGGCGACACCATCGAACTGTTCGCCGTCAACTAAGGAAGGGAAGTGGATCATGGATTACATTCGTGCTATCGAGCAGCAGCAGATCAAAGCCGACCTTCCTGAGTTCAACGTGGGCGACAACGTGAAGGTGCACTATCGCATCACCGAGGGCAATCGTGAGCGTATCCAGGTGTTCCAAGGTGATGTGATCCGCCGTCAGGGCGAGTCGAGCCGTGAGACGTTCACCGTGCGCAAGATCAGCTTCTCCGTGGGCGTGGAGCGCACGTTCCCGGTACATTCTCCGAAGATCGAGAAGATCGAGGTCATGCGCGAGGGCAAGGTGCGTCGTGCCAAGCTGTACTACCTGCGTGACAAGGTCGGCAAGGCCGCCAAGATCAAGGAGAAGGCCTTCAAGTAGGGCTTTCCTCCGTACGGATCGGTCGAACGACCTGTTCAGGGGGCGGTCGGGTCGGAAACGAACGGCGCTCCCGCATCCAGAACGCGAAGATGGGCGAAGAGCTCATCTTCGCGTTTTTGTTTCGTAAGGGAGGAGGCGTATGAGCGCGGTGTTCGTGCTCGTACGTTCCTTCCATCTGAGTTTTCTTCGTGGTGATGGCGGTGCATGTCTAAACATTCCTGTAAGCTGGGACCACCGACAGGAGAGAGCGCTGAGAGCTAAGGGAGGGAAACGCGGAGTGCAAGAGCTTCGGGTGGCGGACATCGTGGCCAAGCTGCGGGTGGCGGATGCTGAGGAGCTCGCAGTGCTGAAACGTTCTTTGGTGGCTGACACGCGCAAGGGCGTGAGGGCGGCTGTGACGGCTGCTGAGCGCCGGCTGGCTGCTGAGAAGGAGGAGAGCGCTCGGCTCGATGAGCTCTACGGCTTCGAGCGTCGCTGTGCTGTCGAGAGATTAGGCAGCGGCGGGGCTGATGCGGTCATCCTCGGTCTTGACGAGGTGGGGCGCGGGCCCATCGCGGGGCCATTGGCTGTGGGTGGTGTGGTTCTCTCGCCCTCAGAGAAGAGACTGTGCGGGCTTAACGATTCTAAACAGGTGAAGCCTGTGCGCCGCGAAGAGCTCGCCCAAGACGTGAAGCGCACGGCGCTGGCGTGGACCGTGGAACTCGTCGAGCCGAAGGTCATAGACGAGGTGGGCATGGCCGCAGCGCTGAAGATGGCGTTTCGACGTGCCATAGCGGCGGTGGAGGGTCAGGGCGTGGTGCCTGACATCATCCTGCTCGATGGCAATCCTTTGCATCTGGATGCCCGTGAGGTGAACGTGGTGAAGGGCGATGCTCGCTGCGCCTCCATCGCAGCAGCTTCCATCATCGCGAAAGTGGACCGGGACGCGCTCATGGTCGCCTATGACGAGCAGTTTCCCGGCTACGATCTTGCTTCCAATAAAGGCTATGCGAGCGCTGCGCATATCGCAGCCCTCAACGAGAAGGGGATATCCCCGATCCATCGAAGGACGTTCTGCACCGGGTTGATACAGGACTCACTGTTCTGACCGTTGCTCTGCGAAGGCCCCGTAAGGGGCCTTTTTCTTTCTCGTTCTGTTCCTGCGGCGTACCTGCGGGATCCGTGGATGGCTCTTCACTTTAGTCCGCCGATAGCCTGCGAGCAGGTTTGGTGGTGGCCTTCGGGAGGCATTCGGAGGGGGTACTTTCGGGGTGGGAGAGAGGGAGCGAAAGGGGTGTGGTCGAAGGATCGGCTAAGGGGTCGTGTCGATTCTTCGCGAGGTCTTCCGGGGCAGCCTTTCGAGGGGGTGCCCAGATGGTCGTTCCTCGGTAATATCGGCAATGTTGTTGCAAGGTGGGAACCCTTAGGATGGGGCTCTAGCAATGGAGCCGGATCGAAAGGGGCCATGCAATGGAGGCTGTTCTTGAGAAGGGAAGGGGCGTGGCCCTGGGGCAACGCGACGGGGAGGTAGTAGCTGGCACGGTGCGCCAGAAGAAGCGAGCGCGTTCGAAGCGCTCGCCGGCCCATGCCCAGGGCAAGCATAACCAAGAGCTGGGGCGGCGCGGCGAGGACGCCGCTGCGCGCTACCTGGTGAGGCGCGGGTACACGTTGGTCGAGCGCAATTGGCAGTGCTTCGCCGGTGAAGCCGACATCATCGCCCAGGACGGGGATGTTCTGGTGTTCGTGGAGGTGAAGACGCGAAGCGATGTGTCCATGGGCTTTCCGAGCGAAGCGGTGACGAAGGAGAAGCGCGAGCGCTACGAGCGCATCGCTTGCGCGTACGTGGCCGATCACGATATGAGCGAGATGATGCTGCGTTTCGACGTGGTGGCTATCGTCATGGTGGACGAGGAGCGGGTGATGGTGCGCCATCATATAAACGCCTTCTCGGCCGAGAGCCTCTCATGAGGGGGTGCGTGGATGCCTCGTTCCCAATGCACGGTGATGAGCGCGACGCTGCGGGGCACCGAGGCGCTCCCCGTCACGGTGGAGGTGGCGGTATCGGGCGGTCTGCCAGGCATCGCCATCGTGGGCATGGGAGATATGGCCGTGCAGGAGGCGCGGGAGCGGGTGCGCGCGGCCATCGCTGCCGCTGGGTTCTCGGTACCGGCGAGAAAGATAGTGGTGAATCTGGCTCCTGCCGGCGTTCGCAAGAGCGGATCGGGCTTCGACCTTCCCATAGCTATCGGGTTGTTGGCAGCCAGCGGGCAGATCGCTTCCGAGATGGTGGAGGGACGTCTGTTCGTGGGGGAGCTCTTGTTGGATGGGCGCGTGCGCGCCGTGCAAGGCGCTCTGGCGTTCGGTATGTGCGCAGCCCGGCTCAAGCGTCGCTTGATCGGTTCGTCGGATGCTCCGTTCGTACCGCTCGATGGCTTGGAGCAGCATTCCCTCGAAACGCTCGCTGCGTTGCATACCCAGGATCCCTATCGGCTGCGCTCGCCCGAGCGCCCTTCGTCCAGAGCAGAAGACGCGGTGCGCCCAGCGGCCTCCACGGGCGCGGTTGGCGACTTCCGTGACGTGGCGGGCCATGATCGGGCGAAGCGGGCCATCCAGATAGCCGTGGCCGGCGAGCATGGGCTGCTCATGATGGGGCCACCGGGATCGGGAAAGACCATGCTCGCCTCGCGCATCGGCTCCATCCTGCCGCCGCTCGCCCAAGACGAGCGTCTTGAAGCGGCGGTGGTGCATTCGGTGGTGGGCGAAGAGGTGGAGAGCATCCTTTCGGGCACGCCGCCGTTCCGTGCGCCCCACCACTCGGTGACCATCGCTGGGCTCGTGGGCGGCGGTCGCCCCTTGCGTCCCGGCGAGGTATCCCTCGCCCATCATGGAGTGCTGTTCCTCGACGAGCTCGGTGAGTTCAAACCGACGGTGCTGCAAAGTCTGCGACAGCCCATGGAAAAGGGCCTGGTGAGCCTGACGCGAGCGGAGGGCAATGTGGTGTTCCCGGCGCGCTTCATGCTGGTGGCAGCGACCAACCCGTGCCCATGCGGCTATTACGGGGATGAAGAGAGGTCGTGCAGCTGCAGGGACTCCCAGATACGCGGTTATCAGAGCAAGCTAGGAGGGCCGCTGCTCGACCGTATCCATTTGCAGATGGACCTGAGGCGGCTGCCTTCCCAGAGCGTGTTGGCCACCGGTTCCGGTACGAGCTCGGCTGAGCTGCGCGAAGGGGTTTTGCGAGCTCGGGCTTATCGAGCATGGCGCAAGGAGCGCAAAGAGAGCTTCGAGAGGTCGGGTTCCAAGGCGACGGAAGAGAGTCTGGTGGAGGCATGCTGCTTGGATGAAGAGGCACGTCGATTCCTCGCATCAGTGGCCGATGCCTACGCTATGAGCGGCCGAGGTCTCATCAACGGGCTGCAGGTGGCTCGCACCATAGCGGATATGGAAGAGAAGGAACGAGTGAGCGCAGAGCAGGTGGCGGAAGCCGTGAGCTTCCGTTTGCGCGAGGGCATAGGGGGTTGATCCATGAAGAGACGAAGCGGGCTGTGCGGTCCGCGGTTCCAGCTGGCCATCGACGAGGATGCGTATCCGGAGGCGCTGCGCCAAGGGAACAGGCCTCCGAAGAGGCTCTATGGCATCGGTGATGCGGGAGCGGTGAGAGAGGGGCTTGCGGTGGTGGGCGCTCGCAAGGCGACCCCCTATG
This sequence comes from uncultured Eggerthellaceae bacterium, assembly GCA_949840905.1. Classification (GTDB taxonomy): domain Bacteria; phylum Actinomycetota; class Coriobacteriia; order Coriobacteriales; family Eggerthellaceae; genus D16-63. Next base: position 6,804 of record CATKXW010000034.1, on the reverse strand, counting down.
GCATCGGGTGCGCCAAACGCTTCGCGCGGCAAGCCGCCGAGCGCGGCATCATCATCGTGTCGGGCGGTGCGCGGGGATGCGATTCGGTGGCCCATGAGGCGGCCCTGGCTGCCGGAGCCCCGACAGTGGCGGTGCTGGGCGGCGGATGCGACGAGGTGTATCCCATCGAGAACCTCGGTCTGTTCCAGCGCATCATCGATGAGGGGGGAGCCGTCATATCCGAGCACGAATGGCATCAGCGACCTCGCCCGTACTGTTTTCGTGAGCGCAACCGCATCATCGCAGGTCTAGCCCGTGCCACCCTCATCGTGGAGGCGGGGCTGCCGTCGGGGACCTTCTCGACGGCTGACGAGGCCATAAGTGCAGGTCGAGAGGTGCTCGTGGTACCAGGGGCCATCACCTCCAAGCAGTCGCGGGGGGCCAATCGTCTCATCTACCAGGGTGCTACGCCCATCGTGGACGGGGAGGCGTTCGCCGATCAGCTGGATGCGCTGTTCGGCCGAGAGGCGGATGAGGCTGTCGGTGATCCGGAAGGTGCGACTCGTCGGAGGGGCGGGGAGCGCGTCGTTCAGGACGATGCGGAGCTGTGCTTGCTCGATGCCTTGCGCGCCGAGCCGCTCGATCTGGAGGCGCTGCAGGCCATCGCTCGATCGCAGCACGAGGAGGGAGATGCGCTCACCTGGCTGATGGTGTGGTTGGCGAAAGCGCAGCGGCTCGGGGCAGTAGCGCTCTATCCGGATGGTCGGTACGGTCCGGCGTTGCGCTGAGCGGGATATCGTTGAAGAGAAGGAGAAAGGAGAGGGAACGATGAAGAGGCTTTGGGACGACGATAGGGCGTTGCAGGGCGCAGCAGTGGGGCTTGCGGGCATCCTGTTCGCGGTCGTGCTCATGAGCACTGCTACCCAGGCATTCGCGGAGAAGAGGGAGGGAATCCCCGAAGAGACAGCCTTCGCGCTGGGCCATGTGCTGGTGGAATGCGTCGAGGAGGGCGAGTCGGGCAACGGCGAGGATCCCGGTATCAATCTGGTGGTGGGAGAGCCGCAGGAGCGTCGCTATCGCATCAGCAACCAAGGGGAGGCATCCTATATCAGGCTCGCCTCCCGCACGGTGCTCGGCGACCTGGAGCATCCCAATGAGAGAGCCGTGCTCGAAGAGGTCGTCACGGATGATGGGGCGGGCGAGACCACGCTGCAGGTCGCGACCAGCGAGGAAGAGGGAGAGCTCGGTGGCGATGATGGCTCGGTCGATGAGGAGGAGCCCAGTGGTGTGGCCTGGCACCTGGCTGCCGACGGGTCGTGGTATCGCCCGATCCCCTTGGAGATAGGGCAGAGCATCACCGTGCGGGTGAGCGTAGAGGTGCCCTTCGATGAGGAGTGGATCGCCGCATTGAACACCGGCAAGGCATCGGCGGTCGTCGAGATGCTCGATGTGGAGGCGCTCCAGGCGCGCAACAAGGCCATCGATTTGGACTCCGCCGACCCCTGGGGCGTCGGTGAGCAAGGAACTGAGACGAAAGGAGAGGAACGGGTCGAAGAGGAAGGTGAGGCCCTATGAATCGCCTTGTCTTTCCGCGGCTACGCTCCATGCGGCTGATCTTTCTTCTGTCATGCATCTGTTGCGCCGCGGTCGTCCTCGGTTCGGGAGCTGCACCGGCTCACGGTCTGTTCGCGATGGAGGTCCATTGTGAGACCTCCCATGGCGTGAAGCCGTTCCCGGTCGAGCTCTCGGTGCAGACCGATAGGGAAGAAGTGCGCTCCTCGCAGATAGATCGCGATGGCCTGGTGGTGGAGGTCGCATACAGCGATGGCTCGACGCGGCAGCTCGCCTCCGAGGAATACGACCTCGCACCGGCCGAGATAGCCGCTGGGTTCAAGGGCGACTTCTCGGGAGAGGCTATCTATGAAGAAGGAGGTCATGTCGTATCTGGCGGGTTCACGCTATCGGTGAGGAGCGCCTATGGCGCCCAGTACGACGACGTGCTCGTGTTCGGTCGGGGCATCCCTCAAACCTCCCATGAGGATAAGGGCCTTACGGGTGTCACCTGGGGCATCGAGGAGGAGAGCTGCTCGCCTTCATGGGATAAAGGGCGTTTGACGAGCATCATCGACATCGATACGGTGCGACCGCTCTCCTTGGGCGGCTGGTTCGACGGAGCGTCCTCCCTTCGAACGGTAGCCCTTGAGCAGCTAGATGTTTCTGCGCTCGATAGTCTTTGTCATGTCTTCGCTGATGACGGCGCGCTCGCTTCCGTCGACCTGAGCGGCTGGGACGTCTCCGGTGTGGCTAACCTCACCGAGATGTTCGCCAATTGCACGAGCCTCGGATCCGTGATCGGCATCGAGGGTTGGGACACTTCCAGCGTCGCTTCGCTGCGTAACATGTTCTATCACTGCTCATCTTTGCGAACGCTCGACCTGTCGGCGTGGGACACTTCTAGCGTCACTGTGATGACCGGGATGTTCAACATGGCGTGGGTGTCCAATCAGCTGACCTCGGTGGGCGATCTGAGTCGTTGGGATACCTCGAAGGTCACCGATTTCGGAGCTCTGTTCCAAAACTGCTATCGCCTGACCAGCGTAGGAGATCTGAGCCGGTGGAACACCGCCTCAGCAAGAGGGATAGCGGCCATGTTCCAGTACTGCCATGCCCTGGCCTCCGTTGGGGATATCAGCTCGTGGGATGTCAGCAACGTGGGCAGCATGTACAACACGTTCCAATATTGCTCTGCGCTCACCTCCATCGGTGATGTGAGCCGCTGGAACACCGCCAACGTCACCAACATGTTCCAGACCTTCCAATTCGATGCGAAGCTGGTGGTCGATTGCTCGAAATGGAACGTGGACAAGGTGACGGAGCATACGAACTTCAACGGCAACGGCGCCGACCGCGTCAGGGCGCCCAATTGGAAGCATTGAGCCGCCGAATGAACGAGAGGATGCTGAGAGGGGTGTCATACAGAAGAAGGGAAGGTGAGCCCATGAGGAGAAGGGCTTTCGCTCGGGCGCTGCTCGGGTGTGCGATGGTGGGGTGTCTCGGCTGCGGTGCATCGGGTGCGCATGCGCAAGAGGGGGCCTACGAGATGACCTACGAAGGAGGGGAGAGCGAGATCATCGCGGCGGGATCGGCGTTGTTCTCGCAGGCGGAGAACGGGCTTCCGGGAGATACGTTCACCGGTTATGCGAGCATCGAGAACGAGAGCGGAGGGCCATGCGAGTTCTTCACCGCGATGAGGGATGTGGTGGCAGATGGTCCTGAGGACATGCTGGAGAGGATCGCGTTCACGGTGGTGGCCGATGGGGATAGCGTCATCTTCGACGGTTCGTTGAGCGATGCTGCTGGAGCGGAGCCGATCAGCTTGGGCGTGGTGGATCCAGGAGAGAACAGACAGGTCGAATATGCGGTCATCATCCCGCCGGAGCTCACGAGCGAATATGCGGATGCATCCGTGGGGTTGAACGTGGCTGTCTCGGCGCGAGAGCAACCTTTGACAGTGACCTCTGCCGCCAAGGAGCCGGCGACGGGGGCGGCTGCTCTAGGCAAGACGGGAGATGAGGCTCGATGGATTCTGGGCGCATCGGTGGGAGTCGGGCTTCTCGCCTTGGGCGGCTACGCGATGCTCGGAGGCAGGATGGGCATGCGACGACGCTAGGCGATGCCCGGACGATCAGGTGCGCTCGCGCGAGGGGTCGTGTAATATGAACGCCATGGATAAGACGTTCACAGTGGCTGTGGTAGGTGGCGGCCTGGCCGGGAGCGAAGCAGCTCTCACTTTGGCGAACCTGGGCGTGGCCGTGCGCCTCTACGAGATGCGGCCCGCATCGCCTACTCCGGTGCATCGCACGGATCGGTGCGCCGAGCTCGTGTGCTCGAACTCGTTGAAGAGCAAGAAGCCCGACAGCGCGGCCGGTCTACTGAAAGCCGAGTTGGAAGCGCTCGGTTCGCAGGTATATGCTGCGGCGAAGCGCCATGAGGTCGCGGCTGGAGGTGCCATGGCGGTGGACCGCGTGGCGTTCGCTGAGGACGTGACCGCCTGTATCGAAGCGCATCCGCTCATCGAGATGGTGCGCGAAGAGGTGTGCGACCTGGCCGCTTTGGCGCAGACCGTCGATGGTGTCGTGCTGGCTACCGGCCCGCTCACCTCTGATGATCTCGCCGCGTCGCTCGCGCAGCTGATGGGATCGGAATACCTCGCCTTCTACGATGCGGCGGCTCCTATCGTCATGGCCGACTCTCTCGATCAGGGCAAGCTGTTCCGTCAGAGCCGCTATGAGGAGAGCGAAGAGGGCCAAACACAGGGAGATTACCTGAACGCGCCCATGAGCAAAGAGGAATACGATGCTTTCATCGAGGCGCTGTTGCAGGCCGATCGCGTGATGAAGAAGTCGTTCGAGTCGAAGGAGCTGTTCCAGGCCTGCCAGCCTGTTGAAGAGGTGGCCCGTGCGGGTCATGATGCACCGCGCTTCGGCTCGATGAAGCCGGTCGGTCTCACCGACCCTGCTACGGGCAAGCGGCCTTGGGCGGTAGTGCAGCTGCGCGCCGAAGATGCCCATGGCATGAGCTATAACCTCGTGGGCTTTCAGACGAACCTCACGTTCCAGGAACAGAAGCGAGTGTTCTCGCTCATCCCTGGATTGGAGAACGCCGAGTTCGCCCGCTATGGTGTGATGCACCGCAATACGTTCCTCGATGCGCCCCGGCTTCTTGATGCGACGGGCCGGTTGAAAGGCGATGCTGCACGCGATCTCGATGCGCCGGTGTTCGTGGTGGGGCAACTAGCTGGCACCGAGGGCTACTGTGAGGCGATCCGCTCTGGTCTGCATGGGGCCTTCTCGCTGGTGTCGTTGCTGCGAGGGGAGGAGCCTCCTGCTGTGCCGCGTCATATGGTGTTCGGTGCTCTCATGGCCTATGCTACCGACCCGGGCACGGTCGATTATCAGCCGATGCACGTGAACTTCGGCATCCTCGAACCGCTCGATCCGCCGGTGAAGAACAAGAGAGCGCGTTACGAGGCCTACGCGGCCCGCGCGAACGAAGCGCTCGCAGGCTATTGCGAAGCATTGAAGGAGCGCGCTTTGTTGCGAGCGGATGAGGGCGAAGGGGAGCGGTAGTGTCGAGCGAGCCGGATGCGCTGCCTTGTGATGAAGAGCTCGCGGGCTTCGATGATGTCGAGGCGTTCTGCGAGGCGCTCATCGTAGAGCGGGGATGCTCGGAGCATACGGTGCGTAACTATCGTAACGATATGCTGGGCTACCTGCGCTGGGCCCATCGGTCGGGTTATGACCCTTTCACGCTCGCCCATAAGCAGCTGCGCCGGTATCTCGGAGAGCTCGATAGGGCTCGCTATGCTCGCACTACGGTGAACCGAAGGTTGTCGTCATTGCGCACGTTCTTTCGTTGGATGAGCGCCATCGGTCGTCTTGACGACGACCCGACGGCTGCGATCAGCGGTCCGAAGCTGAAACGCTCGCTTCCCAAGACCATCCATCCTGCCGATATGGTGAAGCTGCTGAACGTTCACGGTCCTGCACCCGGAGTCGAACGCACGCCGGAAGACCTGCGGGACGAAGCGGTGTTGGAGCTGCTCTATGCGTGCGGGGCCCGTGTGTCGGAGGCGTCAGGGTTGAAGCTGGCCGATGTCGATCTGGTCCAGCGGTTGGTCAAGGTGTTCGGCAAGGGGAGCAAAGAGCGTATCATCCCCATTCACGACCTGGCGGTAGAGGCGATGCGCCTCTATGCGACGCAGGGTCGCGACGCGCTGTTGAACGGGAGGTCATCGGAGTTCTTCTTCGTGTCCTCCCGTGGGAATCGCTTCACCACCGATGCCATTCGCAAGATGTTCAAAGAGACCTGTTGCAGCGCCGGCATCGACGACAGCCTGTCTCCTCACGCCATGCGGCATACCTTCGCGACCGACCTGCTCAGCGGAGGAGCTGATCTGCGCAGCGTCCAAGAGATGCTGGGACATGCCAGCCTGTCCACCACCCAGATATACACCCATGTTTCTCCTGAGCGGCTGAAAGCGGTCCACGCTCAAGCACATCCTCGCGGTTAGAGCGAACTTCTCTGGTCGCCGAACATCGTTTCAAGCTCTGAGCTGGGAGGAGGGGGCAGGGAAGGGTGGAAGGACCCTCTTGTGTCCCTCTGTTTTCGACAGGTCGTGCGATCGCGATGCTCGGTCGGGTCATAAAAATCACACATACGCTCTTGAACAGGGGAATATGGATGGTCCAGCGAAGGCTGCCGAAAAGTTCCGTTTGAAGTCGTTTCGACGCCGTGCTATATTCCGGCTAGCCAAATCGCGAGCCTTCTTTACAGGAGGATTGCACATAACCGAATACCGGATGCATGATGTTATCTTTGCATTACAACATCGCTTGACGAGGGCGTCTGCCTTCGAGTTGCGATGTTCTCGATGTCATGTTCGCATGCATTCCGGAATATGTGCAAGCTCGCGGTTTGGCGACTGTGGTGGACGTCCTCATCACTTAAGTCGCCGGGAATCGACTTCGTGAACGCTCCAACAGGACCTCCTCCACGGTGTGACGAGAACACACACGCCGGAAGGAGCTGGTCGCTATGGCGCGATCCTCTGTTGCTGCACGCGCTCGCAGAGCGCCCTCTGTCTTCAAGGCCCATCGGCCACAGGCTCTAAGAACGACGATATCGAGGCTTTTGGCCTCGTTTCTCGCAGCCGTGCTCGTCGCAGGCATTCTGCCTGCGCAAGCTTTCGCTGCGCAAGATGGCCTTCTGCCCGTTCCCGAGGGCGGCAAGGGCGCTGTTCGCATCGCTTCTAGTGCAGAAGGA
>CATKXW010000033.1 GCA_949840905.1 uncultured Eggerthellaceae bacterium | reverse complement strand
TTATCGTCGGAGACGACGAGGTATTGCAAGGTGTCAGAGCCTGAGAACGCTCCGTCTTCTATGGAGGAGATGGAAGCCGGGATGCCGAGCGCGAGGATGCCGACGCATCCTTCGAGCGGGTCAGCGACAGCATCGACCTTTCCATCCCCGTCGATATCGACCATCTCCTGTTCAGGATCCAGGGTGCGAGCGAGCTCGTCTGCATCGATGCCAGCTTCAGCGAGCAACTCTTCCTCTGCGAGGAGAGCTTTGCATCCCACATAGGAGCCATCAGCTGATCCCTTGGTGAGGGAGGCGAACGCACCGTCGGCTATGCGGGTGACGCTATAGGCTTCGATGCCATCAGGGCTGACCGTATCAGGGATGGCGAGGATCTGCCTTCGGATGACATCTTCGGGCAGCTTGCCGTAGTCGACGGCCACCAAAGCGACCGATTCCCCACCAGGTTCGATGGCGTACGTCATGCCATCTTGGACGAAAGAGCCTACGACGGTGGAATCGACCGGAAGGTCGTCCGAGGCACCTTCCTCAAGAGACAGCTCAGCCCTCGTCATAGGTATCGCCTTGGCACCCTCGACTGTCTCAGCCAAGAAGAACGTCCGGGCGGATTCCAAACGAGCGATGGGGTCGAGGACGGCATCTTCGCTGATGCGTCCAGAGACAGCACCGGCCTCTTCGGTCAAAGCATCGGTCGATGCGCCTTCCTCAGCAAAAGCCGTAGACGACACCAGGCCGAAGGCTAGCGTAAGAGCAAAGAGCGTCGAGACGAACTTCTTGGTGAGAGAGGCGACAGGGATACCCATTATGGCCCACTCCTTCCGCAACGTACGATCATCACGCTGTGGATGGGGCCCTGATCCCTATGGGTTCATGACTCATGTGCTTAGAGCGCTGCTGTGCTCGAGGAGGACACCCACCACAGATGTCAATCAGCGGCAGCGCGCTCAGTGCCAGAATATATCCGCACACGAAAAGCACTCCGAGAGGCAGGTGTCCTCTTCATGCACTTTTCGTATCCGCGGATAGATGCAACAACGAACGCCGCAAATATTGCGAAGCGAGACATATTCATTTGAGCGCGTTTCCTTAATTAGCACGATGCTGCGTAAGAACCCGCTGATTGACAAGTGGCAATATATCACGCCTCCGAATCGACTTCAAACAGAACTTGGATCATCCTGTCCGGAAGGCTTCAACATGAGAAAGGATTCCCAGCACAAAGCAGATATACCAGATTATGAAGCCCTATCCACAAAGGATCGTGAGCAACCTCTTGCGATCGAACCCGGGCGATCGGCCACGAGCTCGAGTCGAACGATACTCCCCCTGCGTTCTCAGCATCCGCGCGCCGAAGGAGGCGGCATGCCTCATCCCCTAGATGATCCATTCCTTCGCAGAAGATCGCGTGCGCGCCATGCTACCGGCACCGACGATGCCCAAGCTAACCGGGCAGTGCGGGGTTTACTTAGTCCCGAGGAGTCTTAACTGGGTCCTCGGGACTTTTCTTTCCCTTTCCGTCCTGCGCTCGTGCGCGATCTCACCGAGCGCTTCGTTCATCTTCTCGCAGAGCCAGAAGATGAATCGAATGATGGTCGCTAACGCGGCCGATCCGAATACATCCAGCGTGGGATATCTCCTTTAAGGTCGAGCGCTCGCGTATTGAAACCACGAGCACCGTCCGAAAGGAGGAAGAACATCGTCGGCCCTGTTGAACATCCTATCATGTTCCGAGGCTATCCGACGGGATGAAGATATGGAGTTTTCCCAGCTCAAAGCCGCTTCTTATCCCCCGAACGCACCCTCGAACATACCCCCGAAAGCCCCCCCTACCACACCAAGAGAGAGGATGAGCCATGGGCCCTCAAGGCACCGACGATGACGATGAGTCGTGCACGAGCGATGCCCGGTCTTGATCTTTCTTACCAGGGACCCTTGCGGCTCACATGATGGGCGGCACGTAGATCTTGTTGCGGGAATCAGGGATGGCCTTCTTCGCCAGCTCCGCAGCACCCTCTGCGATCATCGGGAGCAGACGGGTCGGTACGCCCATGAACATCATGTCCTCGCCGATGTCGGTGGCGGCACGGCAGCCATAACAGCCGAAGGTGATGTTGGGCTCGTCGTTGTCCAACGGCAGCAGCACCGCCTCCACGCACATGGAATTGAAACCGCTCGCATGGAAGTCATGGCGATGGCCCGTGTAGTAGCTCATGGACATGGAAAGCCACATCATCTGTTCGGGCGTGCCCGTGAACACGACCACTTCGGGATCGCGCACCGTCTTCGCTAAAGGCGCCACATAGGTGGCCCGCTTGCTCTTCGGCGGGAACACCGGCCTTTCGGCCACCATCTTGGCGGCCGCCTCGGCATTCACCACCTTATGGAACAGCACGTATATCTCACCGGTAGCCAGCTTCTCGGGAACGCCCGTCATGCCGAAGATGGAGGTGCCATCAGGGCAGGAATGCAGATGCGGCGGCATCAGGATGCTCGCGCCGCGACGCGCGGCCATCATGGCCTGGCAGAAGCGCAGGTTCTCGACGGGCATCGGCGCGTCGGGCAGTTGCTCCTCGGCATCGATGAGGCTGACCGCAACAGGTTGCCAGCGCAAGCCCAGGCTCTTCATGATGGATTCCTGGAAACCAGCGTATTCGCGTCGCTTCTCCTCACCGATCGGTTCGGAACGAGGCTCATCAGCGTAGGAGTCGAAGGACGCATCACCGATGGCCTCCACGGTCAGCGCGCGCATGGGACAGTTCCCTGAACACGTCTTGCAACCGACGCACAGCTCAGGATGAGCAGCGTACGGGTAGCCTTCCTCGTTCATCTCGAGCACCTCGCACGGACAGAATGCCACGCACAGCCCGCATCGCACGCAACGCTCAGCGTCATTGATGATGCGATGGTCGATCGTGCTCACGTCGGTATGATCAGGCGTCTCGGCGTTCGCGCCGGTATGCGAATAATCTGCCATCAAGGCCTTCCTCTACTTGCACCACGGAGAATAGATGCGCTCGCCAGCGCTGTTCGTCAGATGATACGAACAGAACGGGATGGCGCGGCCGTCGGGCACGCACACCATCATCGAGCACTCGCGCAACCTTTGCGTATCCATCGATACGGCATCCATGTAGTTCATGATGATGACCGAAAGCCCGCTCTTCACCTCCACGCCCTTCGCGTCCAGGATGTCGAGGAACACCGAGCCTTGGGGCGAGTCGGGCGAATAGCCCGCTGCATATTCCTCCATGGTCATGCGCCGGGTGGCCGGATAGAAGCCGCTCTCATGCTCGGCGGTCTCGTCCTTCACCAGGAACACACCGGTGTCGCACAACGGGTTCGAGCAGCCGAGCGGCCAGATGTCCTTCACGTCCAGAAGGCCCGCCGATTGCTCGGCCAAGTTGAAGATGACGTCTCCCGCCGACATGGGCAGCGCACGCTCAGCCTCGAAGCGGCCCGAGGTGAACGCCGGCTGTAACGCCAGGCCTGCCACCACGTCCGAGTTCTCCAGCGCGAAGCGCAACAGATCGCCTATCTGGTGGTCGTTCACGCCAGCCACCACAGCCACCGACAGCACCACCTGGATGCCGCATTCGCGGCAACGCTCCAGTGCGCGCATCTTCACATCGAGGATGTCGCGCCCGCACGTCGCCTCGTACACATCGCCGGTGAGGCCATCGAACGACAGGTACACGCCGGTGAGGCCTGCGCCCACCAGGTCTTCTAAGTATCCCGGGCGAGATGCTATCACTAGCCCGTTGGTGTTCACCTCGATGCCCCAAAAGCCCTTCTGGCGCCCCATGAATATGATGTCCACCAGGTCTTTGCGCGTGGTGGGCTCGCCACCGGTTATCTGCACCGCACCGTCGGTTCCCACCTGATCGGCGATCACGTCGTACATGGCCTCTATCTCAGCAAGGGAAGGATCGTCCTCATGGCCCTCTGCGCTCGCGAAGCACACCGGGCAATGTAGGTTGCAGTTGCGGGTCACCTCGATCTCGAGCAGCGTGCCGCGGCGCTCATGGCGCGCGCAGGTGCCGCACCCGACCGGGCACGGACCCACCACCGGCTCGGGATTGCGCGGCTTCGTCTTCGGGAACGCCTCGCTGCGCAACCACTCGTAGTGCTCCACATCGGGCCACATGCGCGTGGTGAGCGGACCATGGTCGGGACAGGTGCGGCTCATCCACACGACACCCTCTCCATCGGCGTACACCTCAGCCGGATATTCCTTCAAGCACACCGGACACAGCGCCCCGGTGTCATGCAAATGCCTTTTATCTTGCATCTCTGTCTCTCTCAAGTAGCCGCCATGAAAGCGAGGGTCGCCGCAGCGAGACCTTTACTCGTCTATGTACTGGCGCGGGTCGTGCTCCTCGTTCGGAGGAGTGCACACTCGTATGCCCATCAGGTTCACCCACGCGATCACGCGCTTGGGCACGAACAGCTCGCTTTGGAACTTCGCCGCTTGCTCGATCGCGTTCATGCAGGAGATGGCATGCGCAAGATCGGTCTTCTCGTCGATGTCGGCCACCGGAGAGAAGTACGCCGTAGGGATGCCGGCAGCCTCGGTCTTGGCCATGTAGGCGTCGAGGGCCGGGGTGCCGTCCATGTTGTAGTAGACGCCCTGGTGATCGATGGGCGTGTTATGGCTGAAGCCCACCAGCGACGTGCCGCATTCCTGGCACGGTGCTTGCACGAAACCGGGCGTGCCTTGGGCCTGGAAATAATCGAGCCACTGGAACGCTTGTGTGATATGAGACTTGGGCATGGTAGGGATATCGCCGCCCACGGACACGATATGCTCATATCCCTGGTCGAATATCTGCTTGAACGCATCATCGAAATGATCGTCGAACGTGGCGCCCTTATCGGTGATGTAATGTATCTCCATGGGCCAAGGACCGATGGCGTCGAAGGTCTCCTTCATCACTTCCATGTTATCGGCCGGAGTGGTCGACACGAAGAAGTCATAGGTTATCTTATCAGCGGTGGGATCTTCAGCCACCAGCGCGTCGTTAGCGCGCTGCATCTCGATGAGCGCGTGCATGCAGGCCTCCGACACATCATAGAGGCTCATCCGGAAGAACGAAGCTGCCTGCTCGTCGGTGAGGAAGCCACCATGGGCCTTGGTCAGTCGCGTCTTCACCATGCCGGGAATGGGCGGTTTGCTGAAGATGAGCAACGCCTGTTTCTTCTCTGCCATGTAACTCCTAGCCTTTCTCTGTCCAGCTCAGCGTCGTATCGTCATGACCGATCATGCAATCTATCGCATTGTAGGACCACGTGCCTATCATGAGCTCCGTCGGACCGAGGTCGCACGCGGTCAAGCAGTTGATGTTGCTCTCCCACATGCCGCCCAGATCAGGCTCGGCCATCTGCCACTCAGGGTGCCACCAGCCGTAGTCGACGTTGATAAGGTTATCGCACATCGCGACCGTATCCAATATGAAGCGCGCCTCGCCCCTGTCAGTGGCCACCACCACGGTCTCGCCCTTCGTGAACCCGAGGGAATCTGCCGTGGCCTCGCTCATCTCCACCACCGGATAAGGGCTTCGTTGGCGGAACGCCTCGTTGTTGAAGTACATCGATGCGTTGTACGGCTGCTTGCGCGAACCGGTGATGAGCGGGATATGCACGAAGCCTTCCGCCTGCTTGCTCGCGATGAGCTCGGGGCTGCACAGCTTTCGCGGCGTACCCGGTTTCGGCACGCGCTGACCGCCCAACGCATCGAGCATCTCGCTGGCCAGCTCCACCTTCCCGGTCATGGTCGCGAACCCGCGCGGACTATCGTTCTCGTCGAGCACGAGATGCTTGAAGTAACCGGGATGGCGATGGTAGATGCCCTTTTCGCAATATTCCTCCCAGGTCATGCCACAGGGTGCCAACGTCGTGGCTATGGCGTCCTCGAACGTGGCATCAGGCCACTCCTCGGCCTGGCCCAAGCGCAGCCCCAAAGCGCGGAAGATCTCGTAGTCGCTCTTACGCTCGTAATAGGGATCCACTGCCTTCGGACCGCCATAGGCCATGTTGGCAACACCGCCGTGGGCCTGGAAGATAGAGCGCTCGATGGCCCCAGCTGCGGGCAGCACGAAGTCGGCGAGGGCTGCGGTGGGCGTGAGGTAGTATTCCAACACCACGAGCAGATCGAGGCTGCGCAGGGCCTCGTATACCCGGTGGGTGTCAGCGTAGGTGATCAACGGGTTCGTCGCCTCCACCACCAGCGCGCGGATGGGATAGGGATCTCCCGTCTCCATAGCCCGCAACACCAGGTCGGGATGGGCGGATGTGAGGTAGCGCACGGGCAGCTTGCGACCGAACCGCTCGGTGATGGCCTCCACCTTCGCGAAGCCCTCATAGCATTGCAGCGGCGTGTAAGGCGTGTTCAGGCAGAGGGGCGACAGCTCGTCCATGAAGCGCAGCGTCAGCTCCAGATCGGCCTCAGCTGTGAAGTCGCTCCCCTCGGCGAGCACGCACGAGCCGGGACGATCGACGTTACCCGTGATGGCGCGCAAACAGCAGATCGCTCGATGGGTAGGGGCCACGCTCTCGCCCACCTGATCGATGCCACGGCCTGATACCAACGCGCTCGGATAGGCACCGCCATGCGGCCCAGCGAACATGCGCGCAGCGGCCACGATGTCCTCGACCGGAACACCCGTCAGCTCCGCCACCCGCGCAGGCGCATACGCCTCCGCTTCTGCGGCGAGCTCGTCATAGCCGTGGCACCATTCGTCCACGAAGGCGCGGTCGACCAAGCCCTCTTCGATGATCACATGGATGAATCCTAGGGCCAGAGCGCAGTCGGTACCGGGGCGCGGTGCCAACCACAGATCGGCTGCCCGTGCCGTGCGCGTATAGCGGGGGTCTATCACCACCAGCTTCGTGGTCGGGTCCTTCCCCACCTTCAGCAGGGCACGCCAGAAGGCGGAGTTATCCGACTCGGCCGGATTCGTGCCCCAGATGAGCACACAACCGGTCTCGTCGGTGATGTCGGCCTCGACGGTCCAACCGAAGGTGAGCACGTCCATCCAGATGCGCGGGTTCCAGCATATCTGACCGATGCCCACGTTGTTGGGCGAGCCGAACAACGTCATGAACCGGTGGAGCGGCCAAAACGACGTATGAGGGCCGCCGATCATGGAGGCGAGCACCCCTGCGCCATGCTCCTCGCGCAGAGCCACCAACCGCGTGGCTATCTCGTCGAGGGCAGCATCCCAGCTCACGCGCTCCCACTGGCCGCTGCCGCGCTCGCCGACGCGCTTGAGCGGATAGTTCACCCGCTGCGCGCTGTCGAGCACGTCCAAGTTCATGCGCCAACGCTGGCATCCCGCCAGGATGCGATCGTCGTAGGGATAGCGTGTCGGATCCGGCTCTAGCGCCGTCACGCGCCCGTCCTCCACGGTGGCCGTGAACGCACAGCAATACCCGCAGAAATGGCAGTTGGTCTTCCGCTGTTCTTTCGTCATGCGCCTATGTTCTTCGTTTCTTCGTTAGAGATGGTCACTTCACGGCCACGCGCCCGTTCCGCCTCATCGATGGTCGCCCCAGCTGCATCGATGGCCTCATCGGCCACCGTGGGCAGACCGCCCCCCAGCCCCGCGAACGTGCGGCCCGACTCGGCCACCACCTCGCACGGAGCAGCTTCCTCCGGCCATGCCTCCTCTTCTTCCTCGACCACGCCCAGCGTATCGCCGAAGAGGAAGCGCAGCTTCATCCACATATCCGCCGCCGCCCAATCGATGCGCCAGTCGTAGAGCAGTTCGAGGAAGTGCACAGCGGGCATCTGCCGTTGTACCATGTTCAATTGGAAAGCACAGCTCATGCATGCGGTGACCATAGCATCGGCGCTCACCGCCTGAGCCTCCTCCAAGTTCCTCATGGCACAGCGATCGGCCGCTTCGAACTTGCCGGCCGCACGGGGCAGCGAGCCACAGCAGATGGAACGGTTCCGGTTGTGCATCGGGTCCCTATACAGGCTCTCATCCATGAGCGCCCGCATAGAGGTCGCGAACTCTCCCGTATCGCGATCCGGACAGGAGTCATGAGGGCACAACAGCACGTCGGCGCTCTCATCACCGGTGAGCAAACGGGCTACGATGGCCTTATCGAGCCGATAGCCCAGATCGGCGAAGACCTTGGGCAGCGGCACCACTTCGATCGCGGATGTGCGCTCTTCGACGGTCAAGAGCTCGCGCAGAGCCTTCACGCAATTGGGACATGCAGCCACGATGCGCGTGATGCTCGTCTGGGCGAGATGATCGCGAAGATCCTGCTCGAACGCCGTGCGCATCGCCGCGCCATCGGGTTCATAGGCGAGTATCTTCCCACAGCACAGCGGCGAGAAGCCATCCACCTCGCCTGCTCCGAGCAGCGTGTCGTACACCGCTTCTACCAATGGCATCGCATAGTTGATGAACGAGCAGCCCGGGAAGAAGAGCGATGTGCACGCCCCGAGCTCCTCTGCGGCGGCCCCTTTGCGCACGCGCACCGATCCGGTCGCGCTATCGAAAGCGAGCACATCGCCGGTGAGAGCATCGGCGACGATATGGTCCTGCCCGTAAGCCACGATAGATCCTCTCTTCCATCCTTCCCTATATATTAGTGCATATCCACTATCTTCGCCCCGCCAGCCTTCCGAATAGCAAGAAGGCCCGGCAGATGCCGGGCCTTCTTCGGACATTCGCTCTCTTGGGCTCTTCGCCTAGAAGATATTCTTACCGTAGGTCCACTTATGGATGAACGGAGCCTTGTTGTCCGGGAGCTTCTCATAGAACAGGTCCTCGCCCGGCAGCGGAGCGCGCTCGTCGCTGTAGACCACCAGGAAGCGGAGCAGGCAGCCACCAGCCAGCACCAGCACCGGAGCCACGACGCTCGAAGCCAGCGTACCGCCAGCGAACACGTAGAGGATCTCGGGCAGAACCAGACCAAGGCCGATCATGCCCACCCAGAACAGGGCAGCCCACGAACCGTTGACCCAGCGGTGAGCCACCTTGTTAGCGGTCACATTGCCAGCACCCAGGAACGAGAGCACCATCACCAGCAGCACGACCAGTTCGCACACCACCAAGATGACGTCGATCTCGTGCAGCAGCTCATGGATGACCTCGGCCACGATGAGAGTGTTGAGCGTCAGCTCGGCGGGCCACCAGCCGATGGAGATGGTGATGCAAGCACATGCCGTGGACAGAGCAGAGATGGTGAACAGCACCGGGAGCGCCGGGGTGGCCCAGAAGGAGTGGGCCTTCAGCGACGACAGGAAGATACCGGTGTAGAGCACCACGCAGGCACCGCCCAGACCAGCCAGGGCCAGGCAGAAATCCCGGAAGATGGCCAAGAAGCCGGCGATGCCGGAGAACCAATCCCACGGGATATAGCTCAAGAACCAGATGAAGCCGAAGATCATGCACACCGAAAGCACACGCGCGCCCCAGCAGATGACCGACGTGTTCTTGATGAACGCGCGGTAGAACACGAGCGGTTGCCCGAGCTCGCCCACCAACAGCACGCAGCCAAGGCCGCAGAACACGATGGCCAAGAAGCACGGCCATGCGAGCACCTCGCTGACCATGGTGATGCCCGGGAACACGAAGAACTGCAGGATGGCCGTCAGAGCGAAGATGCCGCCGCCGAGGCCGCCCAGGAACAGGTAGGTGGCAATGGGCCACTCCCAATAATGATGTCTCATTGTGCCGTACCTCCCAAGTCCGGAATGAAATAGATCTGCGGGCCGGTGCCCAAATCTTCCATCAGGCGGAACGTCTCAGCGCCATTGATGAGCTTCGACACCTCGGAGTTGGGGTCGTCCAGATCACCGAAGACGCGAGCCTTCTGATGGCAGGTGAGCACGCAATAGGGCTGGGCAGAGGGGTCCATCTGACGCTTATCGCGGCAGAACGTGCACTTCTGGATGTACTGGTGCAGGCGCGGACGCAGGTGAGACTGCTGGCGCATGCCGTAGGGGCAAGCGTTCACGCAAGCCTTGCAGGCCATGCACTGATCGTACTTGATCCAAACGGTACCGTCGTCGTCCTTGCGGGAAGCGCCGGTGGGGCAGCACGGCACACAGGCCGGCTTCTCGCAGTGCATGCACAGCGTGGGCAGCCAGTTGCGACGCACGTTGGGCCACTCGCCCTGAACGCCCTCGGTCAGCACCGGGTTGTAAACGATATCGAGAGGCAGATCGTTCCAGGTACGGCAAGCGACCGTGCAGGAGCGACAGCCGATGCAGCGACGCTGGTCGATGACCATCACATAACGGGTCATATTCTATCCTTCCTCCTTCGGTCCTTGATCATTCCACCACGGGCTGATAGTCCATGGTGAAGCGCTTGCCGGTGTTCTCGTCGAGCAACGTGTTGGTAGCGGCGTCGTACTTGTATCCATAATAGGCATCATGGTAGGCACCGGTGTCGGGGTCGAGCATCCAACCGCTGTTGGGATCGTACACGAGCTGACGGTCGGGAAGCATGGCGTAGCCGGCCTCCACGTTCCAGCGCAGGTGCTCCGGCACCTCGAACGGAGCCTGCTCCATGCCCGGATAGCCGCGCACGCCAGCGAGATACGGGATCTCGACGCGCTCCATGGTGTACTTCTTGCCGGTCTCCTTGTCGAGCAGCACCTCTTCGGCGGCCACGTACACCCAGCCAGTGTGAGCATCGACGTAGCTCTGATCCTTCGGATCGATGAGCCAGCCGGACTCGTCCAGACGGAACTCGGTGCCCTTCTGATACAGAGCGTCGTTCTGCCAGCACCACTCGAAGCCCTCCGGCACCTCGCGGGTCGGCTGCGGCTTCTCGAACGGGATGGGCTCGCGAGCCAGCGGCTGATCGCTCGGCATCACGGTGATGCCCGGCACGTTCGACGAACCCGGCATGGAGAACTGAGCGTCCTTCGCCGTGAACTCATTGTCGGCGTCATGCACGCGGTAGACCTTGCACAGCAGGCCGCGGTTGGCCCAAGAGCCGCCCATGGGGTCGCAGTGCTCGGCATCGACGGAGGTGAGCGTGTTCACGTTCGACTCCAGACAACCGAAGGGATTGTCCAGGTCGGCGGAGCCGTCGCGCTCGGGGAACCACCAACCACGCGGGCAGAAGATCACGCGCGGGTCGACTTCCTGCTGCACGTCGGCGCGCATCTTGATGCGGCCACGACGGGTCTCGATCCAGCACCAGTCACCCTGCGAGATGTGATACTTCTCGGCCGCGTCCGGGTGTATGGAGAAGTACGGATCCGGATACAGATAGCGGATAGCCTGCATCTGGAAATGCTCGGAGTGATGGTAGGGCATGAAGCCGCCGCCGGTGGTGAGCACCATGGGGTACTCGTCGAGCAGCTCAGGGGTGTCGATCGGGTTCTCGATGGTGCCGATGTAGGTGGGCATGCCCGGGAAGCCGAGCTCCTGCATGATCGTGGAGTTCAGCTCCACCTTGCCCGAAGGCGTCCAGAAGCCGCCATGGGCCTCGAACTTCTTCTGATGCAGCGGCGGGTAGTACATGCGCACGTTGCTCACGAACTCATCATAGTTGCTGATGGGAAGGCCCAGCGGCTCCATGATGTGATAGTAAGCCTCTTCCTCGGTCTCCCACGGCCAGTTGGCGGGATCCTGCCCACAGGCCAGGCCGAGCTTGCGCCAGAACGTCATATCGGTGTGGCGGTCGTACTTCGGCTGAATGGCGCGAGAGCCGCCCATGAGGGAGTCGGTAGCGCCGTAGTGGGTGACGATGGTCGGACGCTCGAGCGCACCAGCGGCCGGGAACACATAGTCAGAGAACAGAGCGGTCGGGGTCATCCAGTACTCGACGGTGACCAAGAACTCGACCTTCTTCAGAGCCTCCAGCGTCATCTTCGCGTCGCCGTAGGAGTTCACCGGGTTGGTGGCGTTGCAGATGAGCGCACGCACCTGATAGGGGTCACCGGTGAGGATGGCCTTGAACACGGACGGGCCGTGGGCCTCGCAGAACCACTCGGTGGGCAGCGTCTTGCCCCACTGACGGCGAGCCGTCTGGGAGATGATGGAGTAGCCTGGCCAGCTGGTCAGCTTGAAACGGCTGATCTGCTTGGCCTTCTGCTCCTCGGGCAGAAGCTCGTTGAGCTCCATCTCCTCGTCGGTGACGAAGTTGATGGCCGGGCCCGGCATGCCGTCGCCGCCCGGAACATCGAGGTTGCCGGTGACGGCGCGCAGCAGCGCGATGGCGTGCGAACCGGTGGTGGAGGCGCGACCGATCTGATCCCACGTGCAGCCCCACTGGATGCAGCCGGGGGTGTTGGTGGCGTACATGCGAGCGGCCGTGCGGATCTGCTCGGGCTCGAGCCAGGTGATGGGGGCGGCCCACTCGGGCGAGTAGTCCACCATGTGGCCCATGAGCTCTTCGAAGCCGGAGCACCACTGACCGATGAACTCGCCATTGCCCAGGCCCTCATAGAGGATGACGTGCAGCATGGCCAGCGCCAGCGCGGCATCGGAGCCGGGACGCAGGGGCAGCCACAGATCGGCCTTGGAAGCGGTCTCGGAGTAGCGCGGGTCCACCACGATGATCTTCATGCCGTTCATCTGCAGGTCGGTGTAGCCGTGCATGCCTGGCAGCGTGGATGCGCCCGGGTTCATGCCCCACAGGATGAGGCAGCGAGCAGCGCCCAGGTCGGTCTCGAAGGGAGACCAGCCCGACACGCAGGTCTCGGCCATGAACGTGGGGATCCAGCAGAGCAGAGCGTTGTGGAAACCGTTCGGCGTGCCGAACTGGTTGAGGAAGCGACGGCGCGCCCAGTCGTCGGTACGGGTGGTACCGCCGGCGGATGCCACGGCTTCTGCGCCGCTCTCGGCCTTGATCTGGTTCAGCTTGTCGGCCACTTCCTGAATGGCCTGGTCGTACGGGATCTGCTCCCACTTGCCCTCGCCCTTCTCGCCCACGCGCTTGAGCACGTGATTGACGCGGGCCGGGTGGTTGAGATGCAGAAGCGCGCTGGTGCCACGGCAGCACAGGCCGCCCTGGTTCGAGTAATCAGGATCGCCTTCGATCTTGATCACATCGCCATCTTTGACGTAAGCAAGAACGCCGCAGTTGGCATGGCAAAAGTAGCACAGCGACTTCACCATCTCGACGCCAGGAGCATGGATGTCGATTTCTGCCATCTACCTTCCCTCTCTCTTCTCGTCTCCTTGTTCAACACTTCCGTTGTGCTTTCTGCGAAGCTCCGCAACATCCCTCCTGAGCGGGGAGATGCTTCGGATATGCCCTGTTGAAAGCAGCAAGCTTTCCGCGAAAAGCGCAACGTGGTCCTTCGCTTTCGCAAAATACTGTGCTAGTGTAACGGAAAAATCACCGAAAACATCATACTCAGAGGTGGAAAAGCCCGAACGGCGTCAAACCTGAGCATAGTGAGAGGGCAGAAGATGACAGACCACAGCTTCACCTTCATGGGCACCGCAGCTGGCTGCGGAGTCCCCTCGTTCTTCTGCAGTTGTCCAGCGTGCGAAGAGGCGCGTGCGAACCCGCGCCTGCGCCGCGGCGACTGCGGCGTGATGGTGCGCGGCGTGGATGCGAGCGGTGCGCCACGGTCCGGCACCACCCTCATCATCGACACTCCTCCCGACGCTCGTCACCAGCTGCTGCGAGAGGATGTGCGCAGCGTCGACGAGCTGCTGTTCACCCATGGGCATTTCGACCACATCGGCGGCCTGGGCGAATACGAGTACCTGGTACAGCTGGTGCGCAAAGCGCCGCTGCCCACCTTCGGTTCGCTCGAAGCGCTACAGACCATCGGCACCGAGTTCCACTACATGGCCGGCTGCCTAGATGCCACGGTGCTGCAGCCCTTCGACGTCCACGAGTTCGACGGGGTGCGCTATACCGCGCTGCCCGCCTCCCATGCGCCGGGTACCTTCGGCTACCTGATCGAGACGCCCTCCACGCGCCTGTTCTATGCCAGCGACACCGCCAAGCTGCCGCCCGAGACGGCCGAGCGGGTGCGCGGTGTGGACGTGCTGGCCATGGACGCCACCTTCTGGAAGAGCAACTGGTCGCCCAACGACCACCATTCCGTGCAGGAATGCATCGAAGAGGGGCTGGAACTGGGCGCGAAGAAGATATATCTCACCCATCTGTGCATGCACTACGATGAGCCCATCACCTATGCCGAGCTGATCGAATACCTGCGCCCCTATGACGGACGCGTGGAGGTCGCCCTGGACGGCCTCACCTTCCCCATCTAAGCGGAACGAACGCCATGGGCCTTCTCGCCGCGCTGAAGAGCTATTGGTTGCGCCCGCGCGAGTGGGAGGCCCTCTGCGAGCGCTGCGGACGCTGCTGCTTCATCCGCGAGGTGGCCGGCGACGGTACGGTAACGGTCAACTACGCCGAGCCGTGCCCCTTCCTCGACCTTGAGACCCACGAATGCCGTACCTACGAGCGACGCTTCGCGGCATGTTCGGAATGTCACCGCCTCACGCCGACCACGATCTTCTTCGGTGGCCATCTGCCCGACGAATGCGCTTATGTGCGGCGCTTCCGCGGCTAAAGGCTCACGGTCCGGTAACAGGATGGGCCAGACGGACACGGCAGGCGGTCGCCTCCGCTAGAATGCGAGCGTGAACCTTCGAGGACGCACCGAGACCGAGCAGACGAGGAGCATTTCCCCCCTTATGAGCATCCAGATCGAGCGAACGAGCATCGAGTTTCCCTCCGCCGATGGGCAGAGCACCATCCACGGCATCGTATGGCAGCCGTCGGGCCGCCGCCCCGGCGGGGCGGTGCAGCTCATCCATGGCATGGCCGAGCATATCGAGCGCTATGACGCGTTCGCGCGCTTCTTGGCGAGCCATGGCTACCTGGTGTGCGGCCACGACCATATCGGCCACGGCCACAGCGTGAGCGATCGGAAGCTGCTCGGCCACATGCCGCTGCACGGCGGGGCCGACATATTGGTGGAAGACGTCGATACGCTGCGCTGCGCCATAGCCCAAGCGTTCCCCGAGGTGCCCTACTTCATCTTCGGCCACTCAATGGGAAGCTTCGTGCTGCGCGTGTACCTGACTCGCCATGGCCAGGGCCTGGCCGGGGCGATCCTTTGCGGCACCGGTCAACAGCCAGCCCTGCTGTCGGCCGCGGGCAACGTGCTCACCAAGGTGCTGGCCGCCTTCAAAGGCGAGACGGCGAAGAGCGAGCTGGTCCACTCCCTGGTCGACGGTGCGTTCTCCCGCGCGATGGAGGACCCGCGCACGCCCTTCGACTGGATATCGGCCAACGAGGACAACGTCGACGCCTACGCCGCCGACGACCTCAACGGCTTCGCGTTCACCCTGGGAGGCTACGCCTCGCTCACCCAGCTGACCGCCCTGGCAGCCAGCGAAGAGCTCGCACAGCGCATCCCCCACGAGCTGCCTCTGCTGTTCATCGCCGGAGCGGAAGACCCCGTGGGAGCCAACGGTGCAGGGGTGCGAGCGGCCGCTGCGCTCATGGAGCGAGCGGGCGTGCGAGACGTCACCGTGATCCTCTACGATGGCATGCGCCACGAGATACTGAACGAGAGGGAAGCCGATCGGGTATTCGAAGATGTGCTGAGATGGCTCTCGCTGCGCGACGCTACCAGCCCAGAGCTGCCGAGCACGTACCGGTAAGAGGGACACAGCAGCGATGCGCCGCGAACAGTGCAGGCGGTCAGGGCAGCCTCTCGCCCTTCTCCGTTGAAGCCGTCCGATCGCCCGCGTATACTGATCCCATGCCTGAAGTGCCGCTCCATAGACGATTCGCCGGCCAAGCTCGCCTCGTGCGGCTGCTGCTGTGGCGCATCGGAGACTCCACCGACATCGACGCCTGCTTGCGCGTCGCTCGCGAAGCCTCCATGATCGACGGCGACGACGAAGCGTTCCTCCGGGAATGCATTGCCCAAGAAGAGCGCCAGCGCGACGATGATGCCGCGGCAGCCGAGACGACCCTTGATGTCGTGATGCGCCTGCAGCGGTGCGCCGACAAGCTCAACCGCGCCGACTCGGCCTGAGCCGACTCAGTCTGAGGTCGCGGATCGCCACGAGCGAGTTCGCCGATGGTCCGATGGTCGGCCATGCGAGCCAGAACTCGTCAGAACAGCGATCGCGACACCGTCCGAGCGGGCCATAGGGCCACGCCCTTTTGCCGCTAAGGCCGGATCGGGCACCGCCCCTCTTCCCACTAGGCGTCCCAGCCTGTAGCATCCACGGTCCAAACGATCGTGGATACCTTCTTATTAGCTTGATCCGTTATAGCGGCGAGCTTGCTCGCGAGCTCGGGATCGTCCGATCGATGGATGCGCAAAGTATCGTTTATCTTAGAGGAAGCTACGGGATCCATCGTGAGGTCGAGGATGCCCTCAACGGAAACATATCCGCCCTCGTCGGGGTCACCATCCGTGGCCGAGAGCACCTTTATGCCGCCATCACGTCCTTCGCGCCTCGCGAAGGACAGTTCGGTCGCAGCGCTCTCGTCTATGCCGCATAGCGCTTTGAAGGAGTAGCCGAGCGACGATACGAGGGTGTCTATATCCCCATCATCTCCATAGAAGAAGGCTTTGACATAATCATCATCGGCCATCTCGACACCATCCTCTCCCGTTTTGACGGGAGCCTTCGAGTAAGCCGAAAGGGAGGCAGGGACCGGTGTTTTCGTGCGGAAAAGGGTGCGGGTCGCACGATCATCGTCGCCCCCCAGGGCAAAGCCCGTCTTCCCGGTGGCAACGTCGAGCTGGATGGTGACATCAGCCTCGTCGCCGAACC
Source organism: uncultured Eggerthellaceae bacterium (assembly GCA_949840905.1). Taxonomy (GTDB): domain Bacteria; phylum Actinomycetota; class Coriobacteriia; order Coriobacteriales; family Eggerthellaceae; genus D16-63. Next base: position 1,296 of record CATKXW010000033.1, on the reverse strand, counting down.
CCCCTTCGATGGGCAGCTCCATGGAAACGATCGGCGTCCAAACAGCGAACAGGGTGCGATCTTTCGCGGATCGCTCAGGTATGGACGACACGAAGGCGCTCGTCTCCTGGTCCTTCCAGCCGCCGAAGGACCACGATCCTGCAAGCCCGAGTCCCGTTGGAAGGTCGAATCCGGAAGAAGCGTAGGTGAACGGAACGGTTATGGTCTTACCATCCTCCGAGATGCTCGTCACCTGATCTGCGCTGAAGAGCGTTCCGTCAGCTCTTCTCACTTCTTCCTTCTTGAATTCGAACGCAGGACCTGTGAGAGATGTCGGGATGCCCTCTTCGAAGACAGCATCATCTACACCGGGAAGGTCATCTTTCGCTATGTTCAAGGTCGCGATATAAAGAACAGGCAGCCAATTCGCCGTGAAAGCCTTGTTCCCATAGGAACCTCGAGGGACGGTAGCGACCATCCCATCAGAGGAAAGCTGCGTAGCGCTGCCCTCATCGACGACGGTCCAGCCAGTGAAAACATGACCCTCTCTCACCGGCGAGGGCAATGTGAACGAATCCGTCACGTCATATACGCTCGGACACGCCGTACCCGAGGGGGCAGGATCAGGCCACATACCAGCAGGATCGAGCGCTTCCCCGAGGTCATAGCTGATGCTGAAGCCCACATCGGGCGCCCACTCAGCAGTATAGGTGCGATCCCCTATCGAATTATGAGGCACCGTGACAGGAGCAGAGGCGGACCCTTTGTCGACCCCATCGAGAACAAGGTTCCAAGCGCTGAGCTTCCAACCATCTGCGGGTGACACATCAGGTAGCAGGATATCCTCGGATTCATAGGTATATGTCGCCGTTATCGTCCGCTTGTCAGCCGACAAGGTGGCTCCGAGCTCCTCCAGAAGTTCCGAGAGCTCCATAGAGCCGAAGCCCGAGACCGAATCTCCCGTCGTCTTGATGACGAGAGAGTAGGGCACTATCTTCCATATGGCATACAGCGGAAACGAGGCTGGCGGCGTGCCTCCCGAGAACTCGATATCGCTCTTTATGCTGAAGGACTGATCCTTGCCGATCGCTCCTTCGGGCAAGCTCTCTTGCGGTTCGAGCGGCTCCCTCGACCAACCAAGGAGCTCATAGCCCGGACGGCTCACGGACAACGGCACGAGGCTCTCATCGTATGAGCGCGTCTGCTCTTGAGCAGCCGGTCCACCCGCATAGTTGCTCTCATACTGCACGGTGTAGGGGTTCGGCGTCCACTTCGCATAGTAGGTGACGTTCGCCCGTGCCACAGCGGTGCTCATGC
>CATKXW010000032.1 GCA_949840905.1 uncultured Eggerthellaceae bacterium | reverse complement strand
TCTCGATGGAGACGACATCGCAACCGATCCTTCCAGGCTCGAAGGCTATGACGGGGAGGGGGTCGTCTGGTAGGGAGGAGGGCAGATGTGGGAAGAGGCCAGTAGAGGAAGAGTCCTTCCGATGAAAAGGAGTCTTTCCTGGGGGCTATCGCTTCCGCGCAGTTCGAGGGAATAGGGTGAACGGGGCTTCTGTCCATGATCCCTCGTTACGCCAGAAATCGCGTTCGCTCCGTCTTCACGCCCCGAGAAGCTCGCTCTTGAGAGAGCGAGCTTCTCGTTCGTGGAGAAAGGTGGTGGCCCATATCGCATGTTCCGTTGGAGGGTTCGGCAGTGGATGTGCGCTTTGACGATCTCTTCATGGCACCTCGCTCATGGATCGCGCTTCATGGCACCATTTCCTTGAGGGATCGCTCATTTTCTGATAAAGACCCCGATATGCTTCCAGTTCCTCCCTTAAAACGGCTCATATGAGGCATTCTGCGGCCTTCAAATGAAAAAAACGACTATTTGTATGCTAAAATTGCGATACGCGGCTCGTGTAAGCCTTGAAGAGGCATCTTGCACGGCCGTTTTTCTTGAGCAAGGCTTGATCGGAAGAGAAGAACCCAAGGGAGAGAAGCGAATGCCACAAAAACCGGATCATTACGATGGTTCCGATATTCAGGTGCTCGAGGGACTCGAAGCGGTCCGCAAGCGCCCGGGCATGTATATCGGCTCCACTGGCCCGCGCGGTCTGCACCACCTGGTATACGAGGTGGTGGACAACTCGGTCGACGAGGCGCTGGCTGGCTATTGCGACAAGATAGAGGTGTGGATCCACGAGGACAATTCCGTCACCGTGGCCGATAACGGTCGTGGCATCCCCATCGACATCCACCCGAAGGAGAAGATCCCCACGGTGGAGGTGGTGCTCACCATCTTGCACGCCGGCGGCAAGTTCGGCGGCGAAGGCTATAAGGTGTCCGGCGGTCTGCACGGCGTGGGCGTGTCGGTGGTGAACGCGCTGTCCACGAAGGTGGAAGTGTGCGTGAAGCGCGACGGTGCCGAATACGCTATCGACTTCGATCATGGCAAGACGAAGAACAAGCTGAAGAAGATAGGCAGCGCTTCGGGCACCGGCACCAAGACCACGTTCTGGCCCGACCCCGCCATCTTCACCGAGACCACCGTGTTCGATTACGAGGTGCTGGCCACGCGTTTCCGCGAGATGGCCTTTCTCAACAAGGGCCTGAAGATCCTGCTGCACGATGAGCGTCAGCTGGATGCCGACGGCAAGCCGAAGAGCGAGGCGTTTCAGGCTCAGGGCGGCATCGTCGATTTCGTGAAGTTCCTCAACGAGGGCAAAGAGACGCTGAACAAGCCCGTGTACTTCGAGGCCGAGAATGGCGACGGTACCGTGGAGGTGGCGTTGCAGTGGTCGAGCTCTTATTCCACCAACTCGGTGCTGGCCTTCGCGAACAACATCAACACTCACGAGGGCGGCACGCACCTCGACGGTTTCAAGCAGGCCATCACCCGTACCATCAACGAATACGCCCGCAGCAAGGGCCTTCTGAAGGAGAAGGACGCGAACCTCTCCGGTGAGGATGCGCGCGAGGGCTTGGCAGCCATCATCTCGGTGAAGCTGCACGACCCGCAGTTCGAGGGTCAGACGAAGACGAAGCTGGGCAACACCGAGATCCGTCCGCTGGTGCAGACGGCGGTCACCCGGGGTCTGGCGGAGTTCCTCGAAGAGAACCCGACGCCGGCCAAGCGCATCGTGAGCAAGGCGACCCAGGCCCTGCGCGCTCGCGAAGCTGCTCGCAAGGCCCGCGAGGCTACTCGTCGCAAGAACGTGCTCGATTCTTTCGCGCTGCCGGGCAAGCTGGCTGACTGTGCGAGCAAGGAAGCCGCTTTGTCCGAGATATTCATCGTAGAGGGCGATTCCGCAGGCGGTTCGGCCAAGCAGGCCCGCGACCGTAAGTTCCAAGCCATCCTTCCGCTGCGCGGCAAGATCCTGAACGTGGAGCGCGCGGGCCTTTCCCGCTCGTTGTCGTCGGAGACCATCAGCAGCCTGATCACGGCCATCGGCACGAACATCGGCGATGACTTCGATGCTGAGAAGGCACGTTATCATCGCATCATCATCATGACCGACGCCGACGTGGACGGTGCGCACATCCGCTGCCTGTTGCTCACGTTCTTCTATCGCTACATGCCCGAGCTCATCAACCTGGGCTATATCTACATCGCACAGCCGCCCATCTTCGGCTTGAAGAAGAAGAACTCGCGCAACCCGAAGGTGGAGCGCTACATCTACGACGAGAAGGCGCTCGCCTCTACGCTGGCGGAGTACGACGACCCCAGCAAGTTCGACGTGCAGCGCTACAAGGGTCTGGGCGAGATGGATCCCGAGCAGTTGTGGGAGACCACCATGGAGCCGGCCACCCGCACCCTTCTGCAGGTGAACATCGACGATGCGGTGGAGGCCGAGCGCGTGGTGAGCGAGCTCATGGGCGACCAGGTAGAGCCGCGCAAGGAGTTCATACAGAAGCACGCCCTCGACGTCCGTTTCCTCGACATCTAGAAAGGTAGGCCATGGCAGAAGATAACAACAACTTCGTCGACGGCGATTTCGACGAGGAATTCGCCGAGGCCCGCAACGGGCAGTTCGACGACGTGGAGGATATGGACCTCGACGAAGCTACTGACGATACGGTGGCGGAGGCCGACCTTTATATAGAGAAGGACGAAGACGACGAGGCACCGCGCGCCATGAGCGAAGAGGAGCAGGCGCGTGCTTTGTTGAAGGACATGCCGAATCCCCATGGCTCGGTGGTCGAAGGCGCCAATGGCGGCGAAGGGACCACCGTCATCGCGGCGTTTTTGGGCAAGGAGATGCAGACCTCGTTCCTGGAATACTCCATGAGCGTCATCGTGTCTCGCGCATTGCCCGATGTGCGCGATGGCTTGAAACCGGTGCATCGCCGCATCCTCTATGCCATGAACGAGAGCGGCTACACGCCTAACAAGCCGCACATGAAGTCGGCCCGTACGGTGGGTGACGTCATCGGCAAGTACCACCCCCATGGCGACTTGGCCGTGTACGACACCATGGTGCGTCTGGCTCAGCCGTTCAGCCTGCGCCTTCCGCTGATCGACGGCCACGGCAACTTCGGCTCCATCGACGGCGACTCCGCTGCAGCCATGCGTTACACCGAGGCGCGCCTCGACAAACCGGCCATGGAGCTGCTGCGCGATCTGGACAAGGAAACGGTGGACTTCCAGCCGAACTACGACGAGAGCCTCCAAGAACCCAAGGTGCTGCCGGCCCGTTTCCCGAACCTGCTGGTGAACGGCTCTAACGGCATCGCCGTGGGCATGGCCACGAACATCCCGCCGCACAACCTGGGCGAGACCATCGATGCCACTTGTCTCATGCTCGACGATCCGGACGTGACCACCGAGGAGCTGATGAAGGTGCTCCCCGGCCCCGACTTCCCCACCGGCGGTCTCATCATGGGCCGCAAGGGGATCGTCGATGCCTACGAAACGGGTCATGGCTCCATGACCGTACGCGCGAAGTGCGGCATCGAGGAGAAGAAGAACGGCCGCTCCTCCATCGTGGTGAAGGAGATCCCTTACCAGGTGAACCGCAAGCGCCTGCTGGAAAAGCTAGGCGAACTGGTGCGCGACAAGAAGCTGCCTGAGATATCGAACATCCACGACGCTGCCGACCGTCGCGGCATCGACATCATCATCGACTTGAAGCAGAACGCCATTCCGCAGGTGGTGCTGAACAAGCTGTTCAAGCACACGCAGTTGCAGGTGAGCTTTGCGGCGAACATGCTGGCGTTGGTGGATGGCACGCCGAAGGTGCTGTCGCTGCGCGAGATACTCTCCCATTACATCTCGCATCAGCAGGATGTCATCGAGCGCCGCACTCGCTATGAGCTGGCGAAGGCTGAGGAGCGCGCTCATATCCTCGAAGGATACGTGATCGCCCTCGACAACATCGACGAGGTCATCCAGATCATCCGTTCCTCGGAGACCGACAAAGAGGCGGCCAGTCGCCTCACCGAACGCTTCGGCCTCTCCAAGAAGCAGACCGATGCCATCCTCGAGATGCGCCTGCGCCGCCTGACCGGCCTGGAGCGCACCAAGATCGAGGAAGAGCTGGCCGAGCTGCGCGAGAAGATCGCTTACTACAAGCGCGTGTTGGAAGACGAGACCCTGCTGAAGCAGATAATCAAAGACGAGTTGCAGGAGATAAAGAAGAAGTACGGCACCTCTCGTCGCACCCGCATCACCGGCGAGGCCCGCGAGATAGAGGTGGAAGACCTGATCGCGGACGAGACCATGGTGGTCACCATGACCAAGGCCGGCTATGTGAAGCGTCAGCCCATCAGCACCTATCGCCAACAAAAGCGCGGCGGCAAGGGCATGCAGGGCGTGAACCTGAAGGATTCCGACTTCGTGGAGCACCTGTTCGTGGCGTCCACCCACTCCTACATGCTGTTCTTCAGCACGGCTGGCAAGGTGTACCGCTTGAAGGTGTACGACATTCCCGAGGCGTCGCGCCACGCCCGCGGCACGGCCATCGTGAACCTATTGCCGCTGGAGCGCGACGAGCGTATCTCGGCTGTCATCGCCACCAAGGAGTTCCCGAAAGACGAGTTCCTCATGTTCGCCACTGCCCAGGGCATGGTGAAGAAGACCTCCATGGACCAGTACGACAAGACCCGCCGTGACGGCCTCATCGCTATCAACCTGAAAGACGACGACGAGCTGATCGCTGTGCGTCGGGTGGCACCGAGCGAGAGCGTCATCATGGTGTCGAGCGCGGGCAAGGCCATTCGTTGGAGCGAGGCTGAGGTGCGGCCCATGGGCCGTGGCACCATGGGCGTGCGCGGCATGAACATCCCGGCCGATGCCCATGTGCTGGGCATGGAGATCGCACGCCCCGGAACATCGCTGTTCGTCATCACCGAGAAGGGCTACGGCAAGCGCACCGTCATCGAGGAATATCCTGAGCATCATCGCGGCGGTCAGGGCGTGTACACCATCGCCATGACCCAGAAGAAGGGCCTGCTCGCGGTCATGAAGATCGTGGCGCCTGACGAGGAGATCATGATCATATCCGAGGAGGGCGTCGTGGTGCGCACTCCGGTGAAGGGCATCTCCGAACTGGGCCGCTCTACTCAAGGCGTTCGCGTGATGAAGGTGGCCGATGCCGATCGCGTGACGGCTGTGGCCATCGCGTCCAGCGGAAAGAAGCGCAGCAAGAACGCCGGCGCTGGCGGTGCCGATAGTGCCGAAGGCGAAGTGCTCACCGAAGAGGACATCGACCTGGATGGCGAGGAAGAGGCGGACGAGGAGTAGCTACTCGTCGAGGAAATCCTCGGGTTTCAGATCGTCTAAGAAGGAGTGGAACTGTTGCAGTTCCACTTCTTCATCTTTGGGGGTCTTGAATATGTAAGGGAACGAGGCTTGTTCCAGCACTTCTTCCGTAATGTAGAGAGGGGCTTGCTGGCGAATGGCTAAAGCGAGCGCATCGGTGGGACGCGCGTCGAGCTCGATGAGGCGGCTACCTTGCTTCAGCACCAGCTTCGCGAAGAAGGTCTGCTTGCGTACCCCGTGGATGAGCACGTGGGCCACCGAAGCATCGAGGTTCGTGAGCGCGTCGAGGAACAGGTCGTGGGTGAGGGGCCGTGGCAGCTTGGCGTGTTCGATGGCGACGCCCAGCTGCGCCGCCTCGGCGGTACCCACCCAGATAGGGATGATGCGCGACACCTGTCCGGTGGTCTCCTCGATAGGTTCGAGCACCACCACAGACGGCGAGCCATGACCTGTCATGATGAGCGTGAGCACTCGCAACGGCACCATAGTATCTGCATCCCTTCGTTCTTCAACGTTCGATATCTTGTCATAGAACCGTAAAGCGGTATCGACCTGCCGCGCTCCTATAATAGTGCGAAGATACGCATCGTGAAAGGAAAGCCAATGGGCAGGTCTTCTGGCGGCGGCTTCGGCGGTGGCGGATCCTTCGGTGGTGGGTTCAGCGGAGGGTTCTCCGGCGGGTCGCGTTCATCGGGTGGGTTCGGCGGTCGTGGTGGCGGCCGTTCCTTCGGTGGTGGCCGCTCGTCCATGCCTGGCGGCTATGGTGGTTACCCCTATGGGGGTGGTGGCTCTGGAGGCGGTTTCCTCGGCGGCCTGTTGCTGGGGCAACTGCTCGGCGGAGGTCGCTCTTCCGGAGGCGGCTATGGTGGCATGCCGCCGGGCACCGGTCCGGTGGGCCCTGGTGGCGAGAAGCCGCCCTCATCGCAGCCGCCCCAAGGTCAGATGCCTGGCAGCGGCTGCGGCACGGCCGTGGTCATCATGGCGGTGGTCGCATTCCTCCTATTCACGTTCATCATGCTATTCGGCTTCGGCGGTTGCTCGTCGAGCGATGTGACGGCTTCCACGGTGCAGCGCGAGCCGCTGCCAGCTGGCACCGTAGAGAAGACAGCCTACTTCACCGACGATGACGGCGACTGGATCGGCCAGCCGCAGAAGCTGGAAGCGGGCATGAACGCCTTCTATCAGAAGACCGGCGTGCAGCCGTACCTGTACATCCTTCCGAACGGCTCTGTGAACTCCACCACGCAGCTGACCCAGAAGTCGCAGGAAATGTATGGCCAGCTGTTCAAGGACGAAGGCCATTTCCTGCTGCTGTTCTGCGACGATAACCAGGGCAGCTATCATTGCGGCTACACTGTGGGCGCCCAGGCCAAGAGCGTGATGGACGCCGAAGCGCTGGAGATATTCGCCAGCTATCTCGATCGAAACTACTACGACTACAACCTGAGCGAGGAGCAGATATTCGCGAACACCTACGCGCAAACGGCCGAGCGCATCATGACGGTGACGCCGGGGCCGCCCATCGTGCCCATCGTGGTGAGCGGGGCTGTGGTGATAGTGGTCGTGGTGGTGGCGCTGGTGCTGTTGAAGAGGCGCCAGGCCAAAGAGCGCGAGCACATCCGTCAGCAGCAGATACTGTCCACGCCGCTGGAGAAGTTCGGCACCACCGAGCTGGACGACCTTGAGAAGAAGTACGAGGCCTCCGCCTCCGGTGAGACCGCGGCTGATACCGAGGCCGTGAGCGAACCGGCCATCACGGTTGAGGCGATACCGGGAAATGAGTCTGCGGCTTCCGCGGATTCGAGCATAGACAACAAGGGGCAGTGAGCCCACCGACCTAACGTCCGATGAGGAGGACAACCATGGCAGGAATACTCGATCGCTTCACCAGCATCATCAAGGCCAACATCAACGATCTGCTCGATCGCGCAGAAGACCCGGAGAAGATGGTCGACCAGTACATGCGCGAGATGACCGAGAGCTTGGCCGAGGTCAAGGAAGCTACCGCCGGCGTGATGGCCGAGGAAGCCCGTTGCAAGCGACTGGTGGACGACAACAAGGCTCAGATAGACAAGTACGAAGACCTGGCTCGCAAGGCGCTGGCCGCCGGCAATGAGGATGATGCTCGCACGTTCTTGGCGAAGAAACAGGAACTGGTGGGTCGCAGCGAGGGTCTGATGGCGGCCTATGACGCCGCGAATCAGAACGCCGTGAAGATGCGCCAGATGCACGACAAGCTGGTGAGCGACATCGAGGCGCTGCAGGCACGCCGCGAGACCATCAAGGCGAAGGCCGCCGTGGCGAAGACCCAGGCCAAGGTGAACGAGATGACCAGCTCGGGCGATAAGGCCGAAGGTGCCATCAGCGCGTTCGAGCGCATGGAGGCCAAGGCTGATTCCATGCTCGACCAGGCTAACGCCATGGAGGAGCTGAACCAGGCTCCGAAAGACGCAACGGCAGAGCTTGAGAAGAAGTACGAGAACATGGGTGCTACTGCCGCCGTTGACGATGACCTCGCCCGCCTCAAGAAGGAGATGGGCGTCATCTAGCCTTCGTTGAGCTTGACCGACCGTCACGCGCGAACCCGTGCTCGCGCGTGTTCGTTGGCATACCCGCGCTACACGATAGGGCTCGTACCGACCGAAGCGGGCTGATAGGTTCGGCCGATATAGAGATACCTGCTCAACGGGCCTCTCGCAATAGCGGGAGGCCCGTCGCTAGACCTCCATCGTGGCAAGCGTATTCTCGCACAGGCTTCGGATCTTCGGGAACAGACGATCGGTCAATTCAGTGGCGGAGGGAATGGATGCTGCCTCCTCCGCGAGAATCGGCAAGTTGGCGATGACGGCGTCGGCGAGGTTAGCCATGAGATCGACCATCATCTTCTCCTGCAGGCTCGCTGCTTCGGCGAAACGTTGCAGGTTGCTGCGCCTCAGCCTTCCAATGCGATTCTCGCCGCCGATGCTCATGGCCATCTTCCGTTTTTCGCGATCGTCGCCATAGGGGAGGCCTGATGCGACGTCGTAGAGCGGCGCGAGCGCTGGTCCATCGCTCAGTCCGAGCAATACCGAGTAGTTCTTCGCGTGGGCGTCTGGTGCGCCGATCAGGTAGTTGAAGAATAGTTGCGCAGCGAAGGCCATCTTGTTCTGAAGCGCGTTCGGGTGCTTATCGAAAAGTCGAAGAACATCAAGGGCCGATGGGCCTCCCGTATCGGTGTATTTGTTCTCGGGAAGGATGCTGAGCGATTGGCAGAGATCTTCTTGATGAAGCCGCTCCACCATGAACGAAACGTGCGAGCGCGATCTTGGCCTGTTGGCCTCCGAGCGTCCACCGTTCAGCCGGGGCTTGCCAGGTTGCAGCTCCTGAGCCGTTCAGATGTTTCAGTCGTTTTTCTATCTCCTTCTCGCTGATGGGTCGATAGGGGCTTTCGTTGTGCGGAAGGCTTTCTTCGACATCTGTGGGTATGATCCGCACAGCGCCCGGGCAGTCGCGTCCGATGAAGCGTAGGAGTGCGAACGGATTCTCTCCCGATACGCCGAATTCCCGCCCGATGCCGCTGCGAAGCCTGGGATCGTCAGGCAGAAGGCCGAAAAGGTAGGGCCGTATGATCTTGTCGCCATATACGGTGTTGGCGACGGGCATGCTGAGAGAGAGAGGAACTCCGCCATAAGCGGGCTCGTAAGCAAAGGTGAGACGACCATCATCGGTCTGTGCGAGCGTTCCGATGGGAACATCACGGATGAAGATCGTGCATGTTCGTAAGGAGGTCATGCGTCACCGCTTTTCTTGCGTTGGTCATGGCGCGGTGCGAAGAGCGGTGAACTTTTGCCGAGATCGAGATTAGCTAGCGTGGTTCTCATTTGTTGCTTCAGCTCCTCGAAGGACGACAGATCGGCGATCTGCTCCCGCATCGAGTCGAGATCGATCGAGCTGCTCGTTTGATAAAAGGACATGATGGTCTCGGCGAGGTCGGTTCGTTTGGCGGACGTGCTCTTCGACGCAGATGCGTCGGTTCTCTGCCCATCGGTTGGTCTTTTCAGCAAAAGAGAAAGCCCCAATGCATGGAGAACGTCCAACAGTTTCTCTGGATAGATAGCCGTTGCAGCGCCTTTCTCTAATCGAGCGATGAACCCGCGTGATACCCCAGCAGCATCAGCGAGCTGCTGCTGGGTCATCCCCTGTCGCACGCGCTCGTCACGCACGGTCGCCCCGATCTGTCGTGCTCGCTGGATCTGCTCCATGATGTTTTCCGATACTAGTCTGAAGTGGTCATTGTTCTAATAATGAATCATTATGGCATGTATCAGTACTGAAACATCATAGGGGAGATATCACGATCGGGCGACCGCGCATGCCCAATACGATAACAAGAAGAAGGTGCTATCGCAGACTCAACGCAATGCCGTTGCGCTGAGTCTGCGAACTTTGCGCTGGTATTACGCTAGAGATGGAAAGCTAAGCCGAAGATCGCGCAGGTCGGCTTTTCTGAGACATGACGAATTCTTCCTTGGAAATGGCTTGACCTGCCCGGCGGGTTGTTATAAGGTTAACAAGCACTTTTTTCGGGCCCGTAGCTCAGTTGGTTAGAGCGCACGCCTGATAAGCGTGAGGTCGCTGGTTCAAATCCATTCGGGCCCACCATTTTTGCGATAAACGCTCCACCGTGAGCCGAGTTAGCCGGTGGAGCGTTTATTAACGAAAAGAGTGCGACACCTCTGTGGGGCATTAGCTCAGCTGGGAGAGCGCGGGCTTTGCAAGCCTGAGGTCAGGGGTTCGATCCCCCTATGCTCCACCATGACAGATAAAAGCCGTCAATGCAGGTTGGCGGCTTTTTTCATTGTTCGCTGGCGAATATAACCGCTCTCTCTTCTACGAGTTCGAGAAGAACCGATCGAGATCGTTTTCCGGATGCTGCGCGAATTCTTCGAGGCGCGGGAGAAGATGCCAATGGGGCACGAGGGCGGCGTATTCTGTCAAATAGAGGTCGCGCATCGACTCGAAGAAGCTCACGAGAACGCCCGGGTCTTGCGAGAAGGACCTCAAGCCGTTGTAGTAGGAATCTTTGCGGTCATCCAGCACGATGAAGGGCTCTAATCCGTTCGCGAGGCATTCCTTGAAGAGGATCATGCGCCCGATGCGGCCATTGCCATCTTGAAATGGGTGGATGGTCTCGAAGCTCACATGAAACGCGGCGAGCGTCTCATAGGTCTTGTCCTGTTTGTCATCGTACATCTTGAGAAGGCGTGCGAGTTCGGCGTTCACTTCCTCGGGAGCGGCGGTCATCATCCCGTCCACTGCGTTGGGGACGAGCTTGAATCCGCTGCTCTCTGCGGAAGCCCCACGCCCGTTCTTCAAGATGGCGTGGTATTCGAGGATGAGCTCCTGGGTCAGGGAGTCATGGGCTGTTTCGAGCATCCGATCGAAGAGGGCGAAGTGGTTGCGCGCCTCGTCGATCGCGTCAACAGGAAGCGCTTTGCCAGTGATGGTCTTGGTCTCGAATATCGAGCGTGTCTGCTCTTTGGTCAGAGGGGAGCCTTCCATCTTGTCGGAATTGTAGGCGAAAGCGATCTGGTTCTCCCAGTAGAAGCCACGCTCGGTCTGGTCAGTCTTTTGCTCTATGAGCGTAGCGAGGATGGCTTCGCTCACGGCTTGCTCAGGATGCTCTGCTGTGTTCGCCATGGAAAGGCCCTTTCGGTTCGTTTAGCCGAAGGGGTAGGTCACTCTTCGGGATCTTCGGAGCGGGTCATCTTGAGGTTTATCTTGTCGATGCGATGGCGGTCCATCTCGGTAACGGTGAACTGGATGTGCTTGGCGTCCTCGTCATCACCGTGTTCGAGCACCACCACGTCGCCCTCTTCGGGGATGCGGTCGAACAGGGAGAGCAGCAGGCCGCCCGCGGTCTCGCACTCGGCGGCCTCGTCGGGGGTGAAGCTGAGAAAGTCCACCAGCTCGCTGATGGGCAGCGATCCGCACAGTTCGTAGGTGCCGTCAGGCAGCTGCTCGATCTCTTCCGACATCTCGTGGCGGTATTCGTCTTCCATGCGGCCCACGATCTGCTCGGTCACGTCCGACATGGTGACGATGCCGGCCGTACCACCGTGCTCGTCGACTATCACGCATATCTGGGTGCGCTTCTGCTGCATCATCTCCAGCATGCGCGGGATGGCCATGCCCTCGGGAGCGGCCGGCAGTTCGCGGATGGGCCACTCTTCCAGAGGCGTGTCGGTGGGAAGCCCGTAGAGGTCCTTGATGTGCACGAACCCGATGATGTGATCCTTCGATCCGCGGCAGACCGGGTAGCGCGTGTACTTGTACTGGTGGATGATCTCGAGGTTCTCTTCCAGCGAGTCGTCCATGTCGATGCACACGACGTCGGTGCGCGGCGTCATGATGGCCTCCGCGTCCTTCTCGGCCAGGTCGAAGATGTTGTCGACGAACTCGTTCTGCTCGGGATCTATCAGGCCGTTCTCGGTGCTCTCGTCGATGAGGAGGCGGATCTCTTCGTCGGTGTAGACGTCATGCTCGTTGGCCGGGTCGTGACCGAACAGCTTCACCACGGCATTGGTGATGCCGTTGAACACCACCATGATCGGGTAGGTGAGGCGATAGAACCATACGAGCGGCGTAGCGGTGAACAGGGCGTACTTCTCGGTCGAGAAGATGGCGAACGATTTGGGGATCAGCTCGCCCACCACCACATGCAGGGCAGTTATCAGGATGAAGCCCACAGCTACGCAGATGGGATAGACGGCCTTTTCCGAGAATCCGAGGGCCAGCAGCGGTTGTTCGAGCACGGCAGAGACCGCTGGTTCGCCCAGCCAGCCGATGGCGAGCGAGGCCAAAGTGATGCCCAGCTGGCAAGCGGAGAGGTAGGCGTTGATGTTGTCGGCGATCAGCTTTGCGTTGCGTGCGCCGGGCTTCTTCTCTTCCAGGGCCATCTCTAGCTGCGAACGTCGCACGCGCACCAACGCGAATTCGGCGACCACGAAGAAGGCGTTCATGAGGAGGAAGAGGATGACGAGAAGAATGCTGATGATGGTGTACATGATGGCTGAGCTCAGCTCCCTTGCGCGAATGCTCGGTCGGTTCCACTTATATATAGGTACTATAATAGGCGAATTCGATCATAACAGCATGGACTCGAGCCGGCTCCGCCGATGGGACGTGTGTAAACGTTTCGTATGATGCGCCCGACCCGTCATATCGCCATACAAGGAGCTATTCATGGGACTTTCGCGTAAGCAGAAGATGATGCTGGTGGTGTTGTTCGCCGGCGCTTTCATCACCATGCTCAACCAGACCCTCATCACCCCGGCTTTGCCGTCGGTCATGGAGGACATGGCGGTCGACCAGGCAACCGTACAGTGGCTCACCACTGGGTTCACCCTGGTGAATGCTATCATGATACCGGTGACCGCGTATCTGCAGGACCGCTTCTCAACGCGAAGGCTGTTCCTCATATCCATGGCGCTGTTCGCCATCGGCTCGGCCATGTGCGCGACGGGCGTGAGCTTCGGCATCCTTTTGGGCGGGCGCTTGATCCAGGCGGCGGGTGCGGGCATTCTCATGCCCATGACCATGACGGTGCTCATGGTCACCTTCCCGGTGGAGAAGCGCGGCGCGGCCATGGGCCTGTTCGGGCTGGTGATCGCTTTCGCGCCGGCCGTAGGTCCCACCATAGCCGGTATCGTCATCGACCAGGCGGACTGGCACATCATGTTCTTGGTGGTAGCTGCGCTGTCGGTGTCCATCATCGTGGCGTCGATGATCTGTATGGAGGCGCGGCCGCCCATCACCAATGGCGGCACCCAGCTCGATCCGCTGTCGCTGGTGCTCTCCACCATGGGATTCGCGTGTTTGCTCTACGGATTCAGCGTGTTCGGCACCAGCTCGAACCTGTGGGTGTCGGTGGTCACCGTGGTGGTGGGTGCCGTGGGCGTGACGTGGTTCTACAAGCGTCAGCAGCACCTGGAGCATCCCATGCTGCGCGTGGACGTACTGAAGAACCGTCGCTTTCTGGTGGGCACCATCATCGGCATGCTGGTGCAGGCGTCCATCCTGGTGTCCGGCATTCTCATGCCCATCTACGTGCAATCGCTGATGGGCTATCCGGCGTTGGTGTCGGGCCTGGTGCTGATGCCGGGCGCCATCATCATGGGCATCATGAACCCGGTGGCTGGCAAGCTGTTCGATAAGCACGGGCCGCGGAAGCTGGGCATCATCGGCATGGTGCTGCTCGCCATCACCACGTTCGGGTTCGGGCTGCTGACGCTCACCTCGTCCATCGTCTACATCACCATCCTCTATGCAGTGCGTATGTTCGCCATGGCGCTGGTGAACATGCCCATCACCACGTGGGGCATGAATGCGCTGCCCAACAGCGTGATGAACCATGGCACTGCCGTGAACAACACCTTGCGCCAGGTGGCGGGCTCGCTCGGTACGGCCATCATCATCTCGGTGAGCACCATCACCCAGAGCCTGACCACGCCCATGTTCGGCGCGAGCGAGGGCACCATGCTGGGCATCAACATGGCGTTCTTCGCGTGCACGCTGCTGGTGCTGGTGGGCACTGCTCTCACCATCGCCATGGTGAAGAGCAAGCCGGGCGAGGAGGCGGCCGAGGACGAGGGTGGGCGGCACAAGACGCTGCTGCAATCCATCATGAAGACCGACATCTACTCTTTGCGCGAGGATGACACCGTGCGCGATGCCATGGAGCTGTTCATCACGAAGCACATCAGCGCTGCGCCCATCGTGAACGCTGAAGGAGAGGCCGTGGGCTTCATCTCCGATGGCGACATCCTGAAGCGCCTGTCGCGGCAGACGGGTACGGTGATGGACCCCATCGTGCTTATCGCGAACTCCGTTCACGACGAGACCGGCTATGGTGAGCGTTTGGACCAGCTGATGTCGAAGACCGTACGGGAGGTGGGCGTGGGCCGCTCCATCGGAGTGAGCATCCATGCCGATATCGCCGAGGTGTGCCGCGTGCTGGCGCAAAATCATCTGAAGAAGGTGCCGGTAATGGAAGACGGCCACATCGTGGGCATCATCAACCGCTCCGACATCACCCAGTACTCTATGCGCGAGTACCTTGCGGGGCACCCTGAGGATGCCGTGTACTGCGATGAGGGCGCTGGCGATGATGGCGCCCCGGAGTGTTCGGTGGAAGAGGAGCCCGCGCGCGCATAGTCGCGGCGGGATGGTTAGAAGGCGGGAGGCCGTTTCGCCTTCTGCGATCGATGCGTTTCGCTGTCCTTATTCGATGGTGGTGCGCTTCGTGAGGACTTCGGCGAGGGCTTGGTCGTTCAGGTCGCAGCCGAAGCCGAAGGCATAGGGGTCGGCGTTGAGCACCACATAGCCGCGGTTGAGCGTGTAGGGCGGCTCGGTGATGTCGATGGTGTACACGCGCAGCGGCGAGTCGATGTCGCCTGGGATGACGATGCCCGGCAGCGTTTCGAAGGCCGCCGCCGCTCGCTTCAAGATGGCAGAGTCGAACATGGCTCCCATCCACAGGGCGCGTCCGGCCGTTTGAGCCTGCACCACGAAGGAAAGGGCGTTCTCGATCGAACCGAACTTCGGCAGCTTCACGCCGATGCAACGCAGGTCATGGAAGTCGAGCACGCGCAACGCCGATTGGCGATCGGTGAACGACTCGTCGATGCTCACGGGCGTGGTGAGCGTGCGCTGCAGCGCCGAGAGCTGCTTCACCAGCTCAGTACGGCCATCGAAGCTGGCTGACTGGTTGAGCGGCTCTTCGATCCAGCCAGTATGGAGCTGGTCGAGGCCGCGTAGCTTCTCGATGTCGCGACTGAAGAAGCTACGATTGCCATCGAGGGTGATGAGCAGGTCGGGGAAGCGCTCTTGCACGGCGCGGATGCTGCTCAGCTTATGCTCGGGCGTGATGCGCACCTTGATGCGGCGATAGCCTGCCCGCACGGCGTTCTCTACCACTTCGAGGGTGCGCTCGGGCGACCCGAGGTTCAGCGAGCGACTGGAGGTGACCAGCGCCTGGGTGCCCTTCAGCGCCGCGGCGCGCGGGAGGTTCTCGGTGCGTTGCGGGGCACCGGAGCGTAGTCGCAACCGTTCGTACTCCTCGTTCAGCAGTGACCAGAAGGGCCGTTGCTGAACCTTTCCGTAAAGGTCCCACAGGGCCATGCCCAGCGAGGTGGTGGCGAAGCGATGCTCGTTGGCGCGTGGCAGCGTGGCGAACAGCGCGCTGGCCTCGCGCGGATGCATGAGCGGGCGGTCGATGAACGTGGGGACCAGCTCGCTCTGCAGATAGGCCGCGTTCTTCTCCAGGCCGATGGCGTCGGTCCAGGCGGAGGTGGAGGGCACGCACTCACCTAGACCCGTGCGGCCTAAGTGGTCGATGACCTCTACGATGATGGCATCGCGATGGGTGATGATGTCGCCGTGGATGCGGACCGGCTTGCGGAACGGCACGTGGATGTGGTGCAGTACCACCTTCACGATCTCAAGGCGGCGCTCGTAGATAGCTTCCACGCGGTCGCGGTCGATCATGCCGGTGCCAGGATGGCGCGGCAGCTCGTCCACGATAGCGATGGAGCGTGGCGTGTCCATATCGGGAAGGCGCGTGGCCATGTAGTTGTAGACGTCATCGGGCCGCAGGTGGATGGAGGCGCGTTCTACCATGGCCACCGGTCGCGAGGTGGAAAGCACCGAGCCGTTGGCTTGCCCGAAACCGCTGTCGGTGAACAGCTGGTTCTGGTAGGGCGAAGAGGAAGGGCTGAAAGCGCCGCCTGCGAACGAGGACAGCACCGAAGGCGGCGTCTCGATGAGGTCGGGCACGCCGAACACGTAAGCGTCGGACACATCGGGCAGTTCGCGCAGCACCTCGGCTATCTCGCGAGGATAGACCGGGCCGTTCTTCCCCGCGAACACCTCTACGGCCTGCTCGCGCACGTAGATGGAGCCGTTGTGGAGCGCGGCGGCATCGCCGGTGAGGAAGTAGCCGTCGATGGTGAACGCAGCGCGGGCGTTCAGGTAGCCGCTGAACACGCCTGCGCCATGCACGGCCAGACGGCCGAAGCCCTCCTGGTCAGGCTCGATGATGCGTGCGGAATAGCCATGCAGCAGCCGAAGGCCGCCCGTGAAGGAGGCGGTGATGGTGGTATCAGCGATGATGCCGGCCGTCTCCGCCATGCCGTAGGTGGCATGGATGGGCAGCTCGTGGGTGAGCGCGCGCTCCACCGTGTCGGGGTTCAGCGGGAGGCCGATGAGCAGGATCGTGGAATAGTTGGAGAGCCGGGTGGAAGTGGCCACCGATGCCCGCGCACGGATGAAGGCCTCGTTCAGCTCGTCGTTGTTGTCGAAGTACCCCTCCTGCATCGCGACGGCCACGGCACGGTGCTCCCGCTCGATGGCAGCCTCGCTACGGCACTCTTCCAGATCTATCATCTCTTGGAGCATGGCATCGGTCAGCGCGATGGAAGTGATGTGGCGATTCTCGGTGTCGCGCAGGATGCGCTCGGCGTCGAAGCGCTCGTACACGCGCAAAGGTGCCCGCCCCTGGATGGCGCGAGCGAGGGTCTGCAAGCCGATGGCATGGGAGAATGGCAGCACCACCTGCCACGATTCGCTCGGTGCCACTCCTCCCTTGGCGATGGCCACCGAATGGTTCGCGGAATTCGCGCTGCTGGCGATCTGCTGCCAGGTGAGCGGCACCAGCTTGTATTTGCCGGCTACGCCGGCCGTGAACAGAATGACGGCGCGAGCCTTGTCGCTGAACAGATGCGCCTCGCGCTCCGCGAAGTGCACGGCGTCTTCCAAGGCATCCTGATGTTCGCCCATGATGGGTCCGGAGTTGCGCTTCATGGAATCCTGTCGGCCTTCGGCGGGATCGAGACCGCGCCCAAGGCTGTCGGAGCTGCGTTTCCCGTTGACGGAGCGCCGGGTAGGACCCGAGCGGCGCGCGGAAGAGCTGCGATCAGGAGTCGGCTCGGGCTCGTTGGAGCGCAGGTTTCCCGAATTGCGACGGAAGGGTCCGGAGCCGCGCTTTAGCGGTCCTGAGCCGTTCGGGGGCATGGAGATACGGGGCCGGACGTTGGCGCGGGCGGCGACGCTCTCCTCGATCGTGTTGATGTGGTCCTGTTCCTCGGTGAACGTGCGGCCCACGATGGCCATCAGCTCTTCGGCCGCGTCGATGTCGATGGTGCATGCGACGCGGGCAGTGTCGCGATTGAAATCGAAGAGGCGCAGGTAGAGGCCAGTGTGGGTGATACCTTGCTCCGTGCAGGCTATGGTGAACGAGCCATAGCCTGCCGCGAGCAGCAAGAAAACGTACTCCGGGGAATTAGGAAGGTCGACGACCACTACGTCGTCTTTCCCAACCCCATTCGCGCGCAGGTAACGCGCGAGGGTGGCTGCGATGAGTCGGGTCTGGCGATAGGTGAAAGCGGTCTCAGCACCTTCGGCGTTCACGAAGGTGAAGAACACTTGGTCAGGAGATATCCTGGCAGTGCTTTCGAAAGCGCTGATCATCCTTTGTGTGCCCGCTCGCCTTTCTTCCGATGCTCCTTTGGGTGCGTCTCGATGCGACATGCGGAACGGCCGAGTCGAACCGCGACGTCGCATGAGCATGCACTCGGGAGCTTGGAGTTGCTACGTTTGGAGTTGTGTTGATGGTGTGTTTCGGTCGCGTTCAGATTGGCGTATGACGAGTGGGTTGCGAATGCCAAAAGACCCAAAACATGCAGGGTTCATAATACGCTATATATATGGCTTTTCGAGCGAAGACGGTACATTATGTTGGGAAATCACGGCTTTCTCGCTGGCTGTTGTCGCCTTATTGTCAGGCCCCGTCGCATCGGGGCGGTTGATTCGCAAAGTCAGCCGAACACGCGGGGGCGTGGACGTTTTCTTGGACGATCCTAGGCCGCTAAGCCTAGGC
>CATKXW010000031.1 GCA_949840905.1 uncultured Eggerthellaceae bacterium | reverse complement strand
CCGGCGTGTGTGTTCTCGTCACACCGTGGAGGAGGTCCTTCTATGGAAGCTGATTCACAGTCGATTCCCGGCGACTTAAGTGAAAAGGGCATCCACCACAGTCGCCAAACTACGTCATGCAGAAAACCTCGGATCATCCAAAGGAAATACAGCGATGACGGGTAGATGCCCTCATCATTCTGTATTCCCGCATGAATGAAAAAAGAGATACGGGTCCGATATTCGGTTTTCTGCAACTCCTTCGTTACCTAATCGAAAGAGCCGTAGTTTGGCACCCCGGAATATAGCACGCCGCCAGAGCGACTTCAAACCCACGTTCGAGCAGCACCTGTTCTCGCCCCCGGAAATCTTCAGCTCGACCTGCGAAATGTAGATTGTGTGGCAT
Organism: uncultured Eggerthellaceae bacterium; assembly: GCA_949840905.1. Classification (GTDB taxonomy): domain Bacteria; phylum Actinomycetota; class Coriobacteriia; order Coriobacteriales; family Eggerthellaceae; genus D16-63. The sequence continues at coordinate 21,760 of CATKXW010000031.1, read as the reverse complement.
TCAAAAGCCCACCCTCCAAAGGCCACTATGTGGTTTTTATGACCAGAAGAGATGAGGGAGCAAGAGAATCGGCCATGGGTTGGTCGTGAGATTCCCGAGCATGGCCCAAGAGCAACCCCATGCCCGCTACAAAGACAGCCCTTCGTAGATGATGCCCTGTTGCTCTAGGGTCTCGAAGAAGGCGTTGCAGTCGAGCTATCTGATGAAGGAGCCTGTAAAGCCGGTGTCATCGCGGGTGATGATGTAATCCGCTTCCAAGCGCTCGGCCATAGCATAGATACAAGCGTCTTCGAAGTCCTTCCAACCTGGATCGAGCGCCCGGTCCACATCGCTCTCAGTGAGAGCGCATGATGGATCTAGCAGCCGAAGAGGAGGGCTCGTTCGTTTTCGGGAAGGGCGGCGCGGGCCTGATCGCGGAGGTTGTTCACGCCGATGAAGAACTGGCGCATCATCACCACCATCAGGTAGCGGCCCTTGGGCGTGAGCGTGAGCTGCTCGGCGTCGTTGATGGCGAAGGCGCCCGAGAGGGTCATGAAAGCCATCTCTACTGGAAGCCCTTGCTCCACCGTGCAGCCGAAATCGGCTTCGAACTGTCGCTTGTCGAGGCGCAGGCCGAACAGCTGCATCATGAAGCGATAACGCATCCGGTCGTGCTCGCTGAACGTGGTCTTGCCCATGAGGGACATGTGACCAGCCTCGATATCCCTGTTGTAATCCGCCACCGAGAACGTGTTGACGTACAGATCCCTGCCCAGATACGTGATGCCGCCCGAGCCGATGGCCGGGTATTCCTCATAGTTCACCACGTACTCGTCGATCATGGCATTCATCGGATCGGCACCTTCGCCCTGCGAACTTCCGAGCGACGCACCGGAACCTGACGCGCTGGATCGGCGGTTGAAGGTCCAAGCGCTACCGAGCTCGAACGGCCCCGGCAACGTCTTCTGTTGCTTCAGCGGAACCGTCGCATTCAGCTGGACCGCTTTCTCGCCCACCAAAGGCGAGATGAGACTGCGGTCCACGCCATCGCCCACCGCGGCCGCCGAGGCCGGCAGCCCATCAGTGAGCATCTCCCCCGAGCCTACGACCGCCGCAGAAGCCGGCAACGCGTCGTCTTCCAGCATCCGCAGAGCGTCTCCCAGCCCACCATGGACCTTCCCCGCTCCCGCAACGGCGTCGACAGAAGCGGCATCCTCGCGCATCTCTTCCCAGAACTTCGGGTCGGGCAGCTCGCCGGTGAGCAGCTCGCAGATGATCTCGTAGAACACCTGCTCACGCTCGTAGTCCACCTTCCCCACCGTGGCCGCCAGCGACCGCTCTACGCTAGGCGAGGCCATGAGAGGATAGAACGTGGTCTGGGTGGCACCGGAAGCGATCACCTTCTCCACGTCGCTGATGAGGATGTCTTCGGTCTGTGCCGGGAAGTTGAACATCATATCGGCGTTGAGCGACACGAAATGGGGCGTCGCCTCGGCGATGCGCTCCATTATCTCGGCACCGTTACCATACTTGTCGTAGCGGTCCATCTGCCTGAGCAGCCCGTCGTCGAACGACTGCACGCCCACGCTCAGGCGTTGCACGCGCCCCTTCAGCTTGTCGATATAGCTGGGGATGAGGTGATTCGGGTTCGTCTCGCACGATACCTCGTCCAGCGCGAACGTATCGCGCGCCAGGTCGATGAGCGCGCACAGCTCGTCTATCAGGATGGTGGGCGTACCACCGCCGATGTACATGCTCTCGATATCGTAGCCGAGGTTCTTCACCATCAGCAGCTCTTTGCGCAGATTAGTGAAGTAGGCGCGCGCCTTATCCTCCTGGAAAGGAAAGCGATTGAACGAGCAATAGGGACACAGGCGCTCGCAGAACGGCACATGAGCGTAGAGCATGTACTTGCGCCCAGCCTGCGGTAGCGGCAGGAACCCCTCGTTGGTCGGCCGCAGCTTGAGCAGGCTATCAGTGGTTCCGCGCATCACCTTCGTGAGCAGTCGTTCAGAGAGCATAGGCCTTCCTTACCGCGAGAGCATGACTTCGTATCCAGTCATTCTATACGAGGTGAGCGCCTCGGTCTGCCGCGATTTCGACCGGCGCGAAACGGCCGTTGCGAACGCAGAAGACGATCCTCCTTTCTATCGGAGGATCGTCCTTCACGTTCATGAGCATCCTCCTCGCAAGAGCGAACGAGAGGGATCTACCTTCTACTGAAAGAGCGTCTGCATCTTCTTGTCTGTTGCATCCGACGCCTTCCAGGTGCGCGTGCTAGGATCGAAGGAGAAATCGAGCTTCATCTCCTCTTCATCGGGAGGAGTTTGGGCCATGCGCTCGCGCACGCGGTCGCCGAGCCATTCCATCGACTCCTGTTGGGTCATGTCCGCAACGAGCGACGGATCGTTCGTCACCTCTTCGGCAATGGCCCAAACGTGGTCATCGATATCGGAATACGCCCTCTTCTTGATGGTCATGGATGCGATCGCATCATCGCCTTCCACGTCGATCTTGTCCACGGAATAGTCGAAATCGCTCACCAGGAACTCCGCGACATCGTCCGATGAGAAGCCCATGCTATCAAGGGTCATTCTTGCGTCGGTATCCTGGTTCATCATGAGCGATAGGCCGAGCGAGCTCATGAAGGCGCTGTCGCGGTTCTTGACCTTATCGAACTCCTCGACCAGATATTCCCGAATGACCTTCTCGCTCTCGGCTGGCGATGGCGCACAACCGCTCAACATGGCCAACGGCAACGCCAGCAACATGACCAGTAGCGCGATAGCCGCCGTCTTCTTCATCCCTTCTTGCGCGAAGGCGAGCTTCTTGGCTCCCATTCTTTCCTCCTCGATCCCACTCCAAAAGACGAAAACGCTCTCATGGAACACGGTGCGAATGGCGAAAAGGATCGCTACTCCTTCGGCAGGTGACCACTCGAGCGAGAACATGATAACCACCGTCACCGAACCCCGCCATTTTCCCCGTGAACAGTGGTTTTTCGTCTTTACGAAAGAACGGAAGGAGCGCACGCGAAAAGGGGGCGCGAGGTCGAAAGGGTGTCCTTTCCGCCTCGCGCCCCCTTGATGAGCAGCACTAGGATGCTATGAGCAGAGCGCGCCTAGGCCCAAGCCTCGCGTCCGCGGAGGGCCTTCGCGCCGATGTCGGTGCGCAGCTGCTTGCCCTCGAAGTTTATCAGCTCGCAGGCTTCGTAGGCGCGCTCGCGCGCTTGCTCGAACGTGGAGCCGAGCGCCACCACGTTCAGCACGCGACCGCCAGCGGTGACCAGCTCCCCATCGGCGTTGCGAGTCGTGCCCGCATGGAACACCGTCACGCCCGGCAGCGCTTCGGCCTCCTCGATTCCCAGGATGACCTTGCCCTTCTCGTAGTCACCCGGGTATCCCGCGCTCGCGAGCACCACGCCCACGGCCCACGTGTCCGACCAAGAGAGGTCGGTGTCGGCAGCGCGGCCCTCGGCCACGGCCATCATCGTCTCGGCCAGGTCGCTCTGCAGCCGCGGTAGCACCACCTGGGTCTCCGGGTCGCCGAAGCGCACGTTGAACTCCACGATCTTCGGACCGCACGGCGTCAGCATGAAGCCGCCGTAGAGCGTGCCGCGATAAGCGGGCAGCGCCGCCGCCGCTCGATCCATGATGGCCACCATGGCGTCCATCTCGTCATCGGCCACGATGGGCACCGGCGAATAGACGCCCATGCCTCCCGTGTTCGGGCCGGTATCACCGTCGTAGGCGCGCTTGTGATCTTGAGAGGGCGCCATAGGGAAGCTGCGACCGCCGGTCACGAACGAGAGCATAGAGCACTCAGGACCCGTCATGCATTCCTCGATGACCACGGTGGAGCCGGCATCGCCGAACGCCCCATCGAAACAGGCGCGCACGGCATCCTCGGCCATGGCCAGCGTCTCCGCCACCACCACGCCTTTGCCAGCGGCCAGACCATCGGCCTTGATGACGATGGGGGCTCCTTGCTCGCGCACGTAGGCGAGCGCATCGTCGGCGTTGTCGAACGCCGCGTAGGCAGCGGTAGGGATGTCATTGTCGCCCATGAAGCGCTTGGCGTGCTCCTTGGAGCCCTCCAGCAGCGCCTCGGGCGCGTTCGGCCCGTACACCGCGATGCCGTGCTCTCGCAGGGCATCGGCAACGCCTGCCACCAGCGGTGCCTCCGGCCCGATGACCACCAGGTCGATGCCGTTTGCTTCCGCGAACTCGCCCACCGCGGCGGCATCCATCTGATCGAGGGCCACGTTCTTCGAAGGAGCGCCGCCAACGAGCGCGATACCTTCGGTCCCTCCATTGCCCGGAGCCACGAACAAAGCCTCCACCTGCGGAGACTTCGCCAGCGTAGCCGCGATGGCATGCTCGCGTCCTCCAGAGCCCAACACTAGAACGTTCATGAACCTATCCTCCTGACCGATCGCGCGATGATGCGCTTCTCATTCTTCTCAGCTAGCCCGCGAACTAGCGAGCGCTGAGGGGGGGGGGGGGGGCTGTTACGTCAGCGACGACGGAACAGGGTCTGGTCGCGGTCGGGGCCCACCGAGATGATGGAAGTGGGCACGCCGGTGGCCTCTTCGATGTACTCGACATAAGCGCGCGTGTTCGCCGGTAGCTCCTCGTAGGTGCGGCACCCGGTGATGTCGACGTCCTTCCAACCGGGCAGTTCCTCGTAGATGGGCCTGGCATGGAACAGAACGCTCTGCTGCATGGGGAAGTAGTCGTAGCGCTTGCCCTCGCACTCGTAGGCCACGCATACCTTGATGGTGTCGAAGGCCGACAGCACGTCCAGCTTCGTGAGGGCCACGTCCGTCAGGCCGTTCACCTCGCCGGCGTAGCGCCCGATGACCGCATCGAACCAGCCGCACCGGCGCTTGCGTCCGGTGGTGACGCCGAACTCGTGGCCCACGCGGCACAGCGTCTCACCATCGATGGCGTCCTGGCCGCTGCCGCCGTCCTCTTCGAAGACCAGCTCGGTGGGGAACGGACCGCCGCCCACGCGGGTGACGTAGGCCTTCTGGATGCCCAGCACCCGGTCGATGCGCGTCGGGCCCACACCGGTTCCCGTAGCCGCGCCGCCAGCACAGCAGCTGGAAGAGGTGACGTAAGGGTAGGTGCCATGATCGATGTCGAGCAACGTGCCCTGAGCGCCCTCGAACAGGATGTTCTTCCCACTGCGCAGAGCATCGTTCAGAAGCTGGGCGGTCTCGGCCATGTAGGGCTTCAAGATGCGCGAGAACGGCAGATACTCCTCGCATATCTCGTCGACGGTGTAAGTATGCAGCCCGTAGATGCGCTCGAGGATGGGGTTCTTCTGCGCCAGCACATGCTCCAGCTTCAACCGGAATATCTTCTCGTCGAGCAGATCTTGGATGCGAATGCCCTTGCGGCCCATCTTGTCCTGATAGCACGGACCTATGCCGCGCTTGGTGGTGCCGATCTGCTGCGACCCCAGCCATTTCTCATCAGCGCCGTCAAGATCCTTATGATAGGGCATGATCACGTGCGCATCGCAGCTTATCTTGAGATTGCCGCACGGGATGCCCTCGGCCTCCAGCATGGCCATCTCCTTCACGAGCACGCCCGGATCGACCACCACGCCGTTGCCGATGACCGGCACCGCATGCTCGTACATGACGCCCGACGGCATCAGATGCAGCGCCAATTCCTTATCGCCATGGATGACCGTGTGCCCGGCGTTGTTACCTCCCTGGAAACGCACGACGTAATCGTAATCACCAGCGATGAGGTCGGTTATCTTTCCCTTGCCCTCATCGCCCCACTGAGCCCCAACCAGCACTGTCGACGGCATGACTGTCCTTTCCGCACGGCGGTCCTTCTTCATGCAAAGTATATAGCACTACCACCGAGGTCGCGCCGCGCGCAGGGGTCAGAGCTCTATGACGGTGGACGAGGGATCAGCGCTGGTGAGCGCCTGCATCACCTCTTCGTGACAGGTGAACAGGATGACCTGGCGCACGTGAGCCAGCGCCGCGAGCGCCCGGGCCGCCCCCTCGCGCCGCTCGGCGTCGAAATGCACGAGGATATCGTCGGCCAAGATGGGGATGGCGGCCCCCACGTTCGCGGCGCTCATGAGCAACGCGATGCGCAACGCCAGGTAGAGCTGCTGGGTGGTGCCTAGCGAGAGCAGCAGCGGGTCGCGCACGGTGCGCGCATCATCGGCCACCCTGAGAGAGCCGTCGTCTCCGAGGAGCACGCTCGTCCACGCCCCGTTGGTCATCAACGAGAACAGCTGGCTCGCCCGCGCGTACACCTCTGGCTGGCTCTTCGATTCCCACGAGGCGATGGCCGCTTCCAACATGCGTCGAGCCAGCAGCAGCTTGGCGAACTCGTGCTTGGCCTCTTCGGTGCGCGTGATAGCTTCCTGATGGGCTGTCTTCAAGCGCTCGAACTCGGAGGTGCGCTGGGCTTGGCCCAGCTCTTGGGTCAGCTCGCCATGGCGCTTGCTCAGGGCGTTGGCCGCCTCTTGCAGCCCTAAGCGCAGCTGCACGCAGCGGTCGATGGCCGCTTCCAGCTCCTCGTCGCTCACGGTCTCGGGAACCGAAGCGCGCTCGCAAAGATGGAACCGCTCTTGGGCGATGGCATCCAGGCGCACAGCCACGGCCTGCAGCCGAGCACGGGCGGCGCGGGCCCGCTGGTCGTCGAGGGCCATGGCGGCGCGCACGTCCTTGGCTTCGTCGAGGATCGCTCGCGCTCGGCGGATGTCGCCTCGGGCATCGCCCAAGCCGTGACCTTCCAGTTCCTCCGCCACGCTAGCACCGAACCGCTCCTCGTCAGCACGGCATGCCGCCAGCTTCTTCTCGTCTTGGACCATGACCCACTGGGCATCGTCTACGCGAGTGCGCAACGGATCAGCCGGCCGCTCGGGCCGTAGCATCATGCCCAGAGCAGCCGCGGCCACCATCACCGCGAAAGCCACCAGCGCCAATCCCAAGATGGTGTAGGACAGGCTGCCCAGATGGCGGCCGTACATGAATAGCGGAACGCCCACCAGCACGAACACGAGCGGGATGGCGATGGAGAACGTTGCCTTTATCTTATGGCGCGTGCGCGCATGCTCCTTTTCCGCATCGCCCCCCAGAGCCTCCACGCAGGTCTCATAGAGCGCCTTGGAGTCGGTGAGGTTGCTGCGCGCCGTATCGACAGCCTGGGCGTACTTGTTCTCCCGAGCGGCGAGCGCATCGAGCCGATCGCGAAGGACACGATCCTCCGAAGAGCTGAGCTCTGCCAACCGCTGTCCGATACTGGCGGCGGAAGCAGCACGGCGCTCCTGGGCGAGGCGCTCTTCCCCTTCCAGCTCTGCCATCTCTACCAGCAGCTCCTTCTCCTCACGAGCGAGCCGCTCTGTGCCTTCCCGGCACAGCGTGAGGTTCTCGATGCTCCTGTCGTTCTGCTGCATGCGCACGTTCAGATCGTCACGCTCTGCTTCCAGGTCGTGCAGCTCATGGTGGTGCTTGCGATGAAGCTCCACCTGGGCAGCGGCAGCATCGAGCGCTCGCTTGGCGGCGTCCTGCTCGGCGAGCGCTCTCACCACCGAGCGCTCAGCACCGGCCGCACGCGAAGTGCACTCAGCAAGGCGACCCTGCACCACGGCGAGCGCCTGAGCCGGAGAAGAGCTGGTCCCCGACCCAGCCGTGAGCAGCTTGGCCGTCATGTCGGTAGTGTTGCGCAGCGAGCGCAGCTCGTCGCTAGTGAGAGCGAACATGGTGCGGAAGGTCTCAGCATCGATGTCGTCCAGAAGCTCGATGTCGCCCTGGGCACCGTCGGCATTGCGCACGCGGCGCAGCTCGCGATAGTGCTCATGACCGGCGAACGCCTCGCCGATCCCCCGATCGACCTCGGCGAACAACAGCGAGCCGGCGCGCTCCGCCCCCACCGGCTTGTAGGTGTTGCGAGCGCCGCGTGCTTCCCGCCAGCCGAACAGCACGCCATCCACGAAGGAGACCAGCGTCGACTTCCCCGCTTCGTTGCGACCGAACACCACGTTCAGCCCGGGCGCGAACGGCCCTACGGTGCGATCGCTGAAAGCGCCGAAGCGCTCGATCTTCAGATACTTCAGGAAGCTGTGCGCCCCGCTGCGGCAGCCGTCCATCGAAGCTCGCTGCTCGCTCATGCGCCCTCACCCGCCTCGCCGATGAGCAGGTCGAGCACCATGTCCTCGGCTTCTTGAGCCAGCGCGTCCACCTGCTGCTGCGCCAGCACCGGCATGGCGACGTTCTTCGCCATGAACTCATCTTGCAGATATGCGTACTGAGCGGTCCCGTCCCGCCGGGCGTTCTCGGCCGTGGCCATGAACACCGCTGGGAACAACCCTTCGCGGCGCAGCGCCTCTTTATCTAGCGGCAGCGTGGTGCGGTCGATGAGCGCATCCACGAAGAAATCGGGATAGCTGTTGTTCAACGCTTCGCGCATGCCCTCGATGACATCTGCGCGCCCGAGGGTCTCATGCAGCGCCGTAGCTCCCGTCAAGGTGATCCGACATATCATCTCCTCGCAGCGAGCATCGCCGTTCACGCGGAACAGCTCGCGCATGACCAGCTGGATGATATCGGAAGGGGTAGCGCACTCGCCCACGTCGATGGATAGCCGTTGCCACACCACCGAAGCGGTAGGCACGAACCGCACCTGAGCAGGAGCATCCTCGGTCAGCGTGACCAGATGGACCCCACGCGCGCCCACCTCTTTGATATCGCGGCCCTGGATGCATCCGGAAAATCCGATGTGCGGATCCCTCTCGTCATCGAGATAGCGGCGATGCACATGACCGAGCGCCCAGTAATCCAAGCCAGAGCGCAGCAGCCCTCGCGGATCGGTAGGGGCTTTCACCAGGTCTTGATCGAGGCCGGTGTGCAGCACGCCCACCCCGAAAGGAGCCTGCTGGGCCCGTGGCCCCAATGCCGCTTCGGCCGCAGCGCGGTTCAGCCCTTCAGCGATATCCCTATCCCGCGACCATACCTTGTTCGGATACCCGCGCCCAGCGATGATAACGAGCGGCTCGCCGTCCCGCTCGAACAGGCGGAAATCGGGTCGGTCGGCCGAGAGCATATGGCCGTGTTCAGGAAACGCGAACAGATCTTGCTGCCAGCTGACATAAGGGTCATGGTTGCCCGTTATCAGATAGGTAGGGATGCCCGCATCGCTCAACCGCTCGATGCCTTGGAAGAAGCGCAGATAATCGCGATAGGACGGGCGGCCGTTGTCGAATATGTCGCCGGCCAGCACCACGAAGTCCACCCGCTCGCGCACAGCGGTGTCCACCAAGCGGTCGAACGCCTCGGGCACCGCTTCCACCAGACGATCCGCCCACGCTTCCGACAATTCGCGCAGGCCGCGGAACGGGGCTCCCAGGTGCACGTCAGCCCCATGGATGAAGCGCACCTGCCGCTTGCCGTGAAGGCTCATCCGTCTAGAACCCGCCCACGCGGGAGTCGTCGATGAAGTTCTTGAACGAGGTGTAGCTGGGAATGTAGGCCAAGCGGATGTCGCGCGTCGGGCCGTTGCGGTGCTTCGCCACGATGAGCTCGGCGGTGCCCAGCTCGGGCCTGCCCTCGGTGGCCGCCTCCATCTCGTCAAGGGAGCGATCGATGAACATGACGATGTCGGCATCTTGCTCGATGGAGCCGGATTCACGCAGGTCAGACAGCATGGGTCGCTTGTTCTTCCCGCGCATCTCGATGGCGCGCGACAACTGCGACAGCGCTATCACGGGCATGTCCATCTCTTTTGCGAGCACCTTCAAACCGCGGGATATCTCGCCCACCTCCACCGCGCGGTTGCCGTCGCGTCGCGCACGGCCCGGCTGCATGAGCTGCAAGTAGTCGACGATGATCAGGCCCTTCTTGGGCTCCACCACATGGCGCAGCTCGCGGCGCGCCTTCGCGCGGGCCTCCAGGATCGACAGGCCCGGCGAGTCGTCGATGTACAGGTCGAGGTTCGACAGCACGCCGGAGGCCTCCACGATGGCGTTCAGGTCGCCCTCTTGGATATTGCCAGCACGCAAGTTGCTCAGGTTCACGCGCGCCTCCGAGCACAGGATACGCTGGGTCAGCTGGCCGCCGCTCATCTCCAACGAGAAGAACGCCACCGACGTGCCCGCCTTCGCCGCGTTCACCGCGAGGTTGAGCGCGAAGGACGTCTTGCCCACGCCAGGACGGGCCGCCAAGATCACCAGGTCGCCGCCACGGAACCCATGGAACAGATCGTCCACGTCGACGAAGCCCGTGGGCACGCCCGCCATGGAGTTCTTCTGGTCCATCAGCTTCAACAGCTCCTCGTAGGCATCGCCCACCAGCTTGTCCATCTTGGAGAAGGACGAGGACACGCGCTTCTCCGTCACGTTGAACAGCGTCTTCTCCGCCTCTTCCACCACCTCGTTCAGATCATCGGGAGCATCATAGGCTAGAGCGTTGATCTGAGCGGCAGCATATACCAGCTCGCGCAGGATGGCCGTGCGCTTCACGATGTCGGCATGACGCTGCCAGCTGGTAAGAGAGAACGTGTTATCGGCCAGCTCGGCCAGATAGGCGCGACCGCCCACGGCCTCAAGCTGCCCGTGGGCCTTCAACGTATCAGCCAAAGCGATGGGGTCCACCGGGATGCGCCGAGTGGTCATGTCTACGATGGTCTCGAACACGATCCGATGGGAGGCGCGGAAGAAGAAGTCGGGCTTCAGCTTCACCACCATCTCCTCCACCACATCAGCATTGAGCAAGCAGGCGGCCAGCACCGACTGCTCGGCCTCGATGTTGTGGGGGAGCTGGGCCGATGCGGCCAGGGTGCGCGTGGATGCTTCGCCTTGGTTCGGGCGCGCGTTCTCAGTGGTTCCCTGTTCGTTCGGCATGGTTCTTCCTTCTAACGTTGACGACGACGCCTCGCCGCTCTGCGGCGGACATCGCCAGCCTTTCCGTCAGCTCGACGTATCCTTCGCATCAACGAAGACCTCCTTCACTCGCAGCAGCGCAAGCGAAGGAGGTCGTCTTCGATTCCTTTATGCGGAAGCGCTTTCGCTATTCGGCAGCCTCTTCGGTCGCCCCTTCAGCAGCCTCTGTCACTGCCTCGACCTCGGCAGCCTCCTCGACAGCAGCAGCCTCGGTGGCTTCGGCGTTCTCGATGGCGTCGATCACATCTTCGACGGCCTCCTCGGACTCCGTGCCCTCCGTGAACTCACCGGCCACTTCCACCTGCACCGTGCCCTTGATGTCACGGTAGATGGAGATGGCCACCGGATAGACGCCCACCTGCTTGATGGGTTTACCCAGCTCGATGCGGCGACGGTCGATCTCGACGCTCAGCTGCTCTTCCACAGCGTCAGCGATCATGGGAGCGGTGACCGAGCCGAACAGCTGGCCTTCCTCGCCCACCTGAGCGATGATCTTCACCACAGCGCCCTCCAGCTTGGCAGCCAGCGCCTCAGCATCGCTCACGCGGGTCTCCTCGCGCTTCTCGATGTTGTGGCGACGCTGCTCCAGCTGCTTGAGGTTACCAGGGGTGGCCATCACGGCATAACCCTGGCGCAGCAGGTAGTTGTTCGCGAAACCATCGGCGACGTTGATGATGTCGCCCTCGCCGCCTTTGCCGCGCAGCTCTTTGAGAAGAATGACTTTCATCCATGTCCTCCTTCGGCTAGCGGTTGCGGCGATCGCCACGGCCGCTCACAGCGGGCACGGCATACGGCATGAGCGCCATCTCGCGGGCACGCTTCACAGCGCTCGCGATATCGCGCTGATGCTGAGTGCAGGCACCGGTGACGCGACGCGGCTTGATCTTACCGCGGTCAGTTACGTATTTGCGCAGCATCTGAGTATCTTTGTAGTCGATGAACTCAGTGTCGTCCTTGCAGAATTGGCAATGCTTGCGACGAGGCTGCTTAGCATAATCGGCCATGTTAAACCTCTCATCTTTCCTTCGACATTGCAGAAGGCCCGCCGATCACGGGCGCTCTGCGTGATGCGCTAGAACGGGATGTCGTCGTCGTAGACCGTGGAAGAGGCGTCGATCATCGGTGCCGGAGCACCATAAGAACCCTGAGCGTCGCCAGCCGGCACAGCGTTGCCGTAACCGCCTGCGCCACCGCCATTGCGAGACGACATGAAGTCCAGCGAATCGACGATGACCTCGATCTTGCTGCGCTTCTGCCCATCGCGCTCCCACTGGCTCCAGCGAAGCTTGCCCTCGATGGCCACTTTCATGCCCTTGGTGAGGATGTTCGCCAGGCTGTTGGCGCGGTTGCCGAACATCGTGCAATCGATGAAGTTCGGGACGTCCTCCCACTCACCGGTCGTCGGATTCTTGCGACGGTCGTTCACCGCCACGCCGAAGCTGAGGACCGGCATGCCCGACTGCGTCTGGCGCAGCTCGGGATCACGGGTCAGGTTTCCGCTGATGATCGCTCGATTGATGCTCATGGTTGACCTCTTCTCACGCTACTTCCATTGCGCGGGGCTCTCCCGTCTCAGGACAGCTCGCGCACCGTTTCCTCATTCGTCACGGTCAGGGCGGTTCACGATCATGTGACGCACGACCGCATCGGTGATGCGCAGCACACGATCAAGCTCTGCGATGCTCTGAGGATCAGCGTGGAAATCGATGAGGGTGTAATCACCATCAGTGAGATCGTTGATCTCGTAAGCGAGTTTGCGCTTGCCCCACGGATCGACATTGTCGATCGTGCCGTTCGCTGCCGCGATGGTGGTCTCGATACGCTTCATCACCGCAGCGCGCGTGTCGTCGTCGATCGTAGGAGCAACGATGAACAGCAGTTCGTAAGCCTTCATTAGCTCACCTCCTTTGGACTGTACGGCCTGGGCCACGATGAAGGCGTTGGACCCAGACAGGATTAGCCTGCCTAGTGTATCAGAACGTTGCCCGATCGCAAAACGCGACCCTCGTCTCGTCGCCTTCCCTTCGGTCCTCTGTGCGAATGTTTCGTCCATCATAGCGCGGACGGCCTTGCAGGAACATTGCCGATAGGGCCGATCTTCCGCCCCTGCCGCGCCCCCTCTTCCCTTCCCTTGGCATACCCCTTGGAACACTCCTTCCAAGGTCGCCGACAAGCCCCTTGAAAGCTCCGCCCTCATGCCTCCCATCGCCGCCACGACGGTGCGCACAAAAGGTCTCCTGTATTCGCTCTCTTGAACAAGATCCCTGTTCGCACCCATGAGAACGCCCAAGAAAAAGGGCCGGCGCTCTCGCACCGGCCCTCGAAACCTCTCGCTTCGAGCGAAGGGGAGACCCTATTCCTCCCCGTCCTCTTCCTCGACGTCGCGGTACTTCTCGTCGATATCTTCCTCGGCATATTCCGTCGCGTCCTTCAACAGTGCCATGAAGTTCGGGGCCTGGCCCACATAGGCCGGCTCGTCCTCGAACGCCGGTGCCTTTCCCTCCTCCAGCTCATAGAGAAAGCTCACAGCATAGCCGTCCTCCGCGCCCGGAATGCCTCCTTCGGCGATGAGCGCGTCTTGGGTACCGGCGTCGGTGTCGACGTAGCCGTCATAGCAGAACGCATAGGCGTCAGCCCCACGAGCACCCTGCACCGTATGACGCGCGAAGTTGAAGCACTCCTCAGGGTCTTCGCCCGGATGGGTCTCGATGAACACGTTATCCTTCACCACCAGAGCCGTGAACGGGATCACATCCTCGCCAGCGAGCATGCGCTGCTTGGCTTCCTCCAAGGCGAACAGCAGCACCCGCTCCAGCATCTCGGGGATCTCAGGCACGTTCTGGCTGTCATTGTTGACGATGCGGTCGGCCATGGTGGGAACATCCTCTCTATCGGTTTCTCCACATACTAGAGCAAACCGCCCGACCCGCCCAGAGGACAATCGGCTAGCGAATAGCGAAAAACGTTCTTGCCCCCGATACGCTCGGTGAGCTATACTCTCTCTTGCTGTGTCCGACATGGACGCACATGAAGCCACGGAGAGGTGTCCGAGCTGGCCGAAGGAGCACGATTGGAAATCGTGTATGCGCCAAAAGCGTATCCGGGGTTCGAATCCCCGCCTCTCCGCCATTTTACTTTCGTTCGCTGATGGGGATCATTCGATACGAGGCGCGAACCCCGCGCGCTCCGAGCGGATCGCAAAGAGATGGCACGTGCTTCGGTTTCGCTCTCGGAGAGGTGGCAGAGCGGTTGAATGCGGCGGTCTCGAAAACCGTTTCGCCAGTGACACTGGCGACCAGGGTTCGAATCCCTGCCTCTCCGCCATTCCTTTCGCTCGACCCCTTCCATAGATACGACGAAAGCCGCTCTCGTTCGCCCAGAGCGGCTTTCTTTTCATTCACTATCTTTCGCGTTCCTAAGCTCGCGCATCGGCCTCCAGCTGATGTATCTCCTCTTCTATCTCTTCCTCGAACTCCCTATCGCCAGCGCTCTTGGCCGACGGGGGCTCTATTTGGAAGGGAACGCGCGGAGTGACCAGGCTCACCACCGGAACTATCGCTAACGACAGCACCATGCACAGAGCCCCGCAGTTGATGGGGCTCGCGATGAGCGGAGTGCCCACGAAGCCCATGATCATGTTCGTAGCCGTCAGCCCCACGCCCACCAGGAACGAACACCACACCGCCGCCTTCGAGATGCGGCCCGAATACAGCCCCCAGAAGAACGGCCCAAGGAACGCGCCGGCCAGAGCGCCCCACGAATAGCCCATCAGCTGTGCGATGAACACGATAGAAGAGTGATACTGCACCAACGCGATGACGGCCGAGATGGCGATGAACACCACGAGCAGCCCGCGCATGGACACCAACTGCTGCTTCTCGGACATGTTCTTCACGAAGTTGCCCTTTATCAGGTCGATGGTGAGCGTCGAGGAGGACGTGAGCACCAACGACGAGAGGGTCGACATCGAAGCCGACAGCACCAGCACGATGATGAGGCCGATCAGCAGGTCGGGCAGTGACGAGAGCATGGTGGGGATGATGGAGTCGTAAACGGGCGTGCCGTTGGCGGCGTACTCTATCTGGCCTTCGTAGAGGCGTCCGAAGCCGCCGAGGAAGTAGGAGCCGCCGGCCACCACGAACGCGAAGATGGTGGAGATGATGGCGCCCTGCTTGATGGCCGGACCGGTCTTGATGGCGTAGAACTTCTGTACCATCTGGGGCAGGCCCCACGTGCCCAAGCTGGTAAGGATCACCACGCCGACCAGGTTGAACAGATCGGGCCCGAAGAAGCTGACGAAGGGGCCTGCCATGGCCGAGCCTTCCGCCGGTATCTGGCTCAGCTGATCGATGGCCGCAGTGAAGCCGCCGTTGCTCAAGATGACGGCCACCACCACAGCGATGATGCCCAACAGCATGACGATGCCCTGGATGAAGTCGTTCATCACCGTAGCCATGTAGCCGCCCAAGATGACGTAGATGCAAGTGACCACCGCCATGCCGATGACGCACACATCATAGGGTAGGTTGAAGGCCATGCCGAACAGACGTGACAGAC
Source organism: uncultured Eggerthellaceae bacterium (assembly GCA_949840905.1). Classification (GTDB taxonomy): domain Bacteria; phylum Actinomycetota; class Coriobacteriia; order Coriobacteriales; family Eggerthellaceae; genus D16-63. The sequence continues at coordinate 6,310 of CATKXW010000031.1, read as the reverse complement.
CGTTGTACACGCTGGCCGTATAAGGGATGAGGAACACGAAGATGATGGCCGCCGCCGCGATGCGCAGCGCCTTGGAGTCGTAGCGCTTACCGAAGAACTCGGGCATGGTCTGAGCGCCCAAGCGATGGGTCATCTCGCGAGTGCGCGGTCCGAGCACCCACCACGCGAGCAAGCTGCCCAAGATGGCATTGCCGATGCCGGCCCAGGTCGCGGCGATGCCATACTTGAAGCCGAACTGACCCGCATAGCCCACGAACACCACCGCCGAGAAGTAGCTGGTGCCATAGGCGAACGCGCTCATCCACGGCCCCACCTTGCGACCGCCCAATACGAAACCGTCCACCGTCTTGGTGCTGCGGCGACAGTAGATGCCCACGCCCACCGCCACAGCGATGAACAAGACCACGAGCAATATCTTCACGAACATGTCTTTCTCCTTCTTCCTCTTTTCCGACCCTCCCAGCAGCTCCTTTCGATGGCGCGCACGAGCAAGCCTTCCCGTCATGCAGGCATAAAAAATGGCCCACGGGGAGAAACCCGTGCGCCATCAATATCGAAAGAAGAGAGAAGGGAGAATGCGCGTACAGCCCTGAGCCCAGTGCTCGCTCATGACGGCACAAGCCGCCTCGTCGGCGCTCTGTGCCGCAAAATGCGCGCTCATCAGGGCATGAGCACGCTCGGCGATACGATCGTTATTTCCCTTCGCGAGGATCATGGGGGCTACTTTACCACAGTAAAGCAGCCCCGCAAACCTCTAATGACGGAAATGACGGTGATGGGTGAACACCATGGCCACGCCCTGCTCATTGGCAGCCGCGATGACCTCTTCATCGCGGATGGAGCCACCGGGCTGGATGACGGCCACCACACCGGCCTGAGCCAACACATCGAAGCCGTCACGGAACGGGAAGAACGCATCGGACGCGGCCACAGCACCGCGCGCCTTCTCTCCCGCCTGCTCCACGGCGATGCGCGCGGAGTTCACGCGGTTCGGCTGACCGCCGCCCGCGCCCACGCTGGCGTGATCCTTGGCGATGAGGATGGCATTCGACTTCACCGACTTGCAGGCCTTCCACGCGAACACCAGCTCGGCCATCTCCTCATCGGTGGGCTTGCGCTCGGTCACCACCTCGAAGTCAGCCACCTCTTCAGCGACCGCATCGCTCTCCTGGCACAGAAGGCCGCCCTCCACGGAGCGGAACTCCACTTCCCCGCCCGGCGCGTTAACGCCGCCCGTAGCGAGCAGGCGCGCATTGGGCTTGGTGCTGTACATCTCCAGCGCATCGGCCGAGAACTCCGGAGCGATGATGGCCTCCACGAACTGCTTGTTCTCGAAGATGCGCACCACGGTGTCGGAAGTGACGGCGCGATTGAACGCCATCACGCCACCATAGGCGCTCACCGGGTCGCACTCATGGGCGCGCACATACGCAGTGGTGACGTCGTCGGCCTCGCACACCCCGCAAGGGGTGAGATGCTTCACGATCACGCAGGCCGGCTCGGCGTACTCGCGCACGGCCGTCCAGGCTGCATCGAGGTCGAGGTAGTTGTTGTACGAGAGCTCCTTGCCTTGGAGCTGCTTCGCATGAGCGAGCGAATGAGCAGCGCCCTTATAGTCGTCGCGCTGATAGAACGCCGCTGCCTGATGCGGGTTCTCGCCGTAGCGGAGGTCTTGCCGCTTCGTCAGGTTCACCGTGAGCGCAGCCGGGAACGGCGGGGTATCCGCACCGCCCTCCGCCACCTGAGCGCCCATCCATCCAGCGATGGCCGCATCGTAGGCCGCGGTGGTGCGGAACACCTCAAGGGCGAGGCGCTCACGGGTCTCGTAGGTGGTGGCACCACCATGGGCGCGCATCTCCACCAGGATGTCATCATAGGAGGCCGGGTCGGTCACCACCGCTACGCTGGCGAAGTTCTTCGCAGCGGAACGCAGCATGGACGGACCGCCGATGTCGATGTTCTCGATGCACGTGCCGAAGTCAGCGCCGGATTCCACGGTCTTCTCGAAGGCATAGAGGTTCACCACCACCATGTCGATCATCTCAATGCCGTGCTCGGCTGCCTGGGCCATGTGGGCCTCATCGTCGCGCTTAGCGAGCAGACCGCCATGCACGCGGGGATGCAGCGTCTTCACGCGGCCGTCCATCATCTCGGGAAACTGGGTCACCTCGTCGATCGGAGTGACGGCCACCCCGGCTTCGGCCAGCACCTTCGCAGTGCCGCCCGTGGAGATGATCTGAGCCCCGAACTCGCTCGACAGCGCCTGGGCGAACTCCACCACGCCGCTCTTGTCGGTCACGGAAACGAGTACGCGCTTCACCTTCGGATCGTTCATGATCGCCTCTTCCTCTTCTTCCTGGCTGCTCGCCCGACGAGCCCGCGCTCAGCGGCCCAAGCTCTGCTCGTGCTTTTCCCTCGCTTGCTCACTATAACGTTGCCGGTAGCGCACATCCACCAGCTCCCCAACGATCGCTATGGCTAATTCGGCGGGCGTTTTCGCACCGAACTTCAGACCGATGGGCCGCTTGATGCGCGCCCATTCTTCTTCGGTAGCACCCCCTGCGACCACCAAGTCGTGCACCGTGTCGTTCTTGCCAGCGCACCCCATCATGCCGATGTAGTGCGCGTCGCTCTGCAGCGCCCACAGACATCCTTGAGGATCGAACATGTGCCCCCGCGTGAGCACGCACACGTAGTCCTCCGAACGGCCGGGCATGGATGCTAGCTCATCGAAGTCGCCACCATGCAGCATGATGCGCTCGGCGCAAGGGAAGCGCTCCTCGTTCAGATAGGCCGGATCGTAGTCGACCACGATCACATGGAAGCCCACGTGATGGGCTAGCGTCGCCACCTCCGCAGCCGCATCCGAGGCACCCAGCAACCACACGCGCACCTTTCCGAACAGCGGCTCGCTCACCCAAGTAAGGCCTTCGAACTGATCGTTGTGCATGGAAGGACCACGCGTGACATCCTTCATCTGGAACAGATCGCGCGGCGAGTAGGGACGGGAAGCCACCACTTCCTTCGCGTCGTTGCAGAAGAACACCAACGGCTCGCCATCGGCAGAACCGACATCGCCGTACTTCTTCGTCACTTCGTTATCGGTGTTGCGCACAGCCTCAGCGCCGTCGTAGACGAGCTTGAAGCCGAGCCATGCCTGCTCCTCCTCGTCGATGGCCCGAAGCGCCCGTTCGAAGGTGGGGATATCCGCCTCGGTCAGCGTCGCGGCGATGGCGGCCAGCTGATCTGGGCTCGCATGTTCCTTGCCAGCCAGGGCGGCTGGCGAGAAGCACGGCACCTCCTCTACCGAGAGCGTCGGTGCGGCGCCCGTTCTCAACCGTTCGATGACCCGTTCGATGACCTCGCGTTTCAAGAGCGCTCTCCTCTCTCTTCCAAACGACCTCCTCAGAAGCGCTCAAGAGACGTTCGTCTCTCGGCGCTCAGCGGCCGCCATGTCCTGCCTGCCAGCAGCGCTCCGCGCTGCAAGGCGAGCGATCAGGCGATATGCACCTTCCGATCAGCGTCCAAGGTGACACGACCCTCGGCGAGCTCCCGCAGCACAGCGGGATATAGCTCATGTTCCACCTCATGGATGCGCTCTTCCAAGCTATCGAGAGTATCGTCTTCTTCCACCACCACGGCTCGCTGAGCCACGATGGGACCCTTGTCGTAGTCTTCGTTCGCAAGATGCACCGTCACGCCCGTCACCTTCACGCCCGCGTCGAAAGCATCCTGGATGGCATGGGCCCCCTTGAACGATGGCAGCAACGCCGGATGCAGGTTCAACACCCGATCGGGAAAAGCCTCTAGCACAACAGGCGTGAGCTTGCGCATGTAGCCCGCCATCACGAGATACTCAGCGCCAGCGGCGCGCATCTTCTCCACGATGAGCCTATCGGCTGCCTCCGGATCGGCGTAGATGCTACGGTCGAGCACCGTCACGGGAAGATCCGCTGCTCGGGCCCGCTCGATGCCATAGGCATCGGGACGCGAGCTCACCACATGCACGATGCGCACCGGCAGCTCGCCCGCCCCTATGGCGTCGATGATGGCCTGCAGGTTCGTACCGCTGCCGCTGAGCAGCACGCCGATGTTCAAAGGTCCCGCCATGTTCTCCTCCTGTCGAGCGCCCATCTGCCGCGGATCGAGCCTTACCTCAGGCGGTGTAGCGCACAACACCGCTGCCAGGTGTCACCGTGCCGATGCGGAACGTGGTCTGACCGGCATCAGCCAGCACGCGCTCCACCCTCTCGACCTGCTCGGACGCCGTTATCAGCACGAGCCCTATGCCCATGTTGAACGTCTTGAGCGCCTCTTCCTCGGACAGCCCCGCCTGATCGCACGCGAAGCGCACCACGGCCGGCACATCCCAGCTGCCCAGGCGCACCTCCGCATCGAGGGTCTTGGGCAGTGCGCGGTCGAGATTCTCGGTGATGCCACCGCCGGTGATATGGGCGAGGGCGTGCACCGCGCCCGGCACCTCGGCCAGCACAGCCTGCACGGGCTTCACATATATATAGGTGGGGCGCAGCAGTGCCTGCAATATCGACTCACCGTTCAGATCGGCGCGCGGCTCGCGCAGCTCTTCGGCCGAGCGACCCTCCACGCACACCTTGCGAGCCAGCGAATAGCCGTTGGAATGCAGGCCGTTGGACGCCAGCCCGATGAGCACGTCCCCCTCCTGCACGTTTTCGGGATCCAGCATGGACGCTCGGTCGACCACGCCCACGCAGAAACCGGACAGGTCGTAGTCATCGGGGTCCATGACGCCAGGGTGCTCCGCCATCTCACCGCCGATGAGCGCGCAGCCAGCCTGACGACATCCTTCCGCGATGCCGCCTACGATGGAAGCCATGGCCTCCGCATCCAACTTGCCCACGGCCACATAATCGAGGAAGAACAGCGGCTCGGCACCGGTAGCGAGGATGTCGTTCGCGCACATGGCCACAAGATCGATGCCCACCGTGCCGTGCTCGCCCAGCATCTGGGCCACTTTCAGCTTCGTACCCACGCCATCGGTGCCGCTCACCAGCAGCGGGTCTTCCATGTCCTTGGCCGCCGCGATGGAGAACAGACCCCCGAACCCGCCGATGTCGCCCACTACTTCGGGCCGATAGGTGCTGTGCACGGCATCTTTGATGGCATCCACCGCACGCGCGCCCTCCACGATGTCAACGCCGGCATCCGCATAGGTCACTTGCTCGTTCTGGCTCATAGGGCTCCCCCTCTTCCTCGCCGCAGCCGGCATCGCGCGTTCTATCATCTCCCACCATGATACAAGAACGGACCCAACGTTCTGAAGCTGAACCACCTTTGAACGCGCCCATCTTGAATCGCAAGGATATCCTGTTCCCGCTTTGGGCATCTTCTTCGCGATGAGCATATCCGTGGCCGCCGCTCAGCTCCACCCCCTGTTATATCGACGACCTTTCTTTCTCGCAGCATGACGCAAGAAGGGAGTCCGCGCATGAACGCATGACTCCCTTGGAAAGCACGATCGTATTCCGGCTCTTTCGCTCAGCTAAGCTGCCACCGTCCAAACGACGCTCGTAAGATCGACCGAATCGACCGGCTCGTCCAACGGCACGACGTTCACCGAGCGAGGGATCTCCAACGTCAGTGCCCCGTCGACGGTGCCGGCATCGGTATCCGAAGTCGCTTTGGCTATCTTCGCTACGTTGGCATAGGTGGCTCCGCTCAGTCTGAGCTTATAGACGGCATCCCCTATCGAGATCGAAACGAGCACCGATGTCGGCCGTCCGTCGAACAGGACATCAGCCAGCTCGAGCTGAGCTGCCTCCTGCTTCGTCGATACCGAAAGCCTCGTCTCGACCGGCGTGAAGGAGCGGATCCGTACGGGCGCAGCCTCGTCTTCGCTACCAGCGACGGTCACTTTATTGGTTGTCGTATCGATCGACAGGGAGACGGTGTTGTGACGCTCGCCATCGCCCGAGGGGATGGGCATATCCATCGAGATGACCAGCGTCAGCAACCCGTAGACCTTATTCGAGTCTCCCACAAGGAGCTTTCCGCTCTCGACCGGCACAGAGACCGTTCGCAGCGGGTCTGCATACCACGAAAGAAGGTATCCGTAGTAGTTCTCGGTACTGGGCACGTCGATCTTCCCGTCGACCTTCTTCTGTGGTTCGAGCACGTCCCATCCGATGCCGTCATCCATTCTCTTCTCGATGAACACCACCACGTTGTCGTCATCTCCGGTCGGATTGAGCAGGACCAGCTTCCGCCCGTAGACGAGCTCCCAGTACTTCTCAGGGGTGTCCACCTGATCGGCGGTGACGCCTTCGGGAAG
>CATKXW010000030.1 GCA_949840905.1 uncultured Eggerthellaceae bacterium | reverse complement strand
TTCATCTCTTGATCGCTCGAGGGCTTTGAAAACAAGAAAACGCCCGCGAGAGCGGGCGTTTTCTTTGGTGAACTCGTAAGATCTGCGATGGCGTTGGGAGCAGAACGCGGCTTACACCACGCCCTCGGCCATCATGGCATCGGCCACCTTCTCGAAGCCGGCGATGTTGGCACCCGCTACATAGTCGCCCTCACGGCCGTAGCGCTTGGCCGCATCGTCGATGGCGCGGTAGATGCTCTTCATGATGCCCTGCAACTTCGCGTCCACTTCCTCGAAGGTCCAACTAAGACGCTCGGAGTTCTGCGACATCTCCAGACCCGAGGTGGCCACGCCACCAGCGTTGGCCGCCTTGCCCGGGATGAACACCACGCCGTTTTCCTGCAGACGAGCGGTGGCGTCCATGGTGGTGGGCATGTTCGCGCCCTCGGCCACCACCTTGCAGCCGTTGGCCACTAGCTGAGCAGCATCCTCGTCGAACAGCTCGTTCTGGGTGGCGCAGGGCAGCGCGATGTCGCAGGGGATCTGCCACACGCCGCGACCCTCATGGTACTCCACGCCCTCTTTTCGCTTCGCGTACTCGCTGATGCGACCGCGCTCTACTTCCTTGATCTGCTTCACCAGTTCCACATCGATGCCCGCCGGATCGTGGATCCAACCGGTGGAATCGGAGAGGGTGACCACCTTCGCGCCCAGCTGCTGGGCTTTCTGCGTGGCATAGATCGCCACGTTGCCGGAACCGGAGACGCACACGGTCTTGCCATCCATGGTGTCGCCATGGTCGGTCAGGTACTCGTTCACGATATAGACCAGACCGTAACCGGTGGCCTCGGTACGGGCCAGCGAGCCGCCGAATGCGAGACCCTTGCCCGTGAGCACGCCCTCGAACACGTTCTTGATCTTCTTGTACTGGCCGAACATGAAACCGATCTCGCGGCCGCCCACACCGATGTCGCCAGCGGGCACATCGGTGTCTGCACCGATGTGACGCTGCAGTTCGGTCATGAAGGACTGGCAGAAGCGCATGACCTCGTTGTCGGACTTGCCCTTCGGGTCGAAGTCACAGCCGCCCTTGCCGCCGCCCATGGGCAGCGTGGTGAGGGAGTTCTTGAATATCTGCTCGAAACCGAGGAACTTGATGATGCCCAGGTTCACCGAAGGATGAAAGCGCAGACCGCCCTTGTAGGGGCCGATGGCGCTGTTGAACTGCACGCGGAAGCCGCGGTTCACCTGCACGTTGCCCGCATCGTCCACCCACGGCACGCGGAACATGATGACGCGCTCCGGCTCGACGATGCGCTCCAACAGGCTGGCCTTCTCGTACTCCGGATGGGCCTCGATGACCGGCTCCAACGACTGGAGCACCTCGGTGACGGCCTGGATGAACTCGGGCTGCTCGGCGTTCTTCGCCTTCACCTGCTCGAGCACGCGATTCGCATAGCTCACGACCTTCCTCCTTCTCTCGGTTCACTTCTTTAGCAGCGATTATAGGTTCGCGCGGCCCTCGGCGCGCCCAATGTTAACTATCCCGAAACAATGGGGCCTGTCCGCGGCCGCAGACGCGGGACGAAAGGGATAGGCGGCGTCGGAGCCCGAAAGCGCGCCCTAGAGAACGGAGACGACCTTAGCGGCCGGGACGTTCGTCGGCGAGAGGAGCACCACGCCCACCGCGTCGCGAGGCGCCGCTGCCACTACGAGGGTGTCGCCCTGGAAGCTGCCGGCACTGGAAGCTTCCTCGTCGTTGGTGACCACCACCACGGCCACCTCGTCCAGATCGGCGAGCATCGCGGTACGAGGCGCAATGGCCACCACGACATCGACGGCGAGCGCCTCGAAGCCCTCTCGATACTGCTGCAACCGCGCACCGGTCGTATAGCTGCTCACCGAGAACACACCGATGCGCTTGTCGCCGGCCGTCAACACGCAGGGAGCGGCATAGCGCTCGGGATGAGCCACGTCCAACGAGATGACGGCCGCTTCCTTATGCTCGTAAAGGTCGCGTACGTCCGACACGTACACCCCCTCGTACTCGCCTGGCAACGGCGGCAGCAACGCCAAGATGCCCAAGCCCACGCTGTCAGTGACGTCCGGCTCTTCGAGGGTGGCCGCGGCCTCGTCATCGCGCAGCTCCTCGGCAGCATCGGGCGAAGCGATGCCGGCGTAAACGAGGGCCGTATATCCCTTCATCTGACCCACGGTATCATCCACCACCGAAGCCGCCACGTTCCAGCTCCGTCCCGTGGCGAAGTAGCTCGTCAGCACCGCCAGCGCGAACACCACGAGCAGAGCGAACACCACCAATGCCACCTTCTCGCGCGTGCGCTTCTCCATGGACGGCCTTGCGATCTACAGCTCTTCCAGCCGCGCTACCACAGCGGCTATCTGGTCTTCAGGGGTAGAGGCACCGGCCGTCACGCCCACCCTGTCGCATGCGAAGAAGGCGGTAGGATCCAGCTCGTCGAGGGTCTCCACATGGAAGGTTCGCGAACAGCGGGCGGTGCATATCTCAGCCAATCGCGTAGTATTGGAAGAGTTTCGACCCCCTATCACCACCATGGCATCCACCTGCTCGGCCACCTCCGCCGCCGTGCGCTGGCGTTGGGCCGTGGCCGAGCAGATGGTGTTCTTCACCTGCGGCTGCAAGCCGCGATCATGGAGCGCCTCCACTATGCGGTCGAGGTTCTCCCGCCTCTGGGTGGTCTGCACCACCACGCCGATGGGGTCGTAAAGACCGAACGGAACGTCGCCCGGGTCGGACACCACGTCCACCTTGCCGCCTTCTTCCCGTACGCACGCCGCAAGACCGGCCACTTCCGGATGGTCCTTCTCTCCCACCACCAGCACTCGGCAACCAGCCCGGGCCAGTTCGGCGGCGGCCCTTTGGGCGCGGGCCACATGAGGGCAGGTGGCGTCCACCACCGCAAGGCCGCGCTCGTCCAAGGCGGCACGGGCAGACGGGATCACCCCATGGCTTCGGATGATGACGGTATGGGTGGACACCTCTTCGATGCTGTCGGCCACGCGCGCGCCACGGCGCTCCAGATCGGCCACTACCAAAGGGTTATGGATGAGGGGGCCTAAGGTGGTCACCGCCCCGGCATCCTCGGTGGCTGCGAGCGCCATGGACAAGGCGCGCTTCACACCGTAGCACGCGCCGGCATGGGCAGCCCGAATCACCATCATGAGAGGTCCTTCTCCCGCTGAGCGCTCTCCTTCTCGGCTCGCTGCGCCCTCACCATCGCCACCACCTCATCGGAGGTGCGGCGCGGGATCGGATGGGCGGCGAACAGCGGAGAGAAGTCGCGGCCTTCGGGGAACAGCTCGTCCATGGGCACCTCTTCGGTCGCTATATCGTAGAACAGCGCGAAGCACTCGCGCAGCGCATACCACGTGATGGCGTCGAGGCGCTCTTCTTTGTCGATGAAATCGAAATCTTGCAGCAAGAGGGGGTCGCCATAGACCACGGTCACCTTCGGGAAGCGCACGCGCTCGCCTTTGACCTTCACCTTCTCCACCCCGCGCACGGTCATGGGAAGGATGGGGACATCGGCCATGCGCGCGATGAGAGCGGCACCTCCGTGGATGGCGGGCACCTTGTTGCCCTTCCCCCGCCGGGTGCCCTCAGGCAAGATGCCCACCAGCTCGCGATCCTTCAGATCGCGCACGGCCCGCTTGATGGAGAGCCTGTCGGCTGAATCGCGCTTCACAGGAAAGGCGCCGGCCCGCGTGAGGATCTGGCCCAACAGCCCATGAGCCTTGCCGAACAGGCTCGCACGGCCCATCAGCCGCACCCACTGTTGCGGGCGCGCGGCCAGATAGATCATGCACACGTCGAGGAAGGAAGTGTGGTTGCATACCACCACCGCACCGGTCTCGTCCTTCAGCGCCCGCAAGCTCTCGCGCCGCTCCACACGATAGCGAAACGCCACCTTGAACGCGAGGCCCACCAGCACCCAGGCGATGTTACCGAACCAATGCGGTATCTGCTTCTCGGAGGAGGTGCCACCGAGCGGCATGTCCCACATCTGCTCTTTCGAAAGGAACAGGCCCATGGCTCAGCGCTTGCGCTCGCGGGCCAGCTCGACGATGCGATCGATGACCGTCTCGATGTAGTCGCCGGTGGAGTCTATCTCGATGGCGTCGCTCGCCGCCTTCAACGGCGAGGTGGCGCGAGTGGAATCGGCTTCATCACGACGGCGCAGGTCGGCCAGCACCTCATCGTAATCGATGGAACCCACGCCCCGATCGACGTTCTGGCGCACGCGCCGATGAGCGCGCTCCTCATCGCTGGCCGTCAGGAACACCTTCAGCTCGGCTTCAGGGAACACCACGGTGCCGATGTCACGGCCCTCCACCACGTAATCGCCGCCGCTGCCGATGCGCCGCTGCTGGGAGACCAGCGCCTCGCGCACCGATGACGCGGCCGAGGTAGGGCTCACGGCCTTGTCTATCTCGGCGGTGCGAATGGCATCGGTGACGTCGACGCCCCCGATGGACACCGTCTTGGGCAACGGATCGCCCGGCTCATGACCAAAGGCTATCTCGTAGGCCCGAGCTAACTCCCCTAACGCCGCATCATCGGCGAGGGATACGCCGTCTTGCACCGCCTGCCAAGCCACGGCACGATACATCGCCCCGGTATCGAGGCACGAGAAGCCCAGCTTCTTCGCCACCGCCTTGGCCACTGTCGACTTGCCGGCACCCGACGGTCCGTCTATGGCCACGATCATCGCACGAGTCCTTCCACGTCCTTGAGGAAACCAGGATAGCTGACCGCCACGCAGCCGAAGTCAGCGACCTCCACCGAATGCTCGCCGGTCAGGCCCACCAACGCCCACGTCATGGCCAGACGATGGTCGCCTTGGGAATCGAACACCAGATCGGCGGGCACCTCCAGGTCGGGATCGCCCTCTATGTAGAGGTCATCGCCCTCCACCCAGGTGTCGATGCCCAGCCGATCCAGCCCCTCTACCACGGCGGCCAGGCGATTGGTCTCCTTCACCCGCAGCTCTTCCACTCCGCGGAACACCGTGAGACCGCGCGCATGGGCCGCCACCAGCGACAACACCGGTATCTCATCCACGATGGAGGCGATATGCTGCGCCGGCACCTCGCACCCATGCAGGTGCGCGGTGCTCTTCACCGTGATGCTGCCGATGGGCTCTTTGCCCTCGCTGCTCTCGTAGGCTACCGCGACCTCGGCGCCCATGCGCTCGAGCGTGCGCACAAAACCGATGCGCGCCGCGTTCAGCGACACGTGCTCGATGGTCAGCTCACTGCCCTCCTTCAACAGAGCAGCGCAGACGAGGAACGCAGCTGAGGAAGCGTCCCCTGGCACATCGATGTCGCTGCCGTACATGACGACCGGCCCCGTCACCGAAGCCACGCGTGCGCTCGCGGTGGTGGGCACGCCATATTCGGGCAGCATGAGCTCGGTGTGGTTGCGCGAAGGTGCCGGCTCGTTGAGCGTGGTGGTGCCCTCCGCATAGACGCCCGCCAACAGCACCGCGGTCTTCAACTGAGCCGAGGCCATAGGTGCGTCATAGGTGATGGCGCGCAGCGCAGCGCAGCCGGTCTCGGTGATGGGCAGCGTCTCTTTGCCGGCCGGCTCGAAGCGAGCGCCCATCTTCATGAGGGGTGCCGTGATGCGCCGCATGGGCCGCTTCTGCAGCGACCGGTCACCGGTCAGCTCCACCGTGATGGGCCAAGGTGCCAAGACCCCCATGAGCAGCCGCGCGGTGGTGCCGGAGTTATGGCAGTCGATGGGGCCTTCGGGCTGTTGGGGGCCGTGGGAGCCCCAGCCGGTGACGCTGCCCGCAAGGGAGCCATCCGGCTGCTCGCTCAGGTCCACCGTCGCTCCCAGGCTGCGCACCGCCTCGATGGACGCCCGCACGTCAGCGGAATCGAGCACCCCTTCCAGATGGGACGTGCCCTCGGCCATGGCGCTGAACAGCACGGCGCGGTGGGATATGGACTTGTCGCCCGGCACCCTCGTGCAGCCCGCGAGCGGGCTGCTCAAAGGCATGATGGTGGTGGTACGGGATCCCTCAGTCGACATGGACATGCTCCTTCGGCGTGAGCGGTGCGAACGACACCGTGAAACCTGCGTTTATGAGCTGAGCGGAGAGCTGACCGATATCCCCCTCATCGGTGAGGACGAGGGAGAGCACAGCGTTGCCCTCCGAGAGGTGGTCTATCTCGATGGATTGGATGTTGCACCCGACCGAGCTGGCGATGGTGGTCACTTCGGCCACCACGCCGGTGCGGTTCACCATGGGGATGCGCACCTCCAACAGCTTCTCGGTGCATGGCACCCAAGCGGCGGGCAGCGCCTGACGGGTGGCGGCCGCCTCGGCGAGCATGGCCTTGAAGGCGCTCCGATCGTCAGCGCGCAGCGAAGCGGCGAACGAAGCGATGATGGCGCCCATCTCGTCGAGCCCTTCGGCCACAGCAGCGGCGTTGTCGAAGGCGATGCCGCACCACAGCTCAGGCGAGCCGGCGGCCACCCGCGTGGTGTCCTTGAAGCCGCCCGCGGCCAAGCGCATGATGGCACCGGTATCGTCGCTATGGCGGTCCATGAGATGCACCAGCGAGCTGGCCACCATATGAGGCACATGGCTGACGATGGCCACCGCAGCATCATGGTCTTGTCGCGGCAGCGATACCACGCGGGCGCCGATGCCGGTTATCAGCTCGTGGAGCTGCTGGAACTGCTCGGGCACGGTGCGCTCGTCGGGGCAGAGTATCCAGTTGATGCCCGCGAACATGTCGGGACGCGCCCCGTCGATGCCGCTCTGCTCGCTGCCGGCCATGGGATGTCCCGGCACGTAATGATCGGGGCTGGGCAGCGTGGCGGCTGCCGCTTCGAGGATATGGGCCTTGGTGGATATGACGTCGGTGACCACCCCGCGGTAGTCCCAAGCTGCCAGCTTGCGCAAGTGGTCGTCCACCGCCGCTACCGGCGTGGCGATGACCACCAGATCGCAGCGCTCCTTCACGAAACGTTCGAAGGCCTCATCCTCCGGAGCGCTCGCCTCGCTCGTCCATCCGCGCTCCAGCGCTATCTTACGGGTGCGCTCGGAGGTATCCACACCGAACACCATCGCCTGCGGATAGGCGGCTCGCACGGCAGCGGCGAAGGACGCGCCGATGACGCCGAGACCGATGACGGCGATGGACTGGAATACCGGTTCGTGCTGTTCTGGATTCGTCATGGATGCCGAAGCGCCGCGCTCGAGCGGTCGCCCTCCTTTGCCTTCCTCTTCCGATGGGGATCGAGCGCCTCGCCGGACGCTCGGAACATGCGTCCTATTGTAGCGTAAACGTCGCAGCGAGCCGCGGACGCGACGAACCCTCGGGAGCCGGGCGCACTGCAGGCTAAGCGGGACGCAGTTCCTCGTCGCCCTCGGGCGAGCCCTGTTCGGGCAGACGCGCCTTCGTCGCCCACAGCAGCACGGCGATGCCCACCACGACCAAGGGCACCGACAGCAGCTGCCCCATGGTGAGCCAGCCGCCGAACAGATATCCTAACTGCTCATCAGGCTCGCGCACGAACTCGATCAAGAAGCGGAAGATCCCGTACATGACCAAGAACAGCCCGAGGAACGTGCCCCGCGGCCGCGGAGGACGCCGGCGAGACAGAGCGAACAGAACGCAGAAGATGATCACGCCTTCCAATAATGCCTCGTAGAGCTGGGAAGGATGCCGCGGCATCGTGCCGGCCGCTCCACCGAACACCACGCCCCACGGCAGGTCGGTCGGACCGCCCCACAGCTCTCCGTTGACGAAGTTCGCGCACCGGCCGAAGAACAGCCCGATGGGCGCCGCGATGCAACCGAGATCGGCCAAGGTGGCATAAGGGATGCCCGTCAGCTTCGCCGCCACCACGCCACCGAGGAGCGCCCCTATCAGACCGCCATGGAAGCTCATGCCTCCTTGGCTCGTCTGCAGGATGGCGAGGGGGTTCTGCAAGAAATAGCCGTTGCCATAGAACAGGCAATAGCCCAAACGGGCCCCCACGATGACGCCGATGATGGCGCATACCAACACCGTGAGCAGGTCATCTATGGAGAATCGTAATCGCCAACGCTTCGCCACCTGCGAGATGACGATGCCGGCGCAAAGAAAACCGAGCACATAGGCGATGCCGTACCAGCGCACCGAGAAAGGGCCTACGGTGAAGGCCACCGGATCAAGGAGATGGTAAAGGTCGTTCAACACCGAAGATGAGGCTCTCTGTTCTCGAAGGGATCGTAGCAGCGGACACCCTAGCGGCCCGCTTCCCCCATGCCGGCACCGATGCGGATAGCAGCGAAGTCCACCTCATCGCGCAGCGATGGAGGGATGGGCTGCATGGCCGATACGGCCGCGCCGCAATGAGGACAGGTGAGGGCGAACAGCGCCAGGTCGGCGCTGAGCACCATCATCGACTCGAACGAGCGCAGATCGAAGTCACGCGCCCCGCAAGCCGGGCACGTGAGCAGATTCGGTATGCCATGACGGGCATCGGCGCTCATGGTCGTCTCTTCCTCAGGGTCGGTGCTCCTCGCTGCGAGCGTGCAGGCTCACAGCAAGAAGCGGTTCATGTTGCCGTCGCGCACATAGCCCTCGGGACGCTCGTCCAAAGAGGGCCCATAGCGCAGGAAATGCTCGCAGAAACGGCATATCTGCTTTGTCGCGGCATCGTAGAAGCGATCCGGGTTCAGCAGAAGGTCGAAGTCTTCGCACACCACGTGGGTCTTGCGCTGGCACGCGGCGAAATGACAGTCGGCCGGACAAGGCTCGTTGGGTTGGTTGTGCGGGCAGCGGCCCTGCATCTCCTCATCGCAGCCGCGACGCTCCCAACAACGTTCCATAGGGTCCGCGCCTTAGGCCAGATCGGCCGGCACGACGCTCTTCACGGCCGGGATGCGCTCCTTCAGGATGCGCTCCACGCCGTTGGCGAGGGTTATCTGGGACATGGGGCAGCCCTTGCAGGCACCCTGCAGCTCGACGCTCACCACGCCGTCGTCAGAGACGTCCACCAGCTTCACATCGCCGCCGTCGGCCTGAAGGCTCGGACGAATAAGATCCAACACTGCTTCGACATCGCTCTTCTCGATCATAGGATGCTCCCTTTTCTCGTCGAGCGACCCCTCGGGATAAGGGGCCGCGCTCCATGGTCTGAAGCCAGTGTAGCATACGGTCCGTCCCCTGCCGGTGACCGCCCGGCAACGTTGTCGGCCTCACGAAAAGAACGTCTCTTGCCCGCTCCCGGCCGCCCGCCTCCCGCTCCTTTGGAGCGCGAAACCTCCTCCTTCGCTCAACGGGCGGAGAAGCGCACCTCCGCGGCTTCCAACAGCTCTTCGACCCACTGCTGCAAGGGAAGGTCGGCCTCGGCGGCCTCCACATCGGCCAGCTTGGCATGGGTCTCGGGCGAGCGAGGCATGAACAGGGTGCAGCAATCGGGCGCGTCCTGCGAGGAGATGTCGAAGGTGCCCAACCGCTTCGCCTCATCGATGATCTCGAGCTTGTCGGTGCCGCACAAGGGCCGCAGCACCGGAAAATCGTTGGGCACCGCCGCGTTGGTGACGGCCATGTTCTCGATGGTCTGAGATGCCACCTGGCCCAGCGACTCACCGGTGACCAAACCCCGCGCCCGCTCGCGTCGGGCGATGGCATGCGCGACGCGGAACATGAGGCGCCGGTAGATGATGATGCGCAAAGACGGTGGCACCACCAGAGATATCTCACGTTGATAGTCGCCGAAGGGCACCACGTACACCTTCGCGATGCAACCGGTGCGAGCCAGCACGCGCGCGATGTCCTCCACGAGGAACTCCGAGGCGTCGCTGGTCTGCGGGCGCCCCGAGAAGTGCACCCCTATGCAAGTGCCCCCGCGCCGGGCCATGCGCCAGGTGGCCACCGGCGAGTCGATGCCGCTCGACAGCAAGCACACTAGCTTGCCGGCGCTGCCCACAGGCAGACCGCCGATGCCGCGGATGCTGCGGGCGTAGACGTACGCGGCATTCTGCACCACTTCCACGCCCACGGTGACGGCCGGCTCCTTCATGCGCACGGCCAGCTGCGGGTATGCCTCGCACAGCACAGCACCGATATCGCGGTTCATCTGCATGGAGTCGATGGGGAAATCGGTATGGTTGCGCCGAGCGCTCACCTTGAAGCTGTCAGCGGCCGCATCGTGAGCCAGCGCTTCGCCGAGCGCCTCGACGGCAGCGCATCCCATGGGGCCCATCTCGCGCAGGCATTTGAACCCGCAAGAGACCCGAGCTACGCCAGGGACGCCGGTGATGGCATCAGCGCAGGCGTTCGCCTCCTCGTATCCGGTGCCCTCTTTCAGGAACACCAGCAGCCGCCCGGCGATGCGATGGATGGTGACCAACGGAAACGCGCCTAGCAGCCCTTCGAGGTTGCGCAGCAGGCGCATCTCGAAGGAAGCGCGGTTATGGCCCTTCAGGCCGATCTCGTGGTAATGCACGAGGATGATGCGTTGAAGATCGCTCATGGGCGCACGAACACCTCCATAGGCGAGCAGCATAGGCTCGGAAACGGTCGAAGAAGCTCCGATCGAAGAACGATCGAGAGGTCGGCTATTCGCCCTCGGGCCGGATGACGAGCAGCCGCTTGCAAGCGGGGCATGGCCCGATGGGCGCCTTGGCCTTCAGATCGATGAGGCGACCGCCCTCGATGGGGGCGCGGCACACGCCGCAGCGAGAGCCTTCGAGCACGCCCACAGCAACGCCTCCGGTGCGAGCGCTGGTCTTGGTGTAGGTGGTCATGAGCTCGTCGTCGATGGTCTCGGCCACCTCGTCGCGCTCCTTGGTGAGGGCCGCTATCTCGTTCTTCAGAACGCCGCCGATCTCGCGGAACTCCTCGCTGGCCTTCCTCTCCTCGGCCTCCAGCTCTTCCAATGCGAGCTCGATCTGAGCTTTCAGCGCGCCTATCTTGTTCGCCTCGGCCTGGACGGTCGCGCGGGTCTCCTTCAGGTTGAAGCGGCGCTTCTCGATGCCAGCGAGCTCTTTGGAGCGGGCCTCGATGTTGCGATAATCTCCCTGAGCGGCGTTGATGGCCGCCTGCACGCCATGCTCCTTCTTCGCCAGCGATGCATCCTCATCATCGATGCGCACCAGCTTGCGCTTCGCGTCCTTCTCGAGAGTGCGCACCTGATCGTACTTGTTAGCGATGGTCTCGCGCTTCTTCCGCGCCTCCACGATGACCTTGCGCTGGGGCAGTTCGTTGAGCTGCTTGTTCTGCTGCAGGATGTCGAGGTCTATCTGCTGCAGGCGCAAAAGCGCGTCGATCTCCGCGGGCGTGGCTTGCATGGGCGTAGCACCTTTCTCATCAGGGACGCCCTCATTATAGACGAATCGCCTCCGGGTAAGACCAGTTGTGGCGCTGATCGACCATGAAGATAGCGGTTTCGGGAACGCCCGCATGGGCGGCGGCCTCGGCGAGCACCGCCGTCAGGGGCAGCTCGCTGGCATCGTGGCCCAGTTCGATGATGGCCAGACCAGCACCGGAGAGCTCGAGAGCCGCATGGTAGCGCACCTCACCGGTGACCAGGCAATCGATCGTGCGATCGGTGCGCGCGAGGGCCGCACGGCCCAGATGCCCCGCTGAGCCGCCCGCCGTCACCACCGTGG
This sequence comes from uncultured Eggerthellaceae bacterium, assembly GCA_949840905.1. Classification (GTDB taxonomy): domain Bacteria; phylum Actinomycetota; class Coriobacteriia; order Coriobacteriales; family Eggerthellaceae; genus D16-63. The sequence goes on along the minus strand of CATKXW010000030.1, from coordinate 12,852 downwards.
AGATGGGCGCCTCCGGATCGCCCCACACCCGCGGAGCACGTCCGAACACGGCCGTGCAGCGAGCCGCCAGCTGGCCCACCGTCTGCGGCGCGCCCTCTGTGGACGGCACGGCGCACAGGGTGCCATAACCGATGGCGGGCGACCCAGCAGGATCGGCCGCTGCAGCAGGCTCCAACACGGCGTCGAGCGGATGGAGGCCCAGCATCTGCGGCAGTACGGCCTGACCGCGCGGGCTCACGTCGAGAGCCGTATGGAAGCTCATGAGGGCCACCCGATCGCGGATGGCCGCCCACACCCCCGCCCCCGACGACAGCGCCACGCTGGACGCGGGCGAGAACTCCGTGGGCGGCTCGAGGAATGCCGGGTGATGGGTCAGCAGCACGTTGGCACCGGCCGCGGCCGCCTCTTCGATGGCGGCCACCGTCGGGTCGAGGGCCACGGCCACCGAGCGCACCGGCAGCCCACGCTCCCCTACCAGAAGCCCCGTGCGGTCCCATTCCGCAGCGTAGCGGGCCGGAAACGCCCGCAACAGCGCCTCTTCCAGCAGGCCCACGGTGAGCGCCCGCTGAGGATGGGCCAGGTCATGGGCAGGACGTTTCGACAGGTCGTTGGCGTTCATGGTGCGCTCCCTCTTCTCGACGGTGCTCGGACCGGTCTCGTCGGTTCACCTAAGGTCGATGGTACGACGTCCGCCATCGGCCGTGGGCACGGTGACGCACTTGTAACCAGCCTGTCGCATAAGGTCGTAACCGCGCTCGATGTCGCGGGTGACGAGCGCGGGCTGATGGGCGTCGGTGCCCACGGTGCACGGCACCTGCGCTCGCGCGAACCGCTGCAGCAGCGGCAGGGCCGGGAACATCTCGGCACAAGCATAATAGCTGCCCGACGTGTTCACCTCCACCATGCGGCCGCCGGCCGCGGCCGCTTCGGCCATGCGGTCATAGAGCGGTCCCAGATCGAAGCTGGGATAGTAGCCGAACTTCTTGGCCAGGTCGGGATGGGACATCACCGTGAACGGCTGGCGAGCATCGCTGGCCGCTTCGCACCACAGCTCGCCGTAGCGACGCCAGATGGCATCGGCCATGCCGGGCTCCTCCCAACGATCGCGCTGCGCCGGGTCGTCGAAGGGCCACCGGTCCACGAAGTGCACCGAGCCCAAGACGATCTGGAAGGGAGCCAGGTCTTCCGAGGCGATGATGCGATCCTCGGTATCGCCCAGATAGTCCATCTCCACACCCAGCAGTATCTCCATCTGGGGATGAGCTCGCCGCGCTTCCTCCACGGCCTCGCGATACGCCTCCATGTTCTCGGGCAGCACGCTCAGGTACTCGTCAGGGTCGAAGGCGGCCGAGAGCGGGAAGTGCTCGGTGAAGGCGAGGGTGGTCAGCCCCGCCTCGGCCGCGATGGTCGCATAAGCGGCCACCTCCCCTTCCCCGTGACCGCAATAGCGAGAATGGCAGTGGGTGTTGATGAGCTCCATGGACAGACGTCGCCTCCCTTGCAGATGGACGGACAGATGATGGCAAGAACGCTCCCTCAGTGCGCGATGACCTTGGCGAAGGCAGCGAGGAACCCGTCAGCTGTCGCCCGGTCGAGGGACCGACCGAAGGAGATGCGCAGGGCACTGTGAGCCTCGTCATCGTTCTTGCCCAAGGCGCGCTGCACATGGCTCGGCGCCAGGGAATGGGACGAACACGCGCTGCCGCCCGCCACGCCATAGCCGAGCGCATCGAGGCGCAGAATGAGCGTCTCCGACTCGAAGCCGTCGACCAGCACCGCCACGATGTTCGGCAGATGATCGCGGCTGCCCGGCGGCACGTCCACCGTAGACTGCACCGGTGCCATGGCGCACAACCGCTCGTAGAGGCGATCGCGCTGCACCATCATCTGCGCCTGGGCATCCTCCACCCCTTCGCATACCTCGGCCGCTGCGGCGGCGAAGCCCACGATGCCGCAGAGGTTCTGGGTGCCCGAGCGGCGTCCCTGCTCTTGGCCGCCCCCCAGCACCAGCGGACGGAACGGCGTGCGCGCCTTCAGATACAATGCGCCCACGCCCTTCGGCCCCCCTATCTTGTGGGCCGAGAACGACGCAGCATCCACGCCCAGCTCGCCCAGGTGCAGCGGCACCTTCCCCAGCGCCTGCACGCAATCGCTGTGGAACAGCGCTCCGTGGTCGTGGGCAACAGCAGCCAGCTGTTCTATGGGCTGGATGGTGCCTATCTCGGAGTTCGCCATCTGCACCGAGACCAGCACCGTATCCTCGTCGATGGCAGCCTCCAAGGCGCGCACCGTGACGAAGCCGTCGGCATCGGGCATCAGGTAGGTGACGCGGAAACCCTCCCGCTCCAAGCGCTTGCACGGAGCGAGCACCGCATCGTGCTCGATAGCGGAGGTTATCACATGGGGCGCGAAGGACAGACCGGCCACCGGGGCAGCATCCTCGTCTCGCCGAGGCGCGGTGCCGGCATCGTTGCGGCGCTGACGGCGCTCGCGGTCGCGCTCGAGGGCCGCCTGCCAGGCGATGCCGAGCACCGCCGCGTCGTCGGCCTCGGTGGCGCTGCCCGTGAAGACGATCTCGTCGGGCCGGCCGGCCCCCAAGGCGCGAGCAAGGGCGGAGCGAGCGCGCTCCATGGCGGCGAAGGCCGCCCGGCCCGGCCCATGGAGGGAGTTCGGGTTGGCGGCCTGGGCGATACCGGCGCTGCCCGCCACCAGATAGGGCTCCATGGCGGCCGCCGCAGCCGCGCTCAAGGGAGCCGTGGCCGCATGGTCGAGATAAACGTAGTCGGAAGGCACCGCAGCGACCATGCTCATGCCACCTCTTCTTCGCTCTGCACCTTGGTCAGCACCGAGCGGCGCGCGCCATTGGCCGCGCTCTCGATGGCCGCCAGGGCCGCTGCCGGGTCCTCAGCCGCGAACACGGCATTGCCGCACACCAGGCTGTCAGCCCCTTGAGCCGCCACCAGCACGGCGGTCTCCACGCCGATGCCGCCGTCCACCTGCACGATGGGCGATGCGGCCGCCGCCCGTGCCAGGGCCACCGCAGAGGCCACTTTCTGCTCAGAACCAACGATGTAGCTCTGGCCGGAGAAGCCCGGCTCCACGCTCATCACCAACACCAAGTCGAGCTCGCCCATATAGGGTTCCAGTACTTCCACCGGCGTCTTCGGCTTCACCGCCGCGCCGATGGCCACGCCAGCCTCCTCGCACAAGGCGATGGCCCGGCGCATCCCAGCCTCATCGAGGGTCTCCGCATGCACGGTGATGGAGCGCGCGCCCGCATCGAGGAACCAGGGGATCTGGTCGAGCGGGTTGTCTATCATCAGGTGCACGTCGAGCGGCACCGTGGTGGCCTTCGCTAGCTGCTTGACCAGCGGCACGCCCATGGTGAGGTTCGGCACGAAATGGCCGTCCATCACGTCCACGTGGATCATGCCGGCCCCCGCCTGGGCCACCATGTCGATATCACGCTGCAGGTCCATGAAATCGGCCGAGAGGATGGAAGGAGCTATTTTCACCGGTTGGAACACGAGCACATCCTTTACTATGGGAACGGAATCCGATTCTAACGGAAAAACGAAGGGAACGTGCGTGGCTGAGCGCTCCGTTCACACCTATTTTACGTATCGCACGGCTTGCGGGCCGCTCACCCTGGGCGCTGTAACCGGCATGTTGACCCACGTGCTGCCCGGCGAGGCGATCCTCGACGGCCTTCGCCGGCCCAGCGCCGTCACCAACGCAGCAGCCACCCAGATCATGGAGTATCTGGCAGGCAAGCGCACGGTGTTCACGGTCCCCTTCCAGCTCGGGCGTGCCACCCCCTTCCAGCAGCGCCTCTGGAAGAGCCTCGATGCCATCCCCTACGGTCAGACCCGCACCGCGGCCGAAGTGGCGCGAGCCTTAGGCGACGAGCGGTCGTTCCGCGCCGTGGGCAGCGCCCTGCGGAAGAATCCGCTGCCGTTCTTCGTGCCGGCCCATCGGGTGGTGAGCGCACGAGGCACCATCGACGGCACCGACGCCATGGCCGCTCTCTATCGCACCTGTCTCACCGTCGAGCGAAGGTTCGCCTGACGGTTCCTCAACGCATCGGTCACCGTGCGGTGACCGATAGCCTATGCCGCCACACGAAGGGAGAGAACGGGCGTAGCATGGGTCCTGTGCTGAGGAAAGGCCCGATCCTTCACAGGACCGTCCTTTTCGAAGCATGATACGAGCGACTGTCGAATGAGACCGTGAAACGAGCCTACGTGTTGAACCTGACCCGTTGCTTCATCTCCCCTTCTCATCTCACAACCAACGGTCTCTCGATAGCGAGCCCGCGGCCTCGCACCCGAACTACATAACCGGCCGCGGCATCGTAGCGAAGGCGCTCTCCTGCGGAGGTTCACCCCTTTTCCTCCGCAGCGAGCGCCGCCTCTTTTCTGAAAGGTCCATCCCGCATGCAGAGCCGACCAGCAGCTGCTGCGCCGCAGCGTGAGAAGGCGCGGGCCTAAAGGCCGTAGAACTCGGTGGTGAGCGGGCGATCGAACACGAGGTCCTTCGCCACATCGAGGGTCATGTCTCCCCACACGAGCGCCCGTATGGCATCGGTGATGGGCAGCTCCACGCCAGAGCGCTCTTCCAGCACCGCCAAGGTCTTGCAGGCGATCGCGCCTTCCACCACCATGTGAGTCTCGGCCTCGAAGTCGGCCAGCGTCTTGCCTCGGGCCACGTACTGCTCGCCGAAGCGACGGTTGCGGGAATGCTGGCTCATGCAAGTGACCACCATGTCACCAGCACCGGCCAGGCCCATGCATGTGATGGCGTCACCCCCGCGAGCCACCACCATGCGGCTCGTCTCGGCGAGTCCGCGGGGGATGAGCACAGCAGCGGTGTTGTCGCCGAAGCCCATGCCATAGCTGACGCCCACAGCGATGGCTATCACGTTCTTGAACGCCGCGCACAGCTCCACTCCGATGACATCGGCAGAGGTATAAGTGCGGAACGAATCGGTGGCGAACAGGTCGCGGAACGTCGCGGCGGTGGCCTCATCGGTGCTGGCTATCACCGTAGCCGAGGGCATCCCTTCGATGACCTCTTCGGCATGGGTGGGACCCGATAGCGCCGCAAGACGCTGCGGACCTCCCACCACTTCGGTGAACACCTCGGTGGGCACGAGCCCTGTCCCCTCTTCCACGCCCTTCGAGCAGATGACCAGCGGAGTCTGCTCCCCCAGATACGGCGCCAGGCTCTCCGCCGTCTCGCGCATGGTGGCCGAAGGGGTCACCACCACTACCGCCTCAGCGCCATCGAGGGCGAACGCGAAGGAAGAGGTGGCCTCTATGCGCTCGGACAGCGCCGCATGGCTCAGGTAACGGGGGTTGCGATGGATCTCGTTGATGGCGTCGGCCACCTCTTGCTTGCGCGCCCACAGCCGCACCTCATGACCGTTGTTCGCCAGCACCTGGGACAGAGCGGTGCCCCAGCTGCCCGCGCCGATGACCGCTGCTCTCATGCTTCTTCCTCCGCCTCAAGGTCCATCTTCTCGGCCGCAAGCTCCTCTTTCTTCGAGCCGATGCGGCTCTCCTCATGGGCCAGCAACCGGCGGATGTTAGCGCGATGGGCCCAGATGACCACCAAGCCCACCACGGCGCACACCACAGCCGAGAACCAATCGCCCCAGAAGCGCACGAACGCGATGATGGGGCATGCCACGGCCGCGGCGATGGAACCCGCCGACACATAGCGGCTGATCGCTACCACTGCGATGAATATGCCCAGTTCGAGCAATGTGAGCCATGGACCGTACACCACGAAGATGGCGCCTACGGCCACCGCGATCCCCTTGCCGCCCTTGAACTTCAGCCAGGGGCTGAAGATATGCCCGAGAGTGCATCCGGCCAAGGCGAGCGCGAGCCAGGGCCCATCGCCTTCCGCGGCCAAGCCGATGGTCACGCCGTAGGTCGCCTCGGCAGCGTGCACCTCTCCCAACATGTAGGTGGCGATCCAAAGCCCCACGAACCCGGAGAGCAGCCCTTTGGCGAAGTCGAGGAGGAACACCGCAGCGCCTCCCCCTTTGCCCAGCGAGCGCATGGCGTTGGTGGCGCCGATGTTGCCTGAGCCTTCCTCGCGCAAATCCTTATGGAAGACCAGCTTGGAGATGATGACGCCCCAAGGGATCGACCCCAAAAGGAACGTGATGAACAGAACGGCCACCAGACTGACGATGATGGCTCCGCTGAAATAGACGAGCGGATCTATGGTGCTGAACGTTTCCATGGCGTGTGAGAGCTCAATCCTTCTTCTTGAATTTCAAACGAATGGGAGTGCCTACGAGGTCGAACGTCTTGCGCAGACGATTCTCAAGATAGCGCTCGTAGTTGTCGTCCACGATGTCGGGACGGTTGCAGAAGAACGTGAACGCTGGCGGGCGGCTGCCCGTTTGGGTGACGTACTTCATGCGCAGCATGGCCTTGCCCTTGCTGATGGTGTGACCCACCTCGCGTATCTCGGTGAGCCAGGTGTTCAGACGATTGGTGGGTATCTTGCGCCCATAGGCGGCATAGCAGCCGTCGATGGCTTCCCATACCCGGTCCACCTTCTTGCCCGTCAGAGCCGAGATGGCGATGACGGGCGCATAGCCCACGAACATCATGCGGTCTTTGATGCGCTCGCGGATGCGCTCTTTGGCCTCGGGGCCTTCCACCAGGTCCCACTTGTTCAGGATGATGGCCATGGCGCACCCGCGCTCGGTCGCATATCCGGCCACGCGCTGGTCCTCGTTGGTGAGGCCGATGGGCGAGTCGATGACCAGCAAAGCCACATCCGCCCGGTCGATGGCGCGCATGGCACGCACGAATCCGTAGTACTCCACGTCCTCGTCTATCTGGCTCTTGCGGCGCAATCCCGCCGTGTCCACGATGCGATAGCGCTTCCCGTCGTGCTCGACCAGCGTGTCGATGGCGTCGCGAGTGGTGCCGGCCACGTCGCTCACGATGGAGCGGTCGTTACTGGTCAATCGGTTGGTGAGCGAGCTCTTGCCCGCGTTGGGCCGCCCGATGATGGCCACGTTGATGATAGGGTCATCCCCCTCGTCCTCTTCGACCGCATCCTGTGCGCGGGCCTCTTCGGCGGCGCGCAGCTTCAGCACCACCTCGTCGAGGAGGTCGCCGGTGCCATGGCCATGCAGGGCTGAGACCGACCAGGGATCTCCCAGGCCCAGCTGGTAGAACTCCCACAGCTCATCGAGGCGCCCGGGGTTGTCGAGCTTGTTGACCACCAGAAACACCGGCTTGTCGCTCTTATGGAGGATGCGGGCCACAGCCTCGTCATCGGTGTTGACGCCAGCCTTGCCGTCCACCACGAATATGATGACGTCGGCTTGCTCGGTGGCCACCAGCGCCTGAGCGGTGATGGAATTCTGGAACGCATCATCGCTGCCCACCTCGATGCCGCCAGTATCCACCAGCATGAAATCGAGGCCGTTCCAATCGGCCTGGTGGTAACTGCGGTCGCGAGTGACACCGCGCATCTCATGCACGATAGCCTCATCAGCTTCGGCGATACGGTTCACGAGCGTCGATTTGCCCACGTTGGGGCGGCCGACTATGGCAACGAGCGGCAACGGCATGGCCATCTTCCTTTGCAACGGTTTCGCGAAAGGCGGGTCAGCCCGCATGCGCGAGGGAGGCGATCTCTTCCAAATAATCGAGAGGGTTACAGGATACCACGGCCACGGGCGCTCCCGTGAGCGCGTCCATATCCGCTACCGTGCTGTCATCCAAGGTGAGGCCGTCGTCGTTGAACATCACTCGTGGCACCAAGAACAGCTCGCGGCTCGGAGCGGCGCCAACGGGTCGAGCGCTGCGAATCCGTTGGAAGCGACCGTTGACGGCATCCACTACATCGGCCGCCGTGAGCAACCCGGTGACATCAACATTGCCGCCGAAGAAATCGTTGCGCACCGTGAGGGCGCACAGGTGCCCCGCAAGAGGGCTCTCGGCGAAGAGGCGGTCGAGCAGAGGCTGCATGGCCTCGCCCACCACGAAATGCGCTCGAACGTTCGCAGCTTCGAGGATGGCCGCCACCCGTGCCGCCAAGCCGCTTCGGCAAGCCTCCGCGAACTCGTCCACATAGCTCCGGATGATGCCGATGCCATCCTCGAACATCGAGAAGTCGCCGTAATGGTCGGTGGGAGGCAGGTGCTCCAACAGCTCAGCGCCATAGGCGTTGCGATAGAGCTCATCGGCCGCGAACGCCCACGGCTCCCCCCGTTCGACCAGGGCCCGCTGTTGGAACGGCTCGATGCGCTCCAGCACGGCGCGAGCATCGGCAGCTGCGTTGAAGCTGCGGGAGAATTCGTCCTGCCACTTGGTGAAGCCGAGGGGCACGATGCCCACCGACAAGATGTTCGGCCGCTCGTAGGCCCAAGCCAGCGTAGCGGCCAGCACCTCGCCGTCGTTCTGCTCGGGCACCAGCACGATCTGGGCATGTACCTGGATGCCCGCCGCCAACAAGCGCTCCAACGCCGCCAGACCATGAGCCTCGTGACGACCGATGAGCGCCTTGCGCACGTCGTGGTCGGCCACGTGCAGCGAAACGCGCAGAGGGCTCAGGTGCTGGTCGATGATGCGCTCCTCATCAGCAGCTGAAAGGTTCGTGAGCGTAGCGAAGGTGCCCGTGAGAAAGCTCAAGCGGAAATCGTCATCGCGCATCGACAAAGAGGGCCGCATGCCGTCGGGCAGCTGGCGCATGAAGCAGAACCGGCAGGCGTTACGACACAGCTTCACCCCATCGAAGATGAGCCCATCGAAGACGAATCCCCAGTCCTCCCCTTCTTCGCGGAACAGCTCTATCTCGCCGGCATCGCCGTCCGCATCCACATAGCCCACTACCATCTCGTCATCGGCCGTGAGCCAGCGCCAGTCGATGATGTCACGCACCGGATGGCCATCTACGGCTGTGATGGCACATCCGGCCGCGAAGCCCGCGTCATCGGCGGGGCTTTCCGGCACCACCTCCACGATCATGGCCTGCGGTGCGCTCTGAAGCTGTCCTCCCATGGCAGCGCGATCAGTAGTCCTGCGCGGCAGGGCTGCTCATCCAAGCCGCCTCGAACTCATCGTAGGCATCGGCCAGCACCGCTTCACGGGCACGGCGCGTCAGATCGAGCAGGAAGTGCAGGTTATGGATAGAGAGCAGGATGCCGCCCAGCATCTCGTTCTGCTTCACCAGATGGCGCACGTAAGCGCGAGAATGATCGCGACAGGTGGGGCAGCTGCAAGCGGGATCGAGCGGACCGAAGTCACGCGCGTACTGCGCGTTGCGCATGTTCATGCGGCCCGCTGAGGAGAAGGCTGTGCCCATGCGAGCCGTGCGCGTGGGAAGCACGCAATCGAACATGTCCACACCCTCGCCGATGGCACGCACCAACGTGGTGGGATTGCCCACCCCCATGAGGTAACGCGGCCTGTCCTGCGGCAGCGCACGGGCCACCCTCCCCAAGGTCTCGAACATCACCTCATGGCTCTCGCCCACCGAATAGCCGCCGATGCCGAAACCGCCGAAGCGACGACCACCGGAAGCGAGACTCTCCTCCTCTATGGCACGCAGTCGGCGCACGCTCTCCAAGCGCAGATCGAGGTGCATGCCGCCCTGCACGATGCCGAACAGCGTCTGATCGGGACGCTCATGAGCCGCCAAACAGCGCTTCGCCCATGCGCTCGAATAGTCCACGGCCTGAGCCACGAACTCGCGCGTGGCCGGATACGGCGCGCACTGGTCGAGCTGCATGGCGATGTCGGCACCTATCTTCTGCTGGATGGCCATGTTCTCTTCCGGCGTCCAATGCACCTTCGCGCCATCGTAGATGCTCTGAAACGTGACTCCATCATCGGCCAGCTTCACCGTATCGGCCAACGAGAACACCTGAAAGCCGCCCGAATCGGTGAGCATGGGACCGTCATAGTTCATGAACCGATGGATGCCGCCAGCTTCTGCGATCAGGTCGGCACCGGGACGCATGGCTAGATGATAGGTGTTGGCCAGCACCACCTGGCTTCCCAGAGCATACAGCTGCTCCACCGTGATGCCCTTCACTGTCGCATGGGTACCCACGGGCATGAACATCGGCGTGGCGAAAGAGCCGTGAGCCGTCTGGTACGTGAGCGCGCGGGCGTTCCCGCTCGCTCCGTCGAGAGTGCAATCGAAGAGCGCCATCGCTGGTGTGCGGCCTTTCTCTGCGGCGGGTGCGAATATCAGCGATGCTACCGCAAAACCACCCGCCACCACAAGCACGTGGTAGTATGCTGGCTATGGAAACCACCCACACACCGCGTTCGGCCGCCACGCCCTTGCTGCTACACGCTTGCTGCGGGCCGTGCTCGCTGGAACCGGTGCGCTCGCTGCGGGAGCAGGGCTTCGAACCCACCATCCTGTATGCGAATCCCAACATCCATCCCGCTGCGGAACATCACCGCCGCCTGGAAACGCTGCGCGCCTGGGCAGCGGAGGCGGCCGTGGCCGTGGAAGAGGTCCCCTATGACCCAAGCCTATGGGAGGATGCGGTAGGAGCGATGGCCGAACAGGTGCGCGAGCGGTTCGGCGTGGTGTGCGATACCGAAGAGCCGCGCACTGCGGCAGCAGAGGCGCGACGGGCGCGTTGCCGCCTCTGCTATCGGCTACGATTCGAGCAGGCGGCAACGTGGGCGCACGATCACGGGCATACGACCCTGGGCACCACCTTGTCGGTGAGCCCCTACCAATATAGCGACATCATCCGCGAAGAGCTCGAACGAGCCGCTGCCGTTGCCGGGCTGCAGGCGCGCTTCGAGGACTATCGGCCGCTCTACCCCGAAGCTACGCGCCGCTCGCGCGAACTGGGCATGTACCGCCAGAGCTTCTGCGGATGCCGCTTCTCCGAAGAGGAAGCCGCCATCCAGCACGAAGAGCGCGTCGCGCGACGCCGAGCCGAGAAGGCCGCCCGCGCCGAAGCGCGCCGAGAAGAGGAGGAGCGCCTGGCCGCGCGACAGCAACAACGCGCAGCCTATGAGCAGAAGCAAGCCCGCAAGCGAGCGGCGCTAAAGGCGCTACGCGCCGAGCGGATCGAAGCACAGGACAAGGACCGGGACCGGGACCGGGAGACGGACCATGACCGATGAAGAGCGCCTCTGCAAGTTCGAGGAGATGCTCGACGCCGTGCGCAGCGAGCGGCAGACCGTGAGCGCCACCCTTGAGGACCTGCGCGTCCAGAACAAGGTGAAGACGGCCACCTACCAGCAGCTCTTCGCCCGGAAGATGACGCTCGGCTCGATGCTCGCGCTCTACGAACGCTACGGACTATGGAACGAAGAGGAAACCTAGATGAGAACGGACGACTTCGATTACGACCTGCCAGCCGAGCTGATCGCTCAAGACCCGGCTCCCATCCGTGACCAGTGCCGCCTGCTCACGCTCGACCGGAAGAGCGGACAGGTGCACGATGGCATCTTCCATGACATCCTCGACGAGCTGCAGCCGGGAGATCTGCTGGTGGCCAACGAGACCCGCGTCATGCCAGCACGACTGCTCGGTGCCAAGCGAGGCACGGGCGGCGCCGCCGAGGTGTTCTTGCTGCGCGAGTGCGGAGGCCCGCTGCCTCGCACCAACACCCGCGCATACTGGGAGGTCCTCGTGCGCCCTGGCAAGCGCCTGAAGCCGGGAGCGGGGGCTGTGGTGGACATGACCGACGAGGCCGGTAAGGTCGTGCTATCGGCTGAGGTGATCGCCTTCGCCGAGAATGGGAACAAAGGTGAACGGGTGGCATGTCTGACCACACCGCTCGATTCTCTCGACGAGGCCCTCCATGCCGTGGGCCGCACGCCGCTGCCTCCTTATATAAAGGATTACGTCGGCGATAGCGAGATGTACCAGACCGTGTATTCCCGTCGCGAGAGCTCCGCCGCGGCACCAACGGCCGGGCTGCATTTCACGCCCGAGCTCATCGCCCAGCTGCAAGACAAGGGCGTGGATTGGCACACCGTGGAGCTGGAAGTAGGTCTCGACACGTTCCGCGTCGTAGACGAGGACGACCCGCGCGAGCACGGCATCCACACCGAGACCTATACGGTGCCGCCCTCCACGGTGGAGGCCATCGAAAGGACCCGGGCACGGGGCGGTCGCGTCGTCGCTGTGGGCACCACCAGCGTGCGCTCCCTCGAGAGCGCATGGGACGCCACCGCTGGCACCTTGAAGCCGCGAGAGCGCGAGGCCACCTCCCTCTATATCCTGCCCGGATACAAGTTCCATGTGGTGGACGCCCTCATAACCAACTTCCACGTGCCGCGCTCCACCCTCATGATGCTGGTGTCGGCCTTCGCAACCCGCGAGCACATCATGGGCGCCTACCAGCACGCCATCGAACAGCGCTACCGCCTGCTCTCCTTCGGCGATGCCATGTTCATCCGCTAATGGAGCACGGATGGGCATGAGCAGGGGCGTGGTGCTGCCCGCATCGAACTCGGTTCCCATACGTAGACCACCACGACATCGCCATGGAGACCGAAAGGGGAACGCACGAGCGAACGGAGCATCCCTCTCGTTCGCTCGTGCTCCTTCCTCCGTTCGCGCGCTGGTCCAGCAGCTCTATGCTCCTGCGGAATAGCTCGGCTCGGTCTGGTCCACCAGCTCCACCGTATAGACCAAAGACGAGATGGGCTTGGCATCGAGGTTCAGCTTGAGGTCGGTGATGGCTATCTTGGAGTAATCGAAGGCGAGGTCGTAGAGGATGCGCAAAGTGGAGGCAGCCGTTCCGTTTATGGGATCTGTCGAAGCTGCGATGCGCCAGCTGTCCGTCTCGAAGGCATGAGAGCCGAACAGCTCGAAGCGGGCCTCTTCTTT
>CATKXW010000029.1 GCA_949840905.1 uncultured Eggerthellaceae bacterium | reverse complement strand
CTCTCCCCTCCCGGTTCCACCGCGTAGGTGATCCCCCGATAGGTGAACGAGCCGACGACCTCATCGGCCGCATCGCCCCCGACGGGCAGCTTCGCGCTCACCATGGGCACGGCACGCGTGCTCTCCAAGGTCTGCGCCAAGAAATACGAACGGGTGGATTCGGCTTGGACCACCGGATCGAGGGGCATATCCTCGTTGATGATTCCGCCTACAGAAGCATCTGCGTCCGAACCATCGACGCCCTTCCCGTTAAAGGAGCTTTCGACAGCAGGGCCCTCGATGAGCCCACCCATGACGTCAGAGGTCGTAGCGTTCGCCGCAGCATCCAGCCCCGCAGCATCAGCGGCAGATCCATTCTCAGCGATCGCGGGTGCAGGCACGAGGCCCACCCCCAACATGACAGCGAAGACCGCAGACAGCAGTCTTCTCGAAAGAGAGACAACAGAGGCTCGCATGGCGACCCGCTCCTTCCCGGCGTGTGTTTCCCGTACACCGCGGAGGAAGCCCTGTCACCTTAGAAGGGAGCGCGTTTCGCTCTGGCTATTCGTGAGGAGGGCATCCACCACATTCGCCAGAATGCGGAAACGTGTAAAACATGAACTGCTTCATGAACACAAGTCCTGAAAGGCAGATGCCCTCTTCATCTTGTGTTCCATAAAGCGCTCACGCGAACATGAGCTCGCTCATGTTGAGAATCCGTTATTCTGTTCTACACGTCCCGCCCTATGGGGCAAGCCGCATTCTGGCAACGTGGAATATAACACGCCCTCAAAGCGACTTCAAACGAGACGATCTTCCACATTCGCCTTCCCGTCGAAAAGAAGCCAGTTCAAAGCTTCATGTGTGATTTTTATGAGACCCCGCGAGACGACCTCTCGGTAGAAAAGCCCATCAACAAAAAGCCGGCCTCCCACATGGGGAAGCCGGCTCTAAGAAGGTCAGGTGCGAAGATGCTACTCGATAGGACTCGTGAGGTCCTTGGAGCCCTCCACGCGGCCCTCCAGGTATGCCCAGTACGCATCCACGTCGTCTTTGAGCTCCTGCAGAAGCGCAGCGTTCTCCGGCTTCAGCAGATGCTTGAAGCGGCCCTGGGGCTTCAGGAAGTCCTCCAACGGCTTCGCGTTCTTCTCCTTCACGGGAGTGAGCGACCACTTGCCGTTCTCGACCTCGAACAGCGGCCAGAACTTCGTGTCCACGGCCAGACGAGCGATCTGCATGGTCTCATCCGAACCGATGCGCCAACCACGCGGGCACGGTGCCAGCACGTTCAGGAATGCCGGGCCTTCCACCGCGAACGCTTTTTCGGCCTTGGTCACCAGATCCTTCCAGTGGCCCACCGTCGACTGGCCCACATAGGGCACGCCATGAGCGGCGATGATGGAAGCGAGGTCCTTGCGCACCTGCGGCTTGCCGCTCTCCACTTTGCCCACTTCCGACGTGGTGGCCCAAGCGCCCTTCGGCGTGGCCGAAGAACGTTGGATGCCAGTGTTCATGTACGCGCCATTGTCATAGCATACATACACCATGTCATGACCGCGTTCCATCGCACCGGACAGCGACTGCAGACCGATATCGTAGGTACCGCCGTCACCACCGAAAGCCACGAACTTCATCTTCTTGTTCGCTGGGATCTTCCCTGCGCGCTGCATGCCCTTGAAGGCCGCCTCCACGCCAGAGACCGTCGCCGCCGCGTTCTCGAACGCGTTATGGATGAACGGTACGTTCCAGGCATCATAGGGGTAGACGGTGGTGGACACCTCCAAGCAACCCGTGGCGCAGCCCACCACGGGGTACGCATCCTCGGGAACGCCCATGAGCACCTGGCGCACCGCCATGGAGGCGCCGCAGCCGCCGCACAGGCGATGGCCAGGAGCCAGGCATTCCGGACGGCGGGATAGTTCTTTGATGTTTGCCATTTTCGTATCCCTTCCTGGCTTAGATTCCCAGATAGACGAGCTCGTCGGAAACGGTGCCGGCGGCGAGCTTCTCAAGGTCGTCGAACACGCGATGGATGCAATCGTTGGTCACGTCGTTGCCGCCCAGGCCGTACACGTAGTTCTTCGCGGGAATCTGCTCGCCGGCCGCGTAGAGCGCCGCCAGCGTGTCGGCAGCCAGCGGCGCATGCTTCGCGCCGATGGAGTCGGCACGATCGAGCACGGCGATGGCCTTCGCGCCCTTGCAGGCTTCCACGATCTGCTCGGCCGGGAACGGACGGTACACGCGGGGGCGCACAACGCCCACCTTCTTGCCCTCGGCCCGCAGCTCGCGAGCGATGTGGCGCACGTTGCCGGCGGCGGAGCCGAGCACCACCACCACGTAGTCGGCATCCTCGGTGCCCCAGGCATCGACCAGGTCGAAGGGACGCCCGCAAGCCTCGGCCCACTTCTTGCCGTACTCCTCGATGATGGGCAGCGACCCATCGTTGGCATTGCGCAGCGCCAGGCGGCTCTTCATGTAGCAATCGCCCATGGCGAACATGCCAGCGCCGATGGGGTCATCGGTGTTGAGCAGCGCGTACTTCGCCTCATAGGGACCCACGAAGCTCTTGACCATCTCGTCATCCTCCAGCACGCAGCGCTCCATGGCGTGGCTGGTGATGAAGCCGTCGAGCGTGGTCATCACGGGCAGCAGCACGCGCTCATCCTCGGCCACGCAGAAAGAGATCACGGTGTTGTCGTAGGCTTCCTGAGCCGTCTCGGCGAAGAAGATGATCCAGCCGGTGTCGCGAGCGCCCATGACGTCAGAGTGGTCGCCATGGATGTTGATGGGAGCCGACAGCGCGCGGTTCGCGTTCGCCATCACGATGGGCAGGCGCATGCCCGCAGCGATGAACAGCTCCTCCCACATCAACGCCAAACCCTGAGAGGCCGTGGCCGTGGCCACGCGAGCGCCGGCGGCAGATGCGCCCACGCAAGCGCTCATAGCGGAATGCTCGGATTCCACGGTGACGAACTCGGTATGCACCTGGCCATTGGCCACGTACTTAGCGTAGTTCTCCACGATGGTGGTCTGGGGGGTGATGGGGTAAGCAGCCATCACGTCAGGGTCGACCTGGCGCATGGCCTCGGCGATCATCTGATTGCCGGTAGCGGAAAAGGCTTGTTTCTCAGTCACGGCCTTACGCCTCCTCTGCTTCGTCTTCGCGGATGAGATCGAGGGCACCGAAGCGGCACTCGTGCACGCACACGCCGCAGCCCTTGCAGTGATCGTAGTCGATGCCCACCATGGTGGCGTCGTTCACCAAGATGGACGAATCGGGGCAGGCGATCCAGCACAGCATGCAGTTGGTGCACCTGTCTTGATCCCACACCGGGCGCATCGAGCGCCAACCGCCGGTGATGTAGAGATTCGAGGTACCGGCTTCGCACACGAAACCGGTCGGGATCTCCTCCGGCGTCCAGTTGTCGAAGTTGTCGATAGCGGGCATCTTCATGCGCACACCACCTCCTCATAGGCGCGGTCGACGGAATCGAGGTTCGCGTCGATCATCTCCTGGGCGAACTTCTTGCCGAATGTGATGCGCAGACGCTCCTTCACCTGGTCCACCGGGACCACGGCGGTCACCTTGGAGAGAGCGCCCACGATGGGGGTATTCGGGATATCGCGCTTGATGGTATCGAGCGCGATGCCGGAAGCGTCCACCACGGCCACTGTCACGCTCGCCGGCACGGCCAGCTTGGCGCGAGCCTCTTCGGCGGACATCTCGGTGTTCAGGATGACCACGCCGTCATCTTCGATGCCCTCGGTCACGTTCACGGTATCGAGCAACGTGTCATCGAGCACCACGACGATGCTGGGGTTCGTGATGGTGTTGTGCACCTCGATGGGCTCGCTGCACACACGGGTATAAGCCTTCAGCGGAGCGCCGGTGCGCTCAGGGCCGTATTCGGGCATCGCCTGGATGTACGCACCATCCATGAGCGCCGTGTCGGCCACCAGCTTGGCCGCCGTTACGGCACCCTGGCCGGCGCGGGCATGCCAGCGGATCTCGATCAGTTGGGACATACCTCTCCTCCTTCGAAGCGGAATATCCGTCCATGGTATCAGGCGCATCAGGGGGCAGCTGCGGACGGTGCCCTGCGTGCGCCCAAGTTGCGGGGAGGTTCTCGGTAAGCGGGTCAGGGCCCCGATGCGCCCCGCGGCGAGTGGTGCCCGCAAGCAGGCGGAAGGTTCTACGACAAGACGACCTGAGCCGAGAGCGGTCTTCGCGGACGGATGCTATCATGGGATCATGGAAAAGACCGCGAGCCATAAAGAGCTGACGCGCCGAGCGTTCGTGGCCGCCGCCTTCGGAGCAGCGGCCTCGGCAGCATTGGGCCTGAGCGGCTGCGCGAACGGGCGGCCGAGCGCCACCGAGGCGAGCGATTCCGCCCAGACGAGCACAGAGACCATCAAGCCCACCATCCTCTCCGCTGTATTGAACGCCGAAGAGGCCACCGTGCTCTCTAGTGAAGGCTTCTTCGCTGTCACTCCCGCCATGACCATGGTGAAGCGTCATTTGTTCGAAGGGCTCTATGAGATAGACCCTCACACTGGCAAGGTGTCCGCCGCCTTGGCGAGCGGGGATCCCACCGTCGTCAATGCTACCACCTACGAGGTGGAGCTGCGCGCCGATGCCGCCTTCTCCGATGGCACGCCGATGTGCGCGGACCATATCGCTGACGCCTATGCCGAGATGATATCTCGCTCCAACGTCTACGCCACGCTGCTCGCCCCCATCGCCACCGTGACCGCGTCCAACGCACATACCGTGCGCATCACGTTGACGGCCGAGGAGGGAGCATTCCTCACCGAGCGGCTCGCGCTCATAAAGCCGTGGATCACCGGCCCTTCCACGGAAGGGGCCATCGCCGGTGGCTACCTCGGCAGCGGGCCATGGGCTTGGACCGCCGAGCTGCCAGATGGCGTCTGCGCTGCTCAGATAGCGAGCGCTCCCACCATCGCCTCAGACGATGCGGCCACCGTCAGCCCATCCGCATGCGCGGCCATGCCGTCGCTGCCTACCGCTTTCTTCGTACCGAACCCTCACCGTACCGAAGGGGGCGCCATAGCTCCTGCCATGAGCTGGTCGTTCTGCCCCGATGCCACCGAGCGCATCACCACCTTCACCGGAGGTTGGGCCCTCGCTTGCGCCGATGCCACCGCCGATGGAACGAGCATCCTGGAAGACCGCAAGAACGCCGTAGAGCACGTCCCTGGCTCGCTCTCGCCGTTTCTGCTGTTCAACTGCGCCAAAGCGCCCTTCGATAACGTGGCGGTGCGCCAGGCGATGCTCTATGCCATCGACTACGACCGCTTGATATCCCGCTGCTTCGACGGTCATGCCGCTGCCGCCACCGCCCCGTTGCCCCTCACCCATCCGAACTATCACCGCGCCGCAACGGTGTACAGCCACGACGTCACCCGTGCCCGCCATCTGCTTGAACGGGCAGGCATCACGGCAGAAGCGCCGGCTCGCTCCTCGTTGGCCGTGAACGCGGAATGGCTGCGGCCCATAGCCGAGCTGATCGCAGAAGAGCTCGCTGAAGTCGCGGTGAACATCACGGTGGAGATGCTGGACGAGGCCGCTTTGGCCGAACGGTCCACGCTGTTCGACATGGCCCTGTGCGCCGATGATCCCACCCTGCTCGGTACCGATTGCGACCTATTCCTCACTTGGCGCTATGGCGGGAACATCGCACCCGAGAGCTATGCAGCCTGGCAGTCGGGCGAGCCATTCGCCCGTATGATGGAGAACATGCGCCTCGCCCGCGCCACCACCGATCGCAACCAACAGCAGAAGCTCTGGAACGAATGCTTCGATATCATCGCCGAGAACGTGCCGCTCTACCCCTTATGCTTCTGCGAGATCCCCACCGCATGGCGCAGCGATGCCCTCAACGGCTTCTCGCCTCTCGGCACCGGCTGCATCGACTATCTGAACGTTTCGCTAAAGTAGCGGCGTCCCGCTTCTTACGACGAACGCAGAAGAGCGCGCATCCCCCGCGACGCGTCACCGCATCGGGCTCAGCGCCAGAACATGAAGGTCTCGAGCACGCTCTGATAAGCCCAGGGATATACGTCGCTGTACCACCCGGTCTCGGGAACGAAGCATAGCAGCGTGCTGTAGGCGACGCTCACCGCGACCAGCACCAACAGCACCTTCATCAGGATGTTGCGCGCCATCGAATCCGGCTCGAGCCGCTCGTTCACGATGAACACCAGCAACACCACGGCTGCCAAGAACATGAAGCTGAAATCGGCATAGTAGCGCTGCAGGATGCCCGCCATCTCGGCATCAGCCAAGGCGATGACCACGCCGGCAGTCAAGAGCACGATTATGACGCCCATGATGGTGCGAGTGGAACGAGCGTGCCGACGGATGTTGAGGATGCGCGGCGCAAAGGGCAGCAGCCACAGCACGGGCAAGCACGCGAAGATGCCGCCGAACGTAGCCTCTTTCACCGTCTGCCCGATGTAGGTGGTCTCGAACGGCGTAGGTTGCAAGAACGGGAACGTCCCGGATACCGTGGGCGGTTGCAAGAAGTACGCGAAGATGGCCGGTGCCAAGCGGCCCACGTTCATGCCGCGCTTGGTCATGTCGTTCATGGTGAGGTTGTAGTTCGCACCGAAGTCGGTGAACGACCCGAACCGCGCATGGTTGTACAGCATGATGGCCGCGCCCACGATCACGTAAGGTGCCAACAAGCAGGCCACTTCGCGCATGCCCCGCTGAGTGCGGATACGACCTTTGGTGATGTAGGTGCGCCAGAACAGCGGGAATGCCAGAAACGACAGCATCACCAACTGCGGCCGGCATCCCACCACCAGCGCCATGCACAGCGAGCCGGCAAAGAACCACACAGCAGGACGCCGCGACAACCGGCCCTTCATCCAGAAGTACAGCCCCCACACCGAGAACGCCAGACCGCACATGATCGGTAACGAGTAGAACGTGGGGAACTTCACCAGATAGAGGATGCCGCAGCACGCCACGAGCGGGATCTGCAGCAGCAGGTAAAGACCGAGCGACACCCGTTGGAAGTGATAACGCGCGAACCGATCGAGCAGCATCGAGCAGCCGAGGATGAACGCCAGCGCCATGATGAGCACCCCGATAGCCGTTGGGAAGTTCGCGCCTGTGAGCAGATAGAACGGTAAGTAGAACAGCACCACCGGCACCACGCCGAAGTACACGTAGTAGTGACCCTCGTAGTAGGCCACGTCGAACAGGTACGGCTCTCCCGTCGCCTTCTGCGCCTCGTCGCGCGCGCCCTTGTCGTAGGGGTCTTTCATGTCCTTCAACCACTGGGGCGGCTCTTCATCGAGATAGAGCTGCCCGTGAGCCATGGCCTTGGCGAGCTCGGCATATTGCTGAGCGTTGTCGCCGCCCACCTCGAAGGTATTGACGATGCCCCGGCCGTCCCACGAACCGCTGTTGTAATCGGAAGTCGCCACGCCCACCAGGTTCGAGCCGAAGAAGAGGAACGAGGTGACCAGCGCCATCTCCACCAACACCGTTGCCACGATGCCCGTCTTCGAACGACGCGAGTTCTGCACGATGTTGATGCGATAGATCGACGAGCGCGGTCGGAACATGAAGCACAGCAGCAAGATGCCGAACACCGTCATGAACCGTCCCTCGTTGAAGTCGAACGGGCGGTTCATGTTCAGGGTGACGGTCCATAGCTTGATGGGGTAGCTCACCTCATCGCCCACGATCTCGATGCGGAGGTTGTTCATGTAACCGTTGGTGTTCAGGTTGATGTACTCGCTCTCCGACACCATGGTCGATACCGTGACGTTCGGTATGCCCACGGTATATTCAGTGCTGTCGAAGTACGTGAGATGCGCACCATCGGTGAACTGTATCTTGATGTCCAGATTCTGCGCTGGCTGGTTCGCATCGAAGTCGATGCGAATGTTGTGCACCTCGGTATTGAGGTTCTTGAACTCCAGCACGTTGTCGATGGCCGTCATACGGAACAACCCATCGGCATCTTCGCTCAACTGGTCGGCTATCTTATATTTGAGGTTGATGGGCTGATAATCGCGAGTAGCGAAGTAGTTGTAGTTGAAGACGAACGCTTCCAGCATGAGCGCGATAGCGAACAGCGCGAGCACGCACTTCGTCAGATGCTTTATCGCACCCTGATGCTTGCGCCAGATGCGATCAGCCCAATAAGCAGTATTTTCCCGTAAGGTAGGCACGGCTTCATTATAAAGAAAGAAGGTGCGTCTTCGACGAAGACGCACCTTCCGAAAGCTCGCTTGCGAGATGGAGCGGCGAAGCTACTTATCCAGACCCTCCAGGGTGGACTTCACTTCAGCGTACACCTCAGCTGGATCGCGATCGCCGTCGATAGCGACGAGCAGATCACAGCCGCGATAGTAGTCGATCAACGGGCTGGTGGACTTGTCGTACACATCGAGACGATTGCGCACCGTAGCCTCGTTATCGTCATCGCGCTGATACATCTCGCCACCGCATACCGGACATGCCGCGTCGGCCGCAGTGCCGATATGGCCACACTCGCGGCACATGCGACGAGAGCACAGGCGCTTCACGATCACTTCCGGATCGACATCGATGAGCAGCGCAGCGTCCAGTGGACGGTTCAGCTCATGCAACATGTTGTCGAGCGCTACAGCCTGGGTGGTCGTGCGCGGGAAGCCATCGAGGATGACCCCTTTGGCCGTATCGGGTTGCTGGATGCGCTCCTTCATCATCTCGATGATGAGCTCGTCGGGCACCAGATCGCCCGCATCCATGTACTCCTTGGCCTTCTTGCCCAGCTCGGTCTGGTCCTTCACAGCTTGACGGAGGATATCACCGGTAGAGATGTGGCACAGCCCCATATCCTCCACCAGCTTCGCCGCCTGCGTACCCTTACCGGCCCCAGGAGCTCCGAGCAATACGATGTTCATGATAAAGACCTTTCTAGATCGGAAGAGAGCGAACCCGAAACCGCAGAACAGGTCCCTTCCGCTCTCTCCCCTTCACGAAGATGCACAGCGGGCATCTCTAGCTTCGATATGCCCCAGCAAGGAGGCTCGGAAATATGCCCACGAAGCGAGGACTTCGTGAGCGACCGAGTCTATCTCCGAGCCGAACTCCCCTGCTTGCGGCTATTTGAAGAAGCCATCATAGTTGTGCATCTTCAACTGACTCTCCACTTTGCTCATGGTGTCAAGGGCGACGCCGATCATGATGAGGATGGACGTACCGCCGAACGACTGGATGAGCTCGTTACCGGTGAAGAAGAACACGATGGTGGGTATCACCGCGATGAGCGCGATGAAGATGCCGCCGGGCAGCGTGATCCGGTTGATGACGTTCTTGATGTAGGTCACCGTGGCCGTGCCCGGACGCACGCCCGGGATGAAGCCGCCCTGCTTCTTGATGTTGCTCGCCGTCTCCTCAGGATTGAACACCATGGAGGTGTAGAAATACGCGAAGAACACGATCAGCGCGATGGTGAGCAACCAGTTGACCCAACCGGTGGAGCACGCATTGGCCACAGCGGTCAGCCAGTCTACGTTGATCAGCGCAGCCAGCTGAGCCGGCAGGTAGATGATACAACTGGCGAAGATGATCGGGATGACGCCAGCCGCGTTCACCTTCAGCGGGATGTAGGTGGACTGACCACCCATCATCTTGCGACCCTGCACGCGCTTGGCATAGTTCACCGGGATGCGACGCTGGGCGCGCTCCACGAAGATGATCATGGGGATGCAAGCCAGCACCACCACCAGGATCAGGATGGTGACCGCGATGCCCATGCCCATGTCGTCACCGGAGAGGTTGATCGACGAGAAGATAGCAGCAGGAACGCGCGAGACGATGCTCACGAAGATGATGAGGGACATGCCGTTGCCCACGCCGCGCTGGGTGATGAGCTCGCCCATCCACATGATGAAGGCCGTGCCCGCTACCAGGGTGAACACCACGACGATGCAAGTGACCGCATAGGGCACCTGATCGGAGAACACCACACCGTAGCTCTGCGACTGGAACAGCAGCAGATAGCCGATGGCGTTGATGAGGCCCAGGCCCAAGGTGAGGTAGCGCGTGGTCTGCGTGATCTTCTTGCGACCCGCATCGCCCTCTTTGGCCCACCGACCCACCGCCGGGATGACGCCCTGCATCAGCTGCATGATGATGGATGCGGTGATGTAGGGCATGATTCCGAGCGAGAACACCGAGAAGTTCGACAGAGCGCCACCAGTGAACAGGTCGAGCATGGTCATGGCCACGCCCGAGTCTTGGAACGACGTCGCGAACTCATGGAACGGGATGCCGGGCACCGGCACATACGCTCCGAAGCGATACAGCGCCAAGATAGCGAGCGTGAAGAGTATCTTCTTCCGCAGCTCGGGGATCTTGAACGCGTCTACGAGAGTGCTTAGCACGGCTCTTCGACCTTTCCTCCGGCTGCTTCGATCTTAGCGCGCGCGGAAGCAGACACCTTATCGACCTTCACCGTGAGGGCCTTGGTGATCTCACCGTCGCCCAGCACCTTCACCAGGTCGTCGCTATGCTTGATGATGCCCTTGGCCTTCAAGGTAGCGCCGTCGACGGTCTCGCCGGCCTCGTACTTGGCCTCAAGGCGGCTCACGTTCACCGGCACGTACTCGACGCGATTGATGTTGCGGAAGCCGGGCAGCTTCGGCAGACGACGGGCCAGCGGGGTCTGACCACCCTCGAAGCCAGCGCCCTTACCGCCACCGGCGCGGGACTTCTGGCCGTTCAGGCCGCGACCGGCGGTCTTGCCGGTGCCGGACGCGGGACCGCGGCCCACGCGCTTGCGATTCTTGGTGGAGCCGGCAGCCGGCTTCAGATCCTTGATCTCCATGGATTGATTCTCCTTTTCGCTGCTAGCGCCCTTTCGGCGCCAACGCTGGCAGCTCGCCGCCAGCTAACTTGCAGATACTATGTCTAACGCTCATTCGCTCCGGTACGCATCGAAACGCACCGGAGCGAACGTCATGCTAGATCTCTTCCACCTCGACGAGGTGCTTGACCTTGAAGAGCATGCCGCGGACGCATTCATTGTCCACCTGTTCCACGCTGCGGCCGATCTTGCCCAAGCCCAGCGCCTTCAAGGTCTTGCCCTGGTCGGCCGCACGGCCGATAGAGCTCTTCACCTGCGTAACGCGCAGGGTCTTCTTCGCCTCTGCCATTACTTCTGCTCCTTCCGACCGAACAGATCGCCCACGGAGATGCCACGGCGCTTCGCGACCTGCTCAGGGCTCTCCATGGCCTTCATGCCCTCGGCAGCCGCCTTCACGATGTTCATGGCATTGCTGGTGCCGAGCGACTTGGTGATCACGTTCTTCACACCAGCGAGCTCCATGATGGCGCGCACCGGGCCACCGGCCATGACGCCGGTACCGGGAACGGCCGGCTTGATGAGCACGCGACCAGCACCGTATTCGCCCATGATCTCGTGGGGCAGGGTGCCTTCGGGGGTCAGCGGCACGGTGAACATGTTCTTCTTCGCGTCCTCCACGCCCTTCTTGATGGCGATCGGCACTTCCTGGGACTTGCCCATGCCGACGCCCACGCGACCGTTGCCGTCGCCCACGACCACGAGAGCCGTCAGGCCGAAGCGGCGGCCGCCCTTGACCACCTTGGACACGCGATTGATGTAAACGACGCGTTCCTCAAGCTCTGGAACGGCGTTGTCTTGCTTGTTATTACGAGCCATTACTCACCCTTTCCTAGAACTTGAGCCCTGCTTCGCGTGCGGCATCAGCGAGCGCCTTCACGCGCCCATGATAGAGGTTGCCGCCACGATCGAACACCACTTCGGTCACGCCTTTGCTCTGCGCGAGCTTGCCCACGATGTCGCCGAGCTCGGCAGCACCCTCCACCGTGGCACCGTTCTTGCCCGTGGCCTTGAACTCAGGGCCGAGGGTAGAGACGCCGCAGATGGTGGTGTGGGACACATCGTCGATGACCTGCACGTATATATTCTTGTTGCTACGCGTCACGCACATGCGCGGACGCGCGGCAGTGCCGGAGATCTTACCGCGCACACGGGTGTGGCGACGGCGCAGACCGGCTTGTTTCTTCTGAAGCTTCTTCATAGCTGATCCCTTCGATTCGCACTGACCGTTGCGTTATTCTTTACCGGCCTTGCCGACCTTGCGGCGCACATGCTCGCCCTCATAGCGAATGCCCTTGCCCTTATAGGGCTCCGGCTTGCGCCACTTGCGGATGTTCGCAGCAACCTGGCCGACCTGCTCTTTCGAAGGACCAGACACGATGATCTCGGTCTGGCTGGGCACCTCGAAGGTGATGTCCGCCGGAGCCTCCACCAAGACCGGGTGGGAGAAACCGAGCTGCATCTCGAGGTCCTTGCCCTTGAGAGCCGCACGATAGCCGACGCCCACCAGCTCCAGCTTCTTGCTGAAACCCTCGGACACGCCGACCACCATGTTATTGATGAGCGTACGGGTGAGACCGTGCGCAGCGTTCGCTTCGCGAGAATCGTTCGCGGTGGTGACGATGATCTCGTCGCCTTCGCGTGCGATGTTGACGAGCGTTTGGAAGGTGCGCGTCAGCTCACCTTTGGGGCCTTTCGCCGTAACCGTATGGCCATCGATGGTCACATCGACCTTCTCCGGAACGGGGATAGGCATCTTACCGATACGAGACATATTCAGATACCTTCCTTTCCTACCAGATATAGGCGATGACTTCGCCGCCGATGCCCTCTTTGCGAGCATCGCGATCGGTCATGACGCCGTGGCTCGTGGAGATGATAGCCGTACCGAGGCCGCCCAGCACGCGGGGCAGGTCGTCCTTGCCCGCATAGATGCGCAGACCCGGCTTGGAGATGCGCTTGATGCCGCGAATGGTCTTCGCCTTCTTCGGGCCGTACTTCAGCGTGATCTCCAAAGAAGCGCGAGGCTCGCCGTCGACGATCTCATAGCCCTCGATGTAGCCTTCCTGGCTCATGATGCGGGCGATCTCGACGAGCTTCTTGCTCGTGGGCATGGAAACCTTATCATGCCCTGCAGATTGGCCGTTGCGCACGCGCGTGAGCATATCTGCGATGGGGTCGGTCATTGTCATGAAATTCTCCTTTGATCCGTGATGAATCGAGCGTTGGTTCGGATGGCGCCCTTAGCGCCCCCGCCTGCTACGTTCGATCCGCACAGCATGAACGTGTCAACGCGGTGGTCGCGATTCGCGATGCCTACCAAGAAGACTTGGTCACGCCGGGCAGTTCGCCTTTGTTCGCCAGTTCACGAACGCAGATGCGGCACAGGCCGAACTTGCGATAATACGCACGGGGACGTCCGCAGCGCGTGCAGCGGTTGTGCTGACGCGTGGAGAACTTCGGCGCGCGCTTGGCTTTGGCGATCATCGATTTCTTAGCCATGCGTTCTTCCTTCTTTCTATTCGCTCTTGAACGGGAACCCGAGCGCATCGAGCAGCGCCAGGGCCGGTTCATTGCTGCCAGCAGTGGTGACGAACGTGATGTCCATACCGCGGGTGCGGTCGATCTTGTCGTAATCGATCTCGGGGAAGATCAACTGCTCGGTGATGCCCATGGTGTAGTTGCCACGGCCATCGAAGCTGGTGCGGGAAAGACCGCGGAAGTCGCGCACGCGCGGAAGGGCGGTGGCGATCAGGCGATCGAGGAACTCCCACATGCGGTCGCCGCGCAGGGTGACCTTGCAGCCGATGGGCTGGCCCTCGCGCACATGGAAGCCTGCGATGGACTTCTTGGCACGGGTGACCATGGGCTGCTGACCGGTGATGATGCGCATGTCAGCGATAGCGCCGTCGAGGATCTTCGCATCCCCAGCAGCAGCGCCCACGCCCATGTTCACGACGATCTTCTCAAGACGCGGGACCTGATTGATGTTGGCCACGCCCAGCTCCTTCTCCAGAGCCGGCACGACCTCCTTCTTGTACTTTTCCTTCAAGCGAGGCATATCTGCCATGGTTCTTCATTCCTTCCGATGAATTAAACAGAAGATTTCTGACCTTCCGTCCTCCCAGTAGCCCGGGAGGTCATTGAAACTGCTCAGTCGATATTCTTGCCGCACTTCTTGCACACGCGGACCATATGGCCTTCTTCGCGCTTGTGGCTCACACGGCTCGGCTCGTTGCACTTCGGGCACACCAGCATCACGTTGCTCACCGCGATGGGAGCCTCCATGGTGGCGATGCCGCCGGAGGGGTTGGCCTGGGTGGGGCGCATGGCCTTCTTCACCAGGTTGACCTTCTCTACCACCACACGCTCCTTGCTGGGAACGCAACGGAGGATCTTGCCCTGCTTGCCCTTGTCCTTGCCTGCGATCACCTTCACGGTGTCGCCGGTCTTCACATGCATCTTCGTCATTCTTCGCACCTTCTTCCTTACAGCGTTTCCGGTGCCAAAGACACGATCTTCATGTACTTCTTATCGCGCAGCTCGCGAGCCACGGGCCCGAAGATACGGGTGCCGCGGGGGGAGCCGTCGGTGTTGATGAGAACGCAGGCGTTCTGGTCGAAGCGGATGTAGGAGCCGTCAGCACGACGCACTTCCTTCTTCACGCGCACGACCACGCAGCGAACGACCTCGCCCTTCTTGATGCTGCCGTTGGGCATGGCTTCCTTGACGCTGCACACGATGACGTCACCAAGGCCGGCGTAGCGGCGCTTCGAGCCGCCCAACACCTTGATGCACTGCACCTTGCGCGCGCCGGAATTGTCGGCCACGGCGAGCATGGATTGCATCTGGATCATTGCTATACCTTACTTTCCTCGAATAGCTTAAGGGTAGGACCCGCCGCTATTTGGCCTTCTCGACGATCTTCAGCAAGCGCCAACGCTTCATCTTCGACAGCGGGCGCGTCTCCATCACCTGCACGGTATCGCCCATGCCCGCTTCGTTGTTCTCGTCATGAGCATGAAGCTTCTTGGTGGTGGTCATCATCTTGCCGTACACGGGGTGCGGCTTGCGCTCTTCGATCTGCACCACGATGGTCTTGTCGTTGGTGTTGCTCACCACGACGCCCTGGCGCACTTTGCGCATGTTGCGCTGTTCAGTCATAGTCATCCTCCCTGCCTTACGCGCTCAGCTCACGAGCACGCATCTCGGTCTGGATGCGCGCGATATCCTTCTTCACCAAGCCCACTCGAGCGGTATTGTCGAGCTGGCTGGTGGCCATCTGGAAGCGCAGGTTGAACAGCTCAGCCCGGGCCTCCTTCAACTTCGTCTGCAGGTCTTCGGCAGAAAGTTCACGAATCTCTGACGCCTTCATCTATTCCTGCCCTTCCGTCTCACGAGTAACGATCTTGCACTTGATGGGCAGCTTGTTGATGGCCAGGCGCAGTGCCTCGCGGGCCGTCTCGTCGTCAACGCCGTCGATCTCGAACATGATGCGACCGGGCTTCACGACGGCCACCCACCCTTCCGGGTTGCCCTTACCGGAACCCATGCGGGTCTCGGCAGGCTTGGAGGTGATCGGCTTGTCGGGGAAAATGGTGATCCACACCTTGCCGCCACGCTTCATGTGACGGGTCATGGCGATACGAGCAGCCTCGATCTGGCGATTGGTGATCCAATGAGCCTCAAGAGCCTGGATGCCATAGGAGCCATGGTTCAGACGGGTACCGC
The DNA here is from genome assembly GCA_949840905.1 of uncultured Eggerthellaceae bacterium. GTDB lineage: Bacteria > Actinomycetota > Coriobacteriia > Coriobacteriales > Eggerthellaceae > D16-63. Next base: position 9,206 of record CATKXW010000029.1, on the reverse strand, counting down.
CCTTGGCACGACCCTTCATGGAACCACGCTGCACCTTACGGTGCTTGACGCGCTTAGGTACTAGCATTTATCTATCGCTCCTTTCGCGCCTAGCGGTTGCCGCGGTCGTTGCGGCGGCGATTCGGACGGCTCGAACCCTCAAGGGCCGGCTGCGGGGCTTTCTGACCAGGCAGAACGTCGCCATGGTACACCCACACCTGCACGCCGATGGAGCCGTAGGTGGTCTTTGCGGTAGCGAAGCCGTAGTCGATCTTCGCGCGGAGCGTCTGCAGCGGCACGCGACCCTCGCGATACCACTCGCGACGGCTCATCTCGGCACCGCCCAGACGGCCGGAGCACTGGATGCGGATGCCCTTGGCGCCCGACTTCATAGCGCTCTGAACAGCCTTGCGCATAGCGCGACGGAAGGCCACGCGACCCTCGAGCTGCTCGGCCACGGACTGAGCGATCAGAGCTGCGTCCAGCTCGGGGCGCTTGATCTCGATGACCTCGATGGAAACGGGGCCGTTGGCCACCTTCTCCAGCTTCTTGCGCAGGGCATCGATCTCAGAACCCTTCTTGCCGATCACGACACCAGGACGAGCCGTGGTGATGATGACGCGGATCTTGTCGCCAGCGCGCTCGATCTCGACTTTGGAGACAGCGGCACGGGCGAGATGCTTATCGAGGAACTTGCGGATGGCCAGGTCGTTCTCGAGGTTCTCCGCGTAGTTCTTACCGGCATACCAGCGGCTGCGCCAGTCTTCGATAACACCGATACGGAACCCAGTAGGGCTTACTTTCTGACCCATGTTCTATGCCTCCTCTCGGGGTGCGACGATGATGGTGATGTGGCTCGTGCGCTTGCGGATGCGCGAAGCGGAGCCTTTAGCGCGAGGACGGATGCGCTTCAGCGTGGGGCCCTCGCTCACATAAGCGGTCTTCACGACGAGCGTGTCGGCGCGAAGGTTGTTGTTGTGCTCGGCGTTCGCCACCGCGGAGTTGAGGGTCTTCTCGACCACTTCGGCCACCGCGCGATTGGTGAATGCGAGGATCTCGCGTGCCTGCTCGACCGACTTGCCGCGCACCAGATCGACCACGATACGGGCTTTCCGCGGAGAAACGCGAACGTAACGGGATACTGCTCTAACTTCCATCGTTCACTCTCTCCTTTATTTCTTGCCTTTGTCAGCCGAATGACCGCGGAACGTGCGGGTGGGCGAGAACTCGCCCAGCTTGTGGCCGACCATGGATTCCGTGATGTAGACCGGCACGTGCTTGCGACCATCGTGCACGGCGATGGTGTGACCCACCATTTCCGGGAAGATGGTGCTGGCGCGCGACCAAGTCTTGATGACGTTCTTTTCGCCCGCGGCGTTCATCGCTTCGATGCGATGGAGAAGACGCGGCTCTACGAAAGGACCCTTTTTCAGACTTCTGCTCACTTAAATTCTCCTTCGTATTCCCGCTACTTCTTGCGGCGACGGATGATGAGACGGCTCGAGGCCTTCTTCGGATTACGCGTACGATGACCCTTGGTGGGAACGCCCCACGGAGTGACGGGGTGACGACCAGAGGTCTTGTTCTTGCCCTCGCCGCCGCCGTGCGGATGGTCGACCGGGTTCATGACGGTACCGCGAACGCTCGGGCGGATGCCCTTCCAGCGGTTACGACCGGCCTTGCCGATCTTGATGTTGGCATGCTCGGCGTTGCCGACCTCGCCCACGGTAGCGCGGCAGGTGAGCAGCACGCGGCGCATCTCGGAGGACGGCATGCGCAGGATGGCGTACTTGCCCTCCTTGCCCATCAGCTGAATGGAAGTGCCGGCGGAACGGGCGATAGCGGCGCCCTTGCCCGGCTGCAGCTCCACGTTGTGCACCAGCGTGCCCACGGGGATGAACTCCAGCGGCAGCGCGTTGCCCGGCTTGATGTCGGCGTCAGCACCGCTCACGACGGTGTCGCCCACGTTCAGGCCCTTCGGGTGGATGATGTAGCGCTTCTCGCCGTCAGCGTAATGCAGAAGGGCGATGCGCGCAGAACGGTTCGGATCGTATTCGATGGTGGCCACCTTGGCGGGCACGCCATCCTTATTGCGCTTGAAATCGATGATGCGATAACGACGCTTGTTGCCACCGCCCTGATGACGGGTGGTGATACGACCGCGGTTGTTGCGGCCAGCCTTGTTCGGCTTCGGGGCAAGCAGCGACTTCTCCGGCGTCGACGTCGTGATGTCGGCGAAATCCGACACCGTTTGGAAGCGTCGGCCCGGGCTCGTCGGCTTGTACTGTTTGATGCCCACAGTAAAACCTCTTCTTTCTTCTCTTCGGACCGCTCGCTCGCGCGCCTCTCCGCACACCGAAACGGTCCTCTTCCTTCAATGCGGTGTTGCGATTGCCACCATCGCAAGGGGTAGAGGCTCCCTGCCGTGACGCCGCATGCTCCGCACGATCACGCGCTGCTGAACTGGTGGTACTCCTTTCGGCGCTTTGACCACGCACCCGGGTGTATCCATAGCCCAGTAGACGCAAGGATTTAGTTTATCTGAACAGGCAAGTGTTTTCAAGAAGAAAATCGTGCCGCGGCCTGGGCCGTATGCATGAGGATGACCGAAGTGGTGACAGAGCCGATGCCGCGAGGGACCGGGGTGATCGCTCGCACCTGAGGCTCCACGGCATCAAGGTCGACATCGCCGCAGAGAGTGCCCGCAGCGTCGAAGTTGATACCTACGTCGAGCACCACCTGGGCGCGATCATCGCGAAAATGATCGGCACCATAAGCCCGCGCTCGACCCGACGCGCAGATGACGATGTCGGCGGCCTTCATATGACGGGCCAGGTCAGCCGTACGGGAGTGGCACTGTGTGATGGTGGCATGACGGTGCAGCAGCAGCTGTGCCACCGGTAGGCCGATGACAAGGCTGCGGCCCACCACGGTCGCATGCGCCCCCTCGATAGCGATGTCGTAATGGTCGAGCAGCTCCACGCATGCACGCGCCGTCGCTGGCGGGAACCCATGGTGAGCGCCGGTGAACACACCGGTGAGCGACTTGTGACCGATGCCGTCCACATCCTTTTCGGGCACCAGCCGATCGCAGAGGAACCCTTCATCCATATGCTCTGGCAACGGACGGAACAGCAAGCATCCGTGGATGTCCGGATTCGCGTTCACGTCGTCGATAATGGTGGAGACCTCACGGGTGGTGGCAAGTTCGGGCAGATCGTAGCAGGCCGTGACCATGCCGAGCGAGGCCGCCCGCTTCACCACGGAGCGCTCGTAGGTCATATCAGAAGGGTCCTCCCCGACGCGGATGATGGCTAGCGTCGGGGCCACGCCCTGCACTGCCAGCTCCTCCACTTGCGCACGCGTCCGCGCATCGAGCGCCTCGGCCACGGGCTTTCCGTACAGCATCTGCGCCATGTTCCCTACCCCATTCCTTCGTGGGAAGCGTTCCTTCTTGCTGCTATCGTTCCTTATGCGCGGGCCGTGCCCTCATTCCCCCTCCAACCAAGGGGCGTCGAGCTCGGCGGCCACATGGTCGTAGGCGATGCGCGTGCGCTCGTTGCCGATCCTTATAAGAGCGTTGGCCTCGCTCTTATAATGGGCCGCCAACGCAGGATCGGTCATCGACCCTACATTTATATAGAGGTTCAAGCTCGCCGTGAGCAGCGCGGCCTTCGCCAGCACCGCCGCAGCCCCCGCATCGGATAAGGCGAGCCGGCTGCCGTGCTCGGCCAGGAAGATGCACGACCCCATCACGTGCGTGCAGGTGCGCATGATCTCGAGCGGCACATCACAGGCGCCCGTGAGCGCTGCCTGCATGGCCTCTTCCCTCGCTTGGCGTTCCTCAGGAGTCGCCTTGGGCATCCCGTAGGTGCGCGCCAACGGTTCAAAGGCGCGGGCATCCGCCTCTATCAGGCTCAGCAGATGCTCCCGATATCCTTCGAGGTTCGCGAGCTCTTCTCGGGTGCGCGACTCATGGGCGACATAGCGCGGCTTGCCCGTGGTGAGATTGCCCACCATGGAAGCCAGCGCCGCCGCCAGCGCTCCGGCATAGGCCGCCGCGCCTCCGCCACCAGGGGTGGCAGCCTTGGAGGCCAACTGGTCGAGGAACGTCGTATCCACTAGAACAGACCCGAGATGGTGCCGTTCTCGTCCACGTCGATCTTGAAGGCCGCCGGATTCTTGCCCAAGCCCGGCATGGTCATGATGGAGCCGGTGAGCGCCACGATGAAGCCTGCGCCCGCCGACACCTTCACCTGGCGCACGGTGATGTCGAACCCGCGCGGAGCGCCCAGCTTCGATGCGTCATCGCTGAACGAGTACTGGGTCTTCGCCATGCAAACGGGCATATCGCCGAAGCCTAGAGCCTCCAACTGGGCGATCTCCTTCTGGGCGGCCGGCTCGAACACCACGCCGTCGGCGTGGTAGATGCGCTTGGCGATGGCCTCGATCTTCTCGGCGATGGAGAGGTCGTCCTCATAGGAGAACGCGAAGGTATCGGCCGAGCGACCTTCCGCATCCCCGTTCTCGCACAGAGCGATCACCTCGTCAGCCAGGGCCAGACCGCCCTCGCCACCGCGCGCCCACACCTCCGACAGCGCCACGTTCACGCCCAGCTTGCGACATTCCTCCTCCACCAGGTCGAGCTCGGCCTTCGTATCGGTGGGGAACGCGTTGATGGCCACCACGCAGGGCAGGTTGTACACGTTCGTGATGTTCTCCACGTGTTGGAGCAGGTTCGGAAGGCCTGCGCGCAATGCATCGAGGTTCTCCTCGTTCAGATCCTCCTTGGCCACGCCACCGTGGTTCTTCAAGGCGCGCACCGTAGCCACCATGACCACCGCATCGGGCTTGAGACCGGCCAGGCGGCACTTGATGTCGAGGAACTTCTCCGCGCCCAGATCGGCACCGAAGCCGGCTTCTGTGACACAGTAGTCGCCCAGCGCCATGGCCATGGAGGTAGCCATGATGGAATTGCAGCCGTGGGCGATGTTAGCGAAAGGACCGCCATGGACGAAGGCGGGCGTACCTTCGAGGGTCTGCACGAGGTTCGGCTTCAGCGCATCTTTCAGCAATGCCGTCATGGCACCTTCGGCTTGCAGGTCGTGGGCCGTCACGGGCTTGTCGTCATAGGTGTAGCCCACCACGATGCGACCGAGACGCTCCTTCAGGTCGGTGATGGAAGTGGCAAGGCAGAAGATGGCCATGACCTCGGAGGCCACGGTGATGTCGAAGCCATCTTCGCGAGGGACGCCATGAGCCTTGCCGCCTAGGCCGTCCACGATGTGGCGCAGCTGGCGGTCGTTCATGTCCACCACGCGCTTCCACGTTATCTTGCGCACGTCGATGTTCAGCTCGTTGCCGTTCTGGATGTGCGCGTCCAGCAGAGCGGCCAGCAGGTTGTTCGCCGCGCCGATGGCATGGAAGTCGCCCGTGAAGTGCAGGTTGATGTCTTCCATGGGCACCACCTGGGCATAGCCGCCACCGGCAGCACCGCCCTTGATGCCGAACACCGGGCCCAAAGACGGCTCGCGCAGCGCCACCACCACGTTCTTCCCGCGCTGAGCTAGCGCATCGGCCAGACCTACGGTGGTCGTGGTCTTGCCCTCGCCAGCGGGGGTAGGGTTGATGGCCGTCACCAAGATGAGCTTGCCAGGCTCGTGGTCCTCTTCGCGCAGCAGGTTGTAATCGACCTTCGCCTTATGGTTGCCATAGCATTCCAAATAGCGTTCATCCACGCCAGCGCGCTCCGCTATTTCGGTGATGCGCTTCGGTTCCGTTGCCTGAGCTATCTCGATGTCGGTGAGCATGGGCGCGCCTCTCTCTTAGGACCTCCTCATTGGGAACGTGCTATCAAGCGTAACCCTTCCAAGGTGAGTTCCGGCAGAACGTCGGTGATCTCGCCGGAATGCTCGGCCACGAGCGAAGCTAGACCGCCCGTCGCCACTACGGGACCGCGCGCCCCGATCTGCTCGAAGATGCGCGCAACCAACCCATCGACGCGAGCGGCTTCGCCCAGCACGATGCCCGACTGCATGGCGGTATCGGTAGAGGTGCCGATGACCTGGGGCGGAGCCTCCATGGCCGTGGCAGCCAACCGCGTGGCATGGGAGAACAGCGCCGAGGCGCCCGTTTCCACCCCTGGCGCGATGATGCCGCCGAGGAACCGGCCGTCGCTGCCGATGACCTCGATGTTCGTGGCTGTGCCGAAGTCCACCACCACGCAAGGAGCGCCGAAGAGGCTGCGCGCCGCCACGGCATCGGCCACGCGATCGGCTCCTATCTCGGTAGGGTTCGGGTAATCGGTCGCGAACAGACCGGCCTCCATGGCCGTGGCAGCCGTGCACACCCGCACATCAACCTTCGCGGGGCCGCGTCCCGCCATGGCCTGCGCCCATTCGTGGGTGAGCGCCGGCACCACTGATGCCAGCACCGCGGTGTCGATGGCGTTCACGTCGATATGAGCCATGCGCATGAGCGGCATGACCTTCACGCGGATATCGTCGGCTGTGTCGTGCTTGCAGGTGGCAAGACGCCAGCTGGCCAACGGGCGTTCGAAGCCTTCGGGAACGCGGTGCCAGCCGGCCAACGAGCCCTTGAAGCCTTCGAGGGCGAGACGACCCTCGCCGGTGCCCCCCGCTTCGCTCGGGCTCGGCTCCGCTGCATCGCCGAGGGCGTCACCTGCATATACTCCGAGCACCGTCTGGGTGTTTCCCACGTCCACCACGAGCAACATACCAACAAGACCCCTTCGCAACGAACGCCTATATAGTAGAATATGGGCATTATAGCAACCGGGCTAGCCATTTCGTGCGCCCGAAAGACCCGACCTCTTCGAGGCCATGAGCACGCGATCCACCATATGGGGGGAATCAGAAAGGTACCGCCATGAACGAAACGTCCAGCCGCATCCTCGTAGTCGATGACGAACCGTCCATCACCGAATTCGTGGAATACGCGCTGACGCGCGAAGGCTACGAAGCCGATGTGGTCAACAACGGCGAGGACGTGTTCGAGCTCATCAAGAAGAACGACTACGACCTTTTCATCCTCGACATCATGCTGCCGGGAATGGACGGCTACGAGCTATGTCGCCGCCTGCGCGCTACCACCGCCGCGCCCGTGCTGTTCCTGTCGGCTCGCGATACCGAGCTCGACAAGGTGGTGGGCCTCGAGATCGGTGGCGATGACTATCTGACCAAGCCCTTCGGCGTGCGCGAGCTCATCGCCCGCGTGCGCGCCCTGCTGCGGCGCAGCAGCGGCCAGGAGGTCGCAGGCGTGACCAACACCATCGTGGCCAGCGGCATCACCATCGACGAGGACGCCCATACCGCCTATGGCGACAAGGGCGAGATCGACCTGACGCCTCGCGAGTTCGAACTGCTCGCCGCGCTGATGAAGAGCGCGGGCAAGGTGGTCTCCCGTGAGGACCTACTGCGCGACGCCTGGGGCTGGGAGTACTTGACCGAGACCAAGACGGTCGACACCCACATCAAGCGCCTTCGCGACAAGATCTCCGCTGCCGGCTACGACCCCGGCCTGGTGGAGACCGTTCGCGGCTACGGATATCGCTTCAAGGCGTAAACCCCCTTATGAAAGAGCGCGCTCTGCGGCGCGCGACGAAATTCCGACGCCCCCTTCCTCGGCGGTCATGACCAAGGAAGGGGGCGTCTTTTCATCTTGTATCCGTATCAAGAGGAGGCGTCAGGAGCTCTTGATGCGCTACCTCTCTTTCCCTATGCCCCCGCCCCGTGATGGTCGGGCTCGGTCGGATCCGCTAGCTCCACCGTGAACACGAGAGAGGAGATGGGCTTGGCCTCCAGGTTGAGCTCGAGGTCGGTGACCGCGATCCTCGCACGGTCGATGTCGAGGTCGTAGAGGATGCGCAGGGTGGAGCCCTCGGTGCCGCCCGCAGGATCGGCCGATGCGGGGATGAGCCAGGTGCCTCTCGTGAGAGCGTGCGATCCGAAGAGCGGGAAGCGGGCCTGCTCCTTGGAAGCATCCACCGTGGTCCCGTCGCTCGTGGGACTGAGCACGAGGCTCACCCCCGAGAGCTTGGAAGGGTCGGCAGACGGCCCCCCGAACGCTTCGAGGGCGTTTTCCCTCCTGCGCCCAAGGGCGTCCGGATCGGATGCGTCCTCAGCGACGGAGACCACCTTCATCTCACCGTCGGAGAGGTTCACGATCTCGGAAGTTCCCTTCCCGACCGCGAAGCCCGCGTCCTCGCCAGCAACGAGATCGACCGACACCGAAAGGCCCACTTCCTTGGAACCCAAGGGCACGGTCACCTCGAGATTGCGGGTCCATCTCGCTTCGAAGGGGACGGTCTCATCCTGCACCGAGGCGAAGTTGGCGGCCTCCACCGTCTGGCCCGCCGCATAGATCGCATCGGATGCTCCATCCGAGCGCTTCCAACCGGTGAATATCCATCCTGCTCTCACGGGAGCGGCCGGGAAGGTGACAGGACCGTCGTAGACGATCGCACCGTAAGCTCCTTCGGAAGGGGCCTCCCCGTCCTTCCAGGAGGCAGAGTCATCCGAGAAGGAGAGGTCGAAGGTCATCTCATAGGTGATGGGGATCCAGGTAGCCGCATAGCTCCTCGCATACAGGTTCGTCCCGGCCGTGTGCTTTCCGAGCTTGTCGTTGGATCCTGCATCTATCTCGAGGTTCGTCGTCGGGGAGGCGAGGCCCGTTCCGGTCCATCCTGCGAAGAGATATCCTTCCCTCACCGGATCGGGGATCGAGACGCTCGTCGATCCAGCGTAGTCGTAGTGGTCCGGACCCGCATCGCTTCCCCATGAACCGCCGGCCAGGTCGTAGGCGATGGTGTAGCGGTCGAGGGCCCATTGGGCGTAGACGGTGACGGTCGTCCCGGCCGCGGGAGGATCGAAGTTCTGGTCGAGCGCATAGACCGCTCCTGTGCCGTCAGCAGCGGCATTGAACGAGACGATGGAATAGCCCGCTCTTTTGAACAGTCCGTCCGTGAACGAGTAGCCGTACTCGACAGGGTTGGTCCTGCTGATCACCTGGTCGGAGGCTCCCGCGTTCTCGTTTATCTTCAGATAATAGAAGCGCGAATCCTCATTGCCCCAGTGCGCATAGTAAGTGCGCCCGTTGTCCTCGGCCCGGGCAACACCGGGCATGAGGTCCCCTCCTTCAGGCTCGGTATACCAGCCCAAGAAGGTGTAGCCTTTGCGGAGCGGGATCGACTGGAGCGGGGTGGAGAT
>CATKXW010000028.1 GCA_949840905.1 uncultured Eggerthellaceae bacterium | reverse complement strand
CGTGCTCTGTGGTGCGCCGCGCTTTCGTTTGGCGCGAGTGAGTACATTACGCTTCTGTAAACGACTTGTCAACAGAAAGTTGGAAGTTTTTTCAGAAAAGTTTTGGAGGACGAGCCATGCCACGGCAGAGACGCCCTCCACGAGCCATGATGGACCGTTTCAACGCCGCACGATGCGAGCGAACTTCCGCTTGCCTACCTGCACCACAGCGCCTTCGAGCGCGCTCGGTTCCACGTTGTAGGCCTTCGGAGCCAAAGGCTGCCCGTCGATCTTGACCCCTCCCCCGTCGATGAGGCGACGGGCTTCGCCGATGGAGGGTGCCAGGCCAGCTTCATGCAAGAGCTTCGCCACATAGACCTTGCCCTCGTCGTTGGGCGTGAGATCGGCAGCGAACTCTGCGATATCCTCAGGTATGTCGTGTTGCTTGAACACGCGATCGAACTGCTCCTCGGCGGCCACTGCGGCCGCCTCATCGTAATAGGCCGCCACGATGTTAGCGGCCAGCGCACGCTTGACCTTGTTCGGATGCAGCTCGTCGGCGGCCAGCTTCTGCTCGATCCTATCGATCTCCTCCACGGGAACCGTCGAGGCCAGACGGAAGTACTTGACCATGAGCTCATCGGGGATGGACATGACCTTCCCGAACATGTCGGCGGGCTCGTCGGTGAGGCCGATGTAGTTGCCGTAGCTCTTCGACATCTTCTTCACGCCATCGGTGCCTTCGAGCAAAGGCAGCGTCAAGCATACCTGAGGCTCCATGCCCATCTTCTCCATGAGCTCGCGACCGGCCAACAGGTTGAACAGCTGATCGGTACCGCCCAGCTCCACGTCGGCTTTGATGACCACCGAGTCGTAGGCCTGCATGACCGGATAGAGGAACTCATGCAGGCTGATGGATCGGTTGTTCGCATAACGATCATGGAAGTCATCGCGCTCGAGGATGCGGGCCACCGTGAAGTTGGCGAGCAGCTTCAGCAGACCCTCCATATCGAGGTCGAGTATCCACTCGGAGTTGTAGCGCAGAGTGGTCTTCTCGGGGTCGAGCACCTTGAACGCTTGATCGACGTAGGTCTGCGCATTCGCCTCGATCTGCTCACGGGTGAGCTGAGGCCGCGTGGAGTTGCGACCGGACGGATCGCCGATGAGCGCTGTGCCATCCCCGATGATGAGCGTCACCTGATGGCCGAGGTCTTGGAACTGGCGCAGCTTGCGCAGCGGCACCGCATGGCCCAGGTGGATGTCGGGAGCGGTAGGGTCGACGCCGAGCTTGATGTTGAGAGGGGTCTCGCGCTCCAGCTTCTTGAGAAGCGCCTCTTGGGGCACGATCTGGGCGGTGCCGGAGGCGATGATGTGCAACTGTTCGTTCGGTGAGAGCATGGGCGTTCCTTCTCGCTGGTCGACCCGCAGATGCGCGGGCTGTACATAGCGTTGCATTCTAGCACAGCACCGGCCGTGGCTCAGAGGCGCTCCCCGCGGCCCATCGGGCGGTGGCAGGCTCAGGAAACGCCGCGGAACAGGTGACCGGACGTGGTGTTCGGCAGCTTCGCGAGCGTGTTGCCATCACGCAGAGCGACCTCGAGCGCACGCTTGGCGCGACCGACCGCCTGAGCGGCCTCTTCGGTGTTCATGCACGTGGTGTCGACGAGGAACGCCGTCACGCCGGCTGCGATAAGATCGGGCAGCGCGGGCACTGTGTCGAGCATAACGCTGTTGTAGAGGTGGCTGCGGCCGAGAACGTCGGTGACGATGGGGAACTCGAAGCCCTTGCGGTCCTTCAGATAATGAGGACTGCGGCGCCTCGCACAAGTGCGGCAGGTCTGGGCGCATTCGCCTTGGCTCATGAGCAGGCAGTGCTCGGTTACCATGAGCTCTTGGGTGCCATGGAGCACGATGCCCAGCTCGATGGGGGAATCCTTTCCGAGACTTCCTATCTGGGGCAGCGACAGCTCCGGGGTGAGCCATGCGCGGCGCGCACCGATCCGGGCCGCCTCTTGCAGGGCGGCCGCGTTCGTCAGGGGCAGATGAGGACCCGTCTCGAAGGGTGCGCCCAGCACGGCGGCTCGCTGCATTCCGGCGAGATTCTCCACCATGAGGGTGGTGGAGGCTGTCACGTTCGCCCAAGGGTCGATGCCCATGATCGCCTCGCGGGAGGTTCCCACCGGATCGTGGTCGACCGTCGGCATGACGAGGGCGCAGTGTTTCGGGTAAGGGGTCTGGCCCACCTCGCCCATGAGCTGACCTGCCACCACGGCCTGACCGCGCAGGTAGTTCAGAGCGGGCACGTAGACCTCGTCAGCGCCGGCCCGCTTGGCCGCTCGAGCGCATTTCGGGTTCGTGGCGAGAGCGGCGATGGTGCAGCGTTTGGGGTCGCGGCGCACAGGAGCCGTGACCTCGGTGGTGCGGTCGATGCGAGGGAGCTTGCGCCCATGATAGGGGGCGAGCAGCTTCTCCGTCAGGTCATCGAGAGCGGCGCTGCGGACGCGATGGAGCGCCGAGAAACCGATGCCCACATCGGGGTCGAGCTCTATCGCGAGGTCGTTCAGCGAATAGGGTGTCGAGCCCATGCGGGCGACATGCTCGCACACATCCTCTGCGGTGACAGCTTTGGTGCGGGCTGACTCGACCACCGCTCCTTCCGCGATGCCGACGACACGACCCTCGTCATCGGTGTCGTTCGCGAGAAAGAGCTCGATGCGCAGCGGCTCGCCCACTTTCAGGACGACGCGGCCGTCCAGCGCCACGCGCGGCGCGAGGGCGTCGTCTTCGAAAGCCGCTTCCACACTGCGCACGCGGAAGACGCGATCGCCGGCGCGCACGGTGCGGTTCTTGCTGTCGAGGGCCACTTCCACCGTCTTGCCGTCACGACAGAGCGGCTCTTGAGCGAGCAGAAGGCTCCCATGACCCTTGCGGGTCCAGAACTCGATCACGTCGCCTTTGCGCAACTTCATATTGGTGGCGATGACAGCATGGGAGCCATCCGCCTCGCGCACGCGCCCTACGAAAGCTCCACGGTTGTTCGGCCTCTGATAGCTCATCATGGCGTTGCTACGGTCACCATGGAGATAGGCGGTGGTGAAGCCGCGACTGAACACCGATTCGAGCTTGCCCCGCTCGGTCGCCGTCAGAGCGGCAGACCCTTCGCCATCGTCCTCGAAGCGATCGAGCACCGCGCGATAGACCTCCGTGGCGGATGCCACGTATTCGGGGGATTTCATGCGTCCCTCTATCTTGAGCGAGGTGACCCCCGCCTCCGCGAGCGCGGCCAAGTGGTCCGCCAGGCAAAGGTCGCTCGGCGACAGCAGGTGCTCGCCAGGAGCATCCAGCGCCTTGCGCTGGGCCACGTTGTGAAGCTCATAGGGAAGACGGCATGCTTGAGCGCAGCGTCCGCGATTGGCGGAGCGACCGCCGATGAGCGATGACATGAAGCACTGGCCCGAGTAGCACACGCACAGGGCCCCGTGAGCGAAGACCTCCACCTCGATGCCTCGATCGCGGGCCAGGCTCGCCAAATGAGCGATCTCTTCGAGGGAGAGCTCTCGGGCGAGCGTGACGCGGGAGGCACCGAGGAGCGCCGCTGCTTCGATGCCCCAAGCGCTATGGGTGTTCATCTGGGTCGAGATGTGCAAGCGCGCCTCAGGCAGCGTGCGATGCAGCTCGCTCGCCAAGCCGATATCCTGCACGATGAACGCATCCGCACCAGCACGCCATGCCTGACGAGCGCATTCGAGCGCATCGTCAAGCTCGTCGGGCAGGATGATCGTGTTCAGCGTCACATAGACGGAAATGCCACGCAGATGCGCATAGTCGCACGCAGCACCGAGCGTTTCGAGCGTGAAGTTGTCCGCCCCCCGGCGCGCATTGAAGGCTTCAAGACCCAGATACACCGCATTCGCCCCACCACGCACCGCAGCATGGAGCGCCGCCTCGTTGCCGGCAGGCGCGAGCAGCTCTAGGCCACAGGAGCGCGAACCTGCGCGCTCGACGGCTCTGTCGCTCACAGCTCGGTGGCCTTCTTGTCGGTCTCCTGCAGCTTGGCGATGCCCTCGTCATAGGTCGTTTGGATGGCGGCCAGACGCTCAGCGTAAGCGCTCTCGGTCATGGCCCGATCGTCGGTGCCTTGCGCCTCGGAATACAGCGCCACATAGGAATCGAGCGCGTCCTTCAGCTTGGTCGCGCCCTCCACGTAACCAGCCTGCACGTCTTTCAGCACGTCAGGGGGCTGCAGCGTCGAGAGCTGGTCGATGGTCTTGAAGGCATCGTCGGCCTTCAGCCGCATGGCCACCACATCGTTGTCGGCCACGGCCATATCGAAGGCCGCTAAACGCTGCGTCAGCTCATCGGTGATGGAGCTCACCTGCGACATGTACTGACGATTAGCCGCCTGGGCCTTCGCCTCTTGATCGTTCTGCTGAAAGCCCGCGCAACCGCCTAGGCTCAGCACGAGCAGAGCGCTCGCTATCATCATCGCAATGCCACGCTTCAGCATTCGCATCCCGTCCTTGAGAGTGAAGAAGCCCCGGATGACCGAGGCTTCATGAGGTCAGCTACTGGTAGTAGTATACGCCATCTTTCCAGTACCCCGTCGAACCGGTAGCGTTACCGTAACCTCCGATGGGGCCTTGATAGAGATTGCCTCCATGGGAGCCACCGCTATTGCTGCTGCTCGCTGCCGCGGATGAAGAGGACGCATCCGAAGACGAGGAGGAATCCGGCTTCTTCTTGAACACAGGGTTGCCGTTCTCGTCAAGGACGATGTTGCCGTTCTCGTCCCTCTCGTACTTCGGAATGGGGTTGCCGTCCTCGTCGAGAAGGATGTTGCCGTCCTCGTCCACCTCGTACTCATCGGTATCCTCATCCTGGTATTGGCCGCCGATGTGGTATTCCTCGTTCTTGAAGTCCTTCTTGTAGGTGGGCGACTTCGCTTTGGGGAAGTATTCCTTGGGCTGGCCGGCCAGCACCTTGTTGAGGAACGCTGAGAACACGCTGGTGACCGTAGGATGGATGGGCTTGGCCTTGTCGTAATCGGCACGGTCGCCCATCCAGATGGCTACGGAATACTGCGGCGTGATGCCGCAGAACCAGCTGTCCATGTAGTTCTCGGAGGTGCCCGTCTTGCCGGCAGCTTCCTGTCCGTTCGCAAGACGTGCCGGTCCACCGGTGCCGATGGACTTGTTGATGACGCCCTTCATGACCTCAGTGGCGGCATAGGCGACCTCTTCGGAGATGACGCGCTCCCCTTGCGGGTGGGTGTTATCGACGATGACCTCTCCGTCGCGATTGATGACCTGCTCGATGCACTCGGGATCATAATGGGTGCCACCGTTGGCGATGGTCGCATAGGCATCGGCCATCTCCAAGGGCTTGACCGATGAAGCGCCCAAGGTGACCGCACCGGTGTTCATAAGGTCGGAGGTGATGCCGAGCTTATGGGAGACAGCGTTCACCTTCTCGGGCGTCAGATACATGATCAGACGGGCGAAAGCGGTATTGGAGGAGACGGCGAACGCATCGGCGATGGTCTTGGTGCCATAATCGTGGCCGTTGATGTTCTCGACGTTCCAACCGGGGAGCTTCACGCGCGCGCCCGCATCGATGGTGGTCTCAGGGTCGATGCCCTCTTCCAGCGCCGCCACCAGCGTGAAGGTCTTAGCGGCAGAGCCCGACTGGCGACCCGAGCCGCCCTCGCCGGTAGCCATGTTGACCTGCGTTTCATTGAAGTCCTTGCCGCTGATCATGGCGCGGATATAGCCGTTATCGGGGTCGATGGCCACAAGAGAGATCTCGTATTCCTCGCCCACCTGCTTCAACTTGTCGGCTGCTGCTTCCTCGGCCGCCTGCTGGGCGTTCACATCGAGAGTGGTGTATACCTTCATACCGCCCTCGAACAGGTCCTCTTTCGAGAACTCGTACTTTCCGTCCAGCTGATTGCGCACGTAGCTGGCGAAATAGGGGTAGGCCACGAAGCCTGTGGTGGTGCGCACGGTCTCGTTCAGCACGATGGGCTCGGCCTTGGCTGCTGTGGCCTCCTCTTGGGAGACGTAGCCGTTGGAGACCATGCGGTCGAGCACCGTGTTGCGGCGAGACAGGCAGTTATCGGGGTTGTCGATGGGGTTGTTGTAGGTGGGCGACTGAGGGATGCCCACGAGCATGGCCGCTTCGGCCAAGGTAAGATCGTCCGCGTGCTTCGAGAAATAGCGCTCCGCAGCTGCCTCGATGCCATAAGCGCCCGAACCGTAGTTGATCGTGTTCAGGTACATGTTGAGGATCTCTTCTTTGGAGTGCTGCTCCTCTATCTTGAGCGAGATGTACATCTCACGTATCTTGCGGTTGAAGGAGATGTCGGTCATCTCTTTGGACAGGATGGTGTTGCGCACGAACTGCTGGGTGATGGTGGAGGCTCCCTCGAGCGCACCGCCCATGAGGTTGTTCACCACCGCGCGGGCGATGCCGAGCGGATCGATGCCGGCATGCTGGTAGAAGCGCTCGTCCTCGGTAGCCACGGTGCCGTCGAGCACGTATTGGCTCACCTGGTCTATCTCCACCGGTTGACGATTCACCGCCTGAAGCTCGGCGAGCACCGTCTCACGATCGGACGCATAGATGGTGGTGGTGCTGGCGGTGCTGTAACCGCCAGGATTGGAGTAATCCGGAAGGTCGGCCAGGGCCGCATTGACGATGCTCGTGAAGCCGATCCACAGCGCCAAGCCCAGAGCCGCGAAGACGCCGAGCACGCCGAGCGCGATGACCTTCTTATCCTTCTTCTTGATGCCATGGCGGCTCTTCAGCGCACGGGAACCCACGAACACCTCCGAGAGAACGACGCGCGACGAGCGCGCGATGAATTACACGTATGACGCGCTCATTGTATCACCTCGGCATTTCCCCACTGTCAGGGCGAACGTGTTTCGCGGGAAAAGCGCATAGGGTCTCGGTGGTTTCTCCACCGAGACAACACAAGCGCCTCCGTCGTGCGCTCAGATGCGCTCCTCGTCGGCCGCCAGTCGCTGCTGCGCTTCCTCGAACTGCGTCTTCACGGCCGCGCGACCCGTGCCGCCATAAGTGAGGCGCGCATCCACGATGGCATCGAGGTCGAGCATCCTCACGATGTCCTCTTCGAACAGATCGCTCTGGGCCGTGAAGTCGGCGAGCGACAGACCATCGAGCTCGCAGCCGCGCCTCTCGCACTCCAGCACGAGGCGTCCGACCACCTCATGGGCCCGACGGAACGGCAGCCCCTTCTTCGCCAGATAATCGGCCACGTCCGTGGCGGCGATGAAGCCGCGACGCAGCTGGGCGCGCATGGCTTGCGGATGGATGGTCATGGTGGCGATCATGCCGGCGGCGCAACGGTAGCAATCCTCGAGGGTGCGGGCTGCGTCGATCGCGCCCTCCTTGTCCTCTTGGAGGTCCTTGTTATAGGCGAGCGGCAGCCCCTTCATGGTGACCAGCAGCGCCACCATATCGCCGATGATGCGACCCGACTTCCCGCGGATCAGCTCGGCGAAGTCGGGGTTCTTCTTCTGCGGCATGATCGAAGAGCCGGTGGAGTAGCTATCGGAGAGCGTGATGAAGCCGAACTCGGATGTGGACCAGAGGATGACCTCCTCGCACAGACGACTGAGGTGCATGGCCGACACGCTACAAGCATGCAGCAGGTCGAGCAGGAAGTCGCGGTCGGACACCGCGTCAAGAGAGTTCGGGATGGGGGCCGAAAAGCCGAGAGCGTCGGTGGTGGCGAAGCGATCGAGAGGGTAGGTGGTCCCTGCCAGTGCCGCGGCACCGAGCGGGTTCATGGCCGCAGCGGTGCGGGCTGCCTCCAAGCGCGTGAAGTCGCGAGCGAGCATCCAGGTGTAAGCGAGCATGTGATGCGCGAACAGCACCGGCTGGGCGTGCTGAAGGTGAGTGTAACCCGGCATGACCACATCGAAGTTCGATTCTGCCTGGACCATAAGGGCGCGGCGCAGAGCGATGTTCGCCTCCATGAGGTCGCCGCAGCGCTCCATGACGAACAGGCGCGTGTCGGTGGCGACCTGGTCATTGCGGCTGCGACCGGTGTGGAGGCGCGCACCCGCATCGCCGATGCGAGCGATCAGCTCTCCTTCAATGGCCATGTGGATATCTTCGGCCGCGTTCACATCGAAAACGAAGGTGCCGGCCTCGATCTCGGCTCGGATGTCGTTCAGGGCGCCCTCGATGGCCTCGGCATCTTCGGTAGCGATGACGCCCTGGGCTGCCAGCATATGGGCATGGGCGATGGAGCCCGCGATGTCTTGGGCATAGAGCTGCTTGTCAACGGGCAGCGAGGCGCCGAATGCTTGGGTGAAGCTATCGACGTCCTGCTCGAACCTTCCCGACCAGAGTGCCATGTTCATCTTCCTTCGTTCTAGCGATCCCTCATGAGATGAAAGGCGCCCTCGCGAAAGGGCGCCTTCGGTTCCGTATCTGTCGCAGCGACTATTCGCCCGCCTGCTCGCGACGGTTCGTGGCCCATACCTTCGTAGGCAGCGCATGGAGGTCGATGAAGCCCTTGGCTGCGGCATGGTCGAAGGTGTCCTCCGCATCGTAGGTGGCCAGCTTGTAGTTGTAGAGCGAGTAATCGCTCTTGCGGCCGGTGACCGTGCAGGTGCCCTTGTAGAACCGCAGGCGCACGGTGCCGGTGACGTATTGCTGGGTGTTCTCGAGGAAGGCGTCCACCGCGTACTTCAGCGGCGAGAACCACAGACCGTCGTAGACCAGGTTCGCCCACAGCTGCTCCATGGCCAGCTTATGATGGAGCACGTCACGCTCGAGGGTGAGATCTTCGAGGGCCTTGTGAGCCTCGATGAGGGCAAGGGCACCGGGCACCTCGTAGCACTCGCGGCTCTTCACGCCCACCAGGCGGTTCTCGATCAGGTCGAGACGGCCGAAGCCGTTGCGGCCAGCGATCTCGTTCATCTTATAGATGATGTCGAGGTAGCTCATCTTCTCGCCATCAAGGGCAACGGGCACGCCCGCTTCGAAGGTGACCTCGACCACCTCGGGCTCGTCAGGGGCGGCCTGCGGGTCGTCGGTCATGGTGTAGATGTCATCGGGCGGCTGGTTCCAGGGATCCTCCAGCACGCCGCACTCGATGGCGCGGCCCCACAGATTGTCGTCGATGGAATAGGGCGACTTCTTGGTAGTGGGCACCTCGATGCCATGCTCGGCTGCCCAAGCCATCTCTGCGTCACGGGAGTTCAGGTCCCACTCGCGCACCGGCGCGATGATCTCGAGCGTGGGATCGAGCGCCATGATGGAGGTCTCGAAGCGCACCTGATCGTTGCCCTTGCCCGTGCAACCATGGGCGATGTACTTGGCACCGGTCTCGTGAGCGATGTCAACGAGATGCTTGGTGATGAGGGGGCGAGACAAGGCGCTCACCAGCGGATACTTGTTCTCGTACAGCGAGTTGGCGGCCAGAGCCTTCGTGAGGTACTCATTGGCGAAGTCGTCGCGCATGTCCACCACGCGGCACTCCACCGCACCGGAGGCCAGGGCGCGCTCCTTCACCTTCTCCAAACCGTCATGGTCTTGGCCCACCTCGCCGACCACGGCGATGACGTCGAGGTCGTGCTTCTCTTGCAGCCACTTGATGCAAACGGAGGTATCGAGGCCACCGGAATATGCGAGCACGGCCTTTTCCCGTTGAGCGTTCTCTGTCATGTTGATGCTTTCCTTCCCTCTTCGATCCAGTGCATGAGAAAGTCTATCGGTTCGCTCTCGCCTTTGCGGACGAGGGCGGGTGATCCTATCGAAGCTTGACGCTGGGCGCGATCAGCCGATCAGCGGTCGCTCACCATGATGAAGCCGGCGACCTCGGTATTGGAAAGAGCCAGCTGGCGCAGAGCATCTTCCAGGTGCGCGCGCTTGGTGCGCATGGCTTCCAGCACGAGCACCGCCTTGCCGCAAGCCGGAGCGAGGTACGCATAATCGGCGCTATCGGCCACAGCTGGCGCCACCACCAACGCGAGGTCGGCTTCGAGCTGCATGCGCGCGGCGATCTGCTGGACAAGAGCGGCAGCATCCGTCAGCGGAAGATCGGCCGCATCCTGCAGCGCCGCTAAGGTGCGCTCGGCCTTCTCGGAAGCGGACTGGAGGGTGGCCACCACGCGCACCGCGCTGGCAACGGATTCCATGGGCACCAGGCAGAGCGCCCGTGAGCCCTCCCCTGCGAAGTCGAGCGAGGCCAACAGCGCCTCAGCCTGACCGTCGAGCGGCTGGCTGCTTCGTCGTCGGCCGTTCTGGATGCGGCCGAGCAGGCGCAGGTCGTAATTCTCTTCCATCTCGTTGGCATTATGGATGGAACCGCGCACCATATCGCGGATGACGATGATGCAGATGGCCAGCAGCAGACCGGCGATGAACGCGACGATGGTGTACCTCGATTTGCTGGGCGAGATGTCCTTCGCCGCCGTGGCCTCGGTGAGCGAGATGTGGACGACGTTCTCGTCGGCGAGCAGGGCGAGCGCATAGACAGCAGCATCGTTCGCATCGGGCGCCGCGTCAGCGATACCTTCGGTCGCGCTGTCCTGTCCGAGGAACGCAAGGGCCTTGTCGCGTGCAGCGGTGGCAGCATCATTGGCGACGCGCACGCATTCCGCAGCATCAGGCCCTTTCGCCGTGATGGTGATGGATTGGCTAGCGGCGGTCTGGACCGCTGTCACTTCCAGCCCCGTCTCGGCGCTCTTCTGCGCTGCGACGCTGGTAGCTTGCCCATTGACGATAGCGAGCTCCCCGGACGTGACGAGCGTGGCCGAGGCGGAATAGGTGGCCGGCATGGCGCTCATAGCGCCCCAGCACACCGCCGCGCACAGGACGGGAACAGCCACCACGAGCACCCAGTTCCTCTTCAACAGCATCCACAGATCGAGCAGCGTCATAGCAGCGTCGCTATCCTTTCATAAGCCGTCACATATATAAAGGAGGAGTTTTTCCTTCCTGGCATGATACCCGAAACGGCGACCTCGTGGCAGCGCACCGGCGAAGAGCCCTGTTCTTTTTCGTCGGCGAGAAGAAGAGGGTCGCGCACAATAACGCTCTCCATCAATAGCAGTTACCGCAAGGAGCGTACCCTTGGGCTTGAGCATCGCTCAGGCTCAGCGGAGAAGAATCCTTCATCCTGCCACAGGTGGAGCGCTTGTGATAGCTACCGCCTTTCCCGCTCGCAGCGATGTAGACGGTCGCGCCGTTCTGCGCGGAAGCCTGCGGGGCAGGCGTGCTCTGGGGCTCGGCGGCGCGGCTTTGAGGCGATGCGGCCGGTGCGGACTGAGCCGCGGCTGCTCGTTGCGCTTCCGCATCGCGCTGGGCTTGGGCTTCAGCTTCTCGTTGAGCCTGGGCTTGCGCCTCTGCCTCTGCCGCAGCTTGAGCCTCCGCTTCCTCCTTCGCCTTCCTGTCGGCCTCCTCCTTCGCTTTCACCTCAGCCGCACGAGCCGCCTCAGCTTCTGCTGACTTCGAGGAAGAAGCCTGAGATGACAAGCCAGTGACAGCGAGCGACTGCCCAGCCGGCTCAGAAGGCGATGAGGTGCCCCCGATAGCATTGCCGATACCGACCACGAGCACGAGCGCGACGAGCGCCCCTATCCACTTGCGCTTGGTGGTGCTGAAAAGGTCGGCCACCGCTTCATGCTTCGACCTCAATGCCGGAGCATCGCGGCGCAACTTGACCGGGCTTCCCTTCGGAGGCGCTGGCTGATCGCTGCGCTTCACCACAACGGGCTTCCCCTTCGGAGCAGCCGGCTGAGAGCTCGCAACATGCCGTGCACGACCAGCACCATCGCCCGTTCCGCGCCCATGCCGCACGGTGGAGCGCCGTTCGCCCACTGCTCTATCTTCACGTTCCTCACGCCTCTGTTCGCCCACGACCGACTCCCTCACCTCGAATGCTCTCGTTCGCTCAATAGAGCTCCGTACTGCGCATGATAAGAGCAAATGCCCGGCTTGTTTCCCAACATTTCGGCATAACGCCTGTTCGCTCGGTCAATATCGCTCTTCTCCGTGCCGCGAGAAGCGAAGCCCTCTCCCTTCGGCCCTTTCCCGCGCCAAAGCCACTGCGCGCATGTGAGCAACGCAAAGACGGTGATGATCTGATCGCGATAGGTGAAGAAGCTATGCAAAGCCGAATGATTCCCGATGACCGCGTACCAGAGGTAGGGTAGAACGCCCACCAACGCGAAAAGCCCTACGCCAGTCCAAAGCTTCGCGTTGCCCGCTAGCTCACGTCGTCCCCTGACGAAGCGCAGAACGAACAGCACGGCACATATCAAGAACAAGGTCAGGACGACCGGAATAATCACATCCCTGATCCTGAGATTCCTCAGGATCGCGGTCAGGCTCACTATCCCTAGATCCCTTCCCTCCTGGCCGCTCACTCCCGATCGAAAGCCCACCTGCCTGATCGCCTCTCCGATGATGTCGTGACCAGTGACGATGGTGCAAAGGATCCATTTCATAGCCCAAACGAACCCGTAAGCGCA
The DNA here is from genome assembly GCA_949840905.1 of uncultured Eggerthellaceae bacterium. Lineage (GTDB taxonomy): Bacteria > Actinomycetota > Coriobacteriia > Coriobacteriales > Eggerthellaceae > D16-63. The sequence goes on along the minus strand of CATKXW010000028.1, from coordinate 13,513 downwards.
ACACCAAGCCAGCATCGAGAGCAAAAGGGTCGTCAACAGCCACTTCGACGATCGAACATCGATGAAGCGCACGAGCACGATAGCAGCGGGCATGCCCGCTGTGAGAACAGGATTGTCCAACATGTCGAAGAAGACCGTGAACGCACCTAGGAGCAAAAACCCGCGGACTATCGACCGGCGATCATCACGTGCTCGCAGCGCCCACAATATACCGATGACGCTGATAGCGAACGATGGGAACATAGGAAGCACCGTAACGGCATCGAACCCATGCATCACCGCATAGGAGAAGACGAGCGCCATGGCCACGAACGGTCCTCTGTCTCCAAGCCGTCGCACCAAAGAGATGACCGCCGAAGCGACCAGAAGGACGAAGATGGTCTGAAAGAGGAAGCGGATCTGACGGATATCGAAGAAAACCAGCAATGGCTTGAGATAGATCAGGTACCCATGCCAATAACGAGAATAGGCGCCCCGCTCTAGACCGTCAGGGTCTTCCGCCCACGCCTTCACTCGGCCTACCTGGTCAACATCGAAAGGTCCCGAGAATTCGTTCAAGAGAGATGAGACGAACGGATTCCCTGATGCGTGCACCGCGATGTTCAGCATCCAAGCTACGGTGAAGTTATCTACGCCAAGATGGCCTTCTGTCGTCGATTCTGGGTAGATCCCTTCCCGAACGAGGATGTCCGCCGACTCCACCCCATGCTCTCGAAGGGCCGACTCAGGGATGCAATAGACGAGCGTAAGGCTCAGCCAAAAGACCAGAACAAGGGCAAGGAGCCCCCCCCCTGAACTACGCCCCTAAGAATAGAGCGCATTCTCTCTTGTTGGAGCATCACGGTCAAAGACCCCCTTCTATCATCGACCGGCCCTCCTGCACCTCACGAGACGAACAAGGCACCAGAGAGCTCAAGGCCGACCTCATCAATAGCATTTCTTGCAAGGACCATACCCTCGCGCCTGAGCATCGCTCACGCTCAGGGTCACAGTGCCCTTCATGTTGCTGCAACTGGGACTGCGGTGATATTTCGTTCCGTTGCCGCTCGCGGCGATGTAGACGGTCGCGCCGTTCTGTGCGGAGGCCTGCGGGGCGGGCGTGCTTCGAGGTTCGCTGGCACGGCTTTGAGCGGCTTTCGCTTCAGCTGCCCTGGCGGCAGCTTCCTCAGCTTCCCGTTGAGCCTGCGCCTGAGCCGCAGCCTCGGCCTCAGCTTTGGCCCGAGCCTCCGCTTCTGCCTTTGCTTTCTCTTCGGCCTCGCGAACAGCTTTCTCCATAGCTTCTCTGTCGTGGACAAGCTCAAGGGCAATGATCGCGCTCTTCCCCGCTTCAAGATCAACATGCCGTGACGAAGAGCGCCAGATGACCGAATCGGAATCCAGTGATGTGGTGACGACGCTCAGGTCGTAGGTACCTGGGTCGAGGTTCACCTCCTTCTTCGTGTTCGGCTTCACAAAATAGGTCTTCACGACCTCCTTCTGCTCGGTCGTCTCACCTTGGACGCAAACCGGAACGCTACCACCTTCCTCAGGCCAATCAGGTGCGGTCACCTCGATGGTCAGCGTAGATGCGGCCGGAGCCGTTTCTCCTGTCTTGGCGAGCTCCTTCCCCGATGACCCTTCGACCTCTTCGCCCGTAGCTCCATCGCAACCTACGCACGCGCCCAGGGCGAGCACCACAGACAGAAACAGCGTGGCCCACTTGCGAGCCACTATCGCCTTGCTCTCTCCACCGATCGACCGTGTCATAGCCGACCCTCTCCTCTCGCACCATTCTTCCCATCAGCGCTTTCTCTGCTCGCTGATGGCCTTTCTTAGCTCGCATGATAAGAGCTGCCATCACGGCCGGGGGCGAACGGGTCGGGATAATGGCCGATGAAATCGGTGTAGAAACGAAAGGAGGCCGTCCCTGGTCATCTGAAAGGCGGTCAAGGGAGCGGCAGGTAACGATCCTCCTTTATGACTAGTCAATTTTCGTTGTCAGCCGAACACCCGGGGGCGTGGATGTTTTCTTGGACAAGCCTAGGCTACTAGACCTGGAGAGGGTAAGATAAATTGGACGCCTAGTTAAGGGTGAAAGGTGTTCGATATGACCCAAAAGAGGAAGCGGTACGACAAGCAGTTCAAGATAGCGGCGGCGAAGACCGTCTTGAGCGGAGAAGCGAGGGTCGTCGACCTTGCGAAAGAGCTGGACATCAAGGATTCGACGCTCAGACGTTGGGCGCAAGAGCACGAGGAAATGGGAGAGGCGGCATTCCCCGGCAACGGCAGCCCTAAGGTCAACGAAGACTACGAGATCGTCAAGCTCAGGAAGAAGGTCGAGGAGCTCGAGCGCGAGAACGAGCTGTTAAAAAATTTCCGGGCCTTCTTGAGTCAAGACCATGCGTGAGATGCGAGTTCCTCAAAGCGCATAGGGGCGAGTTCGGCCCCATCAGGAAGGCATGCGAGATCCTGAAGGTCTCGAAGTCCGAATACTACGACTACATCAAGCGGAGGAAATCGAACGCCCAGATAGAGCGCGAAGCGTTGGAAGGATTCGTCGTGGAGAAGTTCGAGCACCACAAGGGCCGCTACGGCTACCGTCGCATCAACCGCGAGCTCAGGAAAGACGGCATCGTGGTCAGCGAGAAGCGCGTGCTGAACGTCATGCGGAAACTAGGGCTCCAAGCCAAGGGCACAACAAGGAAGCATCGCAGGGCGAAGGCGGTCGAGATGGGCGATCCGCGCGTCAACCTCGTCGACCGCATGTTCGAGGTGGATGCGCGCAACCGCCTCTGGGTGGGCGACATCACCTACATCGACACCTCCGAGGGCTGGCTCTACCTAGCCGCCGTCATAGACGCATGGCATCGCAAGGTCGTCGGCTGGTCGATGTCCGAGCGCATCACCGAGAAGCTCGCGGTGGACGCGATCGAGCAGGCGATCGGCAGGGAGTGTCCCCCCTGCCGACTTCAGCCTCGTATTCCATGACGACCAGGGTGTCCAATACGCGTCCCGTGCATTCCAGCGCTGCCTGGAATCCCATGGGATAGCCCAGTCGATGTCAAGGCCCGGCAACCCATGGGACAACGCGCTCGCCGAATCCTTCTTCAAGACCCTGAAGCGGGAGCTGGTGAAGGGCAAGGAATACAAGACGAGAGACGAAGCGAGGCAGGATGTCTTCAAGTACATCGAGCTCTACTACAACAGGCAAAGGATGCATTCAGCCATCGGCTACAATGCCCCTTGCGACTTAGAGCGCGATGCGGCCTAAAGTTGCTTAAATAATAGTCCAAGATATCTTGACCACTCCATCGTCTCCTTACTTCAGATGTCCAAGTATTTGTCCACGCCCCCCAGGGTATGGCTCTTGCCCTGGCAATCAACCGTCATCTATTCGCCAGCCGCTGTGCGAAGGGGTTCCCACAAAAGCTCTATCAGGAACCGACGTGAAATACCTTCCCCTATCTAAAACAGCACCCTGCATTCCTGCAATGACAGTCTGATGGCACCTAACGAAAATCTCACACCAGTGCGGGGTTTGATCCATTTGTTCAAAATGGTAGTACTCATAACCGTTAAGTCCATCATCGTCTACACGCTCGATCGTGTACTCAGGATGCTGGATATAAAATTCCTTTCGCCCTTCTGAGCGCTCCAAAGAGTCCTGCCAACCTTCAGCATCCTGCAGAAAGTCTCTCAGTCTTTCAATGGGCGCATCGGCGAGGCCAAAATGATTGCGCCATAACGTTTCAATCTGTCGATAGTTGGCGCATTTTCCCTTTGGGGTGTTAGAATCCATCGTTCTCGTACAGATAGAACCAGCATGGATACCTTGATGGTTGTCTTTTAGAAAATAGGGGGCGTTCTTACTGCCTTCAATACAGACGACATCCAGAACTACACCTTTTTGCAGAGAAATCGCTTGTATGTAAACGTTTGGGAAGTTGTCCCCAGCAAAAGGCTGTGACTTCAGAAAATCAACGATCTTCTGAGTGTTTTTACGATTAACATCGTTAGTCACGTCTCTAAACGTAAATCCGTTTTCTTCATCAACGCCAATCACTAAGTACGAATCGTGAAACTGAGTATTGTTCGCCAAACAAATAATGTCATACAACAAATCCTCTTTCAAAGGCCATTCCCTTTTGAAGTCCCACCATTCTCCCCCTGTCTGAGACCGAACGAGATTCCTTACAAGGTGAGCCAATTCATTCTCGTCAACCATCTAAAGCTCCACAACCCCATACTCATACGACCCCATGAACCCCTCACCATTAAAATGGATAGTGTGACCGGAGTCGGACATACGCCACGCCTCTGCCTTCCAGTCAAGCTCAACCAAACATTGACACATAACAACGCGGTCAAGAAGACACGATACGAACACTATCTTGCCTTTCTGCGGAGAGACTAGCTCCAGAAACTCGCGTTCTCGAATCACATCAATCGGGCCATGGGGAGAAAGTCTCCATCAAAAGAGTTGCTGCTTATCTTCCGTTCGTACAATTTAACAGCCATCAATACATCTTGCCCGGTTCTGTAATTCCCGTCAACATCGTCAATACAGAGGACCTAGAGCATCATCCCCTACCCAACAAACTCATTATCTTCGGAATCAAATGACAAGGAGGTGCTGAAAACGTTCATACTTCCAGCACCGAAAAGAACTGACCGGCAGCTCTCGGCTGTCGGTCAGCAAATAGCAGCGGGGACCCCACTACCATTTTCCCCTTAGTTCTTACACCCATTCTTGTCGCACGTTATAGGGCCGTTCGTCTTACGGGTGTCGTTGCCGATGTACTTGATGTGAGCCATACGTTTTACTCCTAGCCTCTTACGTCATCAACTTTTCTCGTTTCGCGACTCGCTGCTTTCTTCATGAGCATGCCTAGGTCGTTCAACTTCAATAAGAAGGATAGCGATACGATGATCAAGAGGGGAGATAGCGCGAATGGCCATTAATGGGCGAAATAGATAGACCTTCTATCCTTCCTTCTGTCATGCTAGCCTGACCACACGATCAGATGGTTTCGATCACGCAACGAGTTCGAATGGCTCAGACAAAGGAATTCTCATGCGGAACATAGCAACCCAAGAAGACGAGAACATCTATCGAGCGTGTCGAAAGCGGAGCGGCCTTTCGAGCAGGGAAGCGGCCTCTCCGGCATTGAGTGCAGCCGGTCATCCGATCAGCTCAGCATCGCTGAAAGAATACGAGCGCGATGTCCGAGTGCCCAGCGCAGAAACGGTCATCGCCCTTGCAGGAGCCTATGGAACACCCGAGCCGAAGTGGTTGCATTGTTCCTACAATTGCCCACTTGGAAAGCAGATAGCTCATACCGATTCCACCCTTGGAAGCGAAGACATCTATCGCACCTATTTCGAACTTGCTGGAGCATTCAATAGAGTAGACGAGCTCGAGGTGCGTCTGCATGAGATCATCTCCGACAACAAGCTCACTAGCGATGAGCATCCCATCTTCGACGATATCCTCCACATTCTCGATCAAATAAACGAGAGCACGAAGAAGCTCAAAGTATGGGCGGAGCATATGGAAGAGCAATCTGGCCGCGCCTAGCCCACATACACGATAACGACGACTAGTCACAGCGAAGAGCTCCCTCTTGAAACAAAGGGACAGGAAAGCATGAATCAAACCGCGAGAAAGGGAGTTCACATGCCATATGCGATCGAGCAGAATATCGCCACTATCGGGCTGGTCATGCATAAGGGAATGGGAATGTCTTAGCGAGGAGCTGAACGCGCGATCAGCAGCGCCTACAGGACCATCAGAAGATGAGAATTTGGAGGGTCTTCCCGACGACCCCGTTGAGCTCAAGCGGATCATCTTCGACATGCAGTTCGAAACGAATCTCGAAGAAGCTGTCTGCAGCATACTAAAGAAGACCTAGGCGTTCGCTCGAAGAGCCCGAAAAACAAGAAGGGCCTCCTGGTGAACGCCTCGGCGAAGAAGAGAGCGCATTCGATCGGATGGATGCTGCCATACGTCGGGCTCCTACCAACGACCTTCCACTATCCCGGGAAGAGCATCGGGCACGACCCGGAAAGAGCACTGAGATCGAAGGTGATCAAGCTGAGTACGTCTCCCTCTCAGCAGTACTCGACTGCTTCGACCCCCCCCTTTTTTTCGCAAACTGAAAGGATCCTGTCTCCACGAAGGCCGAGGCCCTCACAAATCCTTCCCTTATATATAGCAACATGAAAGCCAAATGGAATTCGGATTAAGCTTTAAAGATAAGCGCAATACGAAAGAAACAGAATCGACAGACGACGCGGTCTTGAGACAACCGCGTTGGTTCTTTTCCGAACACGAAGAACGATCTCGATAAGGTAACATGCTCACGAGCATGCAATCGCTCGAATGATATCGCTCTTAGAGCTTAGCGAGGTAGCGTTCAAAAGAGCGTTTTGCATCCGATGGAGAGATAGTTGGACGACCCAAGTCAGACCGCGAGCCCAACGCGCAGTCTACGACCAACAGAGTAAGCTCCCCTCGTTCACGGATGTGCGCAAGCGCTTCATCGAGCTCCTCATAAGTGGCCGCATGCTCGACTCGGTCGTAGCCACAAGCGACCCCTATCCCCGCCAGATCAATATATCGTGCTGCAGTGGGAATTCCTCCTACTGTTTCATGTGAACCGTTATTGAGAATAACATGTACGATATTCTTGATACCGCTCGATCCGATCACTCCCAAAGCCCCCATATGCATGAGTGCAGCCCCATCTCCGTCTACGCACCAGACTATCACCTCAGGCTTTTGCGCCGCTATGCCTAGCGCTATTGATGAAGCATGACCCATCGAACCCACTGTGAGAAAATCGGCATCATGAATCTGCTGCAATCTTTCACGTATCTCGAACAACTCTCGGCTCGGCTTTCCCGTAGTGGATACAACCGGATGATCTCCTGCTGCTTCCAGGATAATCTCGATAGCCTTCTCCCTGGCCAAGAGGTAGCTGTTACCGTAATCTAAAACACCATCGAACGAAAGTGCCCCTTTTCGCACGACAAAAGCCGCGCTCTTTCCTTCTCGAAAAAGAGCACGAAAACGAGACATGGTGGATTCGATCTCTTCAACAGAAGTGTCCGCATCCAGAATCTCGCAAGCGATTCCAAGCTGATCGAGCAAACTAGTCGTTATCTTCCCCTGGAAAACATGCTGCGGTTCATCATGAATACCAGGCTCACCTCGCCATCCAATGATCAACAACGCAGGAATGCCATAAACCTCTTCGCTCAGGAGAGAAGTGATGGGATTAACAGCGTTGCCCTCACCACTATTCTGCATATACACTACAGGAACCTTACCGGTCGCGAGATGGTAACCAGCAGCGATGGCAATAGCATTGCCCTCGTTCGCCGCCACAATATGATGAGCAGGATCAGAACCAAACTCAGCCATCAAATGGTCGCAAAGGGGCTTTAATTGCGAATCCGGCACGCCTGTGAAGAAATCGATTCCCATAGCCTCTGTCAGATTCCGCACATCCACCCTGACCTACTCCTTCGCTCCTGTTGCCACGCACCATCTCTACCCGCGTCGAACGAGAACATCACCTGTTCAAGGCAGGCAGGATGACTTTCTCCACTATCATGTCGGCTACGGTATCCACCTCTTCAAAGCGAACCTCTTTCGGAAGCCGCACAGAAAAAGCCTTCTCGACTTTCTCGAGAAGCTCGTCGGTATAAAAAAGCGACCCGCTCTCTATTCTTTCGATCCCATCAAGATACATCGACTCTTGATTCTTACGTCGCATATCCGCAAGAGAGAACACACTTACATCGATGCCTGCTTCACAATTCATGCCGTCAACGATAACAGGATAGCCCCCTAGCTCGCCAAGAGCACCCGGAGAGAAGAATTTCTCGATCCTATGCTCACGAAGCGCCGTGAGGATGCATTGGATGATATCGAAATTGCTCGATGCGTTCATCATGTTGCGCTTCGCGTCGCTCGGCATCGGAATAGAGCAGAGCGAGAGCACTTGATCCTGGTCGAGGTCAATGCTATCTCCCCTATACGACAACCGCAAAAGCTGGGTAGCCCCTTCAGCATGTCCCTCTTTGCTTATCACGACATCATGAAAATGAGCAGTAGCGAGATCAACTTCGATATTCCAAAAATCGTCAACGTTCAACAGTTGCGCCGCAGCAAGCTTCACACGCGGAACGAGATGGTTAAGGTTTCCACTTCCAAAATCCGGGTATTCTCTACCTGCACTTTTAATCCATGGTATGGTCGCATCGGAGTAGGAAGTATTGATCACTATAGCTTTGCAACCGACCCTCTCATGAGCTTCCATGATGTTTCGAATATAACGAACGGACAACGGGGTCCAGATACCATAAGCTCTCACGTTCGTCCATGAGATGCTGCCGTATTTCAAACCAGCAAAAGCACGGCTCGTGTTGATAATGAAATCTGGGGTCTCCTCTTTCAGACACGAGATGATCGAATCGATATCATCGAGATCGACCCCACCGACCACTTTGACATGACTCTTGTTCTGTCGCCTGATCAAGGAAGCGACTTGTGCGATATTCGCATCGACCTGCATCTTTCGAGCGTCACGACCAACGACGACGATCTCTAACGCAGGATCGTTCATGCTGAGGAGGTAAGAAAGGAGATAATTCCCTACGCTCCCTAGACCTGTGATCAGTATCTTGATGGAACCATTCTCGCTCTTCCGGGCAAGACGCATCAATTTGTCATTCGTTGCGATCATCACACATTCCCCCAAAAGCTAATCGATAGTCTCCGATACTGTTGCAGTTGACCCAAGTGCGAAATCGGACGATATCCAATTCGTCTATGCTCATCGTCGAGTAATATGCATTGATCATTTCGAGGTTAGTTCCGAACATCCTCTCGTCAGGAAAGCCATCGATTTCATCGAAGAGCCGAGCAACTCGTGCGAATCGCCATACCTGGCCTGAGTTGTAGATGCGAGTAAAGGATTCAGGGATTCGCATCGACCCATGGGCAGTGTCATATATATAATGCGGATGCATTCCACTATCACAGTAGAATGCCACTGAACGTCTCGCATCGATGACCTCATCAGTGCATGTCAGCACATCCCTTTGAGCTGAACACACGCGCAGGAAGGAGCTCTCATCGAAAAACAGGTCGCCTTCGGCGAATGTGACAAAATCTATCGAATCGTCGCGCAATTCCTGAAGCCCTAAATACAAGCTCCATCCAGATCCTCTTTCTTTGAAGAATGGATTAACAACGATAGAAATTCGATTTTTGAGGCCGATAGGCGCCCATGCTGAAACATACGCTCGCAACTCCTCCAATTTATGCCCTCCCACAATCACCACCTTGTCGAATCGCCCTTCCGCCATCGAAAGAAGGTGCCGAAGAAGGGTCTTTCGAGGATCCTCTTCGTGGTAGATACATTTGAGCGTTGACTTTCCAATGCTCTCACTAAAGCGCGACGAAAGACCAGCAACGGTGATGACGAGAGCTTCCATTCTATGCCCCAGCCCTCATATGCTCAACGCACTGCGCGATACCTTCCTCGAGAGCAATGACGGGCATCCATTCGGTGCGACCACGTAGCTTCTCCGTAGAAAGAAGGCGCCTTTTTGGATCGGACTCCCGAAAACCCTCGAATTCAACATGCACATCATCTATGCCAAGAAGTCGTGCGCACAGAGCAACTAGATCGAGAATGGTCACCTCTTCGTCGGTAGCCACATTATAAACACTGCCGTCAAGCGCTCCTGGTGCATCCACGAGAGCCAATACGGCAGCACAGCTATCGAAGTTATGAAGGAATGTACGTCGATTCTCCCGAGAGTTCTCTAGCAGCGTCACCTGACCAGTCCGCTCCAAGCTATTCAGAATATGAGGGATGATATGCTTAGCAAAGCGTTCATTTTTGCTGTAAACGTTCGCAAAACGAATGGAACACCCAGCGATGAGCCCCTTGTCGACGGCATCTTTCATGAAGAACTCCGTAAGCAGCTTACCAGCAGCATAGCTGGTGCGCTGGCTCTGTTCCGCAGTATCGATGAGCACAGGAGAAGATTCACGGACCCCCCCCTCTTCCCATGAACGCATCGAATAGACCTCGGATGTCGAACAATTGATAAAAACGTCCGCTCCCACCAAAATAGCCTGCTCCAAAAAACGACGCATCCCCACAACATTCGTATCGAAGGTTGCGTTGATGTTATAGAACCATTCAGTATGCACAACAGCCGCGCAATTGATGTATACGACCCGATCATAGCGGCCCTTGCGCTCGACAACTCGAGCAGAAATATCAGCCATTTGAGCTAGATTATCCAAATCATAAGCAAAGAACAGAAGGGCGGGCTCGTCGATGATGTCCGAAATAGCATCCATTGACGACGCAAAGAAGTTATCGAAACCGATAACGTGATCGCCGCGCCTAAGAAGTTGACGTGCGACCTCATTGCCCGTCATTCCCGCCATACCGCTTATGACATAAAGACTCGACATGACCGATCCTTTCCCGGGTCTCTCGCTCATACACCTTGTGCAAGCCGCGTACGGTAGAAATCGTCAATAGACCCATCATAAAACGACTGCTCATATTCGACATCGTATCGAACGGCTTCGAGACATACCCCTCGTTCGGTATCCCATATAGCATAAGAAGCCCGCGGATCATGATTTCGCGGCTGACCCACCGATCCCGGATTGATGAACCGAATCACCCTCTTTCCTCGCAATGGTGAACCAACTTCAGGAACAAGGATATCGAACATATGAGGTATGTGACTATGCCCCGAAAAGACCATATCATAATCTTTATACGATTCATGATCAGTGCTCACTGGACCGATCGTTCCCCATAAGGGATCAGCAATCGATCCATGCACGACCAAGATACGATATCCATGACATGCGAACGTTCGCATACCGCTCTCTCCGCCCAGCTTCATAAGCCATGCGCAAGCCCGATCCGTCAAACGGGATGCCGTGAACCGCGCTGATTCCTCGCCTCGATGTGTTGAGAATCGATCGAAACGCTGTTGCAAAATAGAAGCCTCATGATTGCCCCAAACCGAGCATACTATAGGAATCGACAAAGAGCTCATTCGTTCGATTACCTCATTCGAACGCATTCCATAATCGATGCTGTCACCGAGAAGCATCATCGTATCTGGATGATAACGATGCTCCGCGTCAACAAGAACCGCATCGAGCGCCGAAAGATTTCCGTGAACATCGGAGATGATCAGGCAGCGCACGAAAGGCCTCCCTATAGTTCGTCTATGAGCGTGATGATATCTTTGATGGGCATCAGGCGATCATCCACCTCTTTGGCGCGATGATGGATAAGAATATCCTTCGCGGTCCGCTCCATCGCTGGGAACGCGCTACGCGTAAGCTGATTGGCATAGATGACGACATTAACCCCATGCTCGGCAAGCTCAGCCTCCGTGACCATATTGAACGAGGAAGGAACGACCACCAAGGGAGTCTTGTCATCCATTTCGCGAAAACGATCACAAAACTCCAAGATCTCAGTCGGTTCCTTTTTGCGACTATGAATCATTACACCATCGGCTCCAGCAGCCACATACGCCGTCGCGCGCTCTAGGGCATCTTCCATACCCTGATCGAGAATGAGGCTCTCTATGCGAGCAATGATCATCAGGTCATCAGTGACCTGGGCTCTCTTGCCTGCAGCTATCTTGTCGCAGAAGCCCTCGATACTATCCTGGGTCTGACCCGCATCGGTACCGAATAGTGAATTCTTCTTCAATCCGATCTTGTCTTCAATGATGACCGCCGACACCCCAAGTCGCTCCAAAGTGCGAACCGTGTAAACGAAATGCTCGGTCTTGCCCCCCGTATCCCCATCGAAGATGATAGGCTTCGTGGTGACCTCCGTCACATCGCTGATAGTACGAAACCGAGACGTCATATCCACTAGCTCGATATCAGGTTTTCCTTTTGCAGTAGAATCACAGAGGGAACTGATCCACATAGCATCGAACTGGTCGAGATGCTCCCCATCGAAAACCACCGTCTTCTCGGCAATGAGTCCGGTAAGGCCGCTGTGCACCTCGATGGCTTTCACTATTCCACGAAGTTCGATGAGCTTCCGAAGAAGATGGCGTCGATATTCCGGCATCGAAAGCTGCTCGCGCATGCGCTTGTCGACATGCTGAGCCTCAGCGCTATACGTATATGGTATGTCGATTATCTCGCCACCGTATCGTGCAAGCGCCTTTTCGGCATCGTCTCGAATGGCGCGCAAGGGGCCTGTGAGCCAATTATCTCCATGAACCACATAATCAGGCTGCAGGTCAAGAATGATCTTCTCATAAAAAATATCATCTTGCACGATCACCCGAGAAACACCCTCGACCTCGGTCATCATAGCCACGCGTTGAGCTAAATCCAAGATAGGAAAGCGATCCATTTGGACCATAGCCTCATCCGTCAACACCCCGACGACCACCTCACCGTGCTTGCGCGCTTCCGATATGATATTCAGATGACCTTCATGGAGCACATCGGTGCAGAAACATGCATACACGGTCTTTTTCGGCGACACGGCTTCGTCCTTCCGGAGCATTCGATACGTCTTTTCAGATTATAAACGCAAACTCGAAACGAGCGAAATTCTGCATCAAGCGGAAACAGACCCCTCATGAACTGATGAAAGATCGAGCATCTCTACAGCCCACATCTCGCATGACTTCTCCGGCTCCCCCAATGACAACCGAACACCCATGATCAACATCCTCCCAAAGAAAGAAATCAAGAAATACGAGCGATATGCGAACATCAGGATAATGGCTATTCCAAACCGGTAGCATTCACTACCTGGCTGAGCGAACCTACCGTATCTCCGAAGACAAGGCCAGGCCAATAGGAGAGCAGATATGGAATACAAGACACGAACAAAGCCACCATCAGCCCAAGCATCCATCGACAGTCACGCAGCGTCAACGATTCATCGAGGCACTCGCCCACAGGACTTGGTCGATAAACTAGCACACTCCGAAGACGTTCAAGAGCCGAGAACGCTCCGAGCACAAGCATTTCTGCATCATAAAAGAGGAACCGGGGTGCGACGACGCGTCTCTGCTCGAGCTCCCCTAGCGAAGAGAAGACGGAATGCTCCAACTACAGGAAGGAAAACAGCGAATCTTATGAGAGACTCCAGAGATCATTGAAGATACTAAGCGATAAAACCGGCAGAAATGTATGCCCGGATTGCTGAGATCGCAGAAAAATGCGACTCCACAAAACTCGTCAAGAAAGGAACGAGCAGGTCGATCTCACTTTTTTGCGAAACTCAGCGAGAATGTATCTTTCGTCGACACATCCGAAAAAGGATGTCCGAGCGCATCGAAAACCGCATCATTTCTCGCCAGCAGGGTGCACAATGAAGGTGGTATCGGATACCTCATCGTCGAAGCACGTATTCTTATCAGAATCGGACTTGAACGTCCACCTCTGATGGACGCCTCCCCCGTAGTTCCATGTCTGAACGTTGGAGCCGTTGGT
>CATKXW010000027.1 GCA_949840905.1 uncultured Eggerthellaceae bacterium | reverse complement strand
GATCCTCCAGATCCTGCAGCATATCATGGTCGGCATCGAACTTCTGTGCGGCGGTCTCGGGACCGTCGCCCGGAGAGGTCAGATCAGCCAAGTCGAGGGACCCGAAATCGATGGGGCCTTCGATGGTACAGGCGTAGTCTCCCTCGGCATCGATATCGATGAGCACATGACTGCCATCATGGAGCTCGCCGGTGATCACCTTATTGGCGATGCGATCGACCACTTCGCGCTGGATCAGGCGCTTCAAGGGGCGAGCGCCATAGACCGGGTCGAAGCCGTCGATGGCCAGATGCTCCATGGCCGCCGGCGTCACATCGAGGGTGATGCGGCGCGTCGCCAAGCGATCGCGTACCTCTTCGAGCTGCAGATCGACGATGGGCTCGATCGTCTCGATGTTCAGCTCGTTGAACGTCACGATGTCGTCGATGCGGTTCAGGAACTCCGGACGGAACGTGTTGCGCAGCGCATCTTGCAGCTGATTGCTGAACTCCGCGAGCTTCTTCGCGCCCTCTTCGGGGGTCATCGACGCCATCTCTTCGATCATCTCGCCCATGGTCTGCTTCTTGAACGAAGCGCGATCCTGGATGATCTGGCTACCGATGTTGGAGGTCATGATGATGATGGTGTTCTTGAAGTTCACCACGCGCCCCTGACCGTCGGTCAAACGGCCATCATCGAGCACCTGCAGCAGGATGTTGAACACATCGGGATGAGCCTTCTCCACCTCGTCGAGCAGCACTACCGCGTACGGATGCCGGCGCACGGCCTCGGTCAGCTGGCCGCCCTCGTCGTAGCCGACATAACCAGGAGGCGCACCGATCAGGCGCTGCACGCTGAACTTCTCCATGTACTCCGACATGTCGATGCGGATGAGCGCCTTCTCGCTGTCGAACAGGTACTCGGCCAGCGCTTTGGCGAGCTCGGTCTTGCCCACGCCGGTGGGGCCCAAGAACAGAAACGAGCCGATGGGCTGATCAGGATCGGAAAGGCCCGCCCGATTGCGACGAATAGCTCCCGCCACCGCGCTGACGGCCTCGTCTTGGCCGATCACGCGCTGATGGAGCACCTCTTCGAGGTCGACCAGCTTCTCCATCTCGCCCTGCATCATCTTGGTCACCGGGATGCCGGTCCAAGTGGAGACCACCTGGGCGATCTCCTCTTCGGTCACTTCCTCTTTGAGAATGGCACCGTCATCCTGCTTCAGCTTCAGCGCCTCTTCGGCGCGATGCAGCTGCTGTTGCAGCTCCGGGATGCGCGCATAACGGATCTCGGAGGCCAGCGACAGGTCACCAGCGCGCGTGGCACGCTCCTCGTCGAGCTGAGCGCTCTCGAGCTCAGCCTTCAAGTTCTGCACGTTGACGATGACGTCCTTCTCGTTCTGCCACTCGGCCTTCTGGGCATCGAGGGCTTCGCGGGCGGCGGCGATGTCGTGGCGCAGCTTCTCCAAGCGCTCGGCGGAAGCCTCGTCGCTCTCCTTCATGAGCGCCTGCTCCTCTATCTGCATCTGGATCAGCTTGCGCTCGGCCGCGTCCACCTCTTCGGGCATGGAATCGATCTCGATGCGCAGGCGGCTGGCCGCCTCGTCCATGAGGTCGATGGCCTTGTCCGGCAGGAAGCGGTCGGTGATGTAGCGGTCGGACAGCTCCGCTGCCGACACGATGGCGCCATCGGTGATGCGCACGCCATGGTGGATCTCGTACTTCTCCTTCAAGCCGCGCAGGATGCCGATGGTATCCTCCACCGTGGGCTCGTTCACCATGACGGGCTGGAAACGGCGCTCCAAGGCCGCGTCCTTCTCCACGTACTTGCGATACTCGTCGAGGGTGGTGGCGCCGATGGCATGCAGCTCGCCGCGGGCCAGGGCCGGCTTGAGCATGTTGCCCGCATCCAGCGAGCTATCGCCGCCCGCACCGGCGCCCACGATGGTATGCAGCTCGTCGATGAACAGGATGATATCGCCGCCGGCGTCCTTCACCTCGCGCAGCACCGCCTTCAAGCGGTCCTCGAACTCGCCGCGGTACTTCGCACCCGCCATCATGGCGCCCAGATCGAGCGAGATGATCTCGCGGTCGCGCAGGCTGGAGGGAACGTCCCCCGCCACGATGCGCTGCGCCAACCCCTCGACGATGGCCGTTTTGCCCGTGCCCGGCTCGCCGATGAGAACAGGGTTGTTCTTCGAACGACGACTGAGCACCTGGATGGTGCGACGGATCTCCTCGGAACGGCCGATGACCGGATCGAGCTTGCCCTCACGAGCCTGCTGGGTCAGGTTCTGACCGTACTGCTCCAATGCCTCGAACTGGGTCTTCTCTGTCTGCGACGTGACACGGGTATCACCACGCAACGCCTCGTAGGCCGCCTCGATGTTCTTCCGCGTGATGCCGGCGGTAGCGAGCAGCTTGCCCGCCGCACCGCTATCCTCAGAGAGCGCGATCAGCAGATGCTCGCTGGTCGCGTAGGCATCCCCCAGCTTCTCAGCCGCTTTCACGGCACCGTCGATGGTCTTTATCAGCTCGGGGCTGGGCACGGCCATGCCGATGCCGCCGCCCGACTGCTTCGGCAGCTTCGCGATGTCGTCGGCCACGTTCTGGGCCAGCCACACCGGGTCGGCGCCGATGCGCTTGATGATGGCGGCGAGATTGTTCTCGTCGGCATCGAGCAGCGCTTTCAATAGATGTATGGGCTGTATGGTGGCCGATTCCGCCTCGGAGGCCACGCCCATGGCGCTCTGGAAGGCCTCTTGGGCCGTCAGCGCCAGCTTGTCCAATCTCATAGATATCCCTCTATCGCTCAAGGAAGCCGCTTGATGTCGCTCAGACGAACGAGCGCGTTCACAGCTTCGCGGGTCTCCAGTTCATGCACGCGGTCGGCTAAGCGGCGAACGCGCTTGTGCAGACCGTCTATCTCTTGGTCGCGCTCGTCGAGGCGCCCTTGCAGATCGAGGATGCGCACCACGCCGGCAAGGTTGATGCCCTCGTCGGTGAGCTCCCCGATCAGTTCCAGCCGTTCGATGTCGGCCTGGGAGTACATGCGGGTGTTGCCGCTGGTGCGCTTCGGGATCACCAGGCCCTTCTGCTCGTAGGTGCGCAGGGTCTGGGGATGCACGCCAGCCAGCTCGGCCGCCACGCTTATCATGTAGACGGGGCGGGTACGGTCGTTCATGCCCATGGTCTCACGTCCTCGGTGGTGGCGGCCAAGAAGTCCTCCATGGCCTTCTTCTGACCATCGTTCATGGTCTTCGGGACCTCGACGCGCACCTTGATCTTCAAGCTGCCCGTGGCACCCTTCTTCTTCACATCGGGCGCGCCCTTGCCCTTGATGGTGAGCACCGTACCGTCCTGGGTGCCGGCAGGCACCTTCACGCGCACTTTGGTGCCATCGGGCGCGGGCACCACGATGGAGGCGCCCAGGCCCGCTTCGGCTACGGTGACAGGCAGGTCGACCACCACGTCGGCCTTATCGCGACTGTAATAGGGATGCTCGGCGATCTTGGTGGTGATGAGCAGATCGCCCGCTTCCCCACCGTTCTCGCCCAGGCCACCCTTGCCCTTGAAGCGCAGACGACCGCCGTTCACGGCACCGGCCGGGACCTTCACCGTGATGGTGTCGGCTTCCTCCTTGCCGGGGATGCGCACGGTCACGCGCTTCTCGGTGCCACGAAAGGCCTCGTCGAACGTGACGTCGAGGGCGACCGACATGTCCTGACCGCGAACGGCCCGGCTGCGGCCTCCTCCGATATCGCCGAAATCCCAATCGGTGCCGAAAGCGCCCTCGCCATGGCGGATGCTCTCCAATATGTCGGCCCAGCTTCCACCGAAACCACCGCCATCGGTAGTGGTATAGGTGACGCGACCGCCGCCGGCACCGCCGAAGAGATCCTCGACGGAAAAGCCGGCACCACCGCCCCACCCTTGGGGGATCTCATGTTCGTTGGCCGTGCCGTACTGATCGTAGAGCTGGCGCTTCTTGTCGTCGCTCAATACTTCGTAGGCTTCGTTCAATTCCTTGAACTTGGCCTCGTCGCCACCGGCATCAGGATGATGCTTGCGCGCCAGCTTGCGAAAGGCCTTCTTTATCTCGTCGGCTGAGGCGGTGCGCGGCACGCCTAGCGTCGCATAGTAATCCGGTGTAGTGGCAGTTGCCATGCATCACACCTCCTTCTCGTATCACTCCTCCGTCGGCTCTTCAGCCACCCTGCGTGGACCGCCGGTGGTCACCGTCACGGTCGCCGGGCGCAGCACCTTCTCGCCCATACGATAGCCTTTCTGGTACACCTCGGCCACGGTCTCGTCGAACACGCTGGGGTCATCCACCGTAGCCACCGCCTGAGCTTCCAAGGCGTCGAACGCCTCGCCCGCAGGGTCGATGACCTGCACGCCATCGCGCTTCAGCGTGTCGAGCAGCTTGTTGTGGACCGCCTCCACGCCCCCGAGCAGTCCCGCCTCACCCTTCTCTTGGGCGTAGGCGATGGTGCGCTCGAAATCGTCGATGACCGGTATCAGGCTCTCCACCAGCTTCTCGGTGGCCCGGGCCTTCTCGGCGGCTTGCTGCTCCTTCGTGCGGCGACGATAGGTGTCCCACTCCGCATGGAGGCGCAGGTACTTATCCTTCCATTCGGCCACTTCCGCCTTGGCGGCAGCGACCGCTTCGGTCTCGCCCATGACGCCCTCTACGGCTGCGGCGGCCTCGGCCGCCAGCTCGGGGTCGAGCTCGCCTTCGGGCTCTTCGATGGCGTCGGCCGCTACGGCCTCGCCCCCCGTTGCCGCCTTCTTGCTCGCATCCGCAGAGGCGGGCGCGGCACCAGTGGCCGCACCCTGCCCGTTATCTTCGGGAATCGCCGTGGCGGAGTCTTTGACAGACTGGCTCATGGCTTACTTCCCTTCGTTCTCGTCGTCCACGACCTCGTAGTCGGCCTCGATGGTGTCATCGGCCGGTGCGGTCTCCGCCGCTGCCGCCTCAGCGCCGGCTGCCGCGCCCTCGGTGGAGTAGACCACCTCGGCCAACTTGTAACCCACCTGCTGGATCTTCTCGGTCGCAGCCTTGATGGCGTCGAGATCAGTGCCCTCCAGAGCCTTCTTGGTCTCCTCGATGGCAGCCTCAGCATCGCTCTTCGCGTCAGCCGGCACCTTGTCGCCCAGTTCCGTCAGGGTCTGCTGCGTAGCGTTCACCAGCGCATCGGCGTTGTTGCGGATCTCGACCTCTTCTTTGCGCTGAGCATCCTCTTCGGCATGCTGCTCGGCATCCTTCACCATGCGATCCACTTCGTCATCGGACAGAGCGGTGGAACCGCTGATGGTGATCTGCTGCTGCTTGCCCGTGCCCAGGTCCTTCGCGGAAACGTTCACGATGCCGTTGGCATCGATATCGAAGGTCACCTCGATCTGCGGAACGCCGCGACGCGCTGCCGGGATGCCGTTGAGCTGGAAGCGGCCCAGGGTCTTGTTGCCAGAAGCCATCTCGCGCTCGCCCTGCAGCACATGCACCTCGACAGAGGTCTGGTTGTCGGCTGCGGTGGAGTAGATCTCGGTCTTGCGCGTGGGGATGGTGGTGTTTCGCTCGATCATCTTGGTCATCACGCCGCCCATGGTCTCAACGCCCAGAGAGAGCGGAGTGACGTCGAGCAGCAAGATGCCCTGCACATCGCCAGCGAGCACGCCGCCCTGGACGGCTGCGCCCATGGCTACCACCTCATCAGGGTTCACCGACATGTTCGGCTCCTTGCCGGTCAGCTCCTTCACCAGCTCCTGCACAGCAGGCATACGGGTGGAACCGCCCACCAGGATGACCTCGTCCACGTCGCCGGTCTTCAGCCCTGCGTCCTTCAACGCCTGCTCCACCGGCTTCTTGGTGCGATCGAGCAGATCTTTGGTGATGCGTTCGAACTCGCTGCGAGTGAGGGTGTAGTCGAGATGCTTCGGACCGGACTCGTCAGCCGTGATGAACGGCAGGTTGATGTTCGTCTGGCTGGTGGAGGACAGCTCCATCTTCGCCTTCTCGGCCGCTTCCTTCAAACGCTGCAGGGCCATCTTGTCCTGACGCAGATCGATGCCGTTGTCAGCCTTGAACTTGTCGGCCAGCCAGTCGATGACGCGTTGATCCCAGTCGTCGCCGCCCAGGTGGTTGTCGCCAGCAGTGGAAGCTACCTCGAACACGCCGTCGCCCAGCTCCAACACCGACACGTCGAAGGTGCCGCCGCCCAGGTCGAACACGAGGATCTTCTCATCGTGATCCACCTTGTCGAGGCCGTAGGCCAGAGCAGCTGCCGTAGGCTCGTTGATGATGCGCAGCACTTCCAAACCTGCGATCTTGCCCGCGTCCTTGGTGGCCTGGCGCTGAGCATCGTTGAAGTAGGCCGGCACGGTGATGACCGCCTGGGTGATGGGAGAACCCACCTGCTTCTCGGCGTCGGTCTTCAGCTTCTGCAGCACCATCGCCGAGATCTCCTCGGGAGTGTAGTCCTTGCCGTCGATGTCGATGACGGCACGGCCGTCCTTGCCCTTCTGCACCTTATAGGAGACGGTCTTCTGCTCCTCGGGCGTCTCGTCGAAGGAACGGCCGATGAAGCGCTTCACGGAAGACACCGTGTTCTCAGGGTTCGTGACCGCCTGGTTCTTCGCAGCCTTGCCCACCACGCGTTCGCCGTCTTTGCGGAAGCCCTCGACGGACGGCGTGGTGCGATCGCCTTCGGCATTCACCAATATCTCCGGCTCAGAGCCCTCCATGACCGCCATCGCGGAGTTCGTGGTGCCCAAGTCGATACCTAGGATCTTAGCCATGTTCTATTCCTTTCCTTGCCTTTTCAAAGCATACATTGTTCAAGTTGCTTGCCATAATAAAATCTAAGTGCGCATCTGTCAAGTTTCCTTATGACCATTCAGTGAAAAAGCCTTATCGCTCGCCACTCCGCACACCGATCCTTCACAAGATAAGGGAGAACAGGCCGCAAGAGAGACATCACAGAGCTTTTGTTGCCATGTTGAAAGAGAGGACGCGCTGCTTTGTGACAGCGAACGTAACGAAAGCGTATCGGATGGGCACCGTGAAGCACCGCAAGGCTTCGAAGGCCCCATACTCGTAGCATCCGAGCCATATATATGCTGTTATGCTGTGAGCGATCCCCATCAGCGGGGGATCTCGCGACCACGACCATCGGGAAGGGCGGCCGACCATCATGAGCTTCGAGATATTCACCGATTCCTGCTGCAACCTGCCAGAGGACATCATCGACGAGTTCGGGCTGCGCATCTTCCCGCTCACGTTCATGGTCGACGACCAGCAGTATCAAAGCTACCTCAAAGGCGAAGTGACCGATCTGTCGCAGTTCTATGCCATGATGCGAGACGGCAAGGTCATCACCACTTCCTTGCCGAACCTCGCAGAGGCCGAAGCGCTGCTGCGCACCTCCCTCGACGCTGGCAACGATGTGCTCTATCTCGGGTTCTCCAGCGCTCTTTCGGGCACCTACGATGCCATCGCCGGCGTCATGGAACGGCTGGTGCCGGAATACCCCGAGCGCACGCTGCGCTCCGTCGATACCTTGGCTGCCTCGGGCGGTGAAGGGCTTCTCGTCTATTACGGCGCGAAGATGCGCGGCGAGGGCCGCACCCTCGACGAAGTGGCTGCCTGGGAGGAGGAGAACCGACTGCATCTAGCTCATTGGTTCACCGTAGACGACCTCATGTTCCTGTTCCGCGGCGGCCGCGTGTCGAAGACGGCAGCTTGGGCGGGCACGCTGCTGAACATCAAGCCGGTCATGCACGTGGATGACGAGGGACGGCTCGTGCCGGTGGAGAAGGTGCGCGGCCGCCGCAAGGCGCTCAAAGCGCTCGTGGACAAGATGGCGGAGACCGCCGTGCAGCCCATCAGCGAGCAGACGGTCTACATCACCCACGGCGACTGCATCGATGAGGCCCACCAGCTAGCCGCGATGATCCGCGAGCGATTCGACGTGAAGGATATCATGATCAACTGGGTGGACCCGGTCATCGGCGCTCATTCCGGCCCAGGCACCATGGCCCTGTTCTTCCTGGCCGATCACCGCTAGCGACGACCGGGCGATATACGAGAGAACGGCTCGCGAGCTGATGCTGCTCGCGAGCCGTTCTTCGTTCAGAGCTATGTTTCGAAGAGGTCAGTCTTCCACGATCTCCGGGATAGCGCCCATGGGGCATTCCTCCACGCAGTCGCCGCAGGCGATGCAGGCTTCCTCGTTCACTGCCTCGGCAACGCCGTTCACGACCTCCAGCACCTCTTGCGGACAGGCATCCACGCAGATGCCGCAACCGATGCACTCATCAGCTTCGATCACAGGATGTGACATGATCTCTCCTTCACGGTCGAAAGTTCGTTCTCCTCAAGAAGATGCGATGCACCCTCTTTGCTTTCGTCGTGCAAGATACCATGAAATGCAAGGGCGGTACATGAGAACCCGTATAATTCTCCTAGCGGTTACCTTACCGTCGAAACGCCAGCCAGCGGGCCTGCCAGAAACGGCCGCTCACCAGCCGTTCGCCCAGAGCTAGCATATGCGAGGAAGCTGCTCTCCCACCAGCATATCGAGGATGCGAGTGCTGCCGATGGCAGTGCGCATGAAGACCTTGGAGCCGCGAGCAAGATCGGCAGCGGTCACCTCGCCGATGATGGCAGCATCGGCCCCGTAGGGGCACGCTCGCATGGCCGCCAGCGCCGCCTCGGCATCCTCAGCGCCCACCACGCACACCATCTTCCCCTCGTTGGCCACCTGCATCACGTCGTAGCCGAGCATCTCGCACGCGCCCATCACCTCAGGCTTCACCGGCACGGCATCCTCTTCCACCGTGATGTCCACCTGCGCCTGGTCGGCCAGCTCGTTCAAGGTTGAGGCGATGCCCCCGCGCGTCGGGTCGCGGAAGCAGCGTACCGAAGGGGCCGCTTCCATGACGGCGGCTATCAGATGGTTCAGCGGAGCAGCGTCGCTCTCGATGGTGGTGGAGAAATCGAGCCCTTCCCGGCAGCTCATGATGGCGATGCCGTGATCGCCCAACGTACCGCTCACGAGCACCTTGTCGCCGGGGCGGCACTGCGCGCCCCCCAGCTCGACGCCAGCTGCCAGCAGCCCCACGCCGCTCGTATTGATGAAGATGCCGTCCCCATGGCCGCGATTGACCACCTTCGTGTCCCCAGTGACGATGCGCACGCCCGCCTCGGCTGCCGCTTCCGCCATCGATTCGCAGATGTGCGCCAGATCCTGCAGAGAGAAGCCCTCTTCCAGGATGAACCCACAGCTCAGATACTGAGGCTGAGCACCGGATGTGGCCACGTCGTTCACCGTGCCGCACACAGCCAACCGCCCGATGTCGCCGCCAGGGAAGAAATGCGGGGTCACTACGAAGCTGTCAGTAGAGACCGCCAGGCGCTCACCCGGACCCGGAGCTGGCAGCACCGCCGCATCATCGCCGCGGCGCAGATCATCGTTGCCGTAAGCCGCGAAGAACACCTCATCGATGATGCGCTTCATCATGGTGCCGCCGCTGCCATGGCCGAGCATGACCGTATCGTCGTTGCGCATGGGCGCCATCCTTCCCTCCTACATAGTGGTGAGCACGAGCTTGCCGTTCTGAACGCCCTTCGTGCCCAGGATGCGATTGGCGATGTCCTGCACGCGGTCGGCTTCGCCACGCATGACGATCACCTCCAGGCATATGTGAGCGTCCACATGCACGTGCAACGTCGAGATTATGTTCGCGAAGAAGTCGTGCTGGATCAGGTGCAGCTTCTCTTGAAGATCGTTGGAATGGTGGTCGTAGACGATGGTGAGCGTACCCATCACCTCTGCGAACGGGTCGCCGCACTCCTCTTCGATGAGCGCATCGCGCACCAGGTCACGCACCACCTCACTGCGGTTCTTCGCCAAGCCGCGACGAGCCACCAGCTGGTCGAAGCGCATGAGCAGCTCCTCGGGCATCGCCACTGAGAAGCGCATGAGATCGTTCTTCATGGCGCTCGCGAGCCTTCGACCTACACCAGCTCGACCGTGACGCCCGGAGCTGCGGACGCGTCGTCTTCGATGGCGTCCTTCGCTTGGCCGAGCAGCTCGCGCACCTCATCGAGGAGGCTCATGGCGCCATGGAGCTTTTCGCCCACCGTGGCAAGACCGGCATCGGTGGCGCTATGGGCGAGGTTATGAGTCCAGCGACGCTCGAGCTTGATATGATCGTCGATCTGCTCGATCATGGTCTCCAGCTGGCCGGTGTTGATGCCGTTGGTGCACATGCGTCGTCCTTTCGAAGAGCGGCCCATCGCCGCGTCCGTTGCGTGATACTATCGTTTTACACCGCCCGGTCGGCGGGAAGCGAGAGGAAGTGTGAATTATTCCGTGAGCAGTAACATGTATGAGGTCAACGCCACCGACGTGCTGGAAGCCTACGGAGAATTCGTGGACGGGACGCCTCAGGCTGTCGCAGTGGTGCTGAGCGCTCGGCCTCTTCCACCTCGCGCCGCCAACGCCCTGCGCGCCTCGTTCGCCTCGTTCGGCTACGAAGATGAGGCCATAGCCTGGGTGACCCTGGAGAACACCGATCCCGCTTTCCGAGGCGCTGTGCTCGGCACGCCGGAGACCATGAACATCATCGAGGGCCTCGACCCTCTCATGCTGATAGCGACCGACGAGCAGAGCGCCGAGGTCCTGCACGCCGCCTATCATCGCCCCATTCCTCTTGATGCGCCTTCGCGCCTTCTCGGTCGCCCTCTTGCGGCCTTCCGCGATCTCGACGCCATGCTCGACCAAGAGAAGACCAAGCAAGAAGCTTGGTCTTCGTTGAAGCAGCTCTTCTAACAGCTCGCACCTAGGAGAGGTAGCGCGAGATGCCAGCAGGCAAGATACCTTGAAGAGATAGTGATCTGCCCCGCAAGACGACCATCGTCTCAGCGCGAGATGCCTGCACGACGACCTCCCCTGCACCTCTTCGACGACCGCTCTAAGCGGTGATGACCCCGTCAGCCCACTTGAGCAGGACGTCCACCTCTTCTGTGGTGGCCGCCTCAGCGTAGATGCGCACCAAAGGCTCGGTACCTGAAGGACGCATCATCACCCACGCATCGCCTTCGAGATAGAACTTCACGCCATCGCGACGGTCGACGTCCACCACCGCCTTGCCCTCCACCTCCGAAGGAGCGAACTCGGGCATGATCGAGTTGCGGAAGCGCTCCATCTGCTGGTCGTTCACGGTGAGCCCGCGACGCTCGAACTCCAAACGACCGATGGATGCCAGCATGTCCTCCACTAGAGCCCCGAGGTCTTTGCCGCGCTGGGCCATGGTCTCGGTCAGCAGCAGCGCCATGAGCAGGCCGTCGCGCTCCTTCACATGGCCGGGCAGACCGATACCGCCCGACTCCTCGCCACCGATCATCACATCGCCCTTCTCCATCTCGCCGTATATCCACTTGAAGCCGACCGGCGTGGAGACCAGGTCAAGATCGAGCTTGCGGCACATACGGCCGAGCATGGCGGAAGCCGTGATGGTCGACACCACTCGTCCGCTCTCGCCGCGGTCAGCGCACATGTGATCGGTCAGGAGCGTGATGATGCGATGGGGATTGACGAAGTTGCCTTGGGAGTCGCCCGCGCCGATGCGGTCAGCATCGCCATCATTGATGAACAACGCATCGTAGCCGAGCTCTTTCACCTTCGCGAGGCCCCGATCGACCCAAGGCGGGATGGGTTCGGGGTGCAGTCCATCGAACGTGGGGTCTTCCTCGTTGTTGATCTCGACCACTTCCACGCCCATGTCGCGCAAAAGAGCTGCCAGATACCCACGACCCGCCCCATAGAGCGGATCGACCACCACGCGCAGATCAGCCGCACGGATGGCGTCCACATCCACCGCTTCGCGCAAGGCCACCAGATACGGCGTCATCAGATCGACCTCTTCGAACTCCCCGCGCGCCCGGGAAGGCGTGTCGGGCAGCTTCGCCTCCACGCGATCGGTGAACTCCTTCGGGCTGGCGCCTCCGTCGGCCATGCGCAGCTTCACGCCCAGGTACTCGGCCGGATTATGGGAGCTCGTCAGCATGATGCCGCCCACTGCATCCTCATCATGAGCCACCGACCAGCACAGGGCCGGGGTGGGGCAGTAGTCGCGGGTCAAGCGCACGCGAAAGCCGTGGGCCGCCGCCACGCGCGAGGCCAGCTCGGCATAAGCGTGAGCATCCTGGCGGCAATCGTGACCGATGATGATGGTGCCCAGCCCGTCGAGAGCACGGCCAGAAGCGAGCGCGTCCTCTTTGAACACCTGGGCTGCTGCGTCAATGACGCGCACCAGGTTATCGTTGGTGAAATCCTCGCCGATGATGGCGCGCCATCCGTCGGTCCCGAAATGAATGTCGTTCATACTGCTCCTCTGGTCGCAGGTGCTCATGGGAAAGAAGGAGGATCGAAGCCCGCTCGGACGCGATGTCCCCTTCAAGGGAAAGCTCGATGACAGGGTCAGGCGACCTCCACGGTCTGGGCCACCACGTCGGCGATGTTCGCTTCTTGCGGCGCGTAGGTCAGCAACTCGTCTATGGTGATGAAGCGATAACCCTGTTCGCGCAGTTTCGGCAGCGCGTTGCGTAACGCCTCCACGGTCTGGCTGCGGTCGCCGCCACCATCGTGCATGAGGATGATGTTGCCCGGCTCTGCCTGCATGATGCGATCGTAGATGACGTTCGGACCAGGCTTTTGCCAATCGTTGGTATCGATGTTCCAGCCGATCTCGGAGGTCACGATGCCCACCAGAACGCTGGCGGTGCCTTCCGTGAAATTACCGCCGGGCGCGCGGAACACATGGCTCGCCTCGCGACCGGTGGCCTGCTCGATGGCGTTATAACCATCGAGCACTTCCGACAGCTGTTCTTCGGCGCTCATGTAATCGAGACTGAGCCCCTTGCCGGAACCGGATGCATGGTCCCAAGTGTGGGTGCATATCTGATGTCCCTCGTCAGAAGCGCGCTTCACTATATCGGGCAGCGCCGCCACCCGCGTGCCCACGGTGAAGAAGGTGCCCTTCGCCTCGTTGTCGCGCAAGATATCGAGGATCTGGGGGGTGTACTCCTCCCAGGGGCCATCGTCGAACGTGAGGGCGATCACCTTGTCGCCATGGGTGTCCACGTTGAAGT
The DNA here is from genome assembly GCA_949840905.1 of uncultured Eggerthellaceae bacterium. GTDB lineage: Bacteria > Actinomycetota > Coriobacteriia > Coriobacteriales > Eggerthellaceae > D16-63. The sequence continues at coordinate 13,740 of CATKXW010000027.1, read as the reverse complement.
TGCGCACGACCTCAGCACCTTGGTACTCGGTCTTCTCCTCGAACACGATGCCAGAGGTCTTGCCCGTGCGATACAGAGCATGGCCCGCTACGCCCACATTGGTATAGCGATGCACAGCTCCGGTGCCCTCCATGAGAACCGGTGGGTTCACCTCCACTCTCTCCTCGGTGAACTCCTCCACCTTATCCACACCGTCCTCCACTACGATCACGTCGTCCGGATGGACCACAGCATCGACGTCTTCGATCACCTTGCCGTTGACATACAAGGTGAACGGGGTGCCGCCGCCCTCTTCGATCACAGAGCCGTCTACCGCCATCAGATTCCCCGCCGTGAGGAAGCGCATCTCCTCATGGATAGCATCTTGCAACGTGGTGCGGATGGTGACCTGCTCGTCCTTGCCATTCACGCTCACGGTGCAGGGCCACGGATAGAGCGCCACGAACACGATGGCCGCAGTGAGAACCACTGCCACGACGATGGCGATATAGGGCAAGAAGCGTGCCGAGCTGTTACGCGGCGTAGGCTTCTTATGGAGCTCGGTCTCGGTCACCTCTCACCTATCTGTGAACGGGAAAACGCCTGAACAGATGCAATGAACATCTTCCGAGCATACTAGCGAATTCGCCGCCCTCGGGCAATACGGAAAAGACTACGTGATGGCAACGCCGCGAAAGGAGCGATCTATACACCCTTTCTCCATATACCTGAACGAAGAAGACCCGCCGAAGCGGGCCTTCCCTCCCATCATCCTTCTTGAAAGAGCCGGCTTCTTAGCTGAAATAAGCCACGCCGCCCTCGAACAGCGGTTGCCATAGCTCACCGGGAACGTTCTTGTAAAGACCAGCACCGCGGCGCTCGCTGTGGCCCATCTTGCCCATCACACGCCCATCAGGGCTCGTGATGCCCTCGATGGCCAACAGCGAACCATTGGGGTTCACAGAGAGGTCCATCGACGGCACACCGGAAGGATCCACGTATTGGGTCGCCACCTGGCCGTTGGCGACCAGTTCGTCAAGGAGCGCCGGCGGAGCCACGAAACGGCCTTCCCCATGGCTGATGGCCACGGTATGGATGTCGCCGACCGCCATGGAGGAGAACCACGGAGACAGGTCGCTGCTCACACGCGTGTTCACCAAACGGCTCTGATGGCGACCGATGGTGTTGAACGTGAGGGTAGCGCAATCGGCATCCATGGGGCGGATGTCGCCGTAAGGCACCAACCCCAGCTTCACCAGTGCTTGGAAGCCGTTGCAGATGCCCAGCATGAGTCCATCGTTCTTCTGCAAGAGCTCGCGCACCGCATCGGTCACTTCCGGGGCACGGAAGAACGCCGTGATGAACTTCGCCGAACCATCAGGTTCGTCGCCGCCGCTGAAGCCGCCGGGGATCATGACGATCTGGCTCTCGCGAATGAGACGCGCCAGCTCGCGGGTGCTGTCGGCCACCGCAGCAGGCGTCAGGTTGTTCACGACGAACGTGGTGGTACGAGCACCAGCGGCCTCGAAAGCGGCAGCGGTGTCGTATTCGCAGTTATTGCCAGGGAACACCGGGATGACCACATGGGGCCGCACCGGTCGGCCCGGGTAGTGAGCACGCGCATTCGCGGGCGCCGTGAACGAGAGCTGCGGTACCGCTTCTGGCGCCGGGATCTCTTCTCCATCGGCAGAGCGATAGGGGAACACCATGGCCAGGCCGCTCTCCCATACCTCTTGCAAGGCGGCCAGGTCGAGAACGGCCCCCTCCACCACCAGCTCATAAGCCTCGGTGGTCTCGCCCAAAGCGATGACATCGAAGGCTGCTCCGTCGGCCACGCTGACTGCGGGCACTTCCACGCCTTCGGCCAGCTCCACGAGGAACGTGCCATAAGCCGGACAGAACAGGCGATCAGCAGCGATCGCCTCATCCAGGCGCAGACCGATGCCGTTTCCGACGCACATCTTGAACAGCGCTTCAGCGGCAGCCCCGTGGCCCACAGTGGAGACCGCGGCCGCGTCGCCATCGCCGATGAGCCCTTCCACGAAGGCGATGGCCTCGCGCATGGACGCCACATCGGGGATCAGACGCTCGTTGGGTTCGGTCGCCTCCTGCTGAGAACGATAGCGCGGCTTCACCGCGATCACGCGGCTGCCAGCCCGCTTGAGCTCTGGTGAGGTCACGCGGTCGACCGAACCTACGGCCGTCGCGAAGCTCACCAACGTGGGAGGCACGTCCAGATCCTCGAAGGAACCGGACATGCTGTCCTTGCCGCCGATAGCTCCTACCTCGTAGTCCACCTGCGCCATCAGCGCACCGAGCACCGCCGCCACAGGCTTGCCCCACCGGGCAGCATCGTCGCGCAGCCGCTCGAAATACTCCTGGAAGGTCAGGTACATGTCATCGCGAAGGAAGCCCGTGGCCACCAGCTTGCAGATGCTCTCCAGCACCGCCAGATACGCCCCGGTGAACTGATCGGCAGAGGAAAGGTACGGGTCATAGCCCCAGGCCATACCGCTACAGGTGGTCGTCTCGCCGAACACGGGCAGCTTCGCTACCATGGCTAGCGAAGGCGTCAGCTGGCGAGAACCGCCGAAGGGCATGAGCACGCTCGCAGCGCCGATGGTGGCATCGAAGCGCTCGGCAAGGCCCTTGTTCGAGGCCACGTTGATGTCGCTGAGCAATCGCTCGAATCGCTCGCGCACATCGCCGCCACCAACTATGGCCTGTGCGCCTTCGTAGGCGCTCGCCACGCCGATGGACGCCCTCGCGTGCTTCGGCGCACCGTTGCTGGCCAGGAATTCACGGCTCACATCCACGATGGTGTCGCCCCGCCATGTCATGCGCACGCGCCCGTCATCGGTCACTACGGCCACCGGCGTCGCTTCCAGGTTCTCCTCCCGCGCCAGGGACAAGAACGCCTCGACGTCTTCCGGTGCCAAGGCCACGGCCATGCGCTCTTGACTCTCAGATATGGCCAGCTCGGTGCCATCAAGACCGTCATACTTCTTCGGTACCGCGTCCAGGTCGATGCTCAAGCTGTCGGCCAGCTCGCCGATGGCCACCGACACGCCGCCAGCACCGAAATCGTTGCACCGCTTTATCATGCGGCAAGCGTCCCCGCGACGGAACAGGCGCTGTATCTTGCGCTCCACGGGCGCGTTACCCTTCTGAACCTCGGCGCCGCAAGTTTCGATGGAGCTGGCATCATGGGCTTTCGAGGAGCCCGTAGCTCCTCCGATGCCGTCACGGCCCGTGCGACCGCCCAACAGCACCACCACATCGCCCGGTGCCGGCGTCTCGCGACGCACGTGATCTGCTGGCGTGGCGCCCACCACAGCGCCTATCTCCATGCGCTTCGCCGCATAGCCGGGATGGTAGAGCTCGCTCACCTGGCCGGTAGCCAAGCCGATCTGGTTACCATAGCTCGAATAGCCGTTGGCTGCCGTGGTCACCAGCTTACGCTGAGGCAGCTTGCCCGGGATGGTCTCGCTCACCGGCACGCGAGGATCGGCTGCGCCGGTCACGCGCATAGCCTGATACACATAGCTACGTCCCGAGAGCGGGTCGCGGATAGCGCCGCCCACGCAGGTAGCTGCGCCGCCAAAGGGCTCGATCTCGGTGGGATGGTTGTGGGTCTCGTTCTTGAACAGGTATAGCCAATCCTGCTCCTCCCCGTTCACATCCACCTTCACCTTCACGGTGCAGGCGTTTATCTCCTCCGACTCATCGAGACCGGTCAACTTTCCTTCCGCTTTCAGCCATTTCGCACCGATGGTCCCCATGTCCATGAGGCATACCGGCTTGTCCTCGCGCCCGAGCTCCTTGCGCATGCGCAGGTATTCCTCGTAAGCTGCAGCCACGTTCGCCCGGGCAATGGTCACATCATCGAACTCGGTGCCGAACGTGGTGTGGCGGCAATGATCCGACCAATAGGTGTCGATCATGCGTATCTCGGTGATGGTGGGCACGCGGCCCTCTTGGCGGAAATAGCGCTGGCAGAACAGGATATCGGCCAGGTCCATGGCCAGTCCCCGCTCGGAGATGAACTGCCGCAACGCCACCTCGTCCAGCTCGAGGAAACCCTCAAGCCGCTCCACCGCGGCCGGCTCGGGAAAGTCCATCTGCAGCGTGACGTAGGGTTCCAGCGACGCTTCGCGCGACTCCACCGGATTGATCAGATAATGCTTGGCGGCCCGCACCGCCTCCTCGGCCAGGTCGCCGTAGAGCGCATACACCTTGGCCGAGCGCACTGTCGGCCGCTCGCCCTGGCTTATCAGCTGGATGCACTCGCTCGCCGAATCGGCGCGCTGATCGAATTGGCCCGGCAAGAACTCCACGGCGAACACGGCTGCGGGCTGTCCATCAGCATCTTCGGCGCACCAGGGCAGCTCGCTGCTCGCGTCATCGGTCTGTGGCTCGCTGAACACCGTGGGCACGCAGGCCGCGAACAGCTCTTCGCTCAGACCTTCCGCATCGTAGCGATTGACAAGGCGCACCCTTTGCAGCCCCGTCAGTCCTAAGGTATGGCGCAATTCTGCGAGCACTTCGCGCGCTTCCCCGTCGAATCCTGGCTTTCTCTCAACATAGATGCGCTGAACCATGATCCCCATCCTCGTATCTCATATATATGTAAGGGCTAGCGATAACGCGCCAACGAATACGGCAACGAAGCGACCGTGGCCGAGCTACTTCTGTGCGACCTCTTCTGCCGTAGCACCCTCAGCGGGCTCCAGCGGTGCCGCGGCAGCTTTGCGTCGGCCGAACAGGCTCGCGATGCCTTTCTTCTGCGGTTCGGCCTCCTCCGCCTCTTCGCTCCCTATCCCATTCTCGTCTGCAGGAGCAGCCTGAGCTGCACCGACAGAACGCTTCTTGCCCTTCTTCGGGGCCGCCTTCGCCGCACGCTCAGCCGCTTTCTCTTCGCGCTTCTGCTTCTCCTCCAAGGCCAGCATGCGATCCTGGTATGCCATGCGCTCCTTGCGGATCTTCGCGAAGTCCACATAGAAAGCCGCGATGATGAACGCATACGCGGCCAGCAGCACCGCCATCGACACGCCTTCGGGCAGCTGTGCGCGGAAGAAGAAGGAGCACACCGTGCACAGGATGGCGCATACCAACAGCAGCCACCACAGCTTGCGCAGCTTGCGGTAGCGATCGGTATCGGGAGTGTAGTACTTGCGATCGAGCTCGCGCTGTTGGGCCTGAGCCTTCTTGCGGGCTGCTTTCTGCTCGGCCTTCCGCGCCGCTTTGCGCTCCTGGGGCGTCTTGCTCGCCTTCTTCACCGTCACCGATGCGGCAGCCTGGCTCTTCGGCTTGGCAGCCGCGGCGCTCTTGCGCGTTTTGCCGGTGCGCTCGTCAGAGGTGTAGCGCTCGTTCATGGGGTTGCGTTGCGACATCAGTAAACCAGTTCCTTCCCGGTGATGAGCTCATAGGCCTGCACGTATTTCTGCGACGTCTTATCGATGATATCCTGCGGAAGGCGAGGTGGCTCGCCCTGGAAGTCCCAATTCGCCTTCAGCCAATCGCGTACGAACTGCTTGTCGAAAGAGGGCTGATCCGTCCCCTCTTCGTAGCGATCGCCCGGCCAGAAGCGAGACGAATCAGGCGTGAGCACCTCGTCAGCCAGGATGATGCTATCCCCTATGCGCCCGAACTCGAACTTCGTGTCGGCGATGATCACGCCGCGAGCCGCCGCATGATCGCGCGCGGTGGTATACACCGCCAGCGATAGGTCGCGCAGAGCCTGGGCATCCGCCTCACCGATGATCTCGGCGCAGCGCTCGAAGCTGATGTTCTCGTCATGATCGCCGATCTCGGCCTTGGTGGACGGCGTGAAGATAGGCTCGGGAAGCTTCGAAGAGTTCACGAGCCCCGTCGGCAGCGAGATACCGCATACGGTGCCTTCGCGCTGATACTCCTTCAGACCGCTGCCAGCCAGATAACCGCGCACGATGCACTCTGCCGGGAACATGTCAGCTTTCTTCACAAGCATGAACCGACCGCGCAGATAATCGCCGTAGGGCTGGAACCGCTCAGGAAGATCGGCTACGTCGGTGGAGATGAGATGGTTCTCGACCACCCCTTCGAGCAACTCGAACCAGAATCTTGAAAGCTGCGTGAGCACCACGCCTTTCAACGGTATCTCATCTTCCAGCACATAGTCGAACGCCGATATGCGATCGGTCGCCACCAACAGCAGCTCATCGCCCAGATCATACAGATCGCGCACCTTGCCCTGTGCATCGGGCGGCAGCTCGCGTCGCAAGGCCCGAGCTTGCTCTCGCGCAGCCGCCATGTTCGGTTCGGCCATGTCTCTTCCCCTTTGATACTCAAATATGATGAACCCACCCATTATCGCACGAAAGACCCGCGAAGAAATACCGCGAACTAGGCCGAAGCGATGCTGCTGCGGTGCACGACAGCAGCGAGCTCGCCTCAACCAGGACGACGACATACCAGCCAGGGGAAGGGGAGGCCGACTATGCGATGCCGAACTCCTCGAATAGCTTCGCGCGATAGGCAACATCAGCGGTAACGCGCTCGATATCGGCAAGACGATCAGCGCTCAAAAGCTCGCGAACGAGCCTTGACAGGCGAGCCTCTCCCTCGACAACGCCCTCAGCGCGGCCCTCTTTTCGGCCTTCCTTCAGGCCCTCTTCCAGGCCCTCTTTTCGACCCTCTTCCAAGCCTTGTTGAAGGCCGTTATAGCGAGCCTCACGTTCGATGTCCTCGTATACCGTGCTCACCGAAAAAGCCATGTCGACCCACTCCTTGTCATGGTTGGCTTCACGCACCGCAGCATCCATCGCTTCCACAAGACCGTCACCCCGAACGACCTCGCCGTTTTCCACATACTTTAGCAGATTGCGCACCTCCAACGAGCACGCCCGCTCATAGGCCGTGCAATTGAGGACCATCCAGCGGGCCGCGCAATCGAGCGCGAAGTCTTCTTCTACGCACACCCGATCGAACGTGTAGATGGGCAGTGCACGCTCGAAGGGATCATAGGTGCAAAGGAAGATGATGTAGCTTTCAGAAAGTTCCTGATACGGCCTGCCCTTCGGCAGCAAAGTAGCATCGATGCTCGACTGATAATAGCGAAATCGCCTTCCGAGGGCGTGTCGAGGCTGTGCTTGCATCTCCACATCATAGACCCGTCCTTCATCTTTAAGATACAGGTCGAGCCGCACGCTCTTCAGGTCGAACTTCGTGTCGATGGTCTGCTCGACATTGTGGTAGACGATCCGCTCGACCCTCACTCCAAGGACCGCTTCAAGGAAGCCCTTGCAGATAGCTTCATCTTGCATGACGCGACGGAACATGAATTGGTTGGTGATGTCGAGCGTGCGCTCGTTCTTCTGGGCCATGGCGGCACCATCCTCTCCTTAGGTTCGCTCTTCCTGACGCGATGAGAGGATCTTGCAAGCTCGACGCGGAATACGGTCATGGACGAATCGTCCACGCCGCCGCGGCCTCGGATGCCCTCGCCTCGGAAGGCAGCTCGCACTGGCTCGCACCACCACCATCTTAGCTCAACGAATGCCCTCGATGGAGATGAAGCGGAAGAAAGGTGATCACCAGGGACCCATCCCAAGATGGATATCGGCTCGCACGGGATCGAAATGGAGATCCGCTCTTGCCGCCCTTGCGCTCTTTATGTCTACAGAAGGCAAGAGCGAGGATAGGGCCCTTCGCTCTCGCCCTCTGCGCACCGCGCCCCTCCTGTCACCCGCACCGAACAGCAGCGCCTGTCTTCCCATCGGATGCGGCATCGACCAAGGATATCTCGATGGAGCCTGTGGAGGCGTCCACCGCAAGGCGCACCTCATCCCCTATCCGCATCCCCACATGCTCGCAGAGGTGCTTCGGTATGATGACCCCTTGGGAATTACCCCACTTGTTCAGCTTGGTAGTGTTCATGAGGTCTTCTCCTTTCCTCTCAAGATGCCACGCGCACGGTGTAGGACAGACGGGCCACAGGAGATGCCTTCTTCGTCCAGCCGTTCTCCGCGAGCTCGCCTTTCACAGAGGGCAGCTTCTCGCTCAGAGCGCGCACATCTTTCAAGGCCACCCCATCGAGGTCGAGTCCGTAGTACATCGCCAGAGCGTCCTGTCCGCTGGCGAAGGGAGCGAAGCCGTGGGATGCGAGCTCTTCGGCCCCGAAGAAGGCGCGCTCCGCGGACAGGTCGATCGAGAGCGCTGCTTCGGGCCGTAGCGCGAACCCTCCGCGCACGATCCCGTCCTCGTCTATGGTGGGCATCGTGGTCACAGGAGGGACCTTCGGGTTCGCGAACAGGACGAGGCGTATGGGCTCGCCTTCGGTGGCGAGGACGTTTCCGCCCTCTACGACGTTGCCCGCGCCATCTTCTACGACGCTCTCATAGCGCAGGGCCGCCACCTCCAACGCCTCGCCTTCGAGAAGCCCCGTCCCATAGACGCTGTAGGGCGCATCGGCCATCTCGACAGAGGCGCTGTAAGGGTCGAGGGCGACCGAGACGCTCAGCGGCAGCACCGCCGATATCGCTCGCTGCCAGATAGCGTAGATGGGAAGGCGGCCTTGCACCTGCCGGCTGCCTGGGACCGCTGGTGCGAAGCGATCGAGCCATGCGCTCCACTCAGCGCTCGCCACCTTCGCATCCGCCAGGCGTTCCTGGACATCGGCCACAGAGGCGTACGGGGTCCCTATGCGCCAGACGGAGAACGGATAGCTATGGTAGCGGGGATGGTCGCCATCCTCGCCACCATGGGAGCCGTCGCTGCCAGAGGTGTCGGGCGCGGGCACAGAGGCCATGGGAAGAACCTCTCCTCGCTCGCAGCCCGGCTCGCCCGCCATATCGCCCGCATCCAGGATGCGGCCTTGGAAGTCCACGATGACGCGCCTCTCCTCTTCGGCCCCATCGCTTCTGTTCGCGCAGAAGGCCACCTCATAGCTCCTCTCCTCGAAGCGCGGCCTGAACACCTGGTGCGCTAGCTTCGGGTCGGCCGCTATCTGGGCCGGGTCGAACGCATCGGGTATGGGAGCGGCAGAGGCGGGCGTCACGCGCTCCCAGCCTGTGAAGGCATAGCCTGGCACGATCACATCGGAAGGCAGCGAGAAGGGCTCATCGCTCACGTCGTAGGCATAGACCGTGCTCTGATGGGGACTCCCTCCTATGAGCCAGCCCGACCCATAGGTGCCGTCCTCTCGCTCGCTGTAGAGCTCGTATCCTTCGTATCCCTCATGGAAGGGGACCTCTCCCATATCCAGCTCCACCACCATCTTGTTCTTGGAATAGACCGCCATCGCATGGACGTCCCCTCTGAGCTTGGAAAGGGAGCTGAGGAGCGGAAGGTCGCCTCTCAGCTCTCCTTCCTCGTCGTAGGGACCGTGCCCGAGCAGGCTCTGCCCGTCAGATGCCAGAAGCTCGCCTTGTTCGTTGGTCAGCACGAAGCCCGCAAGGGCATATCCCGGCCTCGCCTCCGGACGATAGGGGCTCGTTTTGCTCATGAGGTCGAAGGTGCGCTCATAGCCCACGTCATGGAAGAAGAGCGCGCGCTCGCTCGATGCGGCCTCATCGAAGATGGCAGGGTCCAGATCCGAGAAGCTCTCGGTCACGAAGCGCCCGCGCGCCGCATCTCCCGCATCCAAGGTGAGGTTCGCGGGCGCAGGCTCTTTCCACTGAGCGCAGAAGGTGATCAGCGCTGGTGCCCCACCTTCTCCGACCGCTCTGGTCGAGAGCGGGTAGCTCGGACAGAAGGGTCCTGAGAGCACAGCGGGCGTGGCCGCATCCCCATCGTCTCCGAACAGGATCCAGCCTCCCTTCTCCTCCTTCCAGCTCACGAACGCATAGGGCTCATCGGTCGGGACGGCGGGCCGAGCATCTTGCCCCGCTCCTTCGAAGAACGGCGTCAGCTCCTGCTCGTAGGCCACCTCGTAGTAGTAGACGCCCCCTCGCATCGCCACCTTGTTCGGATGGACCATCCCTTCCATGGACTCATCGGGCAGGATGCGGTCTGGCTGCTCGCGGTACCCCAAAGAGAACCTCAGAGCGTAGGTCTTGGGCGCCCAGGCGGCGTGCAAGGTGAGCGTGCCATCTCCTTTGTGAGCCTTCTGCCAGGCCAGGGAGGGGGAGAACCTGTCTTTGGGAGAGCCATCGGCGCTCGATGCCATGACGGCCGTAGCGACCCCGTCCTCTGTCCGGTCATCGACCCAATACCAGCCTTGGAAGTCGTATCCGTTGCGGAAGAACAGGCCCGATCCCGTAGCGATCGGAGATGTCTGAGCCACAGGCAGAGCCCCTCCCTCATGGCTCGGCAGATCCCCGCACGCCCATGCGCCGCTCGTCTCCGGAGGCACCCCTTCGACCCTCTGGGCACCAGGGGTCATGTCCGCGAGCGCTCCTTTCCCCGCATCAGGAAGCGACAGGTCATAGACCACGCGGTACTCGTCTTGCGCATAGCGAGCATAGAGGGTGATGCGGCGCACGCCGTCCGCATCCGCCTCGGCGGTCTGCTGCCATACCTTCCCTATGACAGGCGCCCCGTTCGCATCGATATAGGCCTCCCCTCCCTCTTCCTCGGTATAGAAGCCGCAGAAGGTATGCCCGTCGCGAACGGGAACGGACACCTCATCGACCCCTGATGCTCTGAGCGTTCTGCCATAGAGGATGTCTTTCAGCACCTCGTCTCGCCAAGGCGACCCTTCCTCGTCGACCGCATGCTCTCCTGCCGATAAGGTGACCTCGTAAGCATGCTCGGTCCCTTCCCATATCGCATAGAGGGTGACAGGCCCGCTGCCGGTCGGAGAGAGAGCGGGAGGCGCCATCTGCGCGCTGCCCTCTGCGCCCAAGGTGAACCCTTCCTCGTCGACCGCTATCCTCGGGTGCGCCTCATCGACGACAGGCGAGGCGGACCACCACCTCGTATCGTCATAGCCTGCGCTCTCCCCTGCCTCTGTGGTGCGAGAGCACGCATAGGGGAGCTTCACGGGAACCCCCCACAGAGCCTCGATCGACACGATGAGCATATCGTTGGCAGGGTCTGCATCCTCGCCCTCGAGGTCTTGGTAGAAGTAGCGATTGTTCCACTCGTCCACCTGGTATGGCGCCCCTTGCGGGCCGATGGGCATGAGCGAGCCCTTATGCATCACAGAGGCCGTATGCGCGCCTGCGTTCGCATCGAAGCGGATCTCATATCTCCAGTGCGCGAACAGCTGCTGGGCGTCATCGGTGATGTCGAAGGCGGCAGCGCTCATGAGGTTGCCTGCATCATCTGTGTCGTAGTAGCGCTTGGCCACCACTTCTTTCTCGCCCCCATCGGATGTGGGGACGAGCTCGCTTACGCCCTCGCGCTCGGCGAACCGGGTGTTCCAATACCCAGCGAAGGCGTATCCTTCTCGCGTGGGAACGGAAAGGGCGACATCGGATGGGCCATCGCCCGCCTCGTTCGCTTCGAAGAGCGACATCTGCTCACCGTAGACCGCATAGGTAGAAGGAGTGTCTTCTGTGATGGGAGCATCGTCGGCGTCATTCGGGTTCAGCACCAAGGCGCGCGCGTTCGGGGCCCAATAAGCTCTAAGAGGCCCGCCTGTTCTCACGGTGTATGTGGATGCACCTGTGGTCCCATCAGAAAGGACAGCTTCATTTCCAGCCGTATCGCGCCATGCCTCGAAGTGGTGGCTCTCAGGGGTGCCCTGCACCGTCGTGGTCTCAAGGTCGTAGCCGTACAGGTAAAGGCCGCCCGCCTTGGGCACTATGTCGGCCCCAGCCGGTCTGCTGCCTCCGTCCTCTATGGACGCATCCGCCTCGAAGCTCACCTCGCACTCCCATACCCCATAATAGGTGGTGGCGCCATCGGGTCTGAGGGCATCGGTCGCGTCGGTATCGTCAGGTGCGCCCATCTTGCATCCGAGAGCAGAACTGTCTAAGACATCTCCCCCATCAGGCGCGTTCGGATTGGCCTGATCGGTCCATCCCTTGAACTGCCAAGATGTTCCGTCATAGCCTTGGGCGGCGTATACGTTGGGAACGAGAGCGTGGTCTTGCGGGTCCGCCTCTGCGCTCACATAGGGGATATGGGCGTTGGCAGGATCGCTCATATCCTCATAGGCCGCATCATCGGCAGATGCAAGAGGGATCGGTCTGTTGTTGAACGTCGATATGGTGATGGAAGGCGCATCGGCACCATCTGAGCTCGCCCCTTTGATGAGACCACCATAAGAGGAAGCATCGAAGGTGACGTCTGTCTCCCATACCCCGTAGAAAACAGCGTTGGTGAACTTGGCGTTGTCGTAGCTCTCAAGGACGGTGCCTGCCCCATCCACGATCTTGAAGCTGTCCTTATCGAGGAGGATGGTCCCATCCTCCCAAGAGAAGTACTCGCCTGCATGAGGACCCGTGCGCCAAGAAGGAGGAGCGCCGCTCGCATCATCTGTCCACCCTAAGAAGCGCACCGTATCGTTTCCATTGCCCACGCGCGGGAACCGAGAGGAGGCCGGCAAGGAAGGATCGGTCGGGTCTTCGATGATGGCGACCTCGGTATCGTTTGCATGAGCATCTGCAGATGTCGTGGCCGTGTGGGTGTTCGCACCTATGGCGCCTTCCGAGTTGGCCCCGAACTCCTCGAAGCACGGCAGCTTCCCTCCGAAGCGCTCTATATCCCACGTGACAGGATATCCCTTCTGGTATATCGCATACAGCGTGGTCGATTCGGTGATAAAGCGCATATCCGCTTCTTTGCCCGTTCGATAGAACCAGCCCGTCTCGGTCTCAGCAGTAGCCGCACTATCGATGTTCCAGCCCAAGAAGGTGTAGCCGGAGGTGATGTTCTGCGGGATGGGCATGTAGCGATGCTCGCTATCAGGGCTCGCAATATCGAGGGTGTCTTCTCCTGCTGGTTCGTCCACCCCTGTGTCATAGACCTCTTTGGAGACCGTGCTGCCAACGTTCTCCTTCTCAGAGACCCAGCTTCCGCTCACTTTCGCATCCCCGTTAGCATGATCGGTATAGGTGCCAACGTATTCGACCTCGACGGTGTAGGGTGGAGGGAAATAGAGCACTGCCCCGTCTACCCGACCAAGGTTTTCGACAGTAGCCGCAGTCGTGCTATAGGCCACTTTCCATTTTCTGGTGTCGACCACCCGCGTACCAATTCCCACTCCGGAGTACCAGTCTGTGTTCTTCACATAGAATCCCGATTTCGGAGAGAAGCTAAACATTACATTAGGCCAGGTGAATCCCGTGTAATAACCATATTTTCTATCGAACTTCTGTGTCGCGTTTCCACCGAGTACAGGTGGCCCGCTCCAATTGCTATTTGCTATGTCATATCTGGTGTCTCTCCCGCAATACACCACCAAATGGATAGGTTTTGAGAAGGAAGAGAAAAACCGGGTATCTTTCGTAAAGTCCGCTCCATCAAGAACCACAAAGCTTTTCGGAAGATTCTTGATAGCTTGCGAAGAGGATGGTGCTTCTGCTGCTCGAAAGCCTCTTTCGGAAAGGTCGTGGGCTGTCGCAGCAATATCCATATTTGATGGATCAGCCGCATCCATGTACTTTAATAATTCAGATATTCTCGGTTCGACGACCTGATCATCTACATCGACCGGGGAAAGTAGCCTTATCTCCTCGCCTTCCGCATTCTCATAGCTCTTCCCGTCCTCGGAAAGCGTCTTATAAGCTGCACTGTCCGCATCAGCGACCAACGTGTCCACCGAGGGGCAATGCGAGAACACCTCAGGGTCGACATCGGTCGCACTAGGAGCGATGCGGACAGCGCCCACTC
>CATKXW010000026.1 GCA_949840905.1 uncultured Eggerthellaceae bacterium | reverse complement strand
GGAATCGACTGTGAATCAGCTTCCATAGAAGGACCTCCTCCACGGTGTGACGAGAACACACACGCCGGAAGGAGCTGATCGCTATGCGGTCACTTGTTGCTGCACGTGCTCGCAAAGAGCTCCGTGCTTCTGAGGCCGAATGGCCTGCTTTGCGGAGAAGGGCATCTGGCCCTTTTCGGACGCCCACTTCGATGACATCCAGGTTCCTTACGATATTCCTCGCAGCGGTGCTGACGCTCGGGCTTCTGCCTGCATCTGCTCTTGCTGCCATTCCGAGCCTTTCCCCCATTCCCGAGGGTGGCGAGGGCGCTATCCGTGTCGCGTCTAGCGTGGAAGGGGGTTCCGGGGAGTTCTCGCATCATCTTTCCGAGGACCCTTCTTCCGCCGATGCGGATAGCGCAGTCTCTCCTTCGGAGGATGATGGCGCTTCAGAAGCGGTGGATGCGGTCGGTGTGGAGCCTGCTGGCGGAACACCAGGTGGGCCCATGAACGACGGGATCGAGGACATTGCGCCTTCCGCGACATCGACCGAAGATAAGACGTTTCCTGCTTTCGAGGTCATCAACCAAACGGTCGCTCTTGATGCCGTGGTAGCCCAAGCTGAGTCCATGCGCAGCTTCTTTTTGGCCAACACTGCCCAGAACACTCGCGCCATTCCCATGGTGAGCGCCAAGTTGCCCCTGGATGAGGACCGAGAGGTCTTCCGGGTCGATCCTTCAGGGGAGAGCCATCGTTCGTCTACTGAGGCATCCGAGCTAGAGGATGGCTCCTGCGATCCAGCCTTCGTTCCCAGCGATGGCGTTCCTATCGCTGATGCTTCTACCGTGGTGGGTTCTTTCACCTCGGATGGCATCACTTATGCGGTAGAGCCAGGGGGAGAGAGCGTCGCTGTGGTGGCAGTGGGCTACGCGAAGCTCCCTCAGCAGTTCATCGAGAAGCAGGTGCTCGTCATCCCTGGAGCAGCCTCTCCCGATGGCGTTGACGCTTATAGCGTCACGCGCTTGGCCGCCAGTGCCTTCGCGAGCCTGACAAAGGAGAGCGCCAACCCCGACTTCACCGGTGCCAAGGCGCTGTTCTCCGATGAGGAGCTGCTCGCAGAGGCCGGGATCGATAAGGCTGAGGCAGCTCCTTTCCTCTCCGATGAGGAGAAGATGGTCGATGTGGATGGGGATGGAAAAGACGATGTGGTCGCCAATCCTCTGAGAGGATGCGCGGGCATCCTGGCTCTGAGCATCCCTGCTGCTGTGACATCCATCGAAGAGGATGCCTTCGCAGGTGCCGACACTCTGCAATACCTCGTCGTCTCTGAGGAGAACCAGACCTACGCGACCTACGATGGCGCTCTGTATAGCGCTGACCTCACCGCTCTGCGGCGCGTTCCCGAGGGCCGTGTCGGGGCTGTTCGCATCGCTCCTACGATGACAGATGTTGACCCAGAGGCATTCTCGCAGTGTCCCTCGGTCGATCTTCTCGTCGTCGACAAGGCTAGCGAGGCTTTCGAAGTGCTCGATGGGGGCGTGCTTCTGGAAGGCCGCGACGATCGGGTGAGATTCGTGGATTCGGAAGCTGCCTGTGAGCAGGGGGAGACGCGCATTCTCGATGAGCTCGCTCATCGAGCTTTTTTCTCTGGATCGTTCAGTGCACCGACGGTCGGAGCGAGCGATCGCGATGGGGCTGCTTTGGATGCCGACTTGGATGGATCTGACGAGGCGTTTGGAAGCGATCGTGCTGCTGCGGGACTCATGCCTCATCTTGATGTCCGAAGTTCTTCTCGGGCTACTGCTACATTGGGATTTGCCGGCAGTAGTAGCGGATCTTATTCGACTACGGATATCAGCGTCTTCTCTGGTTTTCGTTGGAAATTTGTAGGCGGCGCTGGCATCGGTGTGGGTATCAGTTTCCTTCGGGAGCACTGTACAGATGCGAGCTGCGAAGTTCATTGGAGCATCTCATCATGGGAGACGGGCACACCTTCTCACTTTAGCGGACTCCAGTCTTTCACGAAAAACTCGGGGACCCTGTTCTGGTGCTCAGAAGGGTATTTGTGTCTATCCTATGACGGAGGCACAACAACGGCAGGTAACGGGCAGAGTGTGAGCGGCTGGTTCACCCTCGTGCTCGCTCCGGTTACTTCGGGGACCTATGTTAGCAGCGTTACCATCAATGGTGCCTCATACCGCTTCGGCGATAAGTTGCCGAATGCCGGAACCATCAAGTCGATATCTGTGACTTCGACGACGGCGCAACCTGGTAAGAGCGTCACTGTCCACTGGAACTCCAACGGTGGCGGTTCGGTCGCGGACTGGACCATACCTTCTGGTGGTTCGTTGGCATCCAACACCGCGGGGCAGACCGCTCTGCCGGCTCCTAAGCGCACTGGGTGGGTGTTCGATGGGTGGTATAAGTCCAACTCGAGCTTCACTGCTGCGAACAAGCTGCCAATAGCGCTCTCTTCCACGACGCTCACTGCTGATGTTACCTATTACGCCCGG
The DNA here is from genome assembly GCA_949840905.1 of uncultured Eggerthellaceae bacterium. Lineage (GTDB taxonomy): Bacteria > Actinomycetota > Coriobacteriia > Coriobacteriales > Eggerthellaceae > D16-63. Next base: position 28,349 of record CATKXW010000026.1, on the reverse strand, counting down.
TGGCAGATCGCGTTCGTCTGGATCGACCCTACGATGGGCACAACGAGCTTCAGCTACAAATATTCGCCCGGAGATTTCGCGACCTCTGTCGGCTACGGTTCCGTTTGGGAGACGGCTCCTACGTATACGAGGGGCGTTCCAGCGGGTTGGACCTTTTATCGCTGGTCGCGTTCTAGCACCGCCAGCAGCTCGGACGTCGCTAGCGGAGGGAAGGCTTATGCCTACAACCAAAACGGCGGCAATCAGTATTATCCTCGATGGGAAGCTCCGATAAAGACCAATCTGAATTATCCAGGTCATGATACGGCTACATCGTTGACCACGCTCTATGGGAGCGGGAAGAGCCCTGTCGGTTCTTGTACGGTCCCCGCGGTCAGCCGCGCAGGCTACACCTTCGATGGGTGGAACGTCGATTACGTGAGCGCTTCGCTAGCGGATGACAACTCCAAATATAAGGGACCCACCATCACCTTGAAGGGCGCTGCGGTCTTGCTCGCCCAATGGACCGCGAACACCTACACCGTCTCCTTCGATCCCAACGGAGGGACAGGGGGCCAGGCCGGAAGGGTCACCGCCACATACGATGCTGCCATGCCGGCCATATCGACCACGGCCCCTGCGAGGGTCGGATACACCTTCCAAGGATGGTATGACACGGCAGCATCCTCTGGCGGCACGCAGTACTACGCAGCTGACGGCACCTCTGCGCGCACCTGGAACAAGACGAGCGATGCTGCCCTCTATGCTCGTTGGAGCCTGAACAGCTACTCGGTGACCTATCAGGATGGCGCAGGGAATGCCCTTAGTGGCTGGGCTACAGAAGACGGCTCAACTTTACCTTCCAGCTTCAACGAAGCGACCACCCCAGATGCGCGCACCCTTCCTTCCATGGTCAAGAGAGGCTACACCTGGAAAGGCTGGCTCTACGAAGGTGCCCCTGTGACCTCCATCCCGGATGTGTCGAAGAGCATCACGCTCGTGGCGGACTTCTCAGCTGATCCCTACACGATAGAGGTGGACCTGGATGGAGGAAGCCAGAGCGGCTGGCATGAAGGAGCCTTCGAAGGTCTCACCTATGACGATCCCGTCCTTGTTCTTCCCGCTAACGCCTCGAACTTGAAAAAGCCAGGATACGCCTTCTCTCACTTCGTAGCGTATCGACCTGGTGGTACGGAACCTGCTGTCGTCTACGAGCGAGGTTCGGGCGGTGAGCACAGCATAGCTACGACCAAGCTTGCACCTGGCGGATCCTATCGGGTCTTGAACTTGGGGAGCGATGAGGATATCTACGACATCGCATCGATCAAGGCTGTCTGGACCACTCGGATCGCTGTGGAGGTGCCGGTGGAGGCGAGACTCGGTATCCTCGTGGATGCGGCATCGGATAGCGTGCATTTCCGAGCAGGGGAGAACTCCTATACAGGGGATGCGACCGATGTCTATGCAGAGCTTCCCTTCACCTCCTACACCACAGCCCCTGTCGGCATCGTGGAGGTGGCCGAGGATACGGCGGATGCAGCCTATGCTGCTCGCGCCTCTTTGGCTCAAGATGTGTTCGGTGCCAAGATGGGAGATGTCACCATCACGCTCTCAGATGTCAAGGACGGAAAGCATGCGCTCCCCTTAGGCGGCAAGACCGATCTGGCATCGGGGACATCCTATCTCTCGGGTCTCAGGCTGGATGCTGCGGGCATCTCTCCTTCTAGAAAGACCTTTTATCTCGGGATGGGACTGTCCTCCCTCAAGGGGTCGGATGTGAAGAACGGGCTTTCCGGAGACATCGCCAAGCTGTTCTACACCGTGGCCCTCCTCGATGAAGACGATATCGCAACCGACCCTTCCAGGCTCGAAGGCTATGACGGGGAGGGGATCGTCTGGTAGAGGGGCCATAGGGACGCTATATCGTAGGGGCGAACGGGCTCGACCGTGGGATGAACGGGCGAGCACCGGATCGCCCCTACGAAAGGGTCGCGATGGCAAGAAGATCTTCGGTAGAGAAGGATTCGCTATCATGTAGTGGTCAAGCGCTCGGCTTCTTCTGGTCGATGAAGTAGATCGTGTACCACATCAGGAACATGTATACGATCCATATCTTGCGGGAGCGGTCGGTGCCGGCCTTGTGCTCGTCGAGGAGCTTCACCAGTTCGTCGGTGTTGAAGAACTGCTCGGCCACGTCGCTAGTGAACCAGGCGCGCACCTCGTCATAGTAGCGCTCTTCCCGGAGCCAGTTGACCACGGGCACCGGGAAGCCCAGCTTCTCCTTCTGCGCCCAGTCGTGGGGGATGGCCCGTTCAGAGGCTTCGCGCAGGGTCACCTTCGTTTGGGCGTCGGTCACCTTCTGCGCGGTGGGGATGGTGCGCGAGAGGTCGAACACGGGCAGGTCGAGGAAGGGCACGCGGCTTTCGAGCGAGTGGGCCATCGACATCTTGTCGGTCTTCAATAGGATGTCGCCAACCAGCCAGAAATGCAGGTCGGTGTATTGCATGCGCGTGGTCTCGTCCAGTTCGGCGACCTCTGCGTACACCGGTGCTGTCAGCTGTTGCGGCGTGGTGGCGCTGATGGGGGCTTTCAGCAGGCGCTCGCGCTCAGTGGCAGTGAAGGCCACACCGTTGGCGTTGGTGTAGTACCAGTCCTCCACGGTCTCGCTCGCGCGTTCCAGATAGTTCGCGCCGCGCAGCCCCGCGCTCCGCAGCAGCTTCGAGGCGCCGCGCAGCAGAGGCTTGGGCAGCCAGCTCACCTTCTTCTCGGCCAAGGGTGCTTGGTAGATGCGGTAGCCGCCGAAGAACTCATCGGCCCCTTCCCCCGACAGCACGGCCTTCACTTGGGTGGCTGCCAGCTTGTCCACGAAGTAGAGGGCTACCGCGCTCGGATCTGCCGATGGCTCGTCCATGTGCCACTGCACCAGCGGCAGGCTGGCCCAGTACTCCTCCTCGGTGATGTGGTGGCTCGTGTTCTTCACGGCCAGCTCCTCGGCCAGCTCTTGTGCCCAGCTGATCTCGTCGCGCTCGCCCTCGTATTCCGTGAACCCGACCGTGAACGTCTTGATGGCGGGGTTCTCCTTCGCCAGGCAAGCTGCCATGTAGCTGGAGTCGATGCCGCTGGAGAGGAACGAGCCCACCTCTACGTCGGCCACGTTGTGGTAGCGCACCGAATCGCGCATCACGGCGTCGATGGCGTCGGCCGTCTCGGCCTCGCTGCGCGTGGTGTCGAATTGGTAGGTGGGGCGCCAATAGCGCTCGACCTTGTAAGTGCCGTCTTCGCACACGGTCATGCAGTGGGCGGGCGGCAGCTTGAAGATGCCCGAGAAGAACGTTTCTGGCAGCGCCGAGAACTGGAAGCACAGGTACTGCTCAAGGGCTTCGTGGTTCAGTTGACGCTCGTAAGCGGGATGCTCCAGGATGCTCTTGATCTCGGAGGCGAAGATGAACTGTGAACCGTGACCGCCGGCGAAGGTGTAGTAGAACGGCTTGATGCCGAAGAAGTCGCGGGCGCAGAACAGTTCGTGGCTCGCGGCGTCCCACAGAGCGAAGGCGAACATGCCGCGTAGCCGCGTGAGGCAGGCGCGCCCCCAGGCAATATAGGCCACCAGCAGCACCTCGGTATCGGAGCGCGTGGCGAACTCCCAGCCTTCCGCTTCCAGGTCGGCGCGTAGGTCGCGATAGTTGTATATTTCGCCGTTGAACACGATGGCAAACCGGCCACGGGCCATGCCCCGCGCCTCGCCCTGCAAGAACTGGCCTTCCGCATCCAGCGCGGGCGAGGTGACGGCGCTCTGGTGCTCGCCGGTGGCTCGGACGAGGGGCTGGTTGCCGCCTTCCAGGTCGATGAGGGATAGCCGGCGGTGCCCCAGCGCGATGCCGCTATCGAGGTAGCAGCCTTCCCCGTCGGGCCCGCGATGGGCCATCACGTCGCACATGGCCTTCAGCGTGGGCCGATCGCTTTCCGTCGCTTGGGTGAAACCGCAAATGCCGCACATATATAAGAGCTCCTTGTAAGGTTCGTCGAAACGTTTTCTCCGATGATACTAGAACCTCAGGTTCGGGGTGCGATGCGGCTCGCTCGGCAAGAACGTTTCGTTCGTGGATTGGAACGTGTTGGGCCGGCAGCAAGAGCCCGCTAGCCAAGAGGGCGAGGGCGAGTGCGGACCGTCAAGATCGGTTTTCAAACGAGTTGGTGCAAATTTTGGGAGTTTTGTACAAATACCGAGAAAAAAGGGAGAGAATTCGGGCCTTGGCTTGTTGGTCGGCATACAAAATGCCTGGTCGCGATCAGCGAGGGATTCAAGCTATCGTTGCAAGATGTACAAAACTCGCAAAATTTGCACCAAACTATCGCAAGAGCGGTCACCGATGCTTGCATGGGCGTTGTTATGGGGCGATTCGTGCTGCGTTAGCGGAAGAGCTCTTTGCGAAGGGCGATGCGACGGTCGGCGGCATCTTCGATGCTCGTGCGAACGCGACGTTTCATCTTGCTGGCGAGCATCCGTGCGAGCGCCTCTGTCTTCGATGCGTAGAGGACCTGATCCTTCGTTACCGAGATGACCGTTATGCCTTTGGCTATAAGATTGCGCCGCCGTTCGGCATCATGGGAGATGCGGTCGGATCCGGTATGGAACATATCGCTGTCGTATTCGATCGCCAGCTTGGAATCGGGCCAGTATAGATCGCAGAGGTAGTGGCGCTTGCCATCATATGCCGATTCGTCTTTCGTGATCACAGGGTGATTCAAGCGAGGTTTGGGGAGTCCAAAGCCACCATACGACGCTGGGAGGGACAGGAGCATGGCGAGCTTGGTCTCCATGGGCGAGGCTGATCCATCTATGATATGCGGGAGGGCCCTTTTGGCGGCTTGTGTCCCTTTTATACCGGACGCCTTTTGGAGATAGCGCTGCAACGAGGCGGTGCTCATCAGGGCACCGCGCCCAGTGAAGCCGCGCATGTCGTTCTCGTCGATAGAGTAGCTACCGCAGAGCTCGAAGCCTAGCTCGATGAGCTTGACGGGGGATAAGGTCTCCGCCATTTGAATGAAGCAAAGTTCTGGGCAGGCTACAGAAAACCCGCGTTTGATGGAGCGGAAAGACCCTTTTGGCAGTCTTTGCGAGCAGACATGGTTGACGATCCGGGCTTGCCGACCGCGTGCTCGACCGCTTCCCACTAATACATGGTATGGCAGAGAGTGAAGTCCTAGCCGCTGGTCGCCGATGTCGATCGCTTCGGCGCTCGACATCGCGTGATCGCGCTCGGGCCGCACTGAAGTTACAGCGCCATCCGAGGCGAAGGCCAAAGAGCGAAGATGCTCAAGAGCGGAATCATGGCTGAGGATTATCGTCATGGCTCGCCAGCATAGCACACACCTTTATATATGAGTCGGTATCCGATCCGCGTATGACCGATCAGAACTCATCTTTTTGCGCTCGCTTGCGCGCTATCAGGTCGTTTGCGGCCGAGATATGGATGCGTATCAATTCGTCATCGCTATGGCAGGTCTCATGCAGCGCGTCGAACACGATGGGCATCAGCTCGATAAGGCGTCGCTTGCCACGTTCGGTGAGCTCGAGTATGCGCGTGCGGCGGTTGTCTGGCGCGCGATCGCGCGAGATGAGCTGATGCGACTCTAGATGTTTGAGGCATGAGGTCAGGTCGCTCGAATTGAGGAAGAGGAAGTCGGCGACCCTTGTGGTGGTGCTGCTTTCCAATATGCGCAATGCGAGCAAGATGCGGAAGTCGTTCGTGGTCATGCCCCTGTCATGGAGCGCACGGGAGGTGAGAGTGCGTGAGATCATCACGGTGTCGATGAGGGCGGTATCGAGGCGCTGCTTTCCCTTCTCGATCCGTGGGTGCGAATGTCTCGTCACTGCTTCGATCGAACTATGGAGCGCCGCTTCGAGCTGCTCTTGGGTGAGCGATCGCCAGTAGCTCGTCATGGTCTTCAGCATGCAGGCGTCGGCTCGTTCGAGGGCGCTGCGACCGCTGTTGGTGAGGCGTAGCTGGACGGTGCGCATATCGGTTTCGTTCTCGTGTCGTTGCACGAGGCCAGCATCGGCGAGCTTCGCGATGGCGCTCGATATGGTCGAGATGCTTACGTCGAGCTGCTGTGCGAGGTTCGTCGATCGCTCGGCGCTTACGAGGAGGCGAAGCAGGATGCGATATTGTAGCGGCGTCATATCGCATGCAGCTGCCAATTCTCGGGATATGGCCTTCGTCAGGATGTCCATCATGGAGAGATAATCGCTCATGAAGGTGAACGTGTAGGCGTTGGCGGGATCGTCACATGCTACGACATGTGAGCGGTAGAGCGTTTGCGGAAGCATGGCGGACATGAGCGCTCCTGTCGGCGGCTCGAAGCGGATGGTCATATGATGGACGTGATGGTCTTCATCGGCACGATAGTTCGAACTCAATAATATACGGTTGACTCATTGTTGCCGAATCAACCTTTTCATTCGCCTGTGTGCGGCGTATAAGTAGGGGCAACTGCACGGTCTGGGCGTATGGGATGGCTAAGAGGAGCTTCCGTTCTGCTGCTGGTCGTGCATCGTTGGCGGAACGAGAGAGAGGCAAGGCCATGAGCGAAGAATCGTTCGTCTATACCGCCTGTCCCGGATGGGGCGATCACGATTATTGCGCGATCAAGACCATCGTGAAGGATGGTCGCATCGTGCGCACCGAGAAGGTGGTCTATTCCGATCCGGAGAAGCCGGACGGGCACATCTGCCAGAAGGGATGCCTGGCGGGTCGTCAGCCCTACGACCCCAAGCGTCTCACCACGCCGCTCAAGCGCGTGGGCGAGCGCGGGGGCGGTCAGTGGGAGGAGATCAGTTGGGACCAGGCTCTCGATGAGATTGCCGCGAAGCTGAACGAGCTGCGCGACGTCTACGGCCCCGAATCGGTGTGCATGTGGAACTTGGCGGCGGGGTGTCCGCCGGCGTACGGTTTCAATCAGATGATGCCGTCGCGCTACGCCAACTGCTTCGGCATGACCAATATGATGGGCTCCATCGGCTTGGACAACGGACCTTGGTACGCGGAGTTCTATAGCTGCGGCACCACGGCCAATCACGTGCTGGTCGACCCGCGCATCATCAGCCAGGTGCCCACTGATGTGGTGTACGTGTGGGGCTGCAACCCCATCGAGAACCAGATACGTTGTGCCCAGAACCTCGTGCGCGCTCGCGAGAACGGCGCCAAGATAGTGGACATCGGCCTCATCTTCGACGGCACCGCCGGTTTCGCCGATGAGTTCGTGGCCGTGAAGCCTGGCAGCGATGGGCATCTGGCTATGGCCATGATCGATCACGTGCTCAAGAGCGACCTGCAGGATGACGCATACTTGCTGATGCGCACTGCCGCGCCGTACCTGGTACGGGAAGATACCGGCCTCATGTACCGTGACGAAGACGGCAACTTCGCCGTGTGGGACAACGCGGCGGGCACCGTCGGGTTCGTAGCGCCGGCCCGCGGTGAGCTGCCGAGTGGTGACGTGGCGCTGTTCGGCGAATACGAGGTGGACGGCGTGAAGTGCAAAACAGCGCTCACGTTAGTGAAGGAAGAGGCTGCCAAGTGGTCGGCCGAAGCGGTGGCCGAGACGGTGGGGCTGAGCGCTGTTCAAATAGAGGCGTTGGCCGAGGAGTTCGGCCGTGCCGAGCACGCTTTCATCGTGAGCGGCTACGGCCTGCGCTACGAGAACTCGAACGAGACCTACCGCATCCTGCATCTGTTGGGCATCCTCACTGGGCGTCAGGGCACCCCTGGTTCCGGTGTCATCGAGGCTCTCCAGCTGCAGAGCTGGCCGGTGGTGTTCAACGATACCGCGCTGTTGTTCCCGGTGGAAGGAGACGTGACCTCGGTCAAGTCGAAGCCGGTGCGCATGGCCGAATGGTTCGAGCGCGCCCAGCGGGCCGACAGCCCCTATAAGGCGCTGATCGTGGGCCAGGGCAATCCGGTGCATCAGCAGCCCACTCGCCAGCGCTGGCTCGACATATTCGAGAACATGGAGCTGGTGGTCGATTTCGACGTATGGATGACCGATACTGGCGAGGTGGCTGACTACGTGCTGCCCGACTGCATGTCCTTCGAGCGCGAGGACCTCATCGCTGGCGCGTGCTACAACCACATCATCCTGCAGGAGCCGGCCATCGAGCCGCCTGCGGGCTGCCATGACCCGGTGTATCTCTACACCGAGCTCGCTAAGCGCACCGGCCTTGGCCAATTCTTCGACAAGACGGGCCCTGAGTGGATACAGAAGCGTCTTGAGACGCAGTTCCCGCTGGTAGCGGGCATCCAGCCGCCGGTGACCTACGAGCGCCTGAAAGCCGAGAAGATGATCCGCACCATGGCGCCGCCCGAGCCTAAATACGACGGTTACCTCAACCCGGCCGAGGTTATGGAGAACGCCACGGGTCGCATCGAGATATACGCCGAGCGTCTGCTCGACCATGGCCTGGCTGTGACCCATCCGCTGGAAGTGGGCTGCATCGGCAAGCATGAGGAGTACCCGTTCCAGCTGTTCACTGGCCGTCAGCGCTTCTTCATGCAGTCCAGCTTCACCGACGACCCCATCAACGTGAAGCTCTCCGGCGAGACGCCAGCGACGCGTTTGAACCCCAAAGATGCCCGCAGTTTGGGGTTGTGCGACGGCGACAAAGTGGAGGTGTACAACGACAAGGGCCATGTGGTCACTCGCCTGGAAGTGGACGAATGCGTGCCGGCGGGCACGGTGCACGTGTGGTTCGGCTGGCGTCGTCGCCAGTTCGAGGAGGGCACCTATGCCGAGATGGTGCACGAGTGTCCCAACATGCAGTCCACCGGCCCGGTGCAGAACAAGTGGTGGAGCGATTGGGTGAGCCACGGACATCATCCGAATCCGTTCGTGGAGTTCATGGCCGCTCTGGTGGGTTCCACCGACTGCTATTGGGATTCGTACTGCAACATACGCAAGCTCGATGCTGCGAAGGAGGCATAGATCATGGCGAAGAAGATGCTCGTTGACCTGGAACGCTGCATAGGGTGCTGGACGTGCGCCATGGCCTGCAAGATGTGCCATGACCTGCCCGATGACCAGTATCGCGTGATCGTGCGCACCAACGGCTCGGGTGCCGGCATCGACCGGCCCCAAGGCGTATACCCGAACCTGCGCATGAGCTGGCAGCCGATCTATCAGCGGTCGTGCACGTGGTGTGCCGAGCGCCAGGCCGAAGGCCTGCCCCCCATGTGCGAGTACGAGTGCCCCACCGAGGCGCTGGCCTATGGCGAGGAGACCGATCCGGAAAGCGCCTACAGCCGAGCGCTGGCTCGCTGTACCGACAAGCACTACCACGTGTTCGAACTGCCGGACTACGAGAACAGCCGTCAAGGTGTCACCTACGCGGTGAAGTGAGCGGCAGCCGATCCAACTGATATAATCTCACCTTTAGAGGGATGATGCGCCCTTTGGCCTCGCGATCGTGCGAGCCCGAAGGGCGCACTACGTTGCGACCCGTGATACGAGGTCGTCGAGAAGGGGATGGATCGATGGCAGAGAACACGCCGACCAAATCAGCCGCGAAGACGCCGGCGACCACCGGAGGAGCAGGCCATCCGGCTCGCGCTTCCTGGTCGGGCAAATGGGCCTTCATCTTGGCAGCCGCCGCATCGGCGGTGGGCCTTGGGAATCTGTGGCGCTTCCCGTATCTGGCTGCGAAGTATGGCGGCGGAGCGTTCCTGCTCGTATACATCATCTTGGTGGTCACCTTCGGCTTCGCGCTCATGATGGCCGAGACGGCTCTCGGTCGCAAGACCGGTCAGAGCGCCATCGGCGCGTTCAGCGCGTTCGGTAAGAAATACATGATCATCGGCATCCTGGCCAGCGCGGTGCCGTTCATCATCACGCCCTACTACGCGCTCATCGGCGGTTGGGTGACCAAGTACATGGCCTCTTACGTGGTGCAGCCCGCTACAGCCATCGCCGATGGTGAGTTCTTCGGCGGCTTCATCCTGCAGAACGCCGAGAGCTACATCTGGATGTTCTTGTTCATCGCAGCGGTGGTGCTGGTGGTGGCCCTGGGTGTGAAGCGCGGCATCGAGCGCGTGAACAAGGTGCTCATGGTGGCCCTCATCGTGATGGCCATCGCTATATCCATCTTCGCGCTCACTTTGCCGGGTGCTCTCGATGGTCTGGCCTATTACCTCATCCCCGATTTCAGCAAGTTCAGCGCCGAGCTGGTGGTGGCGGCTATGGGCCAGATGTTCTTCAGCCTGTCGCTGGCCATGGGCATCATGATCACTTACGGTTCCTATTTCCAGAAGGATCAGGACCTGGAGCATTCCGTGCGTCGCATCGAGCTGTTCGATACCGGCATCGCCATCCTCGCCGGCCTCATGATCATCCCGGCTGCGGTGGCCGTCATGGGCAGCCCTGAGGAAGTGGCCAGCACCGCCGGTCCCGGTCTGATGTTCGGCGTGTTGCCGCAGGTGTTCTTGGGCTTCGGTCCCTTCGCCAACGTGGTGGGCTTCCTGTTCTTTGCGTTGGTGTTCTTCGCGGCGTTGACCAGCTGCATCTCGTTGTTCGAGACGCTGGTGTCCATCGTTGACGACGCTACCAAGAAGGGTCGCAAGTTCTCTATCGCGGTGTGCACCACGTTCATCGTGGTCATGGGCACCATCGTGAACCTGGGCTATAACGACCTGTTGTCGGTGGACCTCATGTACTCGCTGTTCGGCATCGGCGATTACCAGGATGCCCAGTTGCTCGACTTCTTCGACTTCTTGTCCAACACCATCATGATGCCCATCGTGGCATTGCTCACCTGCATCTTCGTCGGCTGGATCATCAAGCCGCAGACCCTCATCTCCGAGGTGAAGCAGTCGAGCGCCTTCAAGTCGCAGAAGCTGTTCGTGGTCATGATCAAGTACATCGCCCCGGTGTTCGTGGTGGTGATCCTGGTCGCCTACGTCATGAACACCGCCGGTATCATCGCGCTCTAAGCCTGTCGATCCTTCTTATGGGATCGGACATAGGGAGCTTTGTCGAAGCCTCCTCGCGCTCTGTCGCGAGGAGGCTTCGACATTCTATCCGTCTGTCGTATCGGCAGATGGGTCCATAGCGATCCGGCTGGTCCGGCCGGTGAGGCGATAGAGCGGAGATGTGATGCCGGGACGACCGTAGCACTGAGCCTCGATGTAGTCCTTGTCGTCGATCGAGTAGATGCTCGCGGTTCCGAACCGTTCGAAGTCACACGAGAACGCGCCGGACTCCATGTCGACGCTTGCGGCGAACTCGCTATCTTTCGGCAGCGTGATGGACAGGTCGCCAGAGCTCACGTATGCCTGCAAGTGGTCGGGGCGAATGGAGCTCATCACCCTGACGGCTCCGTAGGTTTGCGATATGAACATCTGCTCGAAGCTCCCCTCGAGCACTGCGTTGCCGCGCCCGCTCTTGTCGAATATGAGGTTATTCGCCGCCACTCCGCTCATCGATACCGATGAGTCGTTCGAAGGAAGGCGCGTCTCTAGGGTCTCGCAGCTGATGTCCTTTATGGAGTAATCGCTGGCGAGACCAGCAAGATAGAGACTTTTGAACGTCTTCTCGATGTTCGATGGCACGAGGATGTCCAGATGCTGAGGAGCGTTCATCAATAATCCGGCATGCACCGTCGTTATCTCGAGGATGCCATCGCGCAGGTCGCATCGCATGGTCTCGTCATCGGCGAGCCTGATGGTGGATGATTCGGTCACTTGGATCGTGCCGGCGGCATTCGCTTCATCGGATGAAGATATGTTGACGTTGCCGTTATACCATTTGAGGGAAAAGCCCTCGATCTGTTGCGGGTCGAACGTTTCTTGGGCGACCACCATGAGGCGGCCATTGTAGTCGACCGAGTCGTCCTGCGTCCCTTTCGTTCCGTTGCCCGCTATAGGGGTGGCGCGTCCTCGGTCTTGCAGCAAGGAGGAGATGGCGGCGAAAGAACCGATGGCCACGATGATGATGAGCGCCGTAATGGCGATGGGCACGAGGTGTTTGGTGAAGTGCCGTTCGAGCGGGAGGCCTTCTTCGGAGGGGTCTTCGGGGGTGGTCGGGCCGGACGGTGCTTCGTCGACGAGGGCGGTGGATGGCGTTGCGGGAGCGGGGGTGCCCTCTTCGCGCGGGCCACGGATCAGCTCGTCGACGGTGACGCTGTAAAGGTCTGAAAGGGCGATGAGGTTTCCCAGGTCGGGGACCGACTCGCCGCGCTCCCATTTCGAGACGGCCTGACGGGAGAGGCCGAGGCGGTTCGCCAGGGCTTCTTGGCTCAGGTCGTTGGCGATGCGCAGTCGTGCGAGATTCAGGGCTATATCGCTCGTATCGTTCGGCATGGGACCATCTCCGTTCGTCGTCGTTCTCGTCCTTCAACATAGCGAATGCAACGCCAGGATGTCCACCGTCCGCGGTTTACCATTTGGGGCGGGCTCGACAACTCGCGGTTGTCATGCCAGGTAAAAGGTGCTCACCGTCAATGGAGGCGTCTTCATTGAAAGGGGTCCATCGGTCGCTATTCCGCGCGATATGACCTATGATGGGAAGATCGCTCGGCGCTTGCGGAGCGACCGAAACGACTTTTCAGCCGATGCCGATATGCGCATCAGTTTCGAACGAGAACATGGAAAAGAACATGAAGACATTCATCTCGAAGCTCGGCGGTGAGCGCGGCCGTCCTCAAGAGGGCGCTCCTGTGTCGACACCGAACAATGCCAACAGGGGCGAACGCGTCGCGCTGCTGATAGACGCCGAGAACCTACCAGCGTACCTGATCGCGCGCATCATGGAGGAAGCTCAGAGCGTCGGCCCCATCGTGTCGGCGCGCATCTACGGACCGCCGAGCGTGATAGGCACCGATCTGTGCCTGCGCGCCATGGAGACCACCGACCTGAAGCCCGTGGTGTGCAAAGGTCCCGCTAAGCGCAAGAACTCCGTGGACATACGCATGGTGATAGATACCGTGGACATGGTGCTGGCGGAAGACGCCGATGTGTTCGCCATAGCCTCGGGCGACAGCGACTTCTTACCGCTGGTGGAGCGCATCCACCGCGGAGGCAAGAAGGTGCTCGGCTTCGGGAGCGTCACCACCCACAAGGAGTATCGCAAGGCATGCGATAGGTTCGTTGCCTTCGAGACCGGTGAGAAGGCGAAGAAGCAGGCTGAGCAGAAGGCCTTCACCGACGAGGACCTGGGAGAGGTGCTGCGCGAAGGCGTGGTGCGCTATGCGGAGGAGGACGGCTGGTGCAATATCTCTCGCCTGTCGGATTGGGTGCATGAGAAGCGCCCGGGCTTCAAGCCGAAGGACTTCGGTAGAAGCTCGTTCCACTCGTTGGTCAGCAGCTTGTCGGGATTCGACGTCATGCGCATCAAGGGCGGCAACGGCTATCGCGTTCGCCTGGCGCAGTCGGGGTCGAAGTAGTTTTGCTATCATCTTCCCACACGCTCTTTCGAGCTCGTATCTGCGGATAAAGGAGAATCATGGCGCTTTCCATCGGCATAGTCGGCCTGCCCAATGTCGGGAAATCAACGTTGTTCACGGCGCTCACGAACAAGAGCGGTCTCGCGGCCAACTACCCGTTCGCGACCATCGAGCCCAACGTGGGCGTGGTGCCGGTGCCCGATGCGCGTCTCGATGCGCTGGCGGAGATAGACCGTCCGGCCAAGATCGTGCCCGCCACCGTGGAGTTCGTGGACATCGCAGGTTTGGTGGCCGGGGCTAGCCAAGGCGAGGGCTTGGGAAACCAGTTCCTCGCGAACATCCGTGAGACCGATGCCATCTGCGAGGTGGTGCGCTTCTTCGGCGATCCTGACGTGGTGCATGTGGCTGGCAAGGTGGATCCAGCGAGCGATGTGGAGACCATCAAGACCGAGCTCATCTTGGCCGATATCGCCACGCTGGAAAAAGCGCTTCCGCGCCTGGAGAAGGACGCGAAGCGCGACAAGGCCGCCGTGGCCAAGCTGGAATGTGCGCGCAAGGTGCTGGAGGGCCTGAACGAGGGCCATCGCGCCCGCACGCTCGATCTGTCCGAAGAGGAGCAGGAGGCCATCTACGATCTGCATCTGCTCACCATGAAGCCCATGCTCTATATCGCGAACGTGGACGAAGACCAGCTGACGGCCGACCTTCCTGAAATAGACGGCTGTGCGCCAGTGCCCATCTCGGCTCAGGTAGAGGCTGATCTGGCGGAGCTAAGCCCGGAGGAGGCCGCTGAGTATCTCGCGGCCATGGGCCTTGAGGAGAGCGGGTTGGCCCGCTTGGTGCGGGAGGCCTATCACCTGCTGGGCTTGCAGTCCTACTTCACGTCCGGCGAGACCGAATCGCGGGCATGGACCATCCCTATCGGCGCGAAGGCTCCCCAAGCCGCCGGCGTCATCCATACCGACTTCGAGCGGGGCTTCATCAAGGCAGAAACGGCCAGCTTCGAGGATTATGTGGCCAATGGCGGCGAGAAGGGCTGCCGCGAGACCGGCAAGCTGCGCCAGGAGGGCAAAGAGTACGTCGTGCAGGACGGAGACGTCATGCACTTCAAGTTCAACGTCTGAGCGGTCGCGGCACGCGATCGTGTCATATGCTCCTAAACGCTAACGGGAGGAGAGCCCTTTCAAGCTCTCCTCCCGTTAGCGCATCCTGTGCATGACCCGCTCATTGGTCTTTTGTTCGAAGCGGGTCATGCACAGAAGACGAAGGATGCTGTGGCGGATGTTCATCCTCATCCCTCGCGATGCATCGCCTATGGTATGCGTTGTCTGCGGTGCCCGAGCGGCACGATGGACGTTCGTCACCGTTCCGAAAACGAGCCGCCACCGTCCGTTACCTTCGCGCTCGGAGGCTGAGCAGCGCCGTGGGAAGAGGGGAGTTGCGCTATCATAGGCACCATCGTTTCATGCTCTTGAAAGCGAGAACCCAATGACCCAGCATCTTACCCAGCAAGATGTGCGCGCTATCGCCGAATACGTGCGCATCGGGCTGAACGCCGAAGAGGTGGAGTCGATGACGGCCGACCTCAACGCCATCATCGACAGCTTGAAGCCCATCACCGAATACGACCTGGAGGGCGTCGAACCCACGTTCCATCCCATCGGGGATCTGCGCAACGTCATGCGCGAGGACGAGTTCCGCGGAAGCTTCGCCCAGGCGACGGCGCTGGAAAACGCGCCCCGATCCCAGGATGACTGTTTCCTCATCCCCTCCATCCTCGGGGAAGGAGGCGACCGATGACCTCTGCTGCCAATGCCGCTCAGCTCGCGCCCTTCGGCCAGATGAGCGTGAAGCAGATCCAACATGGTCTGCGCACCAAGGAGTTCTCTGCCGTCGATGTCGCCCGCGCCACTTTGGCTCGCATACCGGAAGCGGACGAGCAGGTGCATGCGTTCCTGGAGACCACCGAGCAGCTCGCGCTCGATGCTGCGGCGCGCATCGATGACGCGGTGGCCGAAGGCCGCATGAACGAGATGGGCCCCCTCGTTGGCGTGCCCATCGCCTTCAAGGACAACATGAACCTCACGGGCACCCGCACCACGTGCTCGTCGAAGATGCTCGAGAACTACGTGTCGCCCTATACGGCTACCTGCGTGGAGCGCACGCTGCGGGCCGGCGGCATCCCCATCGGCAAGCTGAACATGGACGAGTTCGCGTTCGGTTCCTCCACCGAAACATCCGCCTTCGGCCCCACGCGCAACCCCTGGGACCTCGGGCGCGTGCCCGGCGGCTCGTCGGGCGGCAGCGCGGCTGCGGTGGCGGCCGGTTTGGTGCCCATCACCCTCGGTTCCGACACCGGTGGTTCCATCCGCCAGCCCGCCTCGTTCTGCGGCGTGGTGGGCATCAAGCCCACCTACGGCGTGGTCTCCCGCTACGGCGTGGTGGCCTTCGGTAGTTCTCTGGACCAGGTGGGACCCTTCGCTCGCTCGGTGGAGGATGCCGCCATCACGATGAACGCCATCGCCGGTCGCGATGAGCTCGACTGCACGAGCCAAGAGGTCACCGTCGATTTCACGGCGAATCTGGCCGAGGACGTAGCGGGCATGCGCATCGGCATCGTGCCGGCGTTCATGGAGGCCGAAGGCCTCACGCCTGAGGTGAAGGCGAAGGTGGAAGAGGCGGCTGCGAAGCTGGAGGCGCGCGGCGCCCAGCTGGTAGAAGTGGAACTGCCCAACGCGAAGGCGGCTATGAGCGCCTATTACGTGCTAGGCCCGTGCGAAGCGTTCAGCAACCTCGCCCGCTTCGATTCCGTTCGCTATGGTTATTGCGATCCTGGTCATAAGGATCTGGGGGCCCAATATGAAGCGTCGCGAGCCATCGGCTTCGGCGACGAGGCGCGCCGCCGCATCATGCTGGGATCCTATCTGCTCTCTGCCGGCGTATACGACACGTACTATTACCCGGCCCAGCAGGTGCGCACCCTCATCACCCAAGATTATCTGCGCGCTTATGAGAAGGTGGACTGCATCCTGACGCCGGTCTCGCCGCGCACAGCCTTCGAGTTCGGCGAGATCGCCGATCCTACCAGCATGTATCTGTCTGACATGTTCACCATCTCCATCAACATCGCCGGCAACGGCGGCATGTCCATGCCGGTGGGTCTCGGCGCCGACACGGGGCTTCCCGTGGGCGTGCAGCTGATAGCCCCCGCCTTCCACGATAGCAACATGCTGCGTGTGGCGGCGGCCCTCGAAGTGGAGTACGGCGTGGCACCCGTCGCGCCTGCGAGCGCAAGCGGAAAGGCGGGTGAGTAGCCCATGAAGACGCTCGAAGAGGTATTCGAGACCTGGGAAGCCGTCATCGGCTTGGAGGTCCATGCCGAGCTCACCACGTTGCAGACCAAGATGTTCTGCGGCTGCAAGCTGGAGTTCGGTGCGGCGCCCAATACTCACACTTGCCCGGTATGCCTCGGGCTTCCCGGTGCGCTGCCCGTGCCTAACCGCGCAGCCATCGAGTCGATATGCCTTGCCGGTCTGGCCACGAACTGCGAGATACAGAAGCACTCCATGTTCTATCGCAAGAACTATATGTATCCCGACATGGCGAAGAACTTCCAGACCACCCAAGGCCCGGTGGCTTTCTGTATGCATGGTCATCTCGATCTCGATGTTGACGGGGCGGCTGCCAAGGAGCGCTATCGTCTGGATGACCTGAAGCCGGGCGAGCAGGAGGGCAACATCACCCGCACCGATGAGGGATATGTGGCCCATGTGGGCATCGAGCGCATCCATATGGAAGAGGATGCGGGCAAGATGGTGCACATCGGTGGCGGGGAAGGCCGCATCGCTGGTGCTACCCATTCGCTGGTCGACTACAATCGCGCGGGCACGCCTCTGATCGAGCTGGTCACGCTGCCCGATCTGCGCACGCCCGAAGAGGCGCGCCTGTTCATGCAGAAGCTGCGCCAGATATATCTGGCCATCGGCATCTCCGACTGCTCCATGGAGGAGGGCAGCCTGCGTTGCGACGGCAACGTGTCGCTGCGCAAGCGCGGTGCTACCGGTTTGGGCACGAAGACCGAGCTGAAGAACATGAACTCCTTCAAGAACCTTCACGACGGGCTGGCCTATGAGATATGCCGTCAGGCCGAAGTGCTGGAAGAGGGCGGCGTCATCTATCAGGAAACGCGCCACTGGGACCCTTCCGCCAAGCGCACCATCGTGATGCGCGTGAAGGAGACCGCCGACGATTACCGTCTGTTCCCCGAGCCTGACCTGGCTCCTTACGACCTCAGCGACGAGTTCATCGCTTCGGTGCGCGCGAAGCTGCCCGAGCTGCCCGATCAGAAGGCTCAGCGCTTCGCGCAGAGCTACGGCCTGTCTGCCTACGATGCGCGTCATCTGGTCGAGCATCGCGCCACGGCCGCCTTCTTCGAAGGCTGCATGGACGATGCCGCCCAGGCAGGCGATGGCGAGAAGCTGGCCAAGCCCATCGCGAACCTGCTCATCAACGATGTGACCGCCTATCTGAACGAGAACGAGGGCATCCAGCTCGATGCCACGCCGCTCACGCCCGAGCGCATGCTCGCTCTGGTGCGCGCCGTGGCCGAGGACGCCATCTCGAACAAGCAGGCGAAAGAGGTGCTGGCTGTGGTGCTGGCCGAGGATAAGGACCCTGAGGTCATCATCGAAGAGCGCGGCATGAAGCAGGTGTCCGATACCGGTGCCATCGAAGCGGTGGTGGATGCGGTGCTGGCCGAGAACCCCGACAAGGTGGAGCAGTACCGGGGCGGCAAGACCGGTCTCATGGGATTCTTCGTGGGCCAGTGCATGAAGGCCATGCAAGGCCAGGGCAACCCGAAGGTGATAAACGAGCTGCTGGGCCAGAAGCTCGAAGGCTGAGGCGATCTTCCGCCTCAGCTCGCGTTGCCGCACATGCCGTCGTCGTAGAACAGCCGCTGGATGTTCTCGGCCAGTTTGGCCACGATACGGTCGTTCTCGCGACCGGTGCGGTACAGCAGGTAGAAATGCCAGCGCAGCTTCATGTCTAGGATGGGTATGGCATGGGTGCCGTCGGGCGGGTTCAGGGCGAACTTCTCTGATACGATGCCCACGGCACCCGAGTGCTTCACCAGGTGGATCATGGAGCTCGTGGAGGGGATGATGTTGATCTTGCGCGGATTGAAGCCCGCTGATTCGAGATAGTCGAACAACGGCAAGTACTGCGCGTCGGGCGCATCCATGAGCAGCATGCGATGGTCGCGCAGCATCTCCCAGGAGAAGTGGCTCTGGTGGGCGAGGGCCGAGTCGCTGTCGACGAGCACATACGAGATGGAGTTCGCCAGCTCGATGGCCTCGCATTTCGGGAACGACCGCTTCATGCACATCGCGATGGCGCAGTCGAGGTCCTCCTCGCTCACGAGGCGATAGCACTCCCCACAGCCCACTTCTAGCAACATGCCGCGGTTCTTGGCGGAAACGCCGCGGACGTTGTTGGTATATTCCTCCACCAGCGTGGTCACAGAGGACGGTACGCCAGCGAACAGGTTCGTGCTCACGGCCACGTCCAAGGGCCGCTCGAGGGCTGCGCTCTCGTCGAAGGCCTTCTTTATGCTGTCTAGCCGGTCGATGATGAAGCTAGCCTCATTGGCCACCATCTTCCCCTCTGGCGTGAGGACCATGGTGTTGCCCTGGCGAACGAACAGGGTGACGTTCAGCTCCTTTTCGATGAGCTTGATGGAGTGTGCGATGTTCTGTCGGCTCGTGAAGCACACCGTAGCAGCCTGAACATAGTTCTGCGATGTCGCCGCTGCGAGCAGATGACGGAGATGCTGAACTTCCATGGGATCGGCCTCCTCGATCGGATGTGGGTTCAGTAGTGCCCCCCCCCCCCCTAAGAAGGTTCCGTAGAGGAGGAAAGATGCATCGGCCTTTATATTCCCCGCTTTCTCTTTTTCGTGTCGGCAGGAATGGACAAATGTTATCTGTCGAGCGAGTAAATGTTACCTATCTTCTTTCGGCCGCCCTCTCCCTCAACAATGAAAGCACGTGAACGACGAGGGTTCGCGCACTTGTTTTCATCCTGCTCGAACAACAGAGAGGGTTGAGAGGAGAAAAGCATGACACAACCATGGAAACGACAGGAAGGTGACGAGACTATCTTCCGCACCTGCGCGTGGTCGCCTCCCGGATGCCATCCGGTAGGCTGCGGTCTGCAGGTGCATGTGAAGGACGGTCGCGTCGTCAAGGTAGAGGGCGACCCGGAGCACCCGATCACCAAAGGATCGCTGTGCCCGCGCTGCCTGGCTCTGACCGAGTACATCTACCATCCCGACCGCATCATCTACCCGATGAAGCGCGCGAAGGAAGACCGTGGTAAGGACAAGTGGGAGCGTTGCAGCTGGGATGAGGCCACCGATCTTGTGGCCAACGCCGCCAACGAGATCATCGAGAAGTACGGCGCTGAGACCATCGCTGTGTTCGGTGGCACCGGCCGCGAGGGCAACAACTGGTATCCCCAGTGGGCGAACTTGGTGTTCGGCACGCCGAACTCCATCTATGCTCAGGCCGGTTGGTCTTGCTACGGCCCGCGCATGACGAATACCGCGTTCATGATGGGCGGCGGCTATCCCGAGATCGACTACGCCATGAAGTTCCCGGAGCGCTACGACGACCCGCGCTTCGTGGCTCCTGAGGTCATCCTTCTGTGGGGCAAAGAGCCGCTGCGCTCGAACCCTGACGGTCTGTACGGCCATGCCGTCATCGAGATGATGCGCCGCTTCGGCACCAAGCTCATCTGCGTCGATCCCCGCATCACCTGGCTGGGCACTCGCGCTGAAGAGATCTTGCAGGTGCGCCCCGGCACCGACACGGCGCTGGCCATGGCGTTCATCTACGTGCTCGCTCATGACGATCTGGTCGATCACGACTTCATCGAGAAGTGGACCTACGGCTACGACGAGCTCATCGAGCGTGTGCAGGAGATGCCCCCGTCTCGCGCTGCTGAGATCTGCGGCGTTCCCGAGGAGCAGATCTGGCGTGCCGCCCGCATGTACGGCAAAGCCAAGCCCTCCAGCGTGGCCTGGGGCCTTGCGGTGGACGAGAACACCAACGGTGCTCAGTTGGGCATGTGCCTGGTGGCCCTCATGACCATCACCGGCTTTTTGGACGCCCCCGGCGGCACCACCCTTGGCATGGGCGATGACCAGGGCAACGTCGTTCGCGACGGTGGCGCTATCGACTCTAGCGAGAAGGTCGACGACGAGACCGACTCTACGCTGGCCCTTGCGCTGAAGCACGGCATCATGACCCCGGAGACGTGGTACACCAAGCGCATAGGCGTGGATAAGTATCCTTGCGTCGGCCAGGTCATGTGGACCGCTCATCCTGATGAGATCCTCAAGGCATTCGAGACCGACAAGCCCTATAAGATGCACATGGCTGGTTTCGTGTCCTCCAACCCCATCGGCACCGCTATCTCCGCCGAGCCGCAGCGCTGGTGGAAGGCGCTCAAAAAGCTCGACTTCAACTTCGCCTGCGATCTGTTCATGAACCCGACCATCATGGCATGTTGCGACGTCATCTTACCGGTGGCCTCCACTATCGAGCATGACGGCATGGTGGTGACCCACTATGGTCTGAACGCTTCGTTCTACGGCGCGCAGAACAAGTGCGTGCAGGTGGGCGAGTGCAAGTCCGATGTTGAGATCATGCTGGAAGTGGGCAAGAAGACCTATCCGGAGTTCTGGGGCCGCTTCGAAGACGACGAGGCCTATAACAACTTCCACGTGCTGCGCAGCTGGCTGCCGTGGGAGACCCTTCGCGACAATGTGGTCACCATGTCCAACGAGCCGTACTACAAGTACAAAGAGGGCAAGCTGCGCCCCGACGGTCAGATGGGCTTCCCCACGCAGACCGGCCGCGTCGAGCTGTATTCCTACGCTTACGCTAACTTCGGCGAGGATCCGCTGCCCTACTACGAGCCGGCTGCCTTCGGTCCGGACACCATGCCCGACATGATGAAGGAAGATTATCCGTTCATCCTCACCACCGGTGCTCGTCGTCAGGAGTTCTTCCACTCCGAGCACAAGCAGGTGCCCTCGCTACGCCAGATCAGCCCGTGGCCCGAGGTGGACTTGAACCCGGCGGATGCTGCCGAGCACGGCATCGAGGACGGCGACTGGGTGGAGATCTCCTCCCCCTATGGTGCGATCCGCCAGAAGGCGAAGGTCACGCCCACCATCAAGCCCGGCGTGGTGCACGCGATGCATGGTTTCTGGTATCCCGAAGAGGATGGCGAAGAGCCCAACCTGTTCGGCAATTGGAAGTCGAACATCAACATGCTGATGCCCAACAGCGTCAACGCGAAGAGCGGCTTCGGCAACACGTTCAAGTCCATGATCTGCAACATCAAAAAGGTCGACAGCCTGGGTGGTCCCAACGAGCCCGACAAGATCGTGCTGGAGGCCAGCCGCCAGGGCGAGTTCGAGGTGCAGCAGGTATGGCGTCCGGTGGACGGTCCCGTCCAAGACCCGGTCGATTACGACAAGTCCATCGCAGATTAGCAAAGGAGGTAGGAAATGAGTCAGCACGCGCTTTATCTTGATTTCGAGTTCTGCACCGGTTGCCACAGCTGTGAGATCGCCTGCCGCAACGAACTCGGTCTGCCGCCTGACGGCTTCGGCATCAAGGTCCTCGAAGACCGTCCGCGCATGAACCCGGATGGCAAGTGGAACTGGAACTACATCGCCTATCCCACCGAGCTTTGCAACCTGTGCGAGCAGCGCACCGAGAAGGGCTTGCTCCCTGCTTGCGTGCAGACCTGCCAGGCGAAGGTGCTGGAGTACGGCACCATCGAGGAGTGTGCCGCCAAACTGGCCGATAAGGGCAGCAAGGCCACCATCTTCGTACCCTGATGTCTTGACCCGCTAAACGATCCGAGCCCTGACCGATGATGAGGAACGGGCGCGCGAGAGCCCGGGCGCTTCGAAGGAGATTACGTAGCCCTGAGAAGAGTCCTCCCGCGCCGCCTGTTCCCATCGAATCCTTGGAAGAGTGAACCGACCATGCCGAATTGCGGACCGGCCTGCGTCTTCTGTGGAAGATGCGGTAAGGACTTCAGCTTCTTGGAGCACATGAAGCCCGCTCATGTTGCGCCGCCCGGAGTGGCCTCCTCCGCTCATGCTGAAAGAGCGGAGGCCGCCCCTGTTGCGCAGCGGTCGGAGTCGTCGCAAGGAATCGAGGACCGCAAGGACGCAAAGACGTCCGCTGTTGAAGGGGAGAGCGAGCGGTTCGGATCCTGACCCCTGAAAGAGGAGGGGGCACAATGAGCATCAATGCAGAGGCTATCGAGCAGAGCGGCGAGAATGCCACCCTGCCCGCCGAGCCCAAAGAGAGATTCAACACCAAGAGCTTCGTCGCGATGATCATCGCAGCCGTGGTGTTCCTGTTCTTCCAGTTCGTCTGTCCTGTCCCCGAAGGCCTTGAGCGCACGGCCATGTCGGCCATCGGCATCTTGCTCGCTTGCATCGTGCTGTGGATCGCAGAGGCCATGCCCTTTATCGTCACCGTGGTGCTGATCTTCTTCCTGATCCCGGTCACCGGCGTTCTTCCCTATGCCACCATGACCCTGGATTCGGGCAAGGTCATCCAGAGCGTGTTCAACCAATCGAGCCTGTTGGTACCGATCTACTGCCTGTTCGTGTTCACCGTTTCGGGCGCCGTCATGTCCACGCCGATACCCTATCGCGTGGCGAATTTCGCCCTGAAGTGGGCCGGTACCAATTCCCGTAAGCTCATCATCGGCTTCTCGATGGCCACGGCCGTCCTCTCCATGTTCGTGTCCGACCTGGCTGCCTCTGCCATCTTCATCGGTATCGGCATATCTATCGTGGAAGCCAACGGCGGCGTGAAAGGAAAGTCCAACCTCGCGAAGGCCCTCACGATCGCAGTGGGCGCGGCGGCCGCTATCGGCGGCATCGGCACCCCGATCGGCAACTCCCTCAACATCCTGTGCATGACCATGGTGGAACAGTACATGGGCGTGCGCGTGACGTTCCTCGCCTGGTGCGTGACCAACATCCCTCTTGCCCTGGTCACGGCTTTCCTTTCCGGTCTGTACGTGTCGAAGGTGTTCAAGGTGGAGGACATCTCTCCGGAGGCCCTTACCGTGGTGGAGAGGAAGCTGCAGAACTTCGGGAAGATGACCCCGCGCGAGATCAAGCTGATCGTATGGTTCGTCATCGCTTTCGGTCTCATGATCATGAGCACGTGGTTCCCGGCGATCAACTCTATGTTGGTAGCGTTCGCCTTCTGCGTGATCGCGTTCATCCCTGGCGTCAGCCTGCTCACCAAGAAGCAGTTCTATGACAACATCCCGTGGGAGATCATCATGATGATCATCGGCGTGCAGGCCCTGGCCACTGGCTTGGTGGGCACTGGTGCCGCCAACTGGTTCGTGAACACCACCTTCGCTGGTGCCGAGGCATGGCCGGCCATCCTCATCGTGTTCATGATGTGCGTCATCACCATGATCTTGCACATCGCCATCCCGGTGGGGCCGCCCACCGTGTCGGTGGCCGTGCCGCTGATGGTGGCGCTCGTCACCGCTGTGAACGCTGGCGCTGGTGCGACGGTCATCAACCCTGCGGTCATCGCCTGCATCGGCGGTATCCTCGGCGGCGTGACCACCTGGTTGCCCATCGACTCCATCATGATGATCTGCTACGAAAAGGGCTGGGTCAACATGAAGGAGTGGGTCACCCGCGCATGGGTGCCCACCGTTATCCTCTTGATCCTAACGGTCATCTGGACGCCGTTCATCTGCGGAATCGTGGTCCCCGTCTAACGGGTGAGAAGGTGAACGGTTCGAGGGAGGTTCTCTCATGGAAGGTCTCGGCATCACCGGTGCCATAGGCGCGATATTCGTCGGCATCGTGTTCCTCGTCCTCATGCCCCTCGCAGCACGGATGAGAACGAAGGGCAGGTCGAAGGAGCAGCAGCGCAGCGAGTACTTCGACGCCTATGACAAGCGCATGGACGCCTACCGCAAGAAAGCGTCGCGCAAGAAGAAGCGGTGAGCCGCGCTCTTCATCGAACCTCAGCGTACAGGGCAAGCGATCCTCGTCTTTCCTTCCGAGAGTCTGCTTGCCCTGCTCCATGGATACAGCCTTGCGTTTTCCCTCCTAAAGGCCCTCTTCGTCCCTTGCGGTGAAGCTCCCTCCTCCCTTTCGTTTCATGGGCGAGGGTGCGAAGAGGGTCTGTGGCAGGAAAAAGGGAAGGCGTTCGCTTCGGAAAGGGAAGGGTCGCGATGACAACGATCCAGATCATCTCCATCGCGGTGTTCGTCATCGTGATGATATTCGTCGTATCCGAGAAGATCCACCGCGCCTTAGCGGCGCTGCTAGGCGCGGTGGTGCTGTTCATCTTGGGCGTGGTCGATTTCGATACCGGCATGGGCTCTATAGACTTCAACACGCTAGGCGTGCTGTGCGGCATGATGATGTTCGTGGCGGTGGTGCGGCAGTCGGGCATGTTCGAGTACGTGGCCATCAAGTCGGCGAAGCTGTGCCGTGGCCGGCCCTGGATGCTCATGGTGGCGTTCATCGTGATAACCGCCGTCTTCTCGGCGCTGCTCGATAACGTGACCACCATCCTGCTCATAGGTCCTATGACCATCATGCTGTGCCGTACGTTGAACATCGACGCCGTGCCCTTTCTGCTCACCGAGATCATCGCGTCGAACGTGGGTGGCACGGCCACGCTCATCGGAGACCCGCCCAACATCATGATCGGCTCGGCGGCGAACCTGTCGTTCTTCGATTTCATCCGCTATGACGCGCCGGTGGTGCTGGTCATCCTCTTGGTGTTCATCGCCCTTTTCTGGTTCATGTACGGGCACCATCTGGTGGTGGCCGAAGAGGATCGCTTGAAGGTCATGGCCTTGTCCGAGCAGGAGGCCATCAAGGATGAGCGCCTGTTTCGCCAGAGCATCGTCATGATCGTGGCTGTCACGGTAGCGTTCATGATGCATGGCGTGCTGCATCTGGAATCGAGCGTCATCGCTCTTACGGCTGCAGCCGTCATGCTGCTCATCTCCCGTTGTGATCTCGAGACGGCACTCGAAGGGGTCGAATGGGGGACCATCGGATTCTTCTTGGGGCTGTTCATCGTGGTGGGGGCTATGGAGCATACGGGCGTCATCAACATGCTCGGCGAGGGCTTGGTGGGGCTCACCGGCGGTAACACGGTACTGCTCATGATCGCGCTTCTGTGGGGGTCGGCCATCCTTTCGGCCATCCTCGACAACATCCCGTTCGTGGCCACCATGATCCCGATCATCACCGTGATGGAGGCATCCGGTGTGGATGTGTTTCCGCTGTGGTGGGCC
This sequence comes from uncultured Eggerthellaceae bacterium, assembly GCA_949840905.1. GTDB lineage: Bacteria > Actinomycetota > Coriobacteriia > Coriobacteriales > Eggerthellaceae > D16-63. Next base: position 2,551 of record CATKXW010000026.1, on the reverse strand, counting down.
ATCTCGTTGGGCGCTTGCCTTGGTGGCAATGGCACGCTGGTGGGCGCTTCGGCTAACGTGGTGCTATCGGGTATCGCCACCAAGGAGGGTTATCCCATCTCGTTCATGCAATTCACGAAGGTGGGCTTCCCGCTCATGCTAGTGAGCGCGGCCATCGCTACGGGATACCTGCTGATCATCTTCTGATACGCCCATCTTCCTTCTGATACCAAGGGGTGCCGCGAGCCGTTCGCGCCGCCCGCGGAAAGGAGCGCCTATGCGCGCGTTCAAGTCGATCATCTACAGCTTTCTTCTGGGAGGCCTGCTGGCGTTCATCTCCCAAGGTTTCTCCACCATATGGAACACCGTGCTGCCCGGCACTCCCTTGGAGTTCTTCATCGGAGGCGCCACGCTAGTGTCCATGGGCGTGATAGGGTTCACCCTCGCTGGTTTCGCCATCTACCAGCGCTTCGAGGAGTGGGCTACCTTCGGTGCGCTGCTGCCGTTCTCGGGCTTCTCCATGGCTGTTGGCATGAAGATCCTCACGCCGTGGACCAAGGGCGAGTCGCTGGGCAAGTGTCTATGGGGCGGCGCATGGCTGTGCATCTGGTTCAACATCGTGGGATGTGTCACTTGCATCGGCTTCGGCTACCTATGCACCGTGCTCGGGGCGGATCCGGTGCTGCCCGCGAAGAACACCTCGCTCATGGTGTTCCCGGCGGCGTTCCTTATGGGCGGTCTCATCTGCGTGTTCTTTCAGATATGCTTCCTCATCGTGAAGGCCATCACGCCGAAGGCGAAGCCGTTGTGGATCCTGCTTCTGGGGTGGATGATGGGCGCTCTGTGTGCTCCCATCGGGCTTTCCGGCACCCTTGCCAACGTGTTCGGCCAGGGCTTCTCCATCATGATCCCCATCGGCGGCTACAACATGTATAACGTGGGCGTGTCGTTGGCCGCAGGCGATATGGGTGGTGCGCTCGTGCATTACGGAGCGTTCCTGCTGGCCGTGGTGGGGCTGTTCCTGTGCGGCCTGTTCACGTTCATCATCTACAACGCGAAGTTCGGCCGTACGCCCATCCATGCGGTCCACGTGATGCAGGCCCAGCGCTCCATCGACGGGTTAGTGAATCAGATGCTGCCCAGCGACAATCTCGAAGGGCTCGACTACGACATCGATCCTGAGATAGTGGAGGCGCTCAAGCGTGCCGAGCACTCACAGACATTTTCCGAAAAGCGAGTATAATGGTTGCGTTTTGCGAATGCAGTGAAAGGATTAAGAGGATATGGCATCCATCTCAACTGCCGATTTCAAGAACGGCATGTGCATCGTCAACAACGGCAAGATGTGCACCATCGTGGAGTTCCAGCATGTGAAACCGGGCAAGGGCGGCGCGTTCGTGCGCACGAAGCTCAAGGACATCAAGACCGGTCGCGTGGTGGACTATACGTTCAACGCCGGCACGAAGTTCGATTCGGTGCGTCTTGAGACGAAGAAGATGCAGTATCTCTACAACGATGGCAGCGACTTCTACTTCATGGACAACGATACCTACGAGCAGATGCCCGTGGCGGCCGATGTGGTGGGCTCTGCCGCTGATTGGCTGAAGGAGAACGACGAAGCGACGCTGCTCTACGCAGGCGAGGAGCTCATCTCCTTGGAGCCTCAGATGTTCGTGGAGCTGGAAGTGGCGAACACCGAGCCCGGCTTCAAGGGCGACACCGCCACTAACACCACCAAGCCCGCAACGTTGGAGACAGGCAAAGAGGTGCAGGTCCCCACGTTCATCGAGATCGGCGACGTGCTGCAGATGGATACCCGCGACGGTCGCTTCATCAAGCGCGTCTAGCCTTTCTCGCTGCATCAAGCTCGACTCTAAAAGCCACCCGCGAGGGTGGCTTTTGCTATGTGGTAGGGGGCGGACGGAATTTGGACATCCGAGATGAGGAGATGGCCACGTACCGCTATCCCTAAGAGGAGAAGCAAGGCGTGATCGACCTTTACGTGCGCGAGTCGCTTGCCTTGGCGATCGACCTCGATGTGATGCGCTCGCGTAGCAGACCCGCGCGATCGCCTGCTGCTCTGTGCTTCGTTTGATAGGGGATTCGCCCTGGCGATCAACCCAGGATCATGTGCGTCCGATCATGCTAGCATCCGGAACACAAAACTTCCATGGAGGCCGTTGAACAGCGGTTTCATGATGCACATCTATCTATAGTCTTTGCGTGCTGTTTGAAGTCGGTACTGGCGTCTGGTATATTCCGGGGTGCCAAATCGTGAGCCTTCTTTACGGAAGGGTTACACAGAATCGAATAGCAGCTTCTTCTCTGTGAATATCGTCTTGCATGGAAAAAGCAATGATGAGGGCATCCGCCTTCGAGTCACGCTTTTTTCAGTGCAAGCTGAGATTTTGTGTAGCTCACGGTTTGGCGACTGTGGTGGATGCCCTCCTCACTTTCGCCGGGAATCGATAGTGCGGCAGCTTTCGAGCAAGGGACCTCCTCCACGGTGTGACGAGAACACACACGCCGAAAGGAGCTGGTCGCTATGCGATCCACTCTCGCTACGCTCTTC
>CATKXW010000025.1 GCA_949840905.1 uncultured Eggerthellaceae bacterium | reverse complement strand
CGTGCTCTGTGGTGCGCCGCGCTTTCGTTTGGCGCGAGTGAGTACATTACGCTTCTGTAAACGACTTGTCAACAGAATGTTGGAAGTTTTTTCAGAAAAGTTTTGATAGAGGGGAACCCCTATAATGAAGCGACCATGAAAGGGACGGTGGACATACCGAGATACGGGCTCGACTTGCTGGTCGTATTGGAGCGAGCGGGCTTCGAAGCGTGGGTGGTCGGCGGCTTCGTGCGGGATGCGCTCCTCGGGCGATCGAGCCATGATGTGGACATCGCCACCAACGCACCGTGGACCGAGGTGCAGCGCGTCAGCGTCGCAGCCGGCTTCAGCACCCATGAGACCGGCACCGCTCACGGCACCCTCACCGTCATAGTGCCCGACGCGGATGACCCGCAGACCAAATACGGTATAGAGGTGACCACCTTCCGCACAGATGGAGCTTACGACGATGCGCGCCATCCGACGCAGGTCGAGTTCGTGCGAACCATCGAAGAGGACTTGGCACGGCGCGACTTCACCATGAACGCCCTCGCCTATCACCCGCAGCGCGGGCTGCTCGATCCCTTCGACGGCCTGAGCGATATAGAAGGCGGCCTCATCCGCATGGTGGGCGACCCCCACGAGCGCATGGCCGAGGACGCCCTGCGCATCCTGCGAGCTTGCCGCTTCGCCTCTCAGCTCGGCTTCCGCATCGACGATGCCACGTTCCAGGCCATGTTGGAGCGCAAGCATCTGCTCGCACAGGTATCCGTCGAGCGCGTGACCAGCGAGCTCGACGGGCTGCTGTTGGGCGCTCATGTGCACGATGCGCTCATGAAATGCGCGGACGTGCTGTCCTTCGTGCTGCCAGAGCTTTTGGCCATGAAGGAGTGTCCGCAGGTCACGCCTTACCATATATATGATGTGCTGGAGCACACGGCCTGGGCCGTGCAGCATACGCCGCCCGAGCGCCTGACGCGCTGGGCGGCGCTCTTCCACGATATGGGCAAACCGGCAGCGGCGTTCTTCTCCTCTGACGGCGTGGAGCATTTTTACGGGCATGCCGCCGTGAGCATGGTGATCGCGCGCGGCATCATGGATCGGCTGCTGATGAGCAACAGGTTCAAGGATCGAGCGCTCACGCTAGTGAAGCGCCATGACGAGGTGATCGAGCCGGACGCGCGCTCGGTGAAGCGAGCCTTGAGGCGCTTGGGCGGCGACGTGGATCTATTCCGGAAGCTGTGCGCCATCAAGCGAGCCGACGCCCTGTCCCAAGCTCCGCAGTGCGCCCCTCGAGCCGCGCTCGCCGATGAGTTGGAGCAGGTGCTAGAAGAGGTGCTCGCTACCGAAGAGGCGTTCACGGTGCGCGATCTGGTCATAGACGGCGAAGACGTCATGGCTGCAGGCGTGCCCGAAGGGCCAGCAGTGGGCGATGCGCTCGCCCGGGCCCTCGATGCGGTGATAGACGGCCGGAAGAAGAACGAGCGCGATGAACTGCTGGGGTTCATCGCGCTCGCTGATGCGCAAAGCGATACGGTTCGGAGCGACATCTAGTCGACGAAGGTGATGCTCTCTATCTTGGCCTGCTGGCTCTCATCTGCGATCATGCCCATGTTGGCGCCGGCAGCCGCCTCTAAGTGATCGGCCACGATGGCATCGACGATAGCCATGCCTTCGGGGTCGATGGTGCCGAACGCCGCGTATTCCCCGTTCAAGGCGCGTCCCACCTGATCCGCAGAACCGAGCGTGACGAAGAACGTGGAGGTGGCGGAATCGGGCACGCTGGTACGAGCCATGGCCACGACGCCTCGGTCGAACGCATCGGCCAAGGGGTTATCGTAGCCGTTGCTGGAGAACTCCCCCACCACAGGCGTCAGCGTATCCGCGCTGGCTGCCGAATTGCCCGCGCTGCCGCCCTGCATGCAGAAGCCGTCGTCGAAACGATAGAAGGTCAGGCCGTCGTAGTAGCCCTCCTTGACCAGGTTCACGAAGTTGGTCACCGTGATGGGCGCCGAATCGGCATCGAGCTCGATGGTGATGGGCTCATAGCCTTCCACCTTCATCTGCACGTGATGCTTGCCGGTCATGGACGCTTCGGAGGAGGCGGAGGTCGCAGTGGCAGCCGAGCTCTTGCTGCTCGAAGAACCGTTCGAACCGTTCGAGCCGTTCGGGCCGGACGCACAGCCGAGCAGCGCAAGGCTTCCGCACAAGAGGAACGCGGCCATGGACGCAGCCGCCGCTTTCAGGCATTTCGCTTTGAGGGACTTCTTCAAGGGGAGATCCTTTCCGTGAGGTCGAATCACTGTCGTTCGCTCAGCATCTTCGAGGCCCCCGAAAAAGGCCCGTATGTTCCGAAGATGCGACCGTGGCGCCCCCGAGAGGACTCGAACCTCCGACGCACGGTTTAGGAAACCGACGCTCTATCCGCTGAGCTACGGGGGCGGGCCGTGGCGTTGCGCCCCGTTGCCGCAAGCGGCATGGAGCACATACGAACGCAGAAGATTCTACCATGAAGCACGGGGCTTCTCATTGACCCGGCCGCACTCCATAGGTAAAATGAATCTTCGCGTATCGCGCATGTGGGCCGTTAGCTCAGTTGGTAGAGCAGGGGACTTTTAATCCCAAGGTCGCGGGTTCGATTCCCTCACGGCCCACCATTTCGCGACCGCGCTCGGCATTGGGGTATCGTCCAACGGCAGGACTCTGGTTTTTGGTGCCAGCTATCTAGGTTCGAATCCTGGTACCCCAGCCACTTTTCTCTTGCACGTTCCCGACTTTCGGGTATACTAGCAAAGCGCGCTGATGCGCACCGCATGTGGCTCCGTCGTCTAGCGGTTTAGGACGCCGCCCTCTCAAGGCGGAGGTCGCCGGTTCGAATCCGGTCGGAGCTACCACAGAACTTGTGGCCCGCGATCATCTCGGTCGCGGGCCTTTTCCATATCTAGCGGCCTTCGATGAGCGCTCAAGCATATGCTCCAGAGGAAACGATGGATCGATACGAACCGAAGAACAGAACCGATGCCTCCGTCGACTTCGAAAGGCTTTGCCGCTCGATCGACAAGACCGTCACGCAGATATCCAAAGCGGTCGGTCGGGGCCTAGGCGATGCCGGAGAGGCCATCGGCAATGCCATCAACGAAGCCGTCGAGAAGAATAGCGCCGCACGCGCGAAAGGAACGGCTCCCGTCGTGCCTCACTCGAGCGCCCAGAAGACCACGCCTGTCGTGCGGTTCGGACGCCCAACGCCCTCTGCCAACGCGATCCGGAAGCGCTTCAGGTCAAGCGCGGGATTGAGCGTGAGCGGTGGGGTCATGACCGCACTCGGCGCCATGGGGATCTTGAGCTTTGGCGGCTCAGCTCTCATATGCGCCACGAGCCCCGCTCTGTTCGCGATCGCCGGCGTTCCCGCGACAGCGCTGGTCGCGGGCGGCATCGTGTGCGCGATCATCGCAGCGCTGTCGACATGGCTCACCGTTTCCGGCATAAAGCGCATAGGCCTTGCGAGCCGTTTCAACGGTTTCAAGCGCATCTTCGGCGACCGTGAAGCCGTCTCCTTCGACGAACTGGCCGTCCAAATGCACCAGAGCAAGAAGCGCACCATCGCCGATGCACGCAAGATGATGAAGCGCGGCCTGCTGCCCGAAGGCCATATCGACGATGAATGCACCGCTCTCATGACCACCAACGAAAGCTATCGGCTCTATCGGCAGGCGCAGCGAGAGCATCGGCGCAACATCGCTGAGAAACAGGCTGCCCGCACAGCGCAGCTCGAACAGCAGGCTGCAGCGACCGAAGAGCAGAACGGGCTGCCGGCAGACGCACGGAAGTTCATCGCGGACGGGAGCGCCTATCTGCGCCGGATGCGCGAGCTTGATGCCTCCATCGCTGATCCGGCGGTGAGCAGCCGCATCGCTTCGATCGAAGCCGTGGTCGGCCGCATGACCGAACGCGTGAAGAACGCTCCTTCGGTGGTAGAACTGCTCGACAAACTGATGGACTACTACCTTCCCACTACGGTCAAGCTCTTGGAAGCCTACGACGACCTTGAGAAACAGCCCGTTCAAGGAGACAACATCACCGGCTCGCGCAAAGAGATCGAGCATACGCTCGAGGTTCTCTACCGAGCATACGAGAAGCTCCTGGACGAAACGTATCGCGATCTCTCGCTCGATGTTTCGGCGGACATCTCCGTTCTCAATGCCGTGCTCGCACAGGAAGGCCTCGCGAGAAGCCCCTTCGACGAAATCTCGGAAAGGACCGACCATGTCGATAACGAACGGTGAACTCGATAACATACCCGCTCCGAAGCTCACGCTCGAGCCCACTGCCGACGAGAAGCCAGCGGAGGAGCTCGAGCTGCGCTCGACTCTGGCGCAGCTCGAATCGAGCGCTCCTTCTTTGGAAGATTCCCTGAGCGCGGAAGAACGGGCGCAGGTCGATTCGTTCGCACAGCAGATAGATCTGTCTGACTCGCAGCTGATCCTCACCTACGGCTCCGGTGCACAGAAGAAGATGGCCGACTTCTCGGAATCGGCATTGGAGAAAGTGCGCACCCAAGATCTCGGCGAGGCGGGCGACCTCATCGCGAACGTGGTCGTGGAGCTCAAAAGCTTCGACGCCGAGGAAGAGAAAGGGCTCTTCGGCCTGTTCAAACGCCAGGCCAACAAAGTGATCGCCCTCAAGGCACGCTACGATAAGGCTGAAGCGAACATCGACAAGATAACGGGCGCTCTGGAGACCCATCAGCTCACGCTGATGAAAGATGCGGCCATGCTCGACAAGCTCTACGAGCTGAACCTCACGTACTTCAAAGAGCTCACGATGTATCTGGCCGCCGGCCGCAAGCGGCTCGATGAAGTGCGCAGCGACGAGTTGCAGGGGCTGATCTCGAAAGCGCAGAGGAGCGGACGGACCGAAGATGCCGAAGCAGTGCAGAAGCTCAAGGCATCGTGCGACCGCTTCGAGAAGAAGCTCGCCGACCTCGATCTGACGCGCACCATCGCCATGCAGATGGCACCGCAGATCCGCTTGGTGCAAGCCAACGAGATGCTCATGATCGAGAAGATCCAGACCACGCTGGTGAACACCATCCCGCTATGGAAGAGCCAGATGGTGCTGGCGCTGGGCATGGCGAACAACGAGGCTGCCCTACGCGCTCAAACGGCCGTGGCCGACATGACCAACGAACTTCTGAAGAAGAACGCCGAGAAGCTGAAGACCTCCACCGTGGAGGTAGCACGCGAGAGCGAGCGCGGCATCGTCGATATCGAAACGCTCAAAGCCACCAACGAGAACCTCATCCAGACCTTCGACGAGGTCATGAAGATACAGGAAGAAGGCCGCATCAAGCGCGCCGAAACGGAGCGAGAGCTGCGCAAGATGGAAGCGGAGCTCAAAAAGAAGCTGCTGACCGCTTCGAGCACGAACTGAGCGAGAACGCACCGGTATCACCGCGATGAGGCTGATGGCTATGCCCTCGCGACGGCCCGCTATATGGAGCGCATGGCGCTCGGCTTCCAAAGATCCTCGTGAACCGTCGATGGCGACGGCCACGCGCTCCACTGCCGCGAAAAGCGCTCGCACGCAGAATACACGCGAGCAACCTCGATGACCTCCGGTCGCTTCAACGGCTCATCTCATACATCGACGTTCCTCATACATCGGCGTTCGCAGGCTCGGCCAGCAGCGCACGCACCAGGTCCGGGATAGCAGACAGATCGCTCTCATCAGGGACCCAATTCGCACGGATGCTCGGCTCCACTACGTCGAAACCAGCTCCAGCGAGCTTATCCTGCAGGATCCGCACACTCTCCCCGCTCCAACCATAACACCCGAAAGCGGCGGCTTTCTTGCCCTTGAACTTGAGAGAGCGGAGGAAGGCCAACCAGCCCTCCACGCCTGCGAGCAGGCCATTGATGTAGGTGGGCGAGCCGACCGCGATCGCGCGCGAACGGAACACCTCCGTCATCACCTCATTCTTGTCGCTCGCCTCCACATCGAACACGTGCACGTTAGTCGTAGGACTCTGACGATATATTTCGTCAGCGATGGCATGAGCGATCCGCTCGGTGCCCTTCCACATGGTGCCGTAGGCCACCACTACGCGGTCTTCCTGGTAGGCATCGGCCCATTCAGCGTATTTCCCCACGATCTTCAGCGGATCTTCGCGCCAGATGGCCCCATGCGAGGGCGCGATCATCTCGATCGGAAGATCCATGGCTTCGATCTCGGCCAGCTTCTTGGCAACGAAGCCAGCGAAGGGGTTGAGGATGTTCACGAAGTATTTCAACGCCTCTCCCCATAGGATATCCTGGTCGGCAAGGTCGGCGTAGAGGTCTTCCACCGCATAGTGCTGACCGAAGGCATCCATGGAGAAGAGGATGTTGTCGCCGGAGAGGAACGTGGCCATGGAATCAGGCCAATGCATCATGGGCGTTTCGATGAAGGTGAGCGTTTTCCCGTTGCCGATATCGAGCGTATCGCCCGTCTTCACCACGCGCATATCCCAGCCTCGATCGCCGTACTGGCCCTGGATGCTCTTCACGGCGCTCTTCGTGCAATAGATGGGCGTATCGGGAATCTCCTTCATGAGCTCCACGAGCGAACCGGAATGGTCGCATTCACCATGGTTGGCCACGATGAAGTCGATGCTCTTCAAGTCCACCTCTCTTTTCAGGTTCTCGACGAACTCGGAGCGATGCGGCGACCATACGGTATCGACAAGGACCGTCTTCTCTTCTTCGATGAGGTAGGCGTTCTGGCTCGACCCGTGTTCGATACGATAGTCATGCCCGTGAAAGAGCTGCAGCTCCCAATCGAGATAGCCGACCCAGGAAACATTTCCCTTCACCTGTTTTCTCATGACTTGCGATCCTTCCCCTAAAACGTGATACCGAGCAGCGTCACTACAAGGCCCCACGCTACACCGGTAACATAGAGCCCGACGATGATGGCGATGTTCTGCTTCCAATGATGATTCGTGCGGACGAGCACCAGCAAGCCCACGCCGGCAGAAACGAGCAGTCCGGCGATCATGGCACCCGCCCCTAAGATTCCGTCGAGGTAGAGCTGGGCGATGACCACGCTGGCCGCGCAGTTCGGAATGAGGCCCACCAACGATGCCAGCAAGATGGAAAAGAGCGAATCACCTCCGAGCGCCGCGCCGAGCGCATCCTCCCCTACCGCTTCGAGGATGCCATCGAGCGCCAACGTGATGAGGAAGATGAACAAAGTGACCTGCAGAGTATGGACGAGAGCGCTCTTCAGGACAGACCTCCAGCCGCCACCATGATCATGCGCGTGATCGTGGTCGCGATGGCGCGGCTCGTCGAGCGCTTCTTCGAGCTCTTCGCGATGCACGGCGTCGTAATGCTCGTAAACGAGTTCGGGATTCTCCTCACAAGCCGCGCAATCGCCTCCGCAGCCAACACAGCCGCAGTTATCGCGCTCGCATAGCTCATGGATGCGCAGATCCTGCTCATCGCGACGGGCCAAGCGCAGCACGGCATCGACGATGAATCCCATGATCATGCCGATGACGACTTTCGTGCCGAGGATCTGGACGATCGTGGAAGGATCGACCTGTTCGGCGAGGAATATGGGGAGCATCTCGTCAGAAGTGGCGAGGAATACCGCGAACAACGTGCCCAAGGTGATGACACGGCCGGCGTAGAGCGTCGCTGCCGCTACCGAGAAGCCGCACTGGGGCACGGCCCCTAAGAGCGCACCGATGAACGGACCTGCTGCCCCCGCCCGTTTGATGGCATCTTGGGTCTTGCCAGCAGTGCGATGTTCCAGCCACTCCATCGCCACGTAAGTGACGAAAAGAAACGGCACCAGATAGAGCGTGTCAGTGAGCGCATGCTCGAGAGCATGTCTTGCGATATGCATGAATTCATCCATGACACAGCATTGTAGAACAAGAAGCGCTGGCCTCTCGGCCAGCGCTTCCGCGAGTTAGCATTTTGTTAGATTCATAGGTAGCCGCCATGCTAGCAACGCTCGCTACGAGACGCTTCTTGGCCCCGCCTCGGGGGCCAAGAAGATGGTCTCCACCAACGCCGCAGCTCGCACGAGGGGCAGGCGACGTGTCGCAACGGGCCGCAATGGAAGCTCCTTCCAACGGCGCATTAGCACCGACGACGGAACTAGTACATCCCGCCGCCACCCATGGCACCGGCCAAGGCGCTCAGGTCGGGGCCTTCCGAGGGGATCTCGTTGATGGTGGCCTCGGTGATCAGGATGAGGGCCGCCACGGAAGCTGCGGACTGCAAAGCGGTGCGGGTCACCTTCACCGGGTCGTTCACGCCCATCTCGATCATGGTGCCGTACTCACCGGTGGCACAGTTCAGACCGTCGCCCTTCGGCAGCGTCTTCACCTTCTCCACCACAACGGAACCCTCGAAGCCAGCGTTCTGGGCGATGGCGCGCATGGGAGCTTCCACGGCACGGCGGATGATGTTGATGCCCACCTCTTCGTCCTTGTCGGCTGCCTTCAGCTCCTCGATGACCGGGATGGTATCGACCAGGGCCACGCCGCCACCGGCCACGATGCCCTCTTCCACAGCTGCGCGGGTCGCCTGCAGCGCATCCTCGATGCGAGACTTCTTCTCCTTCAGCTCGCTCTCGGTGGCAGCGCCTACCTTCAGCACGGCCACGCCGCCGGACAGCTTCGCCAGACGCTCCTGCAGCTTCTCGCGGTCGAAGTCCGAATCGACGCGATCGAGCTCGGCTTTGATCTGGCCCACGCGAGCGTCGATGTCGGCCTTGTTGCCTGCACCGTCGACGATGAGCATGTTATCCTTGGTCACCTTCACCGTCTTGGCGGTGCCCATGGACTCGATGGTGGCATCGGCCAGGGTCATGCCGAAGTCCTTGTCGATGACCTGTGCGCCGGTGACGGCAGCGATATCCTCGAGGATGCGCTTGCGACGGTCGCCGAAGCCCGGTGCCTTCACGGCCACCACGTTCAAAGTGCCGCGCAGCTTGTTGAGCAGGATGGTGGAGAGAGCTTCGCCCTCGACGTCCTCGGCCACCAAAAACAGCGGACGACCGGAGCGCATGATCTCTTCCAGCAGCGGGATGAACTCCTGGATGCTGGACACCTTCTGGTCGGTGAGCAGAATGTAGGGATCCTTCAGGATCGCCTCCATCTTCTCCATGTCGGTGGCCATGTAAGGAGAGATGTAACCGCGGTCGTACTGCATGCCCTCCACGATGTCCATCTCGATGCCGAAGGTCTGAGACTCCTCCACCGAGATAGCGCCGTCCTTGCCGACCGCATCCATAGCCTCGGCGATCTTATCGCCGATAGCGTCATCGCCAGCCGAGATGCGGCCCACGTTGGCGATCTGTTCCTTCGTCTCCACCGGGGTGGCATCCTTCTTGATGGCCTCGACCACCGCTTCGGTGGCCTTCTCGATACCGCGACGGATGCCGAGGGCGTCAGCGCCAGCGGTCACGTTCTTCAAGCCCTCCGACACGATGACGTCGGCGAGCAGCGTGGCGGTGGTGGTGCCGTCGCCGGCCACGTCGTTGGTCTTCACGGCCACTTCGCGCACCAGCTGAGCGCCCATGTTCTCGATGGGATCTTCCAGCTCCACTTCCTTGGCCACGGTGACGCCGTCGTTGGTGATGAGCGGCGCGCCGTAGGACTTCTCGAGCGCCACATAGCGGCCCTTCGGGCCAAGGGTCACCTTGACCGCATCGGACAGCTTGCTGACGCCGGCAGCAAGACCGCTGCGGGCATCGGTATCGAAGGTGATGTTCTTTGCCATTTATTCGATCCTTTCGGAGATGTTCTTCGGTCAGTGCTTATTTAACGATGGCGTAGATGTCATCGGCTCGCAGGATGAGCACTTCCTCGCCGTTCATGGTGATCTCGGTGCCACCGTACTTGCTATAGATGACCTTGTCACCCTCTTTCACCGGCATGGGAAGATGCTTGCCGTCTTTGTCGATCTTGCCATCGCCCACGGCCAGCACGGTACCGGTCTGCGGCTTCTCCTTCGCATCCGACGCCAGGTACAAGCCCGATGCCGTGGTCACTTCCGCTTCGTCCTGCTTCAGGATGACGCGATCGCCCAAAGGCTTCAAATCCATAACGATGCCTGCCTTTCGTTCCATGAATGTTTCTCTCGGATTCAGAGTGCTAGCACTCTCTCTTTCCGAGTGCTAAAACTTATCCTATGATAAACAGCCCGTCACGGCTTTGCAAGCGCTTTTGCGAAGAAGTTGCAAACTTCCCTGAAATCGCAGACTGCGGCCGCGATCACAGCTTTAGAATAAACGGAAGGCAAAACGCGAAAGGTGGTTCCATGCACATCCTCATCGTTGAAGACGACGCGCATCTCGCAGCAGCGCTCGCGCGCATCCTCGAGGACAACAAGCACGATATCGAGGTGGTGAGCGACGGCGAGGCGGGCGTGGAGAAGGCGAAGGAGACCTCCTTCGATGTCATCATCATGGATGTGATGATGCCGAAGAAAGACGGCATCGAAGCCACGCGCGAACTGCGTCGCGATGGAGTGAGCACCCCCATCATGCTGCTGACCGCTCGCGATACCACCGACGACAAGATCGCGGGGTACGATTCGGGCGCCGATGACTATATGACCAAGCCATTCTCCCCTGCCGAGCTGTTAGCGCACTTGCGCGCGCTCACGCGCCGCCATGGCGAAGTGCAGTTCGAGCGGCTGGACGTGGGCGACCTCTCACTCGACCTGGAGAGCTACGACCTCGCCTGCAAGGGCAAGTCGATCCATCTGAGCTTCAAGGAGTTCAGCATCCTGCGCATCCTCATGAGCAACCCCGGAGCCGTGTTCTCGAAAGAGACGCTCATCTCCCGCGCATGGGGGAACGAATCATCGGCTGGCGACAACAACGTCGAGGCCTACATCTCGTTCCTTCGCAAGAAGCTGGCGCACCTCGGATCGTCGGCGAAGATCGAAACGCTGCGAAAAGCGGGCTATCGCTTCGTGGAGGATCCCGAAGGCGATGGACCTTCCACCATTCCGCTGCCCTAGCTCCATTACATATATATAGGTGAGGTTCGGGCGCCTGCGCGTCCGAGACGAAGGCCGTGAAGGACACCGCTCATGCTGAAAAAGCTCCGCCTGAAGTTCGTCGCCCTGAACATGATCCTGGTCACCCTCGTGCTGGTGGCTGCGTTCTCCACCATCTGCTATCTCGATTACCGCACACGTCTCGACGAGATGTACTCCACCCTCGATACAGCCTTGCTGTACGCCACCACCTCGCTCTATGACAGCCATAGCTCGAACATGATAAACGGCTCGGCCCAGTTGAGCTTCGAGCTGAACATCCTCGGCAGCATGGTGGGTTCTTCTGCCGACAGCGGGCAGAAGGCGACCTCTTCGAGCATGGCTTCCTCGGCGACATCACGAAGCAGCGCCAGCACCTCCTCGGCTGCGAGCGCCGACAGTGCAACGCCAGCCAATGGCACAACGGACAGCACCGAGGTCGTCGCCGCGCCAGAAGAGGGCCAGCGCATCAATGAGGACGCTCCGGTGACACCTCAGATAACCAACGAGACACAACCCCTCGAGATCGGCGGCAAAGGCGGAAAGGGCGGCCGCACCTCAGCAGCCATCCCGATAGCCGTCTACGTGGTGAGCAACAACGGCACCATCTCGTCGGTGGCCGACCTCACCACCGCTTCGGTGACCAAGGGCATCCGGGAGAACGCCATCAGCGAAGCTGGCGCAGCCGAGGCCCCCACTGGTTACTTGAACGATGTGGGCCTCTTCTACGCCAAGCGCATGGCGTTCGGCCAGCTGTGCGTAGCCTTCGCCGACGAGAGCTCGGTGTCTTCCTGGCGCTCTCTCGCGCTGACGCTCACCATGATCGGCGCGATCACGCTAGTAGCATTCCTGATAATCAACCTGTTCTTCGCCCGCTGGATATTGCGACCGGTCGAAGAAGCGTGGCGCTCGCAGCAGCAGTTCACCGCCGATGCCTCCCATGAACTGAAGACCCCTCTCACGGTGATCCTCGCGAACATGGCCATCTTGAAGTCGCACCCCGATGAGACCATACGCGAGCAGCTGCAATGGATCGAAAGCACCGAGACCGAGGGTGAGCATATGCAGCTGATGGTGAACGACATGCTGAATCTGGCGCGGCCCAAAGAACAGCAGACCGCCAGCCTCGAGTCGTCCATGACCGAGGTGGACATGAGCGACCTGCTCGAAGGCGACGTGCTCCAATTCGAATCGGTGGCGTTCGAGCGCGGCATCACCATCACGAGCGACCTCGACGCCAACGTACGCGTGAACGGCGACGAGATGCGCTTGCACCGCCTGACCTCTACCCTCATCGACAATGCTTGCAAATACGCCGAAGAGGGCGGCGAGGTCACCGTGCGTCTGTACAAGGGCACGAAAGACGCCGAGTTCACGGTCCACAACACCGGTTCCTACATCGGCGAAGAGGACCTGCCCCATGTGTTCGATCGGTTCTACCGCGCCGACAAGTCCCGTACCCGCGACGCCGGAAGCGGACCGGGCAGCTTCGGTCTGGGGCTCTCCATCGCCCGCGATGTGGCCCTGGAGCACGGTGGCGACATCACCGTGGCCAGCGACCCCGACCGCGGCACCACCTTCGCGGCCACCCTTCCGCTGTCAAAATGAAAACCCCTACGATGGTAGGGGTTTTGACATCTTCGCAGATAGCTCGCGAAGCAGCTTCTTTCATCGGCTCGTCAGCGCCGACAGGAATCGACTAATCGACGTCGATGACCTCGCGATCGCGGTAGAAACCGCAGTTGCCGCACACGCGATGCGGAAGCTTCACCTCACCGCACTGCGGGCATACCGAACGTGCGGGGGCTGCGATCTTATCATTGCTGCTACGACGAGCATGGGTGCGAGCGCGACCCATCTTGCGCTTAGGTACTGCCATGATTCTCTCCTTATCTGCGGTGCGGGGGCTGCGAGCTTCAGCCTCAAAGCCTGACCCGCACTTCATTCATCCTCTGCGTGAATACGCAAAGAAGAATTGTATCAAAACACCTGTGCAGCTGCAATACGAATCTCATGTTGCTAAGTTGTTATAATTGCACGAGCGCGCTCGGAATCGTAGTATCATCGGAGCATCCCGAGGTCACCATTTCTCAATAGAACAGCTCGAAACGAATAACCGCTCACCGCCCAGGAAGAGGTCAGCGATGCGCAAAGGCTTCGACAACGACAAGTACATCTCATTGCAGGCGCAGCATATCCGCGAGCGCATCGACCAGTTCGGTGGCAAGCTGTACCTTGAATTCGGTGGCAAGCTGTTCGACGACTACCATGCCTCGCGCGTACTGCCCGGCTTCGAACCCGACAGCAAGATCCGCATGCTGAAGAGCATGGTCGACGAGGTGGAGGTGGTCATCGCCATCAACGCCAACGATATCGAGAAGTCGAAGGTACGAGGCGATCTGGGCATCACCTACGATGAGGACGTACTACGTCTCATGGACATCTTCCGCAGCATGGGCTTTCTCATCGGCGGCGTGGTCATCACCCATTACGCGAACCAGGGAAGCGCCGATGCGTTCCGCAAGCGCCTGAGCACCATGGGCATCACCAGCTACTTGCACTACCCGATCGAGGGCTATCCGAACGACATCGATCTCATCGTGAGCGACGAAGGCTACGGGAAGAACGACTACATCGAGACCACCCGCCCCCTCGTGGTGGTCACCGCACCAGGACCTGGGTCGGGCAAGATGGCCACGTGCCTCTCGCAGCTGTATCACGAGCACAAGCGCGGGGTGAAGGCGGGATATGCGAAATACGAGACCTTCCCCATCTGGAACCTGCCGCTGAACCATCCGGTGAACATCGCTTATGAGGCCGCCACTGCCGACCTCGACGACGACAATATCATCGACCCGTTCCACCTGGAAGCCTACGGCGAGACCACGGTGAACTACAACCGAGACGTCGAGATCTTCCCGGTGCTGAAGTCGATGATGGAGCGCATCCAAGGGGAGAGCCCCTATCTGTCCCCTACCGACATGGGCGTCAACATGGCCGGCTACGCTATCGTGAACGACGACGCTTGCCGTGGTGCCGCCAACGACGAGATCGTGCGACGCTACTTCAAAGCAGCGGTAGACTTGAAGAAAACTGGCGAAGGCGAGCGCGATCTACAGAAGATCGAGTTTTTGATGAATCGCGCAGGCATCACGGCGAACCTCTCGCCCGCCCGTTCAGCGGCACTACTGAAGGAGGAGATGACCGGCGCGCCCGCCGGGGCCATGGTATTGCCCGACGGATCAGTGGTCACGGGCAAGACCGGGAATCTGCTCGGTGCCGCATCAGCTTTGCTCATGAACGCGCTGAAGGGCGTCTCGGGCGTCGATGACGAGCTCGACGTCATCAGCGACGATGTGCTGGAGCCCATCTGCCATCTGAAGACCGAACATCTGAAGAGCCAGAACCCGCGCTTGCACTCTGATGAGACGTTGCTCGCCTTGTCCGTGAGCTCAGTGAACAATCCTCTGGCCGCGGAGCTGATCGACAACGCCGACAAGCTGCGAGGCTGCGATGCCTATTTCAGTGTGATCGTATCTGCCGCCGACGAGAACCTGTTCAAGACCCTCGGCATCAACGTCTGCTGCGAGCCTAAGTACGAGTCGCATCGCTACTATCACAAATAGCCATCAGCCCTATGATGACGGGGTGCGACGAGGCTCAGAAGAAGGTCTCCGCAGCGTGGCGATAGAAACCACCGACCTCGGTTCGCAATAACGAAGTGGGCACTGCACCGCGGCTCACGTACACGCGGTGCACGGGGCTTTCGCACGGCAGCATGTCGCCATCCAAGAACAGCGTCGCTTCGCGATTGCCATCCTTGTCGTCGAGAGTGATGCACACCGTATCGTTCGCGCTCGCCAAGATAGCGCGCGCACGGAGGGTATGCGGGGCGATGGGCACCACGATGGTGCCGTTGTAGCCCGGTGCCACCAACGGCCCTCCTGCTGAGAGCGCGTATGCGGTGGAGCCGGTGGCCGTTGCCACCACCAAACCATCACCGCGAATATCTGCGATAGGCGTATCGGCGATGTTGAGCGAGAGGTCGATGATACGCCCGAGCGCACCGCGCGTGATGGCTATCTCGTTCAGCGCGAAGAACGACCGCGCAGGTACGGACGTTACCTCTTCTTCCCCGTATGAAGCGGGCGCATAAGGGTCGAGCTCTCCCACGCACACCACATCGATGCGCAGGTTGGTCCGCCGCTCCAACAGCAGCTCGTCAGCGAGCGCCCGAGATACCAGCTCGATGACGCCATCCTCGCTATCATTGGTGAGAAAGCCCATATGGCCGAAGTTGATGCCGAGGATGGGCGTAGCGCTGCCTTGGAGCAATCGCGCCGTATGCAACAGCGTGCCATCGCCTCCCAAAACGATAGCCAGATCGGAGCCATCAGCTGCCCCCACTTCCGCAAGATGCGCGAAGGGACGATCCATCAGCGTCGCCGAATCGACCATTTGCAGGCCGATGCCTTGCGAGCCAAGATAGGCCGACAACAGCAACGAGGCGTCGAGCGCCTGCTTGTTCGAGGAATTGCGTACGATGAGCACCTGCATGAACGACCCGGTTCCCTTTGTTTGGTATGATGGATGATTATAACCGAGTTCTATCAGGCGCAAGAGCAACGCCCGCCGCGCCGCCCTAGGAGATGCCGAGCTTCTCGCATGTCGAAACGGTTCCCGAAACACGCAGCACCTCCGAAAGTCGGCAATTCGGCAGCCCTCATCAGCATCTGCACCATCATCTCCCGCATCACCGGCTTCGCCCGCACCTGGGCTATGGCCTTCGCCCTGGGCGCTACCTTCATATCCAGCTCGTATCAAGTGGCGAACAACTTACCGAACATGCTCTACGAACTGGTCATGGGCGGTATGCTGGCCACCGCGTTCTTGCCCGTCTACGTTTCGGTCAAGAAGAAGCTCGGGAAAGAGGCTTCTGACGCCTATGCTTCGAACCTGCTCACCATCGTAGCGCTCCTGCTGGGCACCGTCTCGGTACTGTGCATCGTCTTCTCTGCCCAGGTCATCTACACCCAATCCTTCTACTCCGAACAATCCGAGATGGACCTGGCCGTGTACTTCTTCCGATTCTTCGCTATCCAGATCGTCTTCTACGGGGCTTCCTCCATCGTCTCAGGCGTCCTGAACGCTAACCGCGACTATCTTTGGGGCGCCATCGCTCCGGTGTTCAACAACCTCATCGTCATCACCACGTTCCTGCTCTACGCGGCCGTGGCTCCCCATGATCAGCAGCTCGCGTTCTTCATCATCGCCGTCGGAAACCCTCTTGGCGTGTTCGTGCAGATGGCCATGCAGATACCCGCGTTGTACCATCATGGCATACGGCTGCGCTTGCGTCTGAACCTGCACGACCCAGCCTTACGGGAAACGCTCTCCTTGGGGCTGCCGGCACTGTTCGTGACCGTTTGCTCCTTCGTGGTCGTATCGGTGAGCAACGCCGCCTCCTACACCTACGCCGACAACGGCCCTTCGGTCATCGCCTACTCGCGTCTCTGGTTCACGTTCCCCTACTCGTTCTTGGCCATACCTGTGGCGACGGCCATGTTCACCGAGCTCTCCGACCTGCAGGTCGAAGGCAAGCGGCGCGGCGTAGTGCGCGGGATCATCGACGGTTCGAGCCAGATATTCTTCCTCATGATCCCATTCATGCTATATCTGATCGTGTTCGCGACTCCCCTCGTCACGCTATATCACATGGGCGCGTTCACTGAAGACAGCATCGGGCAGATCGCAGGCTATCTCGCCGTGCTCGCCTTGGCGTTGCCGTTCTATGGCGTGAACACCTATCTACAGATGGTGTTCAGCGCCATCCGCCGCATGGGCGTTTTCTCGGGGATGACGTTCGCGGCCTCCGCGGCTCAGGTGGCCATCATCATGGTGGGAGCATGGGCCGCGCAGAGCGGCACGACGCTACCGTTCCTCTCGCAACTTGGCATGGAGACCATCGCGTTCGCGACGTTCGCAGCTTACGCTATCGGAGATGTGATCGCGTTCATCTGGCTGCGCGCCCACTACGGGGCTGCTCGCTTCACCCGCGTGATCACGGCCTGCCTGCGCGCCCTTGGTCTTGGCCTTCTCGGTGCGGCGGCCGGATTCGGCGTTCTCTGGATGCTCCAGCACTTCATAGGATCCTTGAACGGCTCGATCGTCCAAGCGCTGCTCTACACCATCGCCGGAGGCATCGTGAGCCTGGTCGTCACGTTCCTTCCAGCCATAAAGCTGAACCTCCCCGAAGCTGCCTTCATCACGAACCTCGCGAAGAAGCTCCATCGATAGAGGAGCGATGACTGCGCCCAGAGCGCCCCGCGGTACGGATCCAGAACATCAGCGCATAAGAAAAGGCCCCTTCCGAAGAAGGGGCCTTTCTCGATGAAAGAGAACGCGCGGTTACTCGGTGTAGGCGCGCGTAACGCTCGAATCGACCATCACGCCAGGGGTCATGGTGGCAGCCACGGTGATGGACTTCACATACTTGCCCTTGGCGGCAGCCGGCTTCACGCGCAGCAGCTCGTCATAGACAGCACCGTAGTTCTCGGCCAGCTGCTCAGGAGCGAAGCTCGCCTTGCCCAGGATGACATGGACGATGCCGTAACGGTCGGCACGATACTCGACCTTGCCGCCCTTCAGATCGGCGATAGCCTTCGCAACGTCATTGGTGACCGTGCCCAGCTTCGGGTTCGGCATCAGACCGCGGGGGCCGAGCACCTTGCCCAAACGACCGACCTTGCCCATCTGGTCAGGGGTAGCCACAGCAGCATCGAAGTTGAAGATGCCCTTGTTGATCTGCTCGGTCAGCTCGTCGGTGCCGACGATGTCAGCACCCGCCTCCTCGGCGGCACGAGCTGCTTCACCCTCAGCGAATACGGCGACGCGCACGGTCTTGCCCGATCCGTTCGGCAGGCTGATCATGCCACGGATCTGCTGGTCAGCCTGGCGCGTGTCGATGCCCAGGCGGAAGTGACCTTCGACGGTCTCATCGAAGTTAGCGGTGGACATCTCCTTCACGAGCTTCATCGCTTCGATAGGAGCCACTTCCCCCTGAGGCACGAGGGCCTCTGCTGCCTTGTACTTCTTGGTCTTCTTAGCCATTGGTATATCCTTTCGTGGTAGTAGCGGGCTGAATGCCCTTCCACCTGAAACCTGATCCTAAAAGAGCCCCTATTTGGCATCGCCGTCGTCGAGAGCCTTGCCCTGCAGCATGGCGGCCACCTTACGAGAAGGCACATAGGTGGTCTTCATCTCGCGACCCTCGATGCGCACGCCCATGGAACGGGCGGTGCCAGCGATGATCTCCATAGCGGCCTCGACGGTATTCGCATTCAGGTCGGGCAGCTTGGTCTCTGCGATCTCGCGCAGCTGCTGCTCGCTCAAAGTGCCCACGGTCTGCAGTTGCGGGATGCCCGCGCCGCTCTGGATGCCCAGCTTCTCCTTGATGAGCACAGCCGCCGGCGGCGTCTTGCAGATGAAGTCGAAGGACTTATCCTCGTAGACGGTGATCTCGACCGGGATGATGGTGCCCTGCTGGTCCTGCGTCTGAGCGTTGAACGCCTGGCAGAACTGCATGATGTTGACGCCCTGGGCGCCAAGGGCCGGACCGACCGGAGGAGCCGGGTTAGCGCCGCCAGCCGGAATTTGCAGCTTGATAAAGCCTGCAACCTTCTTATCAGCCATTCTTCTTTCCTTTCGGTGGACGAAGGCTCTTATCTCCTTCGCCATGACCTGCGTTATCTTTCATCTATCGAAAGGATCTCCCGTTCCTGTGAGAAGCCCCTCAGTCCACTAGAGGGCACAAGCTCGTTCGATCCCTGATATGCGACCTTAAGGTGCGCGGATCGGCTATATCCTTACCACGCTATCGAAGGGAAGCTCCACCGGGGTCTCGCGACCGAACAGCGAAACGAGCACCTTCACTTTGCCAGCCTCGGGAGAGACCTCTGTGATCACGCCATCGAAGTCGGTGAAAGGACCATTGGTGACCTTGACCGACTGATCGACCTCCAGATTCGTGGAAGTCTTCTTCGGAGCCTCGCGGCTCGTGCGCTTCATGATCTTGTTGTATTCATCACGGGTCAACGGAGAGGGATTGCCCTGGCTGCCGACGAAACCAGTGACGCCGGGGGTGTTGCGCACTGCCGCCCAGCTGCGGTCATCGAGCTCCATGCGCACGAGCACATAACCGGGAAAGACCTTCTTCTCGCTCTCGACCCGCTTGCCGCCCTCCCTGATCTCGGTGACGGTCTCAGTAGGGATCTCGATCGCGAACACGCTATCTTCCAGACCCATGGTCTCGATGCGCGTCTCGAGGTTGGTCTTCACCTTATTCTCGTAGCCCGAGTAGGTGTGCAGCACATACCACTTTTTCGCCATAGCGCG
This sequence comes from uncultured Eggerthellaceae bacterium, assembly GCA_949840905.1. Taxonomy (GTDB): domain Bacteria; phylum Actinomycetota; class Coriobacteriia; order Coriobacteriales; family Eggerthellaceae; genus D16-63. The sequence goes on along the minus strand of CATKXW010000025.1, from coordinate 13,884 downwards.
TTACCCCTTCGATCCTTGTTAGGCACTGAACCCGGAGACGAACACCAGAAGCGGGGTGATGATCACATTGTCCAGCAACGCCACGAACACGCCGAAGAACAGCAGGGCCACCACCACGACGCCGGTCCAGCGGATGACGTCGGTACGGGAGGGCCAAGTGACGCGACGCAGTTCGGCGCGCACGTCGTGGAAGAACTTGAAACGCTGCTTCTTAGGCTTGGATTCCTTCTTCTCAGCGGCCTTCTTATCGGTCGCCTTGTCGGCATCCTTGGTCTCGGCGGGCTTCTCGGCCTTCTTCAGCAGCGACTTCCTCTCGCTACCGGCCTCCTTCGCAGCCTCTACGTTCTCGGCCGACTCCTCGGCCATCTTCGCAGAAGCGAGCTCTTCCTGCTCCCGCTCGAGCTTACGCTCCTTGCGGGCCGCCGATGCTTTCGCGCGTTGTGTCTTGGACTTCTTAGCCATGGAAATAATTTCCTTTATTACGCCAAACAAGCAGCCGCTCAAAGAGAAGGCTGCTCGCATACTTACAAGCTATAACAAGCTGGCAGGCCAGGAGGGACTCGAACCCCCAACATGCGGTTTTGGAGACCGCCGCTCTACCAATTGGAGCTACTGGCCTATGCTTGCTCCTACTACCCTGACCTTAACGGGTCTCGCGGTGCAAGGTGTGCTGACGGCACCACTTGCAATACTTCTTCAACTCCATGCGGTCAGGAGTGTTCTGCTTGTTCTTCTTGGTCGTGTAGTTACGGCGCTTGCACTCAGTGCACGCCAGAGTGACCAATGTACGCATGAATTCTCCTTTTACCTGTAGCTATCTCTGCAGGCTCGTTTCATACACATGAACAGCACTGGCGCCGCGCATATCGCAGCGCCAGTGCTCGCAGCCTCGATTCGCTCGAAGCGAAATCTACTTGATGATCTTGGTCACACGACCGGAACCCACGGTGCGGCCACCCTCGCGGATAGCGAAGCGCAGGCCTTCCTCCATGGCGATCGGGTGGATCAGCTCGCCCTTGAGCTCCACGTTGTCGCCAGGCATGACCATCTCGGTGCCCTCGGGCAGGTGAGCCACGCCGGTCACGTCGGTAGTGCGGAAGTAGAACTGCGGACGATAGCCATCGAAGAACGGAGTATGACGGCCGCCCTCGTCCTTGGTCAGGATGTAGACCTGACCCTCGAACTCGGTGTGCGGGGTCACGCTACCGGGCTTGCAGAGAACCTGGCCGCGCACGATGTCCTCGCGCTTGACGCCACGGAGCAGGCAGCCGATGTTGTCGCCAGCCTGAGCCTCGTCGAGCAGCTTGCGGAACATCTCGATGCCGGTGCAGACCGTCTTCTCGGTGTCCTTGATGCCCACGATCTCGAGCTCGTCGTTCACATGCAGCGTGCCGCGCTCCACACGACCGGTGGCAACGGTACCACGGCCGGTGATGGTCATGGTGTCCTCGACAGCCATCAGGAAGGGCTTGTCGATGTCGCGCTCGGGAGTCGGGATGTAGGAGTCGACAGCGTCCATGAGCTCCCACACCTTCGCCTGCCAATCGGCGTCGCCCTCAAGAGCCTTCAGAGCGGAGCCACGGATGATCGGGGTGTCGTCGCCCGGGAACTCGTAGCTGTCGAGCAGCTCGCGAACTTCCATCTCGACGAGCTCGAGGAGCTCGTCGTCGTCGACCATGTCGCACTTATTGAGGAACACCACGATGTAGGGCACGCCCACCTGACGGGCGAGCAGGATGTGCTCGCGGGTCTGAGCCATAGGACCGTCGGTGGCGGCGATGACGAGGATGGCACCGTCCATCTGAGCGGCACCGGTGATCATGTTCTTCACGTAGTCGGCGTGGCCCGGGCAGTCCACGTGAGCGTAGTGACGGGTATCCGTCTCATACTCGATGTGGGCGATGGAGATGGTGATACCGCGCTCGCGCTCCTCGGGAGCCTTGTCGATATCCTCGAAAGCAGTGAAGTCAGCAGTGGCGGTGCCATGGGAACCGTCGTTGCTGGAAAGGGTCTTCGAGATAGCAGCCGTCAGCGTAGTCTTGCCATGGTCGACGTGACCGATGGTGCCGATGTTCACATGCGGCTTGCTGCGCTCGAACTTCTCCTTAGCCATAGTGAGATCCTCCTTGAAAGAGATTCCATGCGCGCGCTCGCGCACATGCACAAGAACAAACAAAAAACGTGTTCGGAACGTCCCCTACTTATATATATAAGGGCATTCATTCGGAACACGATGAATCTTAAATGGTAGCGGTGACTGGATTTGAACCAGTGACGCCACGGGTATGAACCGTGTGCTCTGACCAACTGAGCTACACCGCCAAGAATGGAGCCTGCGACCGGACTTGAACCGGTGACCTCTTCGTTACCAACGAAGTGCTCTACCGACTGAGCTACACAGGCACTTTGAAATGGTGGGCGCGCTAGGATTCGAACCTAGGTAGGCAGAGCCAACGGGTTTACAGCCCGTCCCCTTTAACCACTCGGGCACACGCCCATTTCGGCGCTTAATCCATGTGTATTTTTCAAGCTGCCTCCCGATGTCGAGAAAGGCCTGATGCGTTGCCGTATCGAAGCTTTCCTCACCATCGAGCGTTAGCATAATACGCCACCGTAAACACTCTGTCAACTACTACAACGCCACCGGGCGTATCCTTTTTCGCAAAGGGAACGACGAGGGAGCTTCAGGTATGTGGATTTTGACGGAAGAGCACCGCACCGTGGTATCATATGACGCAGTTTGCACTCTAAACCTACTCGCATATGCTCGATCAAGGAGGACTTTCGACTGATGAGAGAGCATGTAAACGCACCGCGCAGTCAAACGGCATCGTTCGCGAAACGTGCGATCGCCATCGGCCTGGCCGCAAGCCTCGCCTCCTTTGCTCCCATGAGAGCTTTTTCTTCCCCTGAGGCCGCCTTTGCCGTGCCCACGGCGGCGAGCAAGCAGGCAGAGGCATCGGCTGCCCTCGACAAGCTGAACGCCTTGCAGGTGAAGCTCGACGAGGCATCGGACAATTATTTCACTTGCCTTGAAGAGCAACAAGCGGCTCAAGCTCGCATGGATGAAGCACAGCAGCGCATCGACGAGGCCACGGCCCAGATCGAGAAGCTCCAGGATCATCTGGGGACCCGCGCTCGCAGCATGTACCGCTCGGGTTCCGCATCGTTCCTCGACCTTCTGCTGGGCGCTACCGACTTCCAGTCATTCACCACGAACTGGGACCTGCTCAACGACATGAACCAGAACGACGCCGATATGGTGTCGGAAACCAAGCAGCTCAAGGCTGAGGTCGAGGAGCAGAAGAAGGAATACGAGGCCCAAGAGGCGGTCGCTCGCGCCAAGGCGGAAGAGGCCGCACAAGTGAAGGCCGAGGCCGAAGCGCTCGTAGCTGAGTCGCGCTCGGTCTATGAGAACCTGAACGCCGAAGCCAACGCGCTTCTGGAGCAGGAGCGCGCAGCCCGCGAGGCTGCGGCAGCCGCCGCAGCAGCGAGCGTGGTGCAGGCATCTACCAATAGCGCCGGCAGCGGCGGTCGTCCTTCCAGCAGCTACGTAGCTGCCACGGGCAATGCCGTGGTCGATCGTGCCTATGGCAAGCTGGGTGCCGCCTACGTCTGGGGCGCATCGGGCTTGGAGGCATTCGATTGCTCTGGCTTCGTGGGCTACTGCCTCACCGGCAGCACCGCCCGCAAGTACACGAGCGGCTCTCTCATGGGCTACGCCGCTGTATCCGATCCGCAGCCCGGTGACGTGTGCGTCAACTCTGGCCATTGCGGCATCTACATCGGCGGCGGCCAGATGATCCACGCTGCCACCGAGGGCGTGGGCGTCATCGTCGGTCCCATCCAGTCGGGCATGAAGATCGTCCGACCGTAACAAACCAGCCGAAAACCTCGCAGCTACGAGAAGAGCCCCGCGGTCGTGACCGCGGGGCTCTTCTTTCCTATCCGCCTTCCCTCCGTCGTCCCCCTCTTCTCTGAAAGGAAACGACGGAGGGAAGGCCTTCGAGCTAGACCAGCGTCTGCTCCAGCTCACCTTCCACGAGCTGCTTCTCGGGAGCCTCAGGAGCCTCGTCCATATAGTGATCGAACTCGTCGAGCACGGCCTGCGGCGGCTCGGGGGTGAGCTTCGACACGATGAAGATGCACGCCAGCGAGATGATGAAGGCCGGCAAAAGCTCGTAGATGCCGAACACGCCGCCCAAAGGTGCGATGAAGTTATGCCACACCAGCACCGAGACGGTACCGGCCACCATGCCAGCGATGGCGCCCTGCATGGTGGTCCGACGCCAATAGAGCGAGCATAGCGTGAGCGGGCCGAACGACGCGCCCAGACCAGCCCAGGCATAACTGACCACGTAGAAGATGGAGGAGTTCTCGTCATAGGCGACGAATATGCCGAACAGGAACACCACGATCAGCGTGATGCGGGCCACGATCATGACCTGCGCATCGGTCGCCTTGCGCTTGAGCACGCCACGGAAGATGTTCTCAGCCACAGAGGAGCCTGCGATCAGCAGATACGACGAGCTCGACGACATGGACGCCGCCAGGATGCCCGACACCACCACACCGCAGATGAACGACGGTAGCATCAGACGCGACAGCACGATGAACACGTTCTCGGCCGCCGACTGCGTGGCGAACTCCACCGGGATGACCGCGCGACCCACCAGACCGATGCAGATAGCGCAGAACAACGACACCACGCACCAAGTGACAGCGATCTTGCGGCTACGACTTATCTCGTCAGCGCTGCGAATGCCCATGAAGCGCACCAGCACCTGCGGCATGCCGAAGTAACCGAGACCCCAAGCCAGCATGGAGATGACGGACAGCACACCGTATTCAGCCGCATCACCGAACAGCGGCATCTCGTTTTCCGTCATCTGCGCTCCGGCATCGGTGAGCACAGGAACGGCTATCTCGGTGCCTGACAGGAAGCCCGGGATGCTCTGAAGGAACGTTACGGTGTTCTCCACACCACCCGCCCAGGCGATCGAGCCGATGAGCACGACGGCCAGAGCGAAGAACATGAGAACGCCCTGCACGAAGTCGGTGGCCACCACCGACAGATAACCACCCACCAGCGTGTAAAGGAACACGATGATAGCGCCGAACACCATCATGGTGGCGTAATCGAGCCCGAACAGCGTATGGAACAGCTTGCCGCACGTGACGAAGCAGCTGCCCACGTACACGCAGAAGAACACCAAGATGATGAGCGCGGCCACCGTGGATACGATGTTCTTGTCGTCATGGAAGCGCTTGGAATAGAAGCCCGGCAGCGTGATGGAGTCGCCCGCTTTCACCGAATAGAGGCGCAGGCGCTTGGCCACCAGCTTCCAGTTCAGATACGTGCCGATGGCCAGGCCCACGGCCGTCCACCCGGCATCGGAGGCACCGGTGAAGTACGCCACGCCCGGCAGGCCCATGAGCAAGTAGCCCGACATATCGGAGGCCTCGGCCGACAGCGCCGTCAGCCACGGACCCACCTTGCGCCCGCCGATGAAATACTCCGACGTGGACGAATTCGACCGCTTCGCGTACACGAACCCGATCGTGAGCACCACGATGAAGTACGCCAACATGGCGATCATTACCCAAAAATCTCCTGATGCGATCTGCATAAGAACCTCAGCTCATCCCTTATCTCTTCCCCTTTTATAATAGAACGCAAGGATTATACTTTATTAGGATGGAGTGGACGGACGTTCTGCCCAGCAACGACGACCATAGAACGGTGAAGGGAGCCCATCATGGCGGCGAGCGCCCCCTATGCGGATCTGACAGAAGAGCAGCTTCGGAAGGAACTGGCCCGTCTCCAAGCGGAATACGAGAGCTTCCGCGTGCGTGACCTTTCGCTGAACATGGCTCGCGGAAAGCCCTCGGCAGCCCAGCTGGCCCTGTCAGAGCCTTTGCTCACCATAGTGAAGAGCAACGAGGACTGCTTCGCCGCCGATGGTACCGACTGTCGCAACTACGGGGTGCTCGAAGGCATTCCCGAAGCGCGCGCTCTCATGGCTTCCCTGCTCGATGACGAGCCCGAGAACACCATCGTGTTCGGCAACTCCAGCCTCACCGTGATGTATGACGCCCTGGCTCGCTGCCTCGATTTCGGATGCTGCGGCAGCATCCCGTGGGCCTATCTGGAAAGCGTGAAATGGCTCTGTCCCGTGCCCGGTTACGACCGCCACTTCGCGGTGACCGAGACGTTCGGCATCAAGATGATCCCCGTGCCCCTGGTGGACGCAGTGGCCGCAGATGGCACGCCTCTGGTCGGGCCCGACATGGACCTGGTCGAGCGGCTGGTGGCCGAAGACGCCGCCATCAAGGGCATCTGGTGCGTGCCCAAGTACGCGAATCCTACCGGGATCACCTACTCTGATGCGGTGGTGAGACGTCTGGCCGCCATGGAATGCGCGGCGCCCGATTTCCGCATCTTCTGGGACAACGCTTACTGCGTGCATCATCTTCACGACGATCCCGCCGAGCAGGATCAGTTGCTGGACATCGCCGTAGCATGTCGGGAAGCGGGCACCGAAGATCGCTACCTCAAGTTCGCCTCCACCAGCAAGATCACCTTCCCGGGCGCCGGCATCTCGGCATTCGCCGCCAGCCCCGCCAACGTGGCCGATGCGCTAGCCCACGTGAAGAATCAGATGATCGGCAACGACAAGCTGACCCAGCTGCGTCACGTGCGCTTCCTGAAGGATGCGAGCGGCGTTGCCGCCCATATGCGCGAACATGCTGCCATCCTGCGTCCCAAGTTCGACCTGGTGCTGGATGCGCTGCAAGGCGGTCTGGGCGAGCTAGCCATCGCCAGCTGGACCGACCCGCGCGGGGGTTACTTCATCTCCTTCGAGGGGATGGAAGGCACCGCGCGCCGCATCGTGTCGTTGGCAGCCGATGCGGGCGTCACGATGACCGGTGCCGGCGCCACCTGGCCTTACGGGGACGACCCCACCGACTCCAACATCCGCATCGCCCCCACCATGCCGTCGCTGGACGAGCTGGCAATCGCCATGGAGGTGTTCGTTTGCTGTGTGAAGATCGCGAGCTTGGAAAAGCTGCTGGAGGGCTAGAGGCCATCGGGCTATCGAGCCGATGAGCTCGATAGCCCGATACGGGTGGATCATCCGGTGCCGCGAACAGACACCTTATGCCGCTCCCCCTTCTGTCTGCTGCGCCAGTGCGACCGTGAAAGCAACGCTGGCCACGGGCAGCGTGATGTCGCCCGACGCCACCTGGGTCTTATCGGGGATAGCGAAGCGATAGCGCACCGGAACGCGACTCAGATAACCATCGGGCAGCGAGAAAGCCGCGAGCTTCTCTTCTGCTGTCTCGATCGCCTGTCCATCGAGCGCAAAAGACACGTCCGCCCCCGTCTCGTCTCCCTCTGTGGCTGCCAGTTCGAGCCTGATCGCGCTCAGATCCGCCTCATCGAACAGCTGGCGCGCGCCCTCCAGGGGCGTGAAGTCGATAGCCGTCACCACGAGCGGATCCCCGCAGCGAGACTCCAGATACCCCGGCGCATCCTCGGTCACCTTCGCATCCAGAGCATCCACCCGCGCGGTCACCGACAGAGGAACGTCGATCGAGACGATGGGGATCCACTGGGCCGTAAGGGTACCATCCCCTTTCAACGTCACGGTATCCCCGGCTGCATACAGCGTGTCATCGGTGGCCCCATGGGCATAGGTCACCTTCCAACCACCGAAGCTAAAGCCAGCACGGGTGGTGGAGGGGCAGACCACTGTCGGGAAGCCCCCATTGTTGATGGTCTTGGCCGTTCTGGTAGGCGCCGTTTCCGCCCCACCTGCGAAGTCCCAAGTAGCCACCGCCTTCCAAATAGGATACAGATAGCCGATGCGCATGGCATGCTCTTTTCCGCCTATAAAAAGCACCTCGATCTCATTGGAAGCTGTATCATCGTCGAATACATTGCTAAAAACGGCATTCTGAATCTTGTCGGCATATTCATATTCGCCTTCCTCATTCGTCATATAGAAACGTTCTGGAACAGTAAGGTCGGCGCGCCTAGCAACGCCTACGCATGTGAACCCCTCTCTTCTTGGCATCGAACTTTGTGGAAGCGATATTCCTATCCGATTATATGAACCATCAGATTTGTTCCTGAATTCAACACCATACACTGCATACATATCGTCGAAAGGCGTGCCTTGAAGCTCGTGACCATCAGCATCTACCAGTTTAACGCTGTACTCGTTTGGTTCCCATGACGCCAACAGTTGACCAGGGTAATCCATATAATAGTATTCGTTCCCGTCAGGTCTTATAGCAGGCTTACCGGTCCCTGACGAGTTCGACGGCATAGACCATCCTGAAAAATGATGGGTTTTGGTATCGTTAGCGGTAGGCAATGGAGACCACCATAATGCCTCCACTTTCGTAGGCTTGGCACCCGAGATCGACGCGTCCGCTGGAGAATCAGGAGCAACGGTGCATTCGACGTCCACAACCCATTGAATCAACAATCGACGATTGAGCGACGGATCTTCGACAAAACCCGATAAAGTTCCCAGACGCCAGGCATCAAGCTTGATCTTGGGAACAAGATCGCGAGTGCCGAACCATGTTCGGGATATGTTGCCCGTGCCTTCATCATATCGTGTTTGACCGTTCACGTGCAAACGAGTGAACCAATAGCCGAACTCCCATCCCGGTTCAGTGCGTACAGCAGGAAAAGGGATGAGATTATTGCATGCAACCCAGATCACAAGTTCCCGCGAATTATTAGCTATAAAGGTAGGACCACGACCCGGAGACTGAAAGGTAAGGTCAATCGCGAAAATAGCGTACCAGGTCACATCTCTATCGGTGAAAAAATATCTACCCGCAGACGAGCCCCAGCCCATGACCCCATCTGGACTAGCATTCGTCACAACACGATCGTTCGTGATGTCATAATACTCATATTTGTCGTTATAGACAGGGTTACCATGCGCATCTACCTTATCATATGCTTGCGACGCTTCATTCCACGCCTGAGTCGCCCACCCTTTCCAAATGAATCCTCTGGGTGTGTTTAGCGCACCGCTCGAAGGCAGGTACACTCCGATATGCCCTCTCAATCCCCGATTGTTCTCATTCGGAATCTTAGCGGTGTAAGACGTGGAGCCAGATGTTGCATTGCCCCACCCAGCCGAACCACCAGAACCGCTAAAGGTTCCACCATGTCTACCAGTGTCAAAGGTGACGCTGAACCGATCGCTCTCCCTCACCCATACAGCTTGATAAGAAGTTCCTTCCACGGCACCGGACATGGTCAGCTTTTCGCCAACATTCCAAACCTTTCCTGTCGCGGTGTCTCGCCAACCAACAAAAACAGAACCCGTGTCAGGACTGATCGCGGGAGCAGACGGGAACACCAGCTCCGAACCGAAACGAACGATCCAACTTTTGTACCATTCATCCGTCCCATTCCGCCCTCCAGCGTAATCGAACAACACTAGACGCTGATCTATCCCGACGCTACCTGGGGTTGTCATCGCCGTCGGACCGAACCGAATCCAGACAGAGTCGTAGTCGCCAAATAGGAACCAGTCTTTCCCGGTAGTGTGAGAGACACCGTAACTACTGGGAATTATGTAGGTCCACGCATCCCCCTTTTTAACGCTGATCAAAACCATGCCAGGAGCTGCCCCGGCGAGATCATGAACAGATTCGATCCCGCCCCAAGTCGTGCCAATGCAGTAGTAGGTTTCACCACCCTCCAGTCCCGAGCCAGACCCGAGACCCAAACGATACTCGTCCCTATGAGTGACTGGATCGTTCAATTTTTCAAGTCGATATCTTTCAGGACGTCCACCAGTAGCACCGAGAGGAGCTTTGAGCTTGCCGCATACGCCCTTGGCAACCGTTTGGGTTATTCCCGAATGCCAACGATAATAACAAGGACCATCGAAATTCATAAAGTATATGGGATGTTCCGCGGCATTCGCCCGCAAGACAGTCTTTGAGGAGTTATGGTCGCTGGTCATGAGGCCTCCCAAAGAAGATACGAACCAACGGGGAGCCGCTGTATCAATAGCATCCGAACCAATGAGCGCTACTTCATCCCCCAAGCGCTCGAGCGAATACTGCGCTGATCCAATGGAGCCGTCCGTCCCATGGGCTGAGATTATCGTGTAGTCATCAGGATTGCCGACAACGGTCGAGAGGCTGCTCCGTAGATAAGATCCGCGAACTTCATCAGGAAAGACCCCATCGTGATATTCAGCTTGAAGGGGCTGGGTAGATTCGCCAGCCGGAATGAACCCGATCCTTTGTCCGTTTCCGTTATAGAGTTCGATCCCCATCAGGGCTTCATAGGCTGCGCTGTCCGCATCGGCGATGACGGCATCGACCGAGGGGCAATGCGAGAACACCTCGGGATCCACATTCATCGCGCTAGGAGCGATGCAGACAGCGCCCAGCCTGCCCTCGGGAATGAGCAGGAGGCTTTGTTGATCGGCGTCGTAGAGCGCGCCGTCGAACATGGAATAGTTGGGGTTATCGGCAGAGACGATCACATACTGCAATGTACCGAAACCTGCAAAGGCATCTTCTTCGATGGAGGCAATAGAAGCAGGAATGGTGATGGCGGTGATGCCCCCATCCTCTGCAAGGGCCCGAGATCCGGTCGACCCGAAAGCACCATTCGCTATACGCGTCACTGAATAACGATCGATACCATCAGCGGAGACCACCGAAGGCAGAACTATCGCCTGAGCTTCGATGAAATCGGAAGGGAGCTTGCTAGGATCCGCCGCCACGACAGCGACCGATTCGCCACCAGGCTCCACCGCATAGGTGATACCACGATAGACGAAAGAGCCTACGACGACCGAACCAGAAGCGATCCCGCCCGCTAGAGCGGACCCATCGGAGGCCTCGCCTTCTCCAGCACCGCCATCCGAGCCGTCCTCAGGTGCGTCATCGGATGCGCCTTCGCTCGACCCCTGGGAGACGCTATCATCGCTTCCGCCTTGAACGCCATCGTTCTTATCGAGCGGGAGCTTCGCGCTCACCACCGGCACGCTGCGCGCGCTCTCCATAGTGCTCGCCAAAAAGAAGCTACGAGTTGATTCCGCTTGGGCTACCACGGTATCGAGCGCTACCTCTTCGCTGATGATGTCGCCTGCCGGATGGGATGAATCCATACCCTCATCCCCAACAACGGACATATCTGTCGCAGCCCCGCCCTCTTCATCGAAAGAAGCCGGGTCATCGACCGCACCTTCGGGTCGAGCGTCCCGAGCGTCCTCGGAAGGGGCCGGCACGTCATCCACCGATGAGCTACCAGGGTCGTTCGCGCTGGAAGCGTTCTCGAGATCGCGCGTTTCAGCCTGCGCTTCAGAGCCTACAGCGGCAAGCTCGTCATCTTCTTGCGCAGGCTGCGCGAACGCCGCTATTGGCACAAGACCGATGGCCAGCGTGAAGGCGAAGAACGAAGCTATGAGCTTCTTGGTGAAAGAGGCGACAGGGGCTCCCATGGCGACCCGCTCCTTCCGGTGGGTGTGCTTTCTCTCCACACTGCGAAGGAGACCTCTTCAGGAAGGGATGTGCCCTATCGGTTCTGACGACGCGATTGAGGAGGACATCCACCGCAGTCGCCAAACTTCATCATTGCAAATAACCTTTGTAATGCTGCTCAAAGGAATCTCGTCATGATGGGCGGATGCCCTCTTCATTCGAGATTTGCACTAAGAGCAGCATCAAGGAAAAGTCCTCGACACATTCCATTATTCGGTTATTTGCAACCCTCTTGTTACGAAGGCTGAAGTTTGGCACCCCGGAGAATAGCAGACGCCAAACCCCTCTTCAAACGAAACTTGCAAGCCATCCATCCGCGAACAGAAAAACGCCAGTTCACTCATATCATCCACATCGTGTTGATTTTATGACGCCCTATCAGCCCTTCTCACAGTCCAAAAGCACGTTGCAATGAGCTTCGCGTCCTCTTGAACACTTCGCCGAAGATCCGCATTTCGCGTTCTGAGCAGCCGCTCTTCGTTGCGCGATCACGCCAACGGGCAGTGGCAGCCAGCACTTTCTCGACGATCTTGCGAGCTCGATCAGGCGATAGCCCGGCATAGGCTGATAGGTCCTTGAGAGCTTCGCTCTCGCGCTCTCCTCGCTCGCCCAGCACGGCCGTCACGCGCGGCGCATCGATAATAGGGTTCGGGTTCACATCGAATGATGGCGCCAATTCCCAGCTCTTCCCTCTGCGAAGGAAGCCGATATTCCTCAGATGGTCATCGGTGTTATGAACGGCTATCGAAAACGCGATGCGCGCGAACAGGCTTTCGAGCTGCCGTTTTGGATCATCTGTGAGGTAAGGTATCGCCTCGGCCAACTCTGCATGGTCGCGGGTTTCTCCATCCTTTGCTTGTAACGCGGTCATCGCGCTCATATATGGTATGCGATCGCCATCGACGCATGAACCGCTACGATCGAAGCGCTCCGACAGAAGAGCGCTCTCACCACCGATGCGCAGTAGCTTCGTGGTGGCTGTCGAAATGCCTGCATCGCGAGCCATCGCGAGCGTTGCATGCTCCCATGCCATGATGTCGTACCCATCCTGTGGATGAGGAAATTTCGCGAGCAGCAACGTCGCGCCATCGCAAACGGACGCTTTGGGCCTTGCCCCGCCAAGGGATCCGGACCCCGCTTCGAGCAATTCCTTTATCTGGGCATACCCTCCCTCGTTTGCAGCCACAGCGCGGCTCGCAGCCAGAAGCTCTGGTAACTGTACTAAAGGAGGCACGAACTGAGATGGGGAAAGCGGCTCACCATCGGGCTCGCAGAAGCGCAGTGAGCCTTCACGGGTCATATCGAGCACCCCGACCAGATAGTCGACCTCATCGAGCTGACGGAGCACCGACCCCCTATCGGATGCTCGATCTCGATGTTCGCGCATGATGAGGTTCCTCCCCCACCTATCCGGGGACGAATCGCGGAATATCCCCGGGATACCGGCGCAGTGCGAGGCTGCGGACCGAAGCGGAAGAGCGGGGTCTATCATGTAGGCGGAGCGTGACGCCAGGTAAGCATCATCGTAGACGAAGGTAGTAGAGATGGAGCCGCGACGCAAAGAGAAGCGGGCACGACCCACGCGAGCATCCCGCCCAAACGAACCGTCATACACGTCGAGAATAGGGACCACGGTCAATTCCTCACACGCTGCGGCAGCGAGCGATCCGCTTGGGCGCGGCCGAAATCGGTCTCATAGGGATCGGTCGCAGTGAGCACTGCGTCGGTAATGCCAAGAGCATTGCAAACGTTGAGCACCGTATGGAATGCAATGGACGGATCGCCCTTCTCGAGACGCGAGATGGTGGCTCGCGATACATCTGCCTTGTCCGCCATCTGCTGCACCGTAAGGCTGTGCAGCTTGCGCCACGCAGCGAGATTCTCGCCTATACCCTTTGCTGCCAAACGGGTACGCATGGGCACTGGTCTCTTCATATCGATCCTTAATGTTATTCATATAATGCTTTATCATATATATTGTTCTTTATATGATACATTAAGCTCTTATATAGCAGATAGAGAAAGCCTAGAGACCGTCACCTGCGACCGACGCGACCTTTCGCGACCCCATCCACCTCACCAGATGAAGAAGAGGGAGATGCGAAGCCGGTCACCTTGCATCTTCCTCTTCCCATCAGGCAAGGAGCGAAGGGGCGCGATCGCTCCTTCGCACCCTCCCCTTTCCTCTATCGTCGACCCCCTCAGAATCTCTCGTGGACAAGGCCTGTGAGGTCCACCGTGAACACGATGCGGGCCGCATCCTCAGAAGCATCAGCGAGAGGGACCTTGTAGACATCGAAGCCGGAGAGGGTCTTCAGAGCATAGGATAAGGAGAGCTCTCCTGCA
>CATKXW010000024.1 GCA_949840905.1 uncultured Eggerthellaceae bacterium | reverse complement strand
CCCCCCCCCAAGGATACGGCTCGACGCAAGCATATAGCTCGCTGAGCCATCCGGGCATCGTGCCGCCAGCGGCACGAACGCCACAGCCCTATCCGCAAGCCCCCCTCCAAGGGCAGCACCCTCATGTTCCGCAACAGCCTTATCCGGTGCAGAGCGCTGCACCGCATCAGATATTCCATGACCCTTATGGACGTCCCTTCTATTATGATCAGGCTGGAGTTCCCGTTCACTGTCAGATCCAAACGCCCGAGGTGGTGCCTCAGCAGCAATATGAGCGGGGCAGGAATACCAAGCCTCTTGCCATTGCGACGTTCGTGCTCAGTCTCGTCATGCTGCTCTTCTCGATCACGCCATTCGCGCTGTTCACGTGGGTCATCGGTGCCGTGTCGGCGGTCCTGGCGATCGTCGCGCTCGTCCTTTCAGCTGGTCAGCAAGCTAGAGGAGAGGGATTCGCCGTAGCGGGCATCGTTCTTGGGCTCGTCTCCGTGCTTCTCTCGATCTTGATGGCCAGCGTATATTATGGGGACCATTCCATAGATTCGCCCTCCGCATCCCCCGCCCCGTCCCCGCGTTCGTCGGCAGGCTCTAGCTCTTCTGCTAGCTCGTCAAGCGCCGCTCAGCAGAAGGGCTTCGATGCGGCTTCCTATACGTCCGCTTCGTATGAGGATGTGGCGAGAGATCCTGATGCGTACGAGAATAAGAAGCTGATGTTCTCAGGTTCGGTTCTGCAGCTAATGGAAGGTTCCGCTAATGAGATGCGGCTCGCAGTTGATGGCGACCATAGCGATATCGTTTATGTGACCTATGATCCGTCATTGGTCGATAAGCGCATTCTCGAGGGTGACACCATCAGGATGTATGGTGTCTGTTCGGGCCTTTACGACTATACGAGCATTTTCGGCAAACAGGTGAACGTACCTGGCATGAGAGCCGACAGGATCGAGCAAGTGACAGAAGAAGAGAAAGCCCAGCAAGCTGCCGCGCAATATGGCGTCACGATCGACTCATACGCCCTCTCAGCGGACTTCGATGGGCAGCCGATCATGATCGTGTCCCTTACGTTCGCGAACAACTCATCGGAAACCGCATCATTCTCCTCAGCTCTGGATACGCAGGCTTTTCAGAATGGCGTGGAATTGGAGAGCGCATATCCTGTGCTCGAGCCTTCTTATGATGGGACGAGCGCCCACAAGGATGTAAAGCCAGGAGGAACGATCGCAGTCCAGCAAGCATTCGCCTTGAGCGGAAGTGGAAGCGTTGCCGTCGAGGTGAGGTCGCGCTCATTCATCGAAGAAGGAGCGCTCATCGCGGAGAGCACTTTCAGCGTCTAGCGCGAGCGATGGGATGAGAGCGCGGTATGCTGATAGCGTTATCGAGGTTGAATGCTCACAACGCAATCGATGAAGAAGACGCCCATTCTTCGGTCATGCCTTATTCGGGCGTGGTGATAGGTGTAGTTGGAGCTGGGTAAGAGCAGCTCGCATTCTTCCGGTCGCTTGGATAGAGGTTCAACGTAGGCTCCCGCCGTCCCTTTTGGCAGTACGAACCGCAGACAATAGGGGCCTCTAAGCGGACTTTTAGGGGCGACGAGGGTGCAGCTTTGAAAAGCGGTATCGTGCAGTACATGTTTTCGGCGAATTGCATTACAGCAGTCTTTCGAGATGAAGCGGTACACCTCTACTGATTCCGGAATCCGGGGTGCGTTCTGTAGTATGGAAGAGAGGTGTGCACAGCGCTTTCTCAGATGCTCGTCTCCTTCGGTATGCTCTCTTTGTCGCAGGAATGAATTGATGCTCCGAAAGTAGTTCCCGCAATAGAATTCGATCTGCTCCTTGTCTGCGGGCTTAAGATCCTGGATCCAACGACCCCAGTTTTCCTCTCCCCATTTATTGGCGTCCTTATAATCATCGAACGCTCTAAAAGTCATAGTTCTGTCCGGGATTCTTATGGAGGTGGGGTAGTTGGCGCTGCCGTTGGCCGCCAGCACCCCACGCTCCGCCGCGGTCAGAACGCGCTCGCACGCCGCGCGGTCGAGCTCTTGGCCATGTCGTCTCATCTTCCTGAACACGATCCGATGCTCCTTTCTTCGCTTTGGCCCTTATGCGAAAGGGCCAAAGCGATCCTGCCATGCGCGTCAGCGTCAGCGGCTCTCGGAGAAAAGGGTCGCAGGTTCGCAGGGACAGGTGGCGCTCCGGGTGACGTCGAGGCGGCGATTGCGGAAGTACACGCCCCAGTTGAAACCAAGGAACACCAGGTTGATCAGGTAAACGATCAGCACCCAGTTGATGTTGCCCGACACGAGCTTCGCTGCGATGCCGGCGAAATAGCCCAGTGTGATGAGCGCTATGAACTGCCAGCTGGTGCCTGCGGCGGTGGCCGCCTTGTAGTTCTTGTATGCATTGAGAGGCCATGATATCCCGAAGCACAGGAGCATGATCGCTTCCAGCAACTCCGCCATGAGCGTTCGCGCATCCTTCCGATCCCATCGGCGATGTCATCTGGCATCGCTCTTTCTAACATTGCGGCTCCTATCCTAGCGCGCTGCTCGCCGATGTCCACCGGAATACATCATGGGAGCCCGCTGTTTACCGTCTCGTAACAAAGCGGGTGCGAAGCCCAGTACGGGAGGGAGGAGGAGGGGTCGTCGCCCTGAAAGCCCGTTTCTGAGGATCCGTCTCGCGTCTGCTGGGATGCTTCCGACCGCTGCGTATCAGGCCTTTATCGGGAAGATGAATCAGCTGAGCTCGTGCTCTCGGAAGATCCGATCGTGGTCGATCCCGCTGCTGCGTCGATCTTGTCTTTCGAGGATGGACCGGTGCCCGAAGAGGAGCTCGCGCTCGAAGGAGCTGATGAGGAGCCTGATGAGGAGGCCGAAGAGGAGCTTGAGCTAGAGCTCGCGCTCGAGCTCGAAGAGGAAGACGAGGATGCGTTCGGAGCCGAAGAGCTCGAAGAGCTGTTAGAAGAGGTGCCCGAAGAGGAGGCTTCGGAGCTGCCCTTGTCCTCGGCATCGGGCACATCGACATCAACGGTGGACGATCCGTCATCGTGCGATGCGGTGCTCTGCGGGGCGCTCACGTAGATGGGGGCGGGCCTTGCACCCAATCCTTCGCCGGTGGTCAACAGATAGACCGCCGCTCCGGAGGCGGCCACGGTCAACAGCGCCGATACCACGCACACGATGATGAGCCCCCGCACGAGCCGTTTTTCGTCCGGACCGGCAGCCCCCTTTGCCGGCGATAAGACGGTATCGTTCGCTTCGGAGCTCGCGTTGGCCTCGCTGCTCGCCGACTCGTCATCGTGCGCTGTCTCGTCGCTCTCGCTATCGGCGGAGCGCTCTTCGTCGTTGGATGGCTCGTCAATATGCTCGCTATCGACCGCATGCTCGGAAGCGGCTTGCCGTGGCTCATCGCTCGTCGCGACGGACGCATCTTCGGTGGCATGGGGATTCGATGTGCTCGCATGAACGATGGGAAGGGGGAGCTCCTTTATCTTCTCTGCGGAATCGCGCAGGAACTTCTTGTATATCGAGGCCGCGAGAGTGGAAACGACCGAGGCCACTGCCACGCCGATGACAGAACCAGCGATGCCGATGTAGGACGAAAGCAGCATCGAGGTCACCGCTGCTAGTGCTGTTGCTATCACTTGTGCAGCGGAGATGTCGCTGAACAACCTCCCGTTTCTGTGCTTGTCCTCGGCCATATCCTCGCCGTTCCTTTCGTCCATCGACGCGCGCACATATGCATCTCCATTATCGTCGCCGCGCTCGCTTTCGGCTGCGTGGCTCCCGGAGCGTTCCCATACTGTCGAACAGGCCGTCATCAACGACGAGACCGTCGATGTCGGACATGCGCACCACCTCTTCGCGCGCGACCATCCTGTGACGGCTCGCGTCATCGAGCTCAGCTTCGCCATCACCCTCAAGGCCGCCGTTGGTCTGATGCTCTGCAAGCTGGTGGGATAACGGAGCGCGCATCATCGTCGTTTCCGGCATCTTTCCACGTGCTGCCTAATCTAGTAGCATGGGCGCAGGGGAGGGAACATGGCGAAGAGGGCATGGAGCCGTTTGTGGAATCTGCGCAGTGAGCGCTATGCGTTCGCTGTGATCGCTCTCGCCCTGTATTGGGCGATGTTCCGCCGTCCCTTTCTCGGAACCGTCTTCTCGCAGGGAGCCCCCGAGCTCCACGAGTCCTTTCTCTTCTTCCATATGATCGTGATAGCGCTCGGCGTCTCGATCTCGTTGGTGCCGAGCGCGCTAGCCAGCATCTTTGCGCGTTCATCGTGGATCGGCGTGATATCCGGCTTCGCCATGATGCTCGGCATCATGGCGCTGAGGTTGCCGGGACTCGTTCCTTCCGTCGCTTCGGTGGCCGTCATCGTGGCGCCCCCGATCATCGCGGTGGGCTTCATCGGGGTCGGAGCGCAGTGCGTGGCGCTGTGCGGAAAGCTCGGTGAAGAGGCTCCGCTCGTCTTGGCGGTCTCTTTTCTAGCGAGCTTCGCGATCGGGTTGGTGGAGCTCGTGCCGAGCGGTGCGTTCTACGCGGCTCCTCTTATCCCGTCCCTGTGCGGTCTTATGCTCCTGCGCTCTCTCTCGTCCGTTCCGTCGGCGGCCAGCAGCGGCCGATGCGCGGGCGCATCGACCCTGAGCGGGACCGCCGACTGGTCTCGGGCCATCGCGGTCAGCGGAGCTGCCGTTATGGCGGCTATGCTGCTCGCTGGTGCGTGCGTGCGCAGCATCTGGCTCTACGATGCGGTCGGATACATGTCGACCGCGCGCGGTGCGCTCACTTATGCCTGTTCGGTCGTGATCGCTGCCGCCATCGCGATCATCATCCTACGTGTTAGGAGCGAGCGAACGGCTCTTTTGAGCTGCCTTGTGCTATTGGCGGTCGCGCTGCTATCCAGTGTTGCGCTCTGCTCTCTTTCCGCGGCGGGCCGAGGAGGGTCGCTGGTCACGTCGGCATGCACGAGCATCCAGTTCTGCTTGTGGATGTTCCTCGTTCCCCATGCGAAGGATGACGAAGAGCGCTCGCTCTCGTTCGGGACGTTTCTCTGCATCGTGTGGGCCAGCTCGTTGTTGGAGGCGTTTGTGTTGCCGCAGATATTGGGGATCGAGCACGGTTCGGCGGATCAGCTGATGCTGCCGCTGGGGTTTGCGGGCATGTCGGCGGTATGCCTGGTGGGCACCGTCATCGTAGTGGTCGGGCTTCATCGGTTGTCGGCACCGACGAGCGCTTCGGAGGTCCGTGCGGTCGGAGGAGAGCGGGGCGGAAGCCTCGGAGCGGAGGAGTCGTTCGGGCGGTCGGAGGCGACCTCCGATGCGGCTTCGTTCGCACGAGCGTTCGGCCTGACGAATCGCGAAGCCGAAGTGGCGGCGTATCTCGCGCAAGGCCATAGCGTCAAGCGCATAGCCGAGCTGCTCTGCATCGCGCCGAGCACTGTGCAAAGCTTCTCCAAATCGATCTATCGCAAAGCGGGCATTCATTCCAAGCAGGATCTGATCGATCTATGGGGAGACCTTCGCGGCGAAGGGTCGCCCCAAGAGCCCTCATCGCAGAGAGCGACAGAGCGCCCCTGCACGCTCGTCTCTGCGACGTTGATGTCAGAATAGCCTTTCCACCTGGCATCGGCTCGATTCCCCATATTTCATGGGATGTGCTTTCGCGGCGTTTTCCCTAGCATGGCACCGTTCGAGGAATCGTATCGCAACGGTTCTGATGCCTTTGAAAGGGGTATACGATGACGGAGTCTTTCTTCAACGGCGCCGCTATGACGCGCAGGGACGCTTTCAAGCTCGCCGGTGCTGCCACTGCCATGGCTGCAGGCGCATCGCTCATCGGTTGTTCGCAGGCGACCGCAGCGCCTGCGAAGGACACGGCGCTCGCTGCTGGCGGCGCGGCGAGCACCACGCTCGAGGAGGCGACGAGCTACAACGTGATGAAGGTCGAGACCAACGCGCCTTCCATCAATCTGACCGCAGGCATCGTCTACAAGCAATTGCTTCCCGGCGGTAATCAGCTGCATGTCGATATGCTCGTGCCGAGCGGAGAGAAGGGCGCGAAGTTCCCGCTCATCGTCTACATCAATGGCGGCGGATTCACTGGCTCGTTGCCTTCGCGCGGCATCACGCAGCGCATGGCATTCGCCGAGGCTGGGTATGTGGTAGCTTCCATTCAGCATCGG
The DNA here is from genome assembly GCA_949840905.1 of uncultured Eggerthellaceae bacterium. Taxonomy (GTDB): domain Bacteria; phylum Actinomycetota; class Coriobacteriia; order Coriobacteriales; family Eggerthellaceae; genus D16-63. The sequence continues at coordinate 27,200 of CATKXW010000024.1, read as the reverse complement.
GTGGTCCCCTCGGCGCGCTTCCCTGAACCGCTCGAAGATGTGAAAGCGGCTGTGCGCTGGCTGCGCGCCCATGCGGCCGACTACAGCATCGATCCTGAGCGCGTCGGTGTCGTGGGCAGTTCTGCGGGCGGCTATTTCGCCACCATGCTGGGCGTCACCGGTGATGTCAAAGAGTTCGATGTGGGCGATCACACCAACGAGAGCTCTGCGGTCAACGCCGTTATCGACCTGTATGGCGTGTCCGATCTTACGATCATCGGCGCTGGTCTGCCCGACGGGCTCGAGGAGGGCCATGACTCGCCGGCGACCACTGAGGCCATGCTCGTGAACGGCACCGCGTTCGGCGGTAACAAGGGGGCTTCCGTCTTCGATACGCCCGAAGCTGCAGCTGAGGCCTCGCCTTTCACCTATATCGACGGCACCGATCCGGCGTTCCTCATCCTGCACGGCGACAAGGATACGCTGGTCTCGCCGGTCGCGTCGATGGAGCTCTACAAGCGGTTGAAGGATGCTGGGGTGGACGTCGAGCGCTACACCATCGAAGGTGCCGGTCACGGCGGTCCTCTGTTCGACCAGCCTGCCGTCATCGATCTGATGGTCGAGTTCCTGGACAAGAACGTGAAGAACATCGGCCAGCGATAGTTCGCGAAGAGCCATCTCTCTCGAGGCTGGCAGGGAGGCAAGGGCGACATCGCTCTTTCAGCCCTGCCGTTAGACAGCAGGTTCCGGCCATCGTGCGGTGAGTCGCGGCGGCGGCCGGAACCGATATCGTCGAAGAAGTCGACGAACGAAAGGAAGACCCTCCTTCGGCAGCTGCCGAAGGAGGGTCTTCCTTTCGCGTGGAGGGTCCCCTCGATCGGACTCGACTCAGGGCTTGCAAGGGGTGAGGGGAGGAGTCGAGCCCGATCGAGGGAACCCTCAAGGAGAGAGGATCGACGCGCGCGGCGGAGGGAGAAAGCCCCGCGCGTCGAACGAGAGAAGCTATAGAGGAACGCGGTCGGGCGGAAGACCAGGAGAGGAAGGACAAGACCGTGCCTTCCGCCCGTGCCCTAGGAGGGTCATCAGTAGAGCATGAAGATGGACGCGCCCATGTTATAGAAGGCGACACGGACGCAGATGGCCCCGATCACCGCGCATACCAGCGCCACAGCGGCCCATTTCGTCCAGTCGCCCTTCTTCTTGCCCATGATCGAGCAGATGATGGGCGCAGCGGCGCCGATGAGGACGACGCCCAAGAGCACGATCAGGAGGTTCTCGCCGCTGAACGGGCTGAAGTCCGCCACTTCGAGCATGGGCTCGTTCGGATGGGTGGGGTCGAAGTAATGACCCACATCGGCCAGCGAAGAAGTAGCGAAGGCCATGCTCACGATGTAGAGGATCGACGCGACGGCATTGGCGATCGATCCCCAGTACATGAGGACGGTCGCGAAGACGCTGCCTTGCTTCGCATCCTTCTCGGAGACAGCGATCGCAGCGGCAGCGGCTTCGGATCCGGTCGAGGGAGCTGTCGCCGCTTCGGCGGTGGCGGTGGCATCGGCGGCGGCATCGGCAGCGGTAGCGCTCGTCGCTCCGGCGGCATCGCTGCCGGAAGCTGTGACAGCGGTCACCGTCTTCTCCGGCGCCGTAGCGCAGCCGATGGGCTCGTCCTTCACCGACATCAGGATGAGGAAGGTGGCAGGACCGAGAACGCAGGCGTTGCCCAGCACGCACAGCACCCAAAACGGGCTGTCCCAAGCGGGGCGCGCCGGCATCATGTAGGAATGCGCCATGACGATGACCAGAACGGCTGACACGACGATGCCGACGATGGCCAGCCAGCGCGGGACCGAGCCGCCGTCATCGGATTTGCGCAGGAAGACCAGGTAGACGATGGCGACCACGGCCAGCACGACGATGGCGATCAGCTCCTGGGTGATGCCGGAGGTGATGTGGCCGAAGCCATTGAAGATGCGCTCCCAGTGCTCCAGGTGCAGGAACACCGCGATGCCGCCCACTACCAACAGCACTGCGGCTGCGACCCACGAGAGGGTCTGGGTCTTCGGGGCCGCCTGCTTGCAGGCCATCACGCACTGGGTAGCGAACAGACCGGCAGACCAAGCCACGAAGGTGGTGAAGAGGATCAGAGGCCATTGCAGCTCCACTATCGGTCACCTCCTTGCCATTTCATATCACGGAGAATGTACATGAGCGAGGGTTTGTTGCCCGCATCGGGCAGCTTGTACACCTGCGAGTCGTCGAACTCGTTGAGGAACTCGCCGAGCGTTTCGCCGCGCGGTCCGCGGAAGCTCTCGATGCCGTCATCGGCGTCGCCGAACCAGCGAGCCATGCCGCAGCATTGGCTGACGCACTGGGGCAGTTCGCCTTGACCGATCTTCTGCTCACAGAGCGTGCACTTCTCCACCACGCGCTCCTCATCGTGGAGGTGGTGCTCTTCAGGAAGTGGTGCTCGAAGATATGCCCGCTCTCGGCGCTGATGAGCCTGGTCGGAAAGGGCAACAAGACCTTGCGTCCGAGCATAGACGATACCGCATGCCTGGAGACGGCCCATGATGCCCCGTGCGGAAGATGCGCGCTCGCGTGCGAGCAGGCCATCAACCCGCGCCACCCCGATCTGGGCGCTCGATGGAGCGAATGCACGAAATGCCGTGCTTGCGTCGATGCGTGCCCGACCGGTGCGCTGTCGATCCCTCTGCTCGCGCAGGAAGAGCAGGGTGCGCGGCGCGATCGCAAGGCCGATGTCGACGTTGCCGATGCTGCGCGCTGATCCTTTCCTCGATGGACTCTCGCTGCGTTCGCGGCGAGAGTCCATCCATAAGGCGACCCGGGCAAGGGATGGGGCGGGGTCGCCTTATGGATGGACGTATGGGAGGTCATGATGGAAGAACGCGAACGTCTCGAGTTCCGTATCGAGGCTAGGCAAGTCGAGCTCGTCGAGGGGATCACCGGCACCGGGAAGACCCACTGCTTGCTGAAGCGTCTCGATGAGCTGCTGGCTGCCGGCATCGATCCGGCATCGATCCTCGTCGTGGGAGCGACGCGGCAAGCTTGCGCTGCGCTCGAACGACGCTCGCGACGAACCGCGCCGCCTTTTGCAGGTCCGCCTTTCATCCTCACCTGTGCCGAGGCGGAATCATGGGCGCTCGGCTCGCCGGAGGGTCGTATGGTCACGGGTCGGCGCCACCGCATCGTGAAGGGGATCGATCGGTCCATCCTCGACCAGGACTTGGAGACCACCGGCATACCGCTCGACATCATCGCGCGTTCGATGGAGAAGATCCTGCACGGGTGGGCGCAGGCCGACCCGACGCTCACGGACGAGGATGCCATCATGGTGCGAGAAGAGCTGCTGCTCTGCTTGGAGGACCTTGACGCGATGATGGAGGAAGAGGCGCACTACCTGGCTGCGTGCGTCGTTCTGGAGGGTCGGCTGGATCGCCGCCTGCAGGGCGTACGCCATGTTCTGGTGGACGACTTCCAGAAGCTCTGTCGAGCATCGCGGATCTTCGTGGCTGGGTTGGCGCGCGATTCGTTGTTCCTGGTTGCGGATAGCGGCGAGCTTCGGTTCATCGAGACCGCCGATGGACCGAAGGGCCCGCTTCAGGAGGTGTCGGAGCTGATGGGAGCTCCGATCCGCACGCTCGGGCCGTGTCATCGGAGCGATGCGATCGCCGGCGGGCTGCGCCGTCTGCTCGATGCGCAGGGCGACAGCGAAGGAGCACAAGACGTGCTCGCTGCCGAAGGGTCGGCAAAAGGCGCGATAGAGGTGCGCGCCTACGCTTCGCCGAAAGAGGAGGTGCTGGGCATCGCCGAGCTGGCTGGCGGTCTGGCGCGAGCGAGCGGAAGACCTGCGAGCGTGGCGATCGCATGCGCGAACGGCATCTGGAAGACGAACGTCGAGCGGGCGCTCGATCTGCTCGGCATCGCCTATCGAGATCTCGATGGCGATGCGCCCGCGAGCGCAGAGGAGCATGCAGCCGAGGATGAGCTGATCGAGGAGCTCGCATCCCATCTGGGCGATGGCCTTCTCTGGCGAAGGTGGTGCGCGCGTGGCGATGCGCTCGCGAACAGCTCCTTCTTCGCGCACTGTCGTCACGCTCGGCCGCGTCGAGCGCTGTCCGAGACATTGCTGCATCTTACCGAGAACGAAGCGTCGCAGCCTTCGACGGCGCTTGAGGAGAAGCACGAACGTGCGGTGCGGGAACGGGTCGAGCAGGTCAAAGAAAGGCTTCGTGTCGATGCGGATCCGAGCGAAGCCACTTCGGCCGTCCATGGGCGGGATGGCGAGGGGCGATGGTCTTCGTCTTCGGATGATGCTGCTCCTATCCCGACGTTGGTCGTCGGGTCGCTCGGATCGTTCGACGGGCTCGCCCCCGATACGGTGATCCTGATCGGGGCAGCGAGCGGAACGCTCCTGCCGAGAGCATATTTCGACCCGGCCGAAATGGAGGGCCCCGAGCGTCAGCGCTGCCGCAGCGCCGCCCGTAAGGCGCTCTACGGATCGCTAGGCAAGGCTGCTGAACGGGTGATCGTCAGCTTCAGCGAGCGTGCCGATCTTGCTGAGGCGCGGGCTTTGGGTCTGAAGGCGGATCGCATCGAGCTACGCGACGGCCGGCGCACCGCTCGCCTCAGCCTCGATGAAGCCCTCGCCGACTTCCTCGATCCAGTGTCGTTCTCGGGCTCGTCCGCGAAATAGGCCGGAAGAGCCGGGATCGGCGGACAGCACCGAAGGCGATGACGCCCGTCCATCGGGCGCTTTGCACGATCAGCCGAGAGCCACGTCGAGGATCATCATGAGAACGAAGCCGGCACCCAGTCCGATGGTGCCCAGGTTGGTATGTCGGCCCTGTTGCGTTTCGGGAATCAGCTCCTCGGCTACTACGTACATCATGGCACCGGCCGCGAAAGCGAGCACGTAGGGGAGCAGCGGGGTCATCAGGCTGGTGACCGCCAGCATGAGCAGCACGCCCAACGGTTCGACCGCACCGCACAAGGTCCCCAGCGCGAACGCCTTGGGCTTGCTCACGCCGTGGGAGAGCAGCGGCATCGAGACGATGGCGCCTTCGGGAACGTTCTGGATGGCGATGCCGATGGATATGGCGGCCACGGCCGATAGCGTGAGCGAGCTGTCGCCGTCGATGAACCCTGCGAGCACCACGCCCACCGCCATGCCCTCGGGCAGGTTATGGATGGCCAGCGAGATGATGGTCATGGTGGACTTCTTCAGACTAGCATCCACCCCTTCGGACTCGGTCGCGCCCACATGGAGATGCGGTGTGAAGTGGTCGATCACCAGCAGCAAGAGCATGCCGGCCAGAAAGCCCGCAGCCGCCGGCAGCCATGCGGGCACCCCCGTGCCCTCGGCTGCTTCCAACGACGGGATGATCAGGCTCCATACGCTCGCAGCGATCATGACGCCGGCGGCGAAGCCCAGCAGCACCTTCTGGAACCGTTCGCTCATGCCGTCGCGCAACGGGAAGACGAAGGCTGCGCCGAGCGTGTTGCCGAGAAACGGCACGAGCAGCGCCAGGCAGACGCCTATGAGAACGGGATCGTCCGTGGTGCACCTTCCTTCGTCGTGTCGTCGTGTCGTCGTATCGTCGTATCGTTGCGTCCGGTTCGCTCCGCTCGCATTCTACCGCGCGCTCAGGCGCGCGCTGCACCGCGGCGTCGAACCGTAACGAGAGCGGAAACCTCTTGCGAGGCGGATGGATGTGCCGTCGAGCGATCAGATGACGCGCACCCGACATGAGCCATCCTGCGCCTCGGTCTGCCAGCGCGCCGTCGATACGGCCTCGACCAGGGTCGCATCATGCGACACCAGCAGCACAGCGCCCGGAAAGCCAGCGAGCAGATGCTGTAGCGCCTCTATGGAGCCGACATCCAAGTGGTTGGTGGGCTCGTCCAGCACTAGGAAGCTCGGATCGCGCAGAAGCTGCTCGGCCAGCAACAGCTTGCGCAGCTCACCGGGACTGAGCGAGGCACCGTCGAGCAGTCGTTCCGGGTCGGAGTTGAGGCGGGCCACTAGCGCTAGGATGCGCCCGCGCTGCTGCGCGTCGTGGCCTCGCAGCAGGTCGAGCGCTCGCTCGCGCTCGGTGGCGCTCACCTCTTGCGGAAGGTACGCGGTCCGTACACTGGGCGGCACCGTTTCGCGAAGCTGGCGCACGAGGAGGCTCTTGCCCGTGCCGTTGGCGCCGCACAAGCCTACGCGATCGCGCGGACCGACCCACAGCTCAGGCGTTCGCAAGACGAACTCGCCGGCTTGGATCGCCCCTTCTTCCACATGCGCGACGTAGCGGCCTCGCGCCATGCTGCCGTAGTCGTCGATGCGCGCTTCGTAGCGCTTCGCGACCTGTCGAGCGTCCAGCTCGGCCTCTGCTCGGACGAGCCGACGCTCCATCGCGGTCGCGAGCTTGCCGGCCACGCCGTCTTTGCCCGAAACGATCGCACGCCCGATGCGCTCCCTGCCATCGCTGTCGCGCGCGTCCAAGCCGCTTCGGCTGCGTTTGGAGCGCTGACGCGCCGCCTCCTCGTTGCGCCGCCGCGATTCCGCCTTGAGGCGATCCGCCTCGCGCCGTGCCTTCTCGCGCTCTTTGAGCGCCGTGCTCCGTTCCTGCGTTGCCTGGCCGCTGACCTGCGTGTATCCTCCTGGGCGCATGATGGCTCGACCGTTCTCGAACATCAGGCATCGTTCGACGAGCGCATCCAGCAGCGCGCGATCATGGGAGATGAGCAGCCCGATGCCCCGAAAGGAGACCAACGCGCGTTCCACCAGCTCGCGCGTGTCGCTGTCCAGGTCGTTAGTGGGTTCGTCCAGCACCAGCACGTCGGGGCGAACTCGCAGCGCGCACGCGATCTGGAGGCGCTTCTGCTGACCGCCCGAGAGCGTGGGATAGCGCCAGAGCCATTCGTCATCGATGTTCAGCAGATCGCGCACCCGTCTGCCTTCACGGCTCCAGTCGGAGGCGAAGTCGAGCAGATCGGGCGGAGCTTCCGTGGAATCCTGAGGGCAATAGGCCGAGAACAGCTGCGGGTGGACGGATCCGGCGTCGGGCTTCAGCAGGCGCGCGGCGATGAGCGCGAGCGTGGTCTTGCCGCAGCCGTTATCGCCGATGATGCCGGTCCAGCCGCAGGGGAAGACCGCGTCGATCCCGTGCAACGCAGGTGCAGCGGCACCAGGGTAGGTGTAGTCGATATGGGAGAGATCCAGTTGCATAGCAGCGCTCCTCGCATTCGGGAGGCCGCGCGGAAGGGCGGTTCTGACCGGGAAATGGTCCCCAGTCGGGAAGAGCGGAAGATCGTGCGTAGCGATGCAGCACCCTCGACAGCGCGGCCTGGACGGCAGTGGTCGTGATGTGGGCGCCCAGTGGGCATCGCTAGTTCTTCATGCACCTATCCTCACTCGAAGCGGCGCTTGCCAAAGGCTCCGCTGAAACGATACGTCCGCATTGTAGCACTCTCCGTCTCGAAAGCGAGCACGTGTTCTGGCGGGTCTTTCGCCCATGCTACTTCGGGCCTTCGATCGAGATGCCGCTTTCTGCATCCGCGCCCGCTCTTCTCATCGAAAGGTCATGAGATGATGCTCGGGTCTTTCGGCAAGATGGAGATTTTGCGCAAGATCGCGTTCCGTATCGATCAGGGGAAGGATCTGCGAAGATGCTCGCGCCATCGAGCGCGAAGGACGACGAAGAACTGTCGTGTCCTCAGCTCGTCGTGATGGGCGGACGCTCTGTGCGGTGCTCGATACGAGGCTGATCGGTGCTCGTGCTCCGCTGGCGGACGAAGAGGATGGACGGTCGATCCATCGCTCAGTCCGCGAGCGATTCGAGGTAGTCGTTGCCCCGATCCTCAGTCCGCGAGCGATCCGAGATAGTCGTTGCCCCAATCGCAGAGGGAATCCAGCACAGGGATCAGCGTCTTCCCTAAAGGCGTGAGCGCGTACTCGGTCTTGGGCGGGACCACGGGATAGACCGTGCGGTTCAGCAAGCCGTCGCGTTCCAGCTCGCGCAGCTGCTGGGCGAGCATCTTGTCGGTCGCCCTCGGAACGCGACGGTGGATCTCGCTGTAGCGCAGCGTCTCGTCACGCAGATGCCAGAGGATGACGGCCTTGTACTTGCCGCCGATCAGCGAGATGGTCGCATCGACGGGGCAGCTGAAGGTTCCGGGGTCGATCCGTCCCATAAGAGCTCCTCACTATCGTTTTGGGAAGTATATACCGAAAAGGTGCGTTCTTCCCATTCGGTCAGCATCCTCTATCGTGGTCGCTAGGAACGAGAACGCGATACCACGAAAGGAAGCGAGCATGGATTTCTCGGAATTGGCACATAGGCGTTATTCGGTGAGGAGCTTCGAAGCGGAGGCGATCGATCCTGAGAAGGTGAGGCGCATCGTGGAGGCGGCGCATGCGGCACCTACCGCTGCGAACAGGCAGCCGGTGCGGCTCTATGTGCTACAGAGCGAAGAGGAGCGCGCGAAGGTGGCGAGAGGTGCGGACGCTTACGGTGCCCCGCTCGTCATCGTCGTGTGCGTCGATCGCGCGAAGGCGTGGCGGCGCCCGGCCGACGGGTGGTCGTCGGCCGAGACCGATGCGGCCATCCTGACCGATCACATGATGCTGCAGGCCACGGCCGAGGGGCTGGGAAGCGTCTGGATCTGCTGGTTCGACCCTGAGGCTATCCGATGCGGCCTTGACCTTCCGAGCGGATGGGAGCCGGTGAACATCCTCGCGATCGGCCGCTCAGCTGAGCCGGCAGCCGATCCGCTCCGTCATGCGACCCAGCGCATCCCCCTGAGCGAGCTGGTCGCCTACGGCGGCATCGCCTAGCGGTTCATCCCGGCGCGATCGTCTTGTGCGGTTGCGATCGCTTGATGGAGCATCTATAATTGAACTATTAGTTCAATTAATATGTTCGAAGGATAGCTCATGGGCAGACGCAAGAAAGAGCTTCCCAGCGCGCACCGAGAAGCCATATCCTCGGCAGCCTCGCTCCTTTTCGAGAAGAAGGGCGTCTCCGCTACTACGGTCGATGAGATCGCGAGAGCAGCGGGTTACGGCAAAGCGACCCTCTACGTCTACTTCCAGAACAAAGAAGAGATCTACTTCTATCTGGTCTATCAGCATATGCTGGAGCTCTGTTGCACGCTGGAGCGCATTTCCAGCGAAGAGGCGAGAACGCGCAAGGCATGGAATCGATCCTATTTGCGGATGTGCCATGCGATCCTGGCCCTTTGTCGGGAACATCCTTTCTATTTCGAGGGGATGATCGGCGACATTCCGGTCGATGCGGACGATACGAGCTCACCTGGCATCTATCGGGATATCTACAAGGCGGGTCTACGACTCACCGAGACCGTTTCGATCATGATGCGCAAGGGGTCCGATCTTGGCATCGTTGGAGCGCAGAACGGCGCAGATCGGGTCGCCGCGTACTTCTGGAGCGCGATAACGGGGATCGTGCGCATGGCCGAGAGCAAGAGAGCCTACTACGAGCTTCTGGGTCTTGATGAAGGATTTCTGGACCGTGCGTTCATCGATCTGGTGTACGGGCTGAACGGATGCGAGGAGGTCCCGTCATGCTGAAGATGGCGATGAAGGTCATGGCAGCGGTCATCGGGACCGCCCTGATAGGAGGCGGTATCGCGATGTACGTGCTGGGAAGCCCGCTTTCAGTGGACACGCAGAAAGCCCTCGAGGGAGTCGATGGGGAGGTATGCGAAGCGCTGTACGTCGGTTCGCTAGCCGCCAACTCCCATAACACGCAGCCTTGGAAGGTGACGATCGATCCGCAGGAACGCCGAGTGCAGGTCGAGCTCGACAAGGAGAGGTGCTTGGCCGTGGCCGATCCAGAGCATCATGAGGCGTTCATCACGCTCGGATGCTATATCGAATCGCTGATGGAGGGCTTCGCCGCGTACGGATACGACGCTTCAGTGGAGTACCGCAGCGAAGCGTCGGACGGACCCTCTGCCTTGACGGCGATCATTTCCTACGGCCCTCAGCAGGTAGGGAGAACGGATCGGGAGAGACTGGACATTCTGCTCACGCGGCATACCGATAAGCGCAGTTTCCACGCCGAGCCGCCGAGCCCAGATCAGATCGAAGCTCTGCTCGCCTGCGATCCGGCGCTACGTTGTTTCCCGAAGGGGACTTCAGAGTTCGAAAGCATCCAGCGGATCATCATGGGCGCGGTAGAAGAGCAGTCGGCGAACGTCGCGCATCGTAGTGAACTGGGCCGCTGGATGCGATTCTCTGATGCGGAGGTGCTTCAGAGCAAAGATGGCATCTCGGCCGACATGCTAGGCTTGGGAAGGTTCAAGAAAGCGCTGTACTACTTGACGACCGACCATGGAAGCGCCGAAGGAGATGCGTTCGCTGCCCAAGGAGTGGAGATGGCGCGGGCCCAAACGAGCGACTGCGGCGCCTTCCTCGTCATCGAGGGAGACGATGAGCCGCTGGCTTTGATCGAGGCGGGGAGAGTCGTGCAGCGGGCGTGGCTGCTCTGCACCGAGCTCGGGCTCTCGGTTCAGCCGATGAGCGCTCCTCTTGAGATCGAGGGAAGGCGAAGCTCTCTGAGCGAGCAGCTGAACTGCACCTCTTTCCCTCAAATGATCCTGAGGATCGGTCTGACGGACGAGTATGGCCGCAATGCTCTGGTGAGGCGCGACCTGACTGATTACGTGACGGTCCTTGGATCTCGTGATCTTCCGCAGAGGTAGCTTTCTCGTAGAGAGGTCATCACGAAGGGGACAGAGCCGCACCGTCTCTCCCTTCGCGTCAGCGGTTTCCGTTCAGGACTGCAAAGCGCGATGACCGGCGAGCTGGGTGGCGATATGCGAGGCGAGGGCGCTCTCATAGTCCGGGATCGGGTAGCCGACGGCCGCCGCGGCTTCCTGTTGGATCGGCAGCGGATGGGCGGCCGGATAGAGACCGGCGGCGTAGTTGGCAAGATCGAGCAGGAAGCGCCCAGCGCTCGCGTCGTCGGCGAGAAGGCCCCACTTCACGAGCAGCCTCGATGCGCCGTCGATCACCTCTACGATGTCGCGCTTGCAGGCGGTCAGGCACTCGAGGCCCACGTTCGTTTCGATGAGGCTCGCCAGCAGCGCGCCGATGCGCCCGAAGTCGCGATGACGCGCGACCAGAGCCGCTAGCGTTATGGCGCTACGGCGCATGTCGTCGGGCGTTTCCACGCTCAGATCGGTCGGGTCTATCCGCTGCATCTCATCGAAGAGCTGCTGTAGGCAGCGCACGTAGAGAAGGAGCAGGATCTCCTCTTTCGTGCCTACGTAATGCGCGAGATTCGCACGTGAGTAGCCGAGCTGCTCGGCGATGGCGCTCAGCGTGATGGCGCGGTACGGACCGCTATCCAACAGCGATTCCGTCACGTCGAGGATGTCGTCGAGCCGCTGCCGCTTCTGCTCTTCGGTGCGTGCGCGCCGGTAGGTCTGGTCGTCGGTGGCGGTCATGGCCTCCCTATCCGTTGGTTGACAAGTTGCATTCTGCAACTTATATTCATGCTAGTGAAGTTACGCGAGGCAACTTATTCTACGGAAGGGTGGGCGGCGATGCAATTCAGGGTTGATGCGGCATGCGGCAAGGAGTTGTCAGCCTTGGGGCTCGGCTGCATGCGTTTCCCGTCTTCTGCGGGGCGCGTCGATGTCGACGCGGCTGAGCGCCTCGTGCGCGAGGCGGTCGAACTCGGCGTCAACTACCTCGATACGGCTTACATCTATAACGGCAGCGAAGCGGCGCTGGGTCGGATCTTCTCACGGAATCCGGGGCTGCGCGAGAAGGTGAACCTAGCGACGAAGCTGCCTATTCCGCGCTGCGAATCGCGGGAGGACTTCGACCGCTACCTGGAACGTTCGCTGGAGCGCTTGGGTACCGATCATGTCGATTACTATCTGGTGCACAACGTGACCAGCGCGAGCGCATGGGAGCGCTTGCAGGCGCTCGGCTTGCCCGAATGGGCGAAGGAGCAGAAAGGCAGCGGACGCATCGGGCGGATCGGGTTCTCCTATCACGGGCCCGAAGCCGACTTCCCGTTGCTGCTCGACGCTCACGACTGGGACTTCTGCCAGATCCAGTACAACTATATGAACGAGCATTACCAGGCGGGCACGGCAGGGCTGCGGGCCGCGGCCGAGCGCGGACTGCCCGTCATCGTGATGGAGCCGCTCCTCGGCGGCAAGCTAGCAGCCGAGCTGCCGCGCGCGGCACGGGAAGCATTGGCAGAAGCGGGCGAGAGCGAGGACGCAGCGCGTTTGGCGTTGCGTTGGGTGTGGGACCACCCGGAGGTGACGGTGGTCCTCTCGGGGATGAGCGCCCTTGAGCAGTTGCGCGAGAACGCTGCGACAGCTTCTACGGCGCTGCCCGGTTCGCTCTCCGATGCCGAGCGAACGGCCGTCGAGGCGGCACGCGAATCGATCGCTCGCAGCTACAAGGTGCCTTGCACCGGCTGCGGCTATTGCCTGCCGTGTCCGAAGGGCGTGAACATCCCAGCCGACTTCGCCGCCTACAACGCTTCGTACGCCCATGGCTGGTTCCAGGGCATGCAGCAGTACATCACCGCCTGCGGCACCATGGTGGGCGAGCCGCATTACGCGAGCGATTGCGTGCGCTGCGGGGCTTGCGTGGAGAAGTGCCCGCAGCATATCGCCATCCCTGACGAGCTAGCCGCTGTGAGGCGTCGCCTCCAGCTTCCCGGACTGCCCGCTCTCGTGCGTCTTGGCACCAGGTTCATCAGCCGCTGACGAACCGCTGGAGCGACGACGGGCCGAGCTGATCCCTCGTTGACCCTATTCATAACGAGTGTTATATTACATGCGTCATATATCGCTCGAGAGAAGACGGTGTCTGATGAAGCAGCTGTTCACAGAGGGTGCGGTGCTCGATGCGGCCCTCGATATCGTGAGAGAGAAGGGGCATGGGGCGGTGTCCATGCGCAGCGTGGCGGAGCGCGCGGGATGTTCGGTCCAGCCGCTCTACAGCATGTTCGGCGACAAGGATTCGTTCATGTCGGCCTTGTATGGCCACGGACTGAAGTGGGTCGAATCTTACAACGTCGCTCATGCTCAAGATGCGAGCAATGCGTTCGCTGCGAATGGGCTCGCCCATATCCGCATCGCCCAGAGCGAGCCGCGCTTGTTCACGTTCCTCTATCTGTCCTCGTTCGTCGAGGTGTCCAGCATGGACGGATTGCTCTCGATCGCTGCGCAACCCGGCGTGGAAGAGGAGATCATGGCGCGTTGGGACCTGTCCGCCGAGGATGCGCGCAGCTTCTATCTTGACATGGTCATCTACACGCACGGCTTGGCCACTCTTCTCGTCGCCGGCGCGCAGCTCACCGATGCTGCGTTGACCGAGAGGATGAACGGAGCCTTCCGTGCGTTCGCCGCCCGTTATGGGATCGATGTCGAAAGAGGTTCGCTATGATCAAGGTGAGACGACAGAAGGTTCGCATCGGTGCGTTGTGCATCGCCTTTCTCCTGCTTCCGGTCATCCTGTTCTACTTCTCGCCGTACCTCATCGTGGCGGGCGCTTTCGAAGGTGTCGTAGCAGGCAGCGCCATCTCGTTCGCCGTGCTGTTCGTGCTCTCGTTCGTGCTCAGGCGCGCATTCTGCGGATGGGCATGCTCGACGGGCGGGTTGCAAGAGCTCGAGCGTTCGGCGGTGGATGAGCCGTTCGCGCATCCTCGAGCGAATCTATTGAAGTGGGCGATCTGGGTGCCATGGATGAGCGCTATCGTGTCGGGCGCCATCTTGGCTGGCGGCATCCATGCGGTCGATCCGATATACCACACTCCTCATGGGCTTTCGGTGTCGAGCGTGCTGGGCCTTTGCATCTACCTGGTCGTGGTCGCAGCGTTCTTCGTGCCGAACCTGTTCCTGGGTCGTCGTGCCATGTGCCATTGCATCTGCTGGATGGCGCCGTTCATGATAGCGGGCGGCAAGCTCGGCGAGCTGCTGCGCCTTCCTCAACTGCATGTGAGCAGCGAGCCGGACCTCTGCATCCATTGCGGTCGCTGTGATAGGGACTGCCCTATGAGCTTGCCCGTGGAGGCGCTGGCTGCCGAGGGGAGGTTGGGCGCTTGTCCTGAGTGCATCCAATGCGCTGCCTGCTGCGATGCGTGCCCTCGAGATGTCTTGAAGCTCGAGCTGGGTCAACATCGCTGAGCATGCGCTCTTGCAGGCAGCCGGCCTCTCTTCCGACAAAGTGAGACAAAGGGCCACTCCTAATGTCTCATCGGGCGCGCAGAAAGCCGACAACCGGCTCACTTCGCCCTTGCGATGATGTTCCTTCCGATCCCGGTGAGCCGTTCGATCTGGCGGACGGAAAGGCCGAGGACCTTCAGCGTCTTCAACGATGCGTTTCGTTGCTGTTTCGGCATCGAAGTGAGGCGACTTGCGAAATCATCGCCGAACTGGTGGCGCGCGATAGCTCGCGCTTCGTTATCGCTGATGCGCGGTCGGCATCCGATGACGTCGTAAAGGTCATCCACTTCGGTGTTGTCTTCATGAAACGCTATGAAGCTCTTCCGATCGCCGAACATCGCTATCGCGATGGACCCATCGCATGCGCTCGCACCTTCGCACGGAGCGATACCGGCGATCTGCCGGTAACTGCTCCATGGATGGTCCTCGAAGCTCGAAGCTCCTGCATCGAGGGCGTTGCGATGGATGTAGCGGATCGCTGCCAGCAAATGCGCACCGGTCTTTATGGGGGTGGACGCGAAGCGGCTCTGGAACACCTTGCCGACGTGCCCATGACGTCCGTTGAAATGCTGCGCGTAGCTCGTCTGTGCTCGCTGCATCAGCTTTGATATCGTTTGCTGGCCTGCACGGAAGAGCAGATGCATATGATTGTCCATCAGACACCAAGCGACCAGATCCATGTCTGAAGGTTTCTTTTCGGCTAGCGTATCGAGGAAAAACCTCTTGTCTTCGTCGTCTTCGAAGATGATGCGCCTTCCGATTCCGCGTTGGGTGACATGGGTGAAATCGGATAAAACGTCCCTTCTGAGTTTTCTCACTGGTTCACCCACCCCTTCATGTAGCGATGATGCAAGGATTCTAGCATGAGGCATTAGGATCGTCCCTCTGTCTATTTCCTCTGTCTATTCGCGAGTTGGAACGAGTTGGACCCATAGCAAGGGCCATTGTTCAAGAGGGCGAGAGAGGGTGCGGGTCGCTAAGGTCGTTTTTCGAGCGAGTCGGTGCAAATTTTGGGAGTTTTGTACAAAAAATCGAGCAAAAAGAAGGAAATTCGGGCTGCGTCTTAGTGACTGGCGTACAAAGTGCCTGGTCGTAATCAGCGGGGAGCCTGAGTCGTCGCTGCAATATGTGCAAAACTCGCAAAATTTGCACCAAACCATCCCAAAATGGTCTTGAATCCTCGAATCGATCGCAATAAGGTCGAGCGTAGGCTTCGTAGTAAGGTGTTCTCATAGTTTTCTCAAGTGATCTCACGAGAATCGCTTTCTTCATCGGGTCATGCGGGTGCTGGGTCTTTCCGCGATGTCTATCTTCTCTGATCGCCAAGGCTCGCTAAGCCATATAGGGGATCTTGTCCTTCGTGATCGCGGATATCGCCTTGATCCTCTTGCGTGTTATGGCCTTCAAGGCTGCATTGTGGCACATTCCGCGCGCATGGCAGTTCCGATAGTATTCGTCGAACCGGATCTTGTTCCTCGTCAGGAAGTTGCAGGAGATGATCAGCAGGTTCTTAAGAGGACAAAGAGGAGACAAAGGAGACGAAGGGACATCCCCAATGGCTCGCTAGTCGCACATGGAACAAGGAGGGGCGAAGGATGCTATCTTCCGCCCTCCTTGTTGGGACGCTGAAGCTAGGCGTTGCGGACGGTGGCTAGTTGCGTGGAGTCCAGCAGCTCTCGCACGTTGCGGCGGATATGCTCGGGCGAGCGATAGGCTTTGCAGGACGAGAGTTCCTGCGACAGCTCGTCGATGGCTTCCATCGCGTCCTTCACTTCCATCATGGTCTCCGCAGGTACTTCCTCTGCCATGGCATAGCTGAGGTGCTGGGGCATTATCCGATGGCTCGCTATGGCATAGTTCACCCTATCGAAGCAACGGCAGCTCCCCGCACCGTATTCTCCGCAATAGCGCTTCAGGAAATCCGCCATCTTCCGGCGCGCCCGACAGAGGCGCTGGCGATAGGCCTCGGCGGTCATGCCCAACGCTTCGCCGGCGATGCGACTATCCAGCTTGAACATCGTTCCCAAGATGAAGATGCATCTATCTTCGGGCTCAAGGCACTGCAGCATGACATTGGTGCATGACATCTTCAGCTCTTCGGCGAGGATATGCCGATCCACGCCTTCTGTCATATCGGGCACCGAATCGAGATCCGCGTTCTCTATGTCGGCACCGTACATCTCGAAGCTGAAGGGAACTTGCGCGAACATATGCTTCCTGGAATCCTTCAAGTGATTGCTCGCGATACTGAACACCCAGGTCGTGAAAGAGCTGTCTCCTCTGAACCGAGTCAGGTGCGTGATCATCTTCAAAAGGATGTCTTGGGTGGCATCCTGAGCATCGGGAAACGTTCCGAGCATTCTGAGCGAGAGGTTGAACACCAGGTCCTGCACCTCTTCGATCAGGCGCTCGATAGCCTGCTCGTCTCCTGCTGTGGCTTTGTTGACCAGGACTTGCATCTCCTCGTTCGTCTTCTTCATGGGTCTCCTTCTCATTTTGGAAGCGGCAGTTCACCAGATGGCGGTTCGCCATATATATGATTAGACGACGCGATGCTGGTCGTGTGACAAAGAATTAGGGGAGGAACAGCAGGCTGCGCCTCTGTCGCTCTCTGACATGAGACATTAGGAGTGGCCCTCCGTCTCATTCCACCTCATTCATCTCGCTGTCTCATGGTCTTTTCGAATCGGAACGAGTCTTCGGGCCATGGGTCCATCGCGGAGTCATCAGCATCTTCCTCTCGCGCGCCGGGATGGTGCTCGTTGAAGAATTCCACTACCTGAAAGCCGCATTTATTGATGTAAGAATTCACTTTGCGCTTATCGTGGTATGAGGTGCCTACCTCCCACACGATCGTTTCGGGCCACTGCCGCTCGATAGCGCGCCAAGCTCTTGTGCCGAGTCCCCGACCATGGAGGTTCGGAACGATGAAGAACCAGACGAGCAGGCTTCGACCGGCTTCCGCCTCGATCTCTACCACCGCGCCTCCAACGCGCGAACCGTTCTCTAACACCCACATGACATAGCGGTTCTCTTTTTCGAAAAGCTGTCCCACCTCTTTCCTTGCGTGAGGATCAGGGTGGGACGTTGCCGTCTCCGAGGCTGAAAACGCTTCGTCCATGAGGTCGCAAAACGAACCAAGGTCGCTCTCGTAAACCGGCTCGAGAAGCGCAGCGTTCTGTTCGGTCATGTTTCATCGTCCTTTCGTTCGCATGGCATGTGGTGGAAGGTTTTTCGGGATGCCCAGAGGATCGGTCGAGCTCTTTTGGTGGGGAAGCTGCATCGGACGAAGCAGTGATCTGCTCTTTGGTTGCGGAGAGCAGATCGAACGAGGTAGCGATCGGTATTCGAGGAAGAGTCCGCGCGAGTTCGTCACACAAACAGCCGTGTGAAGGATCATGCGGTATCTTCGCTCCTGACCTGGTCGACGTTTCTCTGGTCGATGGTCGGGATGCGAATGGTCATCAGATAGAGAAGGAAGAGGGCGACGCATCCTAGGATCGCCCAGACGAACGGCCTTTGCACGAGCAGCGCACTGATGCCCATCACGGCATATGAGATGCCGATGATCCGGATCTTCGTGGTCAAGGGGATCCCACCAGCCTGTTTGAAAGCAGAAACATAGCGCCGATACACTCCTGTGCGACATAACCACGCATGCGTGCGGGGCGAGGATCTTGCGAAGAGAAAGCCCGCGAGGAGCAGGAAGGGCGTGGTCGGGAGCACTGGGACGAAGATTCCCAAGCACCCCAATGCGAACGAAACCCAAGCGACGATGAGCAGCAGGATCCTCGTCAGCTGTTTCATGTCGCTAACGCCCCTTCGTTCATCTGGTAAACCTCTCTTCGTTGGTCTCTTCGTCGAACCCATCTTCCGCGTCCTAAGAGCATCCTATGAGGCGTGCATGCTAGATACGCCTTTTGAGGATCGTCTCCTATGGGCATGAGCTGTTGACTAGCATTGTATGAGATGATGGATCGACCGTTGGCCTTCGATCCTCATCTTGCTCTCTGGCAAGAGCAGCGGGGCGACCGTGCTGATGGCCGGTGCATGCTTCCGCTGCTGAGACTGGTATAGCGGCCACGCAGTGGTGTAGTATTTCCTCTGCGGCCCCTCCGCTTCTGCAAAGGAGAAAAGGGGT
Organism: uncultured Eggerthellaceae bacterium; assembly: GCA_949840905.1. GTDB lineage: Bacteria > Actinomycetota > Coriobacteriia > Coriobacteriales > Eggerthellaceae > D16-63. Next base: position 8,851 of record CATKXW010000024.1, on the reverse strand, counting down.
CCTTGCTTCCATGGCTCTCGATGTTGTTCGGTATCAGCAGCGAGCGTTCGTCGAGCGCTTAGGGGCCAGCAGCTCACCGGGCGCTATGAACGTGTGGCGGTATTGTAAGGGGATGGATTCCAGTCTATGTGCGACACCGTGCGAGAGCCACGAGCGTAGCAAGACCGACGAGAGAACGAACATGCTCACCATCCTCAAAGCCTATGCATCCGATTTCAGTTCGAACTTCAACGCGGCCATCCTGCTCTGGCCGCTCCTCTCGCTGTTCTTGAGCCTTCCGGTCCTTTTCTATCTGTATCGGCGCGATGGGTGGCTCAGGCTCTCTACGATCTTCGTGGTCTACGGCAGCATCCTCTATGCGGCGGGCCTCGCCTGTTTCACTTTGTATCCGCTGCCAGACGGTGATGTCGGACCGGGGATAACCTACGGCATCCCGCCCATACTCGATCCTCTGAACTTCATACGAGACGTCTCGTGTCATGGTCTTCCGGCGCTCTTCCAGCTCTTGTTCAACATAGCGCTCTTCGTTCCGCTCGGATTCATAGCGAAGCTGTTGTTGAAGCTTCGGCTGGGGCCGACCTTGGCCCTTTCCTTCGCGACCACCTGCCTTATCGAAACGGCGCAGATCACGGGCTTGTTCGGAATATATCCTTATGCCTTCCGAACGTTCGACGTGGACGACCTCATCTGCAATACGCTCGGCGGTCTGCTCGGATGGGGTTTAGGGCAGCTGTTCGTCAGGCTGGTCATGAAAGAGTCGGCCACGGTACCCCCGATCACCCACGACCCGGGGTTCGCCCGTAGGTTCGTCACGCTTTGGACCGACTTCATGATCGTGAACGTCTGCTTCGTGATCCCGCGCGTGCTCATCGCGGTCGGTCTGGGGCTGTTGATGGAAAGCCCGTCGAGCATCGGGGGCCTGCCGATCGACCAACTCGACCAAATCGCTTCCATGACCTGCTTCGTCGTCGCTTTCGTCATCGTCGAGGTGGTCGTTCCGTGGCGGCATGGCGGAAGCACGCCAGCGGGCATGTTCTACCGCATGTCCTTCGAGACGAAGAAGCGCACCGGAACGAAGCGTGCGGCCTTCTACATCCTGAGAGCCGCCCTCGTGTTCCTGCTCTTCCTGTTCCCCCGCTACCTCGCGCTGCCGCTCCTCCTCTTCTATCTGGTGGCAAGGCGGATGCCCTACGACCTTGTTCCCGGGAAAGCGGGGGCCACGCAAGGATGCAGCTCAGAGGAGGCCTTGTCGAACTAGCGAGCGCGAGACGGTGAGACAAAGGACAGTGAGACATTAGGAGTGTCCTTTTGTCCCTTTGTCTCCCTTAGGGGCAGGAGCTCTTCTAGGATCTTGTTGACGGCGTCGGGGGCATCGCAATTGGAGTTGTGGGCGGCGTTCGCTATCCAGTGGAGCGGTATGCCTTCGCGGCGCGCCCATTCGCGGTCATACCGCTCGGCTGATCCAGCCTTGTCTTCTTCGCCGCATATCAGGCGAATGGGACAGTCGATGCGGTAGGGACGCTGGGCTTCGACAGCATCGGCCAAGACACGGAAGCCGCGGGCCGACAGCTCGCAGTACTCGCGTTTGCGATAATCGAGCATCATCGTCTTCATGAGGTCGCGGCCGTATCGTGTAGCCGCGTTACCATTGGATCCAAGGCGCACCAGCATGTTCCAGGGAATCGAGAGGAACAGGAGCTTCGTGTGGCGGAGGGCTGCGAGTTCCCAGCGACTGTAGTAGCTGCGCTTTAGCGGAGCTGAGTCGATCGAGGCGAATCCAGCGACGCGGCCGGGATAGAGCCCCATGTAGACCTGGGCGATATGCCCGCCCATGGACTGGCCGATCAGTACTGGGTGATCTATTCCTTCGCGTTCGAATATCCCTTGACGCAGCGGGCGAGGTCGTCCATCGACCAGGTGAGCGCGAAAGGCCGGGAAGCCCCATGGGAGGGCGCGTCCCAGACGAGCATGTTGGTCTTTCCTGCGAAGTGCGCTATCTGCGTGTCGAACAGGCGGTGGTCGGCGGTGAGGCCTGGCAAGAAAACGAGCCAAGGGAGGTCGTCATCCGTCGTCTGGCTGATCCAGTAGCGGATATTCCCGTCTTGGGTAGGGAAGACTCTTTCCTCCATCAGCTCCGATGCCATAGTGGTTCCTCCTCCGTGTCGTCTTCGGTCGTTCAATATGCGACGAGGGAGCTTCTACCCATCGAGCTCTGCTTCGAGCCGTTGACGGTTCTTGATCGCGCTGTGGAACATTGCTGCTGTGAAGGCTATCGAGAGGGCGAATGCCATGCCGAAGAACACGACCCCTATGGCTATGTCGCCGCCCCAGGTCACCCGGTCGATGCCGACGATCTGGACTTCGGCGATGATGCGCATACCGCACGTGAGAAGCCCGACGAGCGCGCCAGTACCCAGAGAGATGAGCGCGACGAAGTCCCACGGGATCCGCTCGACCGACGCGTAGCGGTTCCGGTCGCTGATGATGCCCTTCTGCATCCCCAGTGCGAGAGGGACGGCACCTGCGAGCAGCACCGCGATGGCCAATGGGAGGCTGACGGGGACGACGCGATCTCCTGCTGTAGTACAGAGGGCGACCCCGGTAGTATCGGAGACCTGGTCGAGCATGATGCTGTAATAGAGACAGAGGAGGGCACCGGCGAGCAGGACACGGTAGCCCATCTTCATATAGCGGGAGGATTCTGCTTCGAGCCTTTCATCCTTTGGCCCCATGTATTCATTCCACTTTCGTATCAGATGCATCGTGCGTCTCCTTCTCCCAGAAAAGGTCATCGAGCGTTTTGCCGAGCGTTTCGCATATCCTCTACAGAGTTTCAGGCTGGGGTTGTAGCGCCCTGCCTCGATGAGGCCGATCGTTTGGCGCGTGGCGTCGGCGGCGTCAGCAAGCTGTTGCTGTGAGAGGCCGCATGCCACGCGCGCCGCCCGCAAGCGTTCGTTCCTCGCTCCGTCCAAGTGTTTCTCCCAAAATGTAATATATATCTTACACGCAAGATATATATTACATCTCTCCAGAAGGTTCGTCAATGTTGGGAGATACTGGGACTGAGACATAGGGACACTCCGGTGAGACATCGGGAGACATCGGGACACACCTAATGTCTCATACATTGGGAAAGAGGAGAGCGCGATAGGGTGCGAGATCGAGAAGGTGTTGCAGGGCCAGCGAGAACACCTGGCTACGCCTCGTAGTGCCGGCATGAGCCATTAGGAGTGGGCGGTCTCACCCCCTTCGTCTCCTGTCGTGGGTGGCCATCGGTGGGGGCTTTGATGCTAGACTTACGAGCAGGACCATCGCTCGTAGGCGGAAGGGGTCGGATATGGAACGGGTCGGCATCGTCATCGCGAACACGGGAAGTCCTGCTGCTCCCACTAGCGAGACGGTGGCCGACTATCTGGGCCGATTCCTCTCCGATCCGCGCATCTGCCCTATGAACCCGCGCCTTTGGCATTTCATCTTGCACCGGTTCATCATCCCCAAGCGCGCGCCCGTCTCGGCGAAGAAGTATGCCTCCATCTGGACCGACCTGGGCTCTCCGCTCGATGTTGGCATGAGCTCGCTCGCACGGAAGCTGCAGGCGTCGTTCGAAGAGGACCCCTCGATCCGCTGTGTGCGCTACGCTGCGAGCTATTCCGCGCCGAGCATGGAGGATGTCCTGACTGATTGTCGAGCGCATGGGTGCGACGTCGTGGTCGTCATTCCACTGTATCCGCAGAGCGCCCTCTCTACGACAGAAGCGGTGCGGGACAAGACGCATGGGGCGCTCTCGCAGCTAGGATGGACGCCGGAGCTCCGTTTCGTCGATGCCTACTGTGACGAGCCGCTCTACATAGCTTCCATCGCTCACTCGATCTTGGAAGCGGGATTCGATGCGGAAAGCGGCGATGAACTGCTATTCTCCTTCCATTCCATCCCTATGGCCGATATTCGCAAGGGGGATGGCTACGATGAGCAATGTCGACGTACGGCCCGACGGATCGCCCAAGAGCTCACGCTCGACGATGGGGCTTGGCATATGGGCTATCAGTGTCGCTTCGACAAAAGCCGTGCGTGGCTGGGGCCGTTTGCGGTCGAGACGATGCGAGATGCGTCGGGGGCGAGACGCCTTTTCGTGGTGGCACCCAATTTCTCCGTCGATTGCTTGGAGACCCTTCATGACATACAGGTGATGATGAAAGGCAAGTGGCTGGAAGGGGAACCGAACCGAGCCCCCGATTCCTTCTCCTACGTTCCCTGCTTGAACGATTCTGACGCTCAGGTGCGGATGTTGCACCATATCGTCCGGTCTTCGCTATAAAGCCGCTTCAGCTCTTCGTCATGGTGCTGGGAGCCCGTGGCGACAAGAGCGGGGCCGCTCCATCCATGGCCTCGGTCTCGTCCGAAAGGATGTTCGCTCACTGCGTTCGCCCGCTCAATGGTCGGGGGCTTTCTTCTCGCTTACGACAACAAGCTCGTTACAAAGCTGTCCTGATGCGTCGTTCCTCGGTGGGTGCCCCGTAAAGTAGCTTTTCGAACAACCGATGAGGGTTCCGAGAGGCGACGAACGGAGGATCGTTATGAGCATACAGAAGGTCACGGTGGCTGGCGGCGGCGTGTTGGGCAGTCAGATCGCGCTGCAGAGCGCTTACAAAGGGTTCGAGGTCACCATGTGGCTTCGCAGCGAGGACTCCATCGCGCGTACGCGTCCGAAGCTCGAGCGACTGCGCGGCATCTATGAGCAGACCCTTGAGGCGCTGAAGACGGACCCGTCCGCGTTTTGCCGTGGTCTCACCGATTCTCCGGACGTGCCAACGGAGGAACTGGATGAGCTCATAGCCCAGGTGGGCGTCGCGTTCGACAGCCTGGTGCTCACCACCGACGAGCAGGAAGCGTTCGGCGAGGCCGACCTGGTCATAGAGGCTATCGCCGAGATCATCGACGAGAAGAGGACCTTCTATTCTTCCATTCGCGACCTGCTACCGGAGCGTACCATCCTGTGCACCAACTCCTCCACGCTGCTGCCGAGCGCCATGGCGGAGTTCACGGGGCGCCCCGAGAAGTTCCTCGCGCTGCACTTCGCTAACAACATCTGGAAGCAGAACACTGCCGAGGTCATGGGCGGCCCCCAGACGAGTCCCGGGGCCTATCAGGCCGTGGTGGAGTTCGCGCGAGCCATCGGCATGATCCCGCTGGAGGTGAAGAAGGAGCAGCCGGGGTATCTGCTGAACAGCATGCTCGTTCCGTTCTTGAGCGCGGCCGAGGCGCTGCTGGCTAACGATGTGGCCGATGTGGAGACCATCGATGCGGCATGGATGTTGGGCACCGGCGCTCCGTTGGGCCCCTTCCGCATCCTGGATATCGTGGGGCTGACCACGGCGTACAACATCGTGGCCGCCAGTCCGGCTGCTCAAGAGCCGGACAGCACGGCTTTCCGTATCGCTGCACTGTTGAAGCAGCGCATCGATGAGGGCAAGACGGGCGTCAATGCTGGTGAAGGGTTCTATAAGTACTGAGGGCTCCATGAATGGGTCGCCGCCGAGCGTTGCGGCGGCGACCCGCGACCCGGCAGGGAAGGAGGGGTGCCATGAAGCTCATGCCCATCAAGCAGGCCCAGGCGAAGTGGTTGAACGCTCTTGCTGATGAGGGGCTGCGCTCGCTCACGCTCAGTACGTTCAAGAAGGACCGCTCCGTAGCGCTCGAGCGCGAAGGCGACGGCTGGATGCTCGAAGAGGACGGCTTCGAGCACACGCGAACTTCGCTGCCTGCAGGTCCTGCCGCAAAACGTCTGGTGAAAGAGGCATTCAAGCGTGAGTTTCCTCGCAGCGCTCGTGCTTATGTGACCGAAGTTCGTTGAAGAGGTCTTTCGATGTCCGTTCGGTGTCTCGGTGCGCAGTGAGCTATGGGATCTGTTCGACGAAGCGATGGGGATGTTGCGTTGCAGCGTCCTTAGCAAGGGCGTCGAGGCGCTTCTCCGAAAAGGGGACCGCAAGATCGCCGGAAGGGTCCTCTCGATGGGGTTCGGAGCGGTCTTTCGGGAGGCTCCGAAAGGGGCGTTCGAGAAGGAGCGATATTGTCCCTCTCCGCAATGTTTCTGCAGGATCATCCGCCTTATCATCGGTTACCGTCGTCGTCACTCGATCGCCGTCGGAAGATCGCCATTCGCTGATCGCCATTGGTTAATTGCCATCGGTTAATTGCCATCCGAAGAGCGCTTTCGGCGTAGGTTCCTAGAATCTTCATAATCACGTCTCCTCCCTCTACGCTGGGTTTTCGCTGGATCAGACGTGGGAGATGGCATGGACGGCGAAGGTTTCGTTTGAAGCAGGGATGGGCGCATGCTATATTCCACTTTGTCACATCGCTGCCTTGTTTCGGTAAGGTAACGCACAATCAAATAATCGCATCGTCATGAGCTCGTCTACGCATGTCGAAAACAGAATGAAGAGGGCATCTGCCTATCTGACTGTTTTCGTCTGCGAGGGAACTCCAGATTGTGCGTGTCAGCGGTGTGACAACTGTGGCGGATGCCCTCCTCACGAGTTGTCGAGCCGATGCTCTTAACATATAGCGCGATCGGGGCTTCTTCCACAGTGTGATGTTGTCTGCGCACACTGGAAGGAGCGGGTCGCCATGCGAGCCTCTGTTGCTTCTCTCTCAAAGAAACTCCTATCGACGTTCTTCGCCGCGACATTGGCCTTTGGCTTTGCACCTGCAACGGCCTTCGCGGAGCTGGCGCAGCAGGAGTCTGCTCCCATAGATGCCATGGGTGGCGCATCTGAGGCCCAAGAGAGTGGGACTGCTTACGATCCGAGCATGGATGCTTCTGAAAATACTGGTAGCTCATTTGCTGCGCCAGATGATGCTGCTCTTGCGGAAGGGGATATTCCCTCTGAAGGCGAAGCTCTCTTTGATGAGGAGATGGGCTCCGCGGTCGTACTACCTGCCGGTGCCATCATCAATCAAGAGCTGCCCCTCGACAGCGTGGTCGCCCAAGCTGAATCCACCCGTACGTTCTTCCTCGCCCAGACCTTGGAGAGCGCACGAGGCATCCCCATGGTGAGCGCCAAGCTTCCCATCGACAAGGGTGGGAGCGTCGATGGCGCTGAGCTTGAGCAAGGCGATGGCGAAGATGGCGCTGAAGAGGGAGGCGAGGACTCTGACGAGCCCGATCTAGGCTTTAACGGCGTCTCCGCTGAATCCACTGTCGTGGGATCGTTCACTTCAGGTGGCCTCACCTATGCGATAGAGCCTGGCGGAGAGTCCGTCGCTGTGGTGGCAGCTGACTACGGAAAGCTGCCCAGCGAACAGGCGAGCGAGAACATCCTCGCCATACCTCCTATGGTCTCTGCCGATGGAGCGGATGCCTATAGCGTGACCCGCATCGCCGATGGGGCCTTCTCTGGTCTCACCGAGCAGGCAGCAGGAGCTTCTGCGACCAGAGAAGAAACATCCGGTAGCTTCGATGAGGAAGCGACAAGCCTTGATCCGTCCGTCGAGGGAGAAGGAGCCGAAGGCGCAGAAGAGCTCGAGGGCTCAGAAGGTCAAGAGAGCTTCGTGGGCATCGTCGCTCTAGGCATCCCGGCTTCCGTCTCTTCCATAGAGGATGGAGCGTTCTCAGGCTCTGACACCTTGCAATACCTCGTCGTCTCTGACGATAACCCAACATATGCTTCTTTCGATGGCGCTCTGTATAGCGCTGACCTTGCCACTTTACGGCTCATTCCCGAGGGCCGAGTGGGCGCTGTCCGTATCGCTTCTAATGCGACCGATGTCGACCCCGAGGTGTTCTCGCATTGCCCCTTGGTGGACGCCGCGGTCGCTGATGCGGACAGCGCAGCTTATAAGGTCTTGGAGAAAGAGAGCGGATTGCTCGTAACGGAGGACTCGAGCGAAACAGAAATGTCTCGATTAGCACGCTTCGATGCGCTCGATTGCTCACCATATATGGCGATAAGCTCGAGGGCTACCTATGCAGATTGGAAGTACTACGAATCCGTCTACACATTTGTCGGGTGTCGCATCCTGGAGAACACTTACGTCAACGGTGTTATCCAGGGTCCTGCAGTTGAGCACATTGGGGCCGCGAACGGGTATGTTTATGGCCGTTTTGGTGGCGATCGAATACATATCTACCGCAATGGCTCGATGCAGTACGTCTCTCTCATCAGGAATAATGTAGCCTACGATTACTTCGATTGGGGCAGCACAGAAGTGGGTAAATATGTCACCCAGAAGCTCTATTGGGACAGGGAGCTCACCCGGCCTGTTTCAGAGGGGGCGTATTATCAGGACATGGATCTATTCCTCGGATGGGGCTACACCAACTATACGCTCGCCTTTAACGCTAATGGCGGGAGTGGGAGCATAGGCAGTGCTGCGAACCTTACGGTCAATACCACTGTGATAATGCCCCAACCGGGCGACGATAGGATAAAGAAGACAGGATATAGGATAATCGGTTGGAGCGTTAACGGTCACACCTATAGTCCGGGCCAGAAACTTACCATGGGGACTCTTGCTGTAGAGGCCGGCCGACCTGCGCAGGCGTCAGCGGATACGGTCACGGTATCTGCCCAATGGGCTCCCAACACCTACACCATCGCCTACAACGCCAACGGCGGTGCCGTCTCGGGTGGAACGACCTCGTACAACATAGAATCGAACAACTTCACGCTTCCGACGAGCGGCACGCGCACCGGCTACACCTTCGCGGGATGGGACGTGACAGGAGCATCAGGTGCGGGCATCGCAGGCAACGGCACCGCCAACGTCACGATCAAGAAGGGCACTTACGGCAACCTCACCGCCACAGCGAAATGGATCCCTGTCGAATACTCCATCTCATGGGATACGG
>CATKXW010000023.1 GCA_949840905.1 uncultured Eggerthellaceae bacterium | reverse complement strand
TGGATCACCGGATCCCAGTACTCGACCTTCGTGATCCCGCTGCCATAGCCCGACCCGACAGCCTGTTGCGATCCCCACGTCGCATACGAGCAACCGCTTTGACCGCAGCCGAAGCCAGACACCTGAACGCCACCTTTGTTCACACCGGTCATCGCAGATACGGTCGGTGCATACCCCACGTTGCGCACATACCACCCAGCCGATGGGAGAACGGCTACACGGTTCTGAGTGCCGCTTATCGAGTGGCTTCCGCAATACGTGGTCATCGGCGTTCCCACATGCACATCATAAGAGACAGCGCTCAAGACGTTGCGCCCATCGAGCTCAGCGACCGACGCATCGGAGGTCGACAGAGGATCTTCGCTCGCAGCTTCTTCCGGTCCGGCGAACGTTTCAGGATCGACGTTCGAACCTTCGAGAGCGTCGACGACGACCGTAGCAACGACGAAGCGTTCGTCTTGAGCGGGCAGCATATCGAGAGCCACCTCGACCGTCCCAGGACTGAAGGCCTTGAGCTCACCGTCGTCGAAGCGAAGGATATCCGTAGAGAGCACAGGGGGGACCACGACATCGTCGCTCGACGCAAGACCGAGCTCTACCGCTAGATCGATGGTGTCCCCTTCCTCGACCTCGATGGTCGAATCATAGGCAGCGTCGAGCGCGGTCGCACCGGGGTCGAGCGCGACCTCTAGGGCCTCGCCGTCTCTATTTCTTATGTTCACATCTCCGAGGGTCTTGAAAGCTGCGCTGTCCGCGTCGGCGAGGAGCTTATCCAGCGAGGGGCAATGCGAGAACACCTCGGGATCGAGCTGCGTCGCACTAGGTGCGATGCGGACAGCGCCCACCCTACCCTCGGGAATGAGCAGGAGGCTTTGTCGATCGGCGTCGTAAAGACAGCCGTCGTACATGGAGTAGTTCGGATTGTCAGCAGAGACGATCGCATACCGCAACGTCTCGAAACCTGCGAATGCCCCCTCTTCGATGGAGCTCACCGAAACTGGGATGGTGATAGCGGTGATACCGAGAGCTCCCTGGTCATCCGAGCCATCAACGGGTTCCGATGTCGAAAGGGCCGCCTCACGCGTCAAAGACGAGAATGCGTCCTTCGCGATACGGCTCACCGAGAAGGAGTCGATGCCATCAGCAGAGACGACAGAAGGCAGCACGATGATCCGCGCTTCGATGGATTCGGCGGGCAGCTTGTCGTAGTCCACCGCCACGATGGCCACGGACTCCCCTCCCGGCTCCATCGCATAGGTGATCCCTCTATAGGTGAACGATCCTGTCACGACGTGATCGGCGTCGGGAAGAGCATCCTCGATGCCTTCGCCTAAGGGTAGCTTGGCGCTCATCATGGGCACGGCACGCGTGTTCTCCATGGCGCTCGCCAAGAAGAAGCTCTTGGTGGATTCCACTTGGGCTACCAGCGTATCGGGCGCGACCTCTTGATCGATGACCCCTCCTGCAGGAAGAAGAGCATCTCCGATCGCGGCCTCACTGACTTGAGCGGCATCCTCGGTCGAGACCGCTTCCTTTTGGGCGTCCGGGTTCGCAGCGCCCTCCGTGAACGACCCATCGAAGATCGGCTCTTCCTGGACCGACGCGCTCGCGTCCGCACGAGCGGCATCCGCATCGTCTGCGAAAGCCGTGATGGGCAGGAGCCCCAAGGTCAAAGCAGCAGCGAAGAATGCTGAGAGGGCTTTCTTACTGAAAGAGATAGCAGAGGCTCGCATCGCGATCCGCTCCTTCCGGCGTGTGCTTCCCGATACACCGTGGAGGAGGCCCTGTTATCTACCTGATGCTGCTCGTTTTTGTGCTGCGCTGGCGATATGTGAGGAGGGCATCCACCACATTCGCCAAAATGCGAGTCGCGAATAATCTTTGGCCGTAGCGCAAAGAACAGCGTGTCTCGAAAGGCAGATGCCCTCTTCGCACATTGTTCTTAAACGCCACGTACGCCCATGAAGACGATGAAAGCCTATGCTTTCCCTAACCTTCATGTTTTCGTTTACTAGACGAAACGTTTGACCAGTATTCGATTATCCGCGGTCCCTCCGCAATAGAGGAACTTCGCATTTTGGCACCTCGGAATATAGCAGACGCCACTGGCCCTTTCAAACGAAAGGAACCGAAGTTTCCCTCGAAACCTCCGAAACTTCCAGTTGAAACGCCATGGATAGAGATGTGGAGATTTCGATCCCCGCCACCAGAAAGAAAGTTACCCTCACCATTCTGTACTAGACGCAAAGCGACCGTGTTCTCTCCGCATCAGAAACAATGCGCAGTTCGAGCACCCTATGCTGTCAACGTCGAGAGCGGGATCACATATACGTCGTCCTCTTTGCGGCGACGAGCATAAGGCGCGTTGCCTACGAGCACGGCCATGAACTCCGGCTCCTTATTGCGGGCCGCCTGATTCGCCGCTACTTTCGCCTTCAGGCGAAGCAGGTTACGGGCAGCCTGATCGACCTTGCTCTCGCCTAGCTTCACCTCGAACGCCGCCCATCGCCCATCGCGAAGCTCGATGATGAGGTCGACCTCCAATCCATCGGCATCGGCGTAGTAGCGAAGCGGCGCAGGCCCCGCATCGGGTAGCAACGACGCATACACCGCTAGGTCGTGATAGCACAGCGATCCGAACAGAACGCCGAGCGTCTGGCCGTCCGCCAGAAGGCGCCCCGGATCGAGCGAGAGGAGCGATGTCGCCAACGAAGGATCATCCAGATACCTCTTCGGCCGCGTGCGCACCCGTGAGCGCGCCTTCACAGGAGCATCCCAACCAGGAAGCTCATCGATGAAATAGTTGAGAGAGAACGCCGCGAGGTAGCTCGAGACGGTCTCTTCAAGGGGACCCTTATCGCCGGCAGCTGCATCTTCGCTCAGCGTTCTCAATGTTGCGCTCGTTCCCAGATTGCGCGCCAAAGCGATAGCGAGACGGCGGCTCAGTATCGGGTCCTTTCCCAGCTTCCGCATGCTCACCTCGAAAAGAAGGTCGAGATACTCGTCGATGGTCTTTTGGGCAGAGAGAAGATCAGCATCCAGAAGCGCAGGCCAGCCACCTCGACATATGGCTTCCGCATATGCAGCGAGGTCCATGTCCGCCGCAGCAGGTTCGAATCGCCCATCGAACAGACCTCGCAACGAGACCGCCTTCGTGGAAAGTCCCCTTTCGGCAAGGGTCATCGTTCGCATGCGAATGCGCGATATGCGACCCGCTCCGCTGTGACGCTCTTCTTCTGTGCTCGGAGAGGATGAGCCGGTCAGGATGAACTGACCGGGCTCGTTGGCAGCATCGTCTATCGCATGGCGTACGCGGTTCCAGATCGCGGGAACATCTTGCCACTCATCTATGGCATGCGGACGCGCACCGATCAATGCGAGCGACGGATCGTTCTCATAGAGGAGCGCGTCACCATCCACGCGCGTCATGCTCTCCGCGAAAGCGGATGCGGTCCACGACTTGCCGCACCAGCGCGTCCCTTGGATCTCGACAGCCCCTACGCTCGAAAGCCTCCTTTCCACTGATTCATCAGCGAATCGCGGAATGTAGCCCTTGGGTCGCAGATCGGTGTAACGTGCCATGGAAAGCCTCTCAACTGGTGCTTTTCTGGGAAAGTATAGCACAACCGGGTTTTTCGAGGATTTCCAACCAGGATTTTCGAGGAATATTCTGTTTTTCGGCCCTGTCTTTCGAGGATTTTCAACCAGGTTTTTCGAGGCTACTCGCGCACGCTGGCGCCGGTGGCGCCGCAGACCTTCTTCACGAGGCGCTCGTGGGCCTTCTCCACTTCCTCGCTGGTGAGGGTGCGATCAGGGGCGCGATAGGTGAGGGCGTAGGCCATGGACTTCTTGTGCGCGCCCACGCGCTCATCGTTGCGATAGACGTCGAACAGGCGCACATCCTCTAGCAGCTTGCCGCCGGCAGAGCTCATCACCTGGCACAGCTTCTCGTGGGTGACCTCTTCGTCCACCACGAACGCCTGGTCCACGTCCACAGACGGGAACACGGGCACGTCCACGTAGGGACGCGCAGGCTGGGTCGCCTTATCCAGCGCGTTGAGGTCGAGCTCGAAGGCCACCACCGGGGCTGTTGCCTCGAAGGCATCCACGGCCAGCGGATGCAGCTCGCCCACCCAGCCGATCACCGTGCCGCCGCTGAGCATCTCAGCGGCACGACCCGGCTGCAGATGGGGCGCATCAGCGGCTTCGAGCACGCGGAAGCGCACCTTGGGCAGCGCCAGCTCACGCGCGATGGACTCCAGCACGCCCTTGCCGTCGAAGAAGTCGAATCGTACCGGACTCGCATTCCAGGCGGCATCGCCCATGGCGCCGGCCAGCACGCCGGCTACCTTGGTGCGCTCTTTGGGGTTCTTGCGCCCCTCCGAGGTAGAGAACACGGTGCCCATCTCGTAGAGCTGCACGTTCTTCACCCCATGGCTCTGGTTGTAGGCCACCGATTTCAACAGGCCCGGGATGATGGATTGACGCATGATGGACTGGTCGGCGTTCATGGGATTCAGCAGTTCCACCGCCATGCCCAGGCTCTCAGGATCCATGCGCAGGCGCACGATGTCATCGGGCGCAGCGAACGAATAGGTCATGGTCTCGTTCAAACCGCTCGCCCGCAGCGTGTGATTCAGCTTGGCGCGCGTGAGCTCTTCATGGCTGCGCACGCCGATGCGCTCGCGGCCGGCCGGCAACGTGGAGGGAATGCGGTCCATGCCCCACAGGCGCAGCACTTCCTCGTACAGGTCGACCTCGCGTTCGAGGTCGGGACGGAAGGTGGGCGCCACCACGCTCAGCGTATCGCCGTCGGCACCATCGCTCACCTCGCAGCCGAGACGCACCAGGATGTCCACGATGAAGTCGCGCGGGATGTCGGCCCCCACGAACTCGTTGAAGCGCGGGATGCGGAAGGTAAGAGCGACCGGCGTGGTGCGATGGTCGTACACCTCCACCATGCCCGGACGCACGCTGCCGCCGGATACCTCCGCCAGCAACGCGGCAGCTGCCTGGGATATCTCGTCGATGGGCACATCGTCGACCCCGCGCTCGTAGCGGAGGGACGACTCGGAGATGAGCCCGAGGTTGCGGCTCGTGCGCGAGGTATGAGCGCGACTGAACGTGGCCGTCTCCAGCAGCACGGTTTTGGTAGCGTCGGTCACCTCCGTCTCCAAGCCTCCCATCACGCCCGCCAGCGCCACGGATCGCTCCGGAGTGGCGATGACGGTCATATCAGGGATCAAGGAGCGCTCTTCGCCATCGAGAGTGGTCAGCTTCTCGCCCTCATGCGCCGGGCGCACGATGATGGAGACCGTGCCGTCCTCGCTAGCGAGCGCATCATGGTCGAACGCATGGAGCGGTTGCCCATAAAGGAACAGGATGTAGTTGGTCACGTCCACCACGTTGTTGATGGGGCGCGACCCCGCAGCGGTCACCCGCTCGGCCAGCCAGTCGGGAGAAGGGCCCACCTTCACGTTCTCGATGACCCGCGCCGTATAGCGGGCACAACGCTCGGGGTCTTCCACCGCGATGCTCACCGTGTCGGTCACAGGCGCAGCATCCTCGGCGGTGACGCTCGGCAGCTTGGCGGCTGCCTCAGCCAGCGGGTCGGTGAACGCCTGCTGGTACATAGCGCCCACCTCGCGGGCCATGCCCACCATGCTCAAACAATCGGGGCGGTTAGGGGTTATCTCAAGGTCCAACACCCTATCGGTGAGCTGGGCGTATTCGGCGAATGCCATGCCTACCGGCGCATCCTCGGGCAGGATCATGATGCCCTCATTGTCGCCCCCCAAGCCCAGCTCGCGCTCCGAGCAGTTCATGCCATGGCTCACCACGCCGCGCAGCTTCGACTTCTTGATGCGGATGTCACCAGGCAGCTCTGCACCCACCAGGGCCGTCACGATATGATCGCCCGCGTTGAAGTTCTGGGCGCCGCACACGATCTGCAGCGGCTCGCACTCGCCGTTCTCGCCGATGTTCCACTTCCCCACATCCACCTGACATACCCACATATGGTCGGAATCGGGATGCGGCTCCTTCGCCACCACCTGGGCCGTCACCACGTGCTCGAACGTCGCGCCCAAGGTCTCGACGCCCTCCACGCCCGTGCCCGTCAGGTCGAGCCGATCGCAGAACGCCTTCAGATCGGCCGGCACCTCGGTATATTCGTTCAACCACTTAAGAGAGACCTTCATGTTCCTTCTCTTCCTATCTTCATCTTCGCCGGCCGGAAGGCCGGCGAAGAGCATCTGAGCGACCGCGCCCTATCCCCTTTGCGCGCTACCTGCGAGCAGCCATCAGAACTGCCTGAGGAACCTCATATCCCCCTCCAACAGCATGCGCAGGTCGGGGACGTTGTACTTCAAGCACGCCATGCGCTCCAGCCCCATGCCGAATGCGAAGCCGGAATACTCCTCGGGGTCGATGCCGCTCATCTTCAGCACGTTGGAATCCACCATGCCGCAACCCAAAAGCTCCAACCACCCGGTGCCCTTGCACATGCGGCAGCCCTCGCCATGGCAGATGCCGCAGCTCACGTCCACCTCGGCCGACGGCTCGGTGAACGGGAAGTAGTGGGCGCGGAAGCGCGTCTTGCGATCCGGTCCGAATATCTGCTTGCACACCAGCTCAAGGGTGCCCTTTAGGTCGCCGAAAGTGATGCCGCGATCCACCACCAATCCTTCCACCTGATGGAATTGCGGAAGGTGGGAAGGATCGGCCACATCACGACGGTACACCTTGCCGGGCGCGATGATGTAGATGGGCAGCTCCTGATCCTCCATGACGTGCACCTGCACGCCAGAGGTCTGAGTGCGCAGCAGCACGTCGGATTCGCCCTGCACCTCAGCCACATCGCCCGACATGTCACGCACATAGAACGTGTCCTGCATGCTGCGAGAAGGATGGTCGGCCGGAGCGTTCAGCGCCGTGAAGTTATAGTAGTCGGTCTCGACCTCGGTGCCTTCGGCCACCGAATACCCTAAGCCCAAGAACAGCTCCGACACCTCGTCTATCATGGCATTGATGAGGTGGCGGGTGCCCATCTGCTGGCCGCGGCCGGGCAGCGTGATATCCACCGCCGCGCCCTCGATGGCCGCATCGAGCTCGGATGCCTTGAGCGCTGCCTTGCGCGCCTCGAGCGCCGCTTCCACCTGCTCGCGTGCCTGGTTCACCGCCTTGCCCACGGCTGCGCGCTCCTCTTTGGGCACGCTGCCCATGTTCCGCAGATAGCCGGTGAGCGAGCCTTGCTTGCCCACTACCGCAACGCGCACCTCGTCGAGGGCCGCGGTGCTCTGGGCCGCGTCGATACGCTGCAGCGTTTCCGCTGCGAGCGCGGTCAATTCGTCAGTTACCGCCATTGGTATGCTTCTTTCGATGAGAACGAATGAAAAACGAGGAAGAGTATACCGCAACCATGCGCTACAAGCGGGACGGCCACCGTAAGAGCGGTCGTCTCCCGCCCGCAAGAACAGCCACGGGGACTCGCCCCGAACCCCAAGGACCGACCCCCGCCGCACCGACGAACGCCTCATGCGCGAGCTAGCTGATGAGCTGAGAGGACTCCACCTGCTCCACGTACCAATCCATGAAGCGCTCCAAGGGCTTGCGCAGCACCAAGCCCAGCAGAGCGGCCGGCACCAGGAACAGGGCCAGCTGGCCCATCTGCAGCCAGAACTCCGTCGCAGGGCCGCCGAACATGGCGATGCGCATGGCATCTACCACGTGGGTGGCCGGCAACCAGGGGCTGAGCTGCTGCACGAAGTCGGGCAGAAGCTGGAGCGGATAGGACCCGCCGCAGCCGGTCACCTGCACGATGAGCAGCAGCACAGCGATGGCCTTGCCTAGGTTCGCGAAGGACGCCACCAGCGCATAGATGACGAACGTGAACACCAGCCCCGCCGCCCAGAAGCACACCAAGAACAGCACCGGATCGCTCACCTGCACCTTCAAGAACAACATGTTGCCCAAGCCCATGAGCGTGGTCTGCATGAGCGAGATGACGGCCATGCAGCAGAACCGGCCCAAGAACAGCTGGGAGGGCTTCGGGTCTCTCAAGCGCTTGAGCGCCTGGCGCGAGACATGGGTCTTCACGGCCACCAAGATGAGCAGCGAGCCGATGAACAGCGCGAGCGTGGTATAAAGGGGTGCCATGGACGAGCCGAAGTTCTCCGCCGGATACACCGCGATGCGCTCCACCTGCACCGGTGCCGCCAGGGCGCGCGCGAGGGTATGAGCGTCAGCGCCGAGGATATCCCGCAGCGCCTCGGGATCGTTGGCGGCCAGAGCCGCATCGATGCTGTCAGCCAGATCGCGCATGTCGCTCGCCATATCCCGCAGCGAACATGCTGCATCGCCGATGCGCCCGCTCGCCTGCCGCAGCGTGGCCGCGGCATCCGATCCAGCATCGCCCAGGCCGCTGCCAGCGCCCTCCAAGCTCTCCAGCTCGCCATGCATCTGCGCGGCGAGGGAGGAGACCGAGGCCACCAGGGCCTCTAGCTCGGGCTTCACCGTAGCGGAGAAATCATCCGCGACGCCCTTCATCTTCGTGGAGGCAGAGGAGAGCAACCGCTTCATCTCGGCCACCGTCTCATCAGAGACGATGCCGTCATCTTCGAGGAACGCGAGCAGATCGGCGATGAGCTCGCTCAGCTTCGTCAGATCCTCGATGGCCTTCGTCAGCTCGTCCACCAGAGCTTGGTTGCCCATCCCCTGCACCAGCGGCAACAGCACGTCCTTCAATAGGGGCAGCAGCTGATCGTCGATGGTCTTCTGAAGCTCCTTCAAGCGTTCGATGTTCTGCGCCTTCGCCGTCTTCGCCGCATCCAGGATGGTGCTGGCGCTCTGCGCGATGATGGCGAACTGAGCGCTCGAGCTCTGCAAGCCCTGTTCCAGCGTGGAAAGCGATGTTCGCACGGTACCGAGCATGCCACCGCCCGCCTCCACGCCGCCCTCGGCACTGGCCGCTATCTCCGATATGCCCTCCTTCGCGCCGCCGATCAGCTCCGATGCCCCGTCGATCAGCCCGGCGGCCGAGGCGCTCACTTCCCCTAACAGCACGAGCACCGTCGCTCCGTCGTCTAGCTGGTCTGCCAGCTGACGGCCATGGTCGGCCACCACAGCGATGCGCCCGGAGAGGCCGTTCTCTTCGGCGCGGGTGGAGAACGCATCGGCCAGAGCGAGGGCGATGTCCGACAGGGTCTCCACGAACACCTCGTTCACCTGCGCTGATACGGAGTCAGCTCCGGTATCGGTGATCTTGGGCGCGATGGCGTTCTTCTTCTCGTTGGTGTAGTAGACGATATCGGCGCTCTGGGCGTCATCCTCGAAGAACGTCAGCATGTCGCGACTGAAGCTCTTGGGTATCACCACGGCGGCATAGAACTCGCCCGACCGCGCACCATCTACGGCCTGCTCCTCGGTGGTGAACACCCAATGGATCTGGTCGTTCGCCCGCAGCGCGCTCACCACCTGCTCTCCCACGTTCACCCGCAGAGGCACCAGGTCGCTCTCGTAACCCTCGTCAGTGTTCGCCACGGCCACCTTCAAGTTGCCCGTGTTGTCGAACACATCCCAGCAGGCCACGATGTTGTACCAGGCGAACAACGACGGCACCACCACCAAGCCCACCACGATGATGGTGCTCATCACATTGCGGAACAGATGCCGCATATCGCTGCGGAAGAGGCGCAAGATATTGCTCATCGGCGGTGCCTCCCTCGCCCTTGGCGACGAACGGCGCCACGGCGAGCGCCGCTCCCGCGCGTGCGCCCGACCCTACCATGACGCGCTCGGACCGCGGCGTTGCGCCCCGCAGGAACAGCGCTCGCGATCGCAGGTGCTCCTGCGATCGAGCCTTCCGTCGCACCGCTGCGTTCCATGGTGTTGCGGTTCGCATAAAGGGAGCGCAGCTTCTCATCGCTCATGGTATCCAGGCGCAACTGCCGCTCGAAGCTGTAACGAAGGCTTTCCACCACCACGAGGAATATGCACAGCAGCACCAGCCATACCAGACCGAACGTGAGCAGCGACGCCTTCTCGGCTGGCGTGAGCGAGAACACCACCATCACCGCCACGGGCACGCCGACGCCGACGATGGCCGCCCCGCGTATCAGATGCGGGTACATCCGATCGAAACGCTCGTAGCGCTGCTGCAGCCCTTCGCGGTACTCTTGCTTGTCGGTGAGAACGCGTACTATCTGAGAGAGGCGATAGGGCCGCGCGGGCACTTCCACGTCCTCGTTGTTGAACATGCCGCTCTTGCGCACTTGTCGGGCCACCATGCGGTTCACGTTCGCCATCAGCGGCCGGACCAGTATGCCCAATGCCATGAACAGCGCGAAGAACAGCAGAAGGATGCCCACATCGAAGCCGTACTGATCCCCATAGAAGCCGCCGATGGCCTCACGCATGGCACCGATGCCGTAGGTGAAGGGCAAGAGCGGATACACCGCTTGGAAGAAGCTCGACGTCATCTCGATGGGATACAGGCCCGTAGCACCGGGGATCTGAGCGAACACGAGCAGCACGCAGATGCCCTTGCCGATATGCTGCAGCGTCACCGACAGCGCGTAGATGATGCTGAGGTAGCTGAGAGAGGCTACCACGGCCGCGAAGAACAGACCCGCCACGCTAGCTGCCTCTACGCCAAGGAACAGCACGCCCGCACAGCAGACGATGGCCTGTATGGCCGCTATGATGGCCAGCAGAAGGAAGCGGCCCACATAGCGCTGGGTGATGGTAAGATCGCGAATGCCGGCGCTGTCCACCTCCTGTTTCATGATGACCAGCAGCATGAACGCGCCGATCCAGAACGTGAGGTTCATGAACAGCGGCGCCATGGCCGACCCATAGGCGTTCATCGGATAGAGACGCTCGGTCACCACATGAGTGGGCGCCCCCATGAACGAGGCGATGCGCCGAGCATCGAGGCCCTCTTCTCCGAACAGCTCAGCGATGACGTCGGATTCGCCCAACAGCACCAGATCGTCGCGCACGCTGCCCAGATCGCTCTGGATGGAGGCTAACAGCCCGTCAGCCTCGCCCATGGCCTCCTCAAGAGTGGACAGAGCACCGTCAAGGTCGTCGAGGAGCCCTTGGGCAGACTCGATGAGCCCATGCTGGGCGCCCAGCACCGCCGATATCTGAGCGACCGAAGCGCCCATCTGGCCCAAGCCCCCTCCCAGCGCCGGCACCGTCGCGCCGAACATCGTATCGGAAAGGAGCCGGACGTTGCCGAGGGAAGTGGTGATGATAGTATCGAGAGCACCGGCAGCGTTGCGAGCCGCATCGAGGGAATCGAGGGCGCCCTGCACCGACGTGCGCTGCCGCTGCAGCTCCTCGTCCAGCTTCTTCAGTTCCTCTATCTGCAGGAGCATCTGGTCTTTCTGCGAACCGTCGGGCAATGCGTCGGCCTGGGCCTGCAGCTCTGCAATCTGTCCCTCGGTATCCTCTATGCGCTCGTCCAGCTGATCGAGCGCATCCTGTAGCTTCGGCCGATAGTCGTCGAGAGAATCCTCCACATGCTGCACTTCCTGACGCGCCAAGGCCACCGCGGCTCCCGCGTCATCGAGCGCGACCTCCATGGAGCGCTCGGCCCGCAGGGCGAACTCCCCCATGGCCTGCGATGCCGTCTGCGCCTGGACCGCCAGACCATCGAGGGAGCCTTGGGCCTGCTGCACCTGCCGCCACGCCGCATCAAGGGAGCATCGCGCATCAGCAGCCGTGCCGCGCATGGCACCTGCTGCGTTCTGCACTTCTCCGATGGTGCAACGGGCCCCATCGAGGCCGCCCTGCACCGCATCCACCTTCAGCAGTGCGCTCGATCGTGCATCGTCGAACGAATCATGGGCCTCCCCCACCTTCTCGGTGATCGTCTTCACAGCAACGTCGCTCACCGTGGAGACGAACGTGGAGTTGATGGTGGCATCCAGCGTCGTGGCCCCAGTGTCGGTTATCTTGGGCGATACCGGCCCTAGCCGTTCGTTCACGTAATATCTCAGCGTGGGATCCTCATAGCGGCCCTCGGTCAGGCCCAACAAGCGCTCGGTGAAATCGGATGGGATCACATAGGCGGCATAGCAATCGCCGCGATCGAGCCGAGCCATGGCATCGTCATGATCGGTGAACACCCATTTCAACTGGTCGTTGTCGTGCAGCTCCTCCACGATCCGATCGCCCAGGTCCATCTCCCCGGTCAGCTCGCTCGAACCGCCCGCATCCTCGTTCACCACGGCAACTCGCAAATTCCCCGTATTCTCATAAGGATTCCAGAAGCCCACCACGTTATACCAGGTGTACACCGAGGGCAGCACCATCAGTGCGATGATGACCACGAGCGCCGGTGGGGTCTTCAGAAGCCGCAGCACATCGCGGCGAAGCACGCGGAAGACGTTACCCATGGACCATCGCTCCGCTCGGCATCACAGATGCGACACCGGCAGGGTCGGGGGTAGCTGGGCGCGCTTGAACGCGAACGACTCAGCGCGCACGATGACATCCTCCACCAGCTGCTCATCGTAGCCGCAGGCCACGATGGCAGCCACGGGCTGATGCTCGTCGAAGGCGCACCGCAAGATCCCATCGAGGGTGGCGTAATCCACCCCGAGAGCCTTCTCATCCTGCTGATCGGGGGCTAGCTCGGCGCTCGGAGGCTTGTCCAGCGTGCGCTGCGGGATAGGAGCCACCGCGCCCGCCTTCCGCGCCCGTCCGTTCAGCGCCTCGGCCAAGGCGTACACCTCGGTCTTGTACAGGTCGCCCAACGGTGCCACCGCCCCGGCCGTATCACCGTAGAGCGTGGAGTAGCCCATGTACGCCTCGGATTTGTTGCCGGTGTTCAGCAGCAGCCAGCCATGGGCGTTGGAAAGGGCCATCAGGCACACCATACGGCATCGTGCCTGGGTGTTCTCGGCCGCCAGCCCTCCGAACGATCCACCGCAGGGCTCTGCCAGCACCTCAGCGAACGCCTCGTAGGCATCCGTTATGGGCACGGTGAACGTCTCGATGCCCAGGTTCGCGGCCAGCGCTTCGGCATCCTCTACGGAATGATCGCTCGAATAGGGCCCCGGCATCAGCACGCCATGAACTTGCTCGACACCCAATGCCTCTACGGCCAAAGCAGCGGCGAGGGCAGAATCGATACCACCGGAAAGCCCTACCACGCAATGGGAAAAGCCGATGCCGCCCACGAATCCCCGGAGCTGCGCCACCAGACTGTCCCAGATCGCCTCCACGATGCCCTCCTTCCGCTGTCGCTACTGCACGCTGCGGATCTGCTCGGCCAGCCACGCTACCCACGGGGCCACGCCCTCGCCTGTCGTGGCCGACAGGCGGAAGATGGGAGCTTGCGGGTTCAGCGACGTCACCTCTTCGGTGAAGCGCCCATCGTCGAAATCGAACACGGGCATGGTGTCCACCTTGTTCAGCACGACAGCCTGGGCTACTTGGAACACCCCCGGATATTTCAACGGCTTGTCGTCTCCCTCGGGAACCGACAGGATCATCACCTTGGCGTTCTCGCCTAGGTCGAAATCGGTGGGACACACCAGGTTGCCCACGTTCTCGATGATGATGAGATCGAGCCGCTCCAGATCGAGCACATCCACGGCCCGTTTTATCATGGCGCTCTCCAGATGGCACGCCCCACCGGTGTTTATCTGCACCGCCGGCGTCCCCTGGGCCTTGATCTTCTCGGCATCCACGTTGCTGGCGATGTCGCCTTCGATGACCGCGATGTTGAACTCGTCGCGCAGCGCATCGATGGTGGCCAGGATGGTCGAGGTCTTCCCGCTTCCAGGACTGGCCAGAAGGTCGAGCACGAACACGTGGTTCTCGGCGAACCGCTGCCGCAGCTCAGCGGCCATCGAATCGTTCTTCTGCAAGATGGGCTGCTTGATGTCGATATGCGCCATGTCTCTTCTCTCCCTTGTCTCTCCTCGGCCGACCGGACCCCGCGGCACCTTGGCGCGAAGCCCCTCATGGCCCGCGCAGCGAGAAGCTCATCCAGCGGACCCCTCAGAGCCGCCAGGGTCGCCATCCGGCAGGTCCACTTCGATGGAGTCTATCTGAAGCTCGCGCCCACATATGAGCTGCGTGCAGAAGCTGTCGCATTCAGGGCAGAACAGATGGAAGCGATCGTGGACGAACTCGTGGCCGCATTCCAGACAGATGCTCTTCGGCGCGATCATGTTCACCGTGAGCTCGGCGTCCTTCGTGAACGGATCATCTTCCACCAGCGCCTCGAAGGCGAACACGAGCGCATCCTCGATGGCCTCGGTCATCTCGCCGATGGACAAGGTCACGCCCAGCAGCCGCGTCGCACCGGCTTCCTGAGCCGACTTCACCGCCGCATCCATCACGCCGGTCATGATACCCAGCTCGTGCACAGCTACTCCTCTTCCTGAAGCGCCAGTTCCTCGTTCTGCTTCTTGATGCGCCGGGCGAGCACGATGCGCGCCATGAACAGACTGGCCTCGTACAGCACGATGATGGCCGCGAACATCAGCAGCATGGTGATGGGCGAGGCATCCGGCGTCACCACGGCGCACAGCACCATGAGCACCACATACACCACCCGCCAGCTGCCGCGCAGCTTCTTATAGGGCACGATATCGAATATGACCAGGTAGAAGATGACCAACGGCAGCTCGAAGGCGAACCCGAAAGCCAGCTCGAACTTGATGATGATGTCGATGTAGCTGGACATGCGCGGCTCGATGACGCCGATGCCCATGGCCTGGTCGGTGAGCCACTGGAACGCCGCCCCTAAGATGACGCAGTAGCAGAACACCGTGCCGATGATGAACAGCGCCACGCCCACGATGAACGTGGGCACGAACCAACGGCGCTCCTTAGGCTTCAAGGCCGGCAGGAAGAATGCAAGCAGCTGCCAGAGTATGACCGGAGAAGTGGCCACGGCAGCAGCCCACAAGGATATGAAGAAGCGTACCGAGAACGCCTCGAACGGGTCGAGGGCCACCAGCTCAGAGGGCAGGTACTGCTGGATGGGCATGATGAGAAAGTTGCCCATGGTGGGCGTGGCCATGTAGAACACCACTGCGGCCACGAACAGGCACACCACGATGCGCACCAAACGCATGCGCAGCTCGCCCAGATGATCCATGAGCGACATGCGGGCAGGACCGATGGGCATCAGACACCGCCTTCCTGCTCAGAGGCGGCAGGGGTCGCCAGACCTTGCGCCTCGCGCTCAGCCTTCGCCTTGCGCTCTCGCTCATAGCGCGCCTTGCGCTCCGAGAAGCTCTCGCGAACAGGTTCGGGCTCGGTGCCTTCCCCATCATCGATCGGAGCCTTCGCCACCGCCTCCTTCACCGCCGCTGCGGTATCTTTCGCAGTGGCTGCTCCGCGTTGAGCGCCCTGAGCCATCTTGTCCGCAGCCTCGAAAGGATTCTTGAACGGATTCTCAGCGTCCTTGTCGAAGGCCACATCCTTCAAGGTCACGCTCATCTCGGCTTGGGCGTCGCGGAACTTCGCGATGGCGCGGCCGATCGTCTTCGCGATCTCGGGCAGCTTGTCCGGCCCGAACACGAGGAAACCGAACAGCACGATGAGGAATAGCTCGAAGCCGCCGATACCGAACAACTGCAACCCTTTCTATGACCGCTTCAGCGAAGGCCGGATCATGCCGACAAGAACGCCAGCGCCATGGTAGGGATGCCCAGCGCCAGCACGAGTATCACACATACTACCACGGTGAATATCTTCTTGGTACGCTCTGCCGCCTCAGCGCGCGCTTTCGCCCGCTCTTCGCGCTGCTGCGCGCTTCGAGCACGTTCGGCCTTCTGGGCGCGCGTGAGATTGCGCTGGCCGCAGCCCTTCTTCTTATTGGATGCCATGGAGCATCGACCTCGTTCGTCCTAGTTGCGAAGCTTCGAGCGGATCTCGATCACCCGCGCGATGTTCTTCGCCACTTCCACGTTCACATGCCAGTTGTTCTTCTCATAGAGCACGGTGCCATCGACCATGGTCATCAGCACATCGGTAGCGGTACAAGTGTTCACCAGCGCCGATACCGGGTTCGTCTCCACGGAATGATGCGAACTCGACAGATCCACGGCGATGATATCGGCCTGCTTGCCTATCTCGAGGGAACCGATGCGATCTTCCATGCCCAAAGCCCGCGCACCGCCGATGGTGGCCAGCTCCAACATAGTGGTGGAGCTGAGGAAGCGACGGGCGTTGGTGGCTCGCTGCAGCAAGAGCGTGGAGCGCATCTCGGTGAGGATGTCGGTGGAATTGGTGGCCGCCGGCGAATCGGTGCCCAAGCCCACCCGCAAGCCCGCCCGCAGGAACTCATCCAAAGGCGCGGTGCCCATGCCCAACTGAGCGCTGGAGCGTGGGGTGAGGCACACGGCCACGTCATGCTCGCGCAGCTTCGCCACGTCCTCGTCGGTCACATGCACAGCATGGATGATCATGACGTTCGGCGCCTCGAAAGCGCCCCAATTCAGCACGTAACGCACCGGCGTGACGCCCGTGGGCAGCCACGGGGGCACCTCCGTGTAACTGCGCAACGTGCCGTTCTTCGCATGGATGGCGAACATCGAAGAGCCGTACTTGACGAAGTTGACCTCTTCTCGGCTGCCCGCCAGGCGCAGCGCCACGGGCAGGTCATGTTCGGAGGCGTATTCGCTCACGCGGCCGTAGACGGCCGGATGATTGCGATAGGCCGCCGCGGGCGCTATGCCGATGGTGATGCGATCGCCATCGGATTCCTGCCGCCACGCCTCGATGCCATCGGCGGCGGCGCGCATGGCATTGTCGATGCGGTCCTTGTCCACCGCCGACACCTCGTGATAGATCACACCGCGCAGGCCCAGTCGCTGTGCAGCTGCACGAGCAGCACCGGTGGCGGTGATGTCAGCGATGGTGGTGATGCCGCTAGAGAGCGCATCAAGACCGCCCAGGATGGCCGAATCGAACCAGTCCGACGGCTCTAGCTTGCGCGCATGATCGGCCACCGCCAAGAACCACTGAGCGAAGGGAAGGTCGCTGACCACGCCGCGCATGACGGCGTATTCCAAGCGGGTGTCCAGATCGACCAAGCCCGGCATGACCGCCGCCAGCCCGTAGTCGATGACGTCCTCATCGGGATAGCGCAGCTTCAGCATCTCTGCGGTGCCGATGTCAGCGATGCGGTTGTCGCGCACGAGCACAGCGCCCTTCATGATGGGCTCGCTCGTCACGGGAAGCACGTATTGAGAACAGATGAGCATAAGGAGACCTCACGGGATATCTTGAGCGTTTTCAAGGCTCCATCATACCATGAACGCCCTGCGTATCCATGATGCGCCATCGCTCGCGCAGGGCAAGCGGCGCGTTGCGCTCATCCCTTGCGGGCCACATGCACCGCCGCGATGCCCCCCGTGTAATCCTTCCAGGTGACGTCCACGAAACCGGCGTCGCGCATCAGCGCGGCCAGGCCCTCTTGGTCGGGAAACGCCTTGATGGAGCGGCCCAGGTACACGAATCCCTCGCGATCGCCGGTGATCAGGCCTCCCCAGAACGGTATGAGGTGCTTCAAATAGAAATGATATAGCCCACGCCAGGCAGCGTTAGGAGGGGTCGAGAACTCCAGACATACGAGGCTGCCACCGGGACGCAGCACGCGGTGCATCTCGCTGAGCGCCCGAGCGCGATCGGGCATGTTGCGAATGCCGTAAGCCATGGTGATGCAGTCGAAGCTCTCATCTTCATAAGGGATCGCCTGAGCGTCCACCACAGCGAATTCGATGGGCACCTCGCCTCCCTCGCCATCGGCCCGATGGGCGCGAGCCACCTCCAACATCTCGGGCACCAGGTCGGTACAGAGGATGCGCGCCGGTCGCTTCGCCTTGGCCACGGCGAAGGTCACATCCCCCGTGCCGCCGGCGATGTCGAGCACCTCGTCGTCACGAGCGATGGGCGCCTGGGCCATCATGCCGGCGAGCCACCGCTTGTACGCACCGAAGCTGGACACGGCGTTGAACCGCTCGTACTTCTTCGCGATGGTGGAGAAGATGGACCTCACCCGCTCGGTGGACAGCTCCGCCGGAGCCGCTTGTCCGGTGGCGGTGTCGATGGTCTGGTTCGTGGTCATAGGCTCGCTCTTCCTATCAGTAGGGTTCTTCGAGGTCGCTATGGGCGAACGCGTCGGCCGACAGCGGGAACGTGCGACCTGCGCGGTACCGATCGAGAGCCACGAGAGCTATCATGCCGGCGTTGTCGCCGCAGGAGTGCAGAGGCGGCATGACCAGCTTCACCCGCCGACGCGCGCACATCTCCTCATAGGCCGCCCGCAACACCGGATTGGCCGCTACGCCGCCACCGAGGCAGAACGTCGGAGCACCGCTCTGAACAAGGGCGGCCTCAGCCTTCGCCACCTGCACGTCGACCACCGCCTGCTGAAAGCTAGCCGCGATGTCGGGCAGGTTCAAGGGACGCCCCTGCCGCTCTTCCTTCTCGATATAGGTGACCACGGCCGTCTTCAAGCCCGACAGCGAGAAGCGCAGATCGCCCGAATGGAGCATGGCCCGTGGGAAGGGAATGGCGCACGGATCGCCCTCTTGCGCCAGGCGCGCTATGACCGGACCGCCCGGATAGCCGAGGCCCAAAGCCTTGGCCACCTTGTCGAACGCCTCGCCCACCGCGTCATCGATGGTGCTGCCGAGCACCTCATGGTCCCCGAAATCGCGCATATGAACCAGCATCGTGTTGCCGCCGGAAACCAGAGAGACCACCGCCGGCGGGGCGAAGGAGGCATCCCCCAGCTTGTTGGCGTAGAGGTGCCCCTCCAAATGGTTCACGCCGATGAACGGCACGTCGAGAGCCCATGCGGCTCCCTTCGCGAAAGCGACGCCCACCACCAGCGCGCCCACCAGACCTGGCGTGTAGGTAGCAGCGATAGCGTCCAGATCGCACCAGCGCACAGGCGTCCCGCTGTTGGCGCTAGCCGCTTCTAGGCACTGGTCGCACACCCCTACGATAGCCTCGATATGCTTGCGGCTAGCTATCTCGGGCACCACGCCGCCGAAACGGGCATGGAAGTCTATCTGGGAGGCGAGCACGTCAGCGCGCAAGGCTCCCGTGCCGTCGATCACGGCGGCGGCGGTCTCGTCGCATGACGACTCGATGGCCAGTATGAGCGGTGCCTCTAACGAACGGATCCCATCCGCCCGGCGCACGGTGTCCTCATGATGCTGCACCGCCATGCCGGCCACATCATGGGAAGCCCCGGGCAGCGGGCCCTCCATGATGAGGGCATCCTCGCGATCGCGGTAGTAGCGCGGTCGCCTCCCGATGGGAACGAGACCCAACGCGCGATAGAGATGCTGAGCCCCTTCGTTGGAGGCGCGCACTTCGAGAGAGCAGCGATCGGCTCCCAGGTTCCGGGCGTCCTCGGCCACCCGCAGCACCAGCTCGGTGGCGATGCCCCGCCGCCGCAGCGACGGGTCGACAGCCACCTTCAATATCTGCAGCTCACCGTCGACCACCATCCCGCCCGCGAAGCCCACCAAAGCCGCGCCCTCCCCGTCAGGAAGAGGCGCGAGGGCCATCCACCAGCTGCGGTCGCGACGCGGCAGCTCGTCTGCGAACAGCGCTTCGCTCCACGTATCACCGGCCATGGCCACCTGATCGAGAGCCACCGCCTCCGCCAGACGCTCGGCGCTCAATGGCCGCAACGCGAGCGCCGGGATCCCCGCAGCATTCGCAGACACGAGCAGCGGACGAGCCAGGGCCTTCTCGTGCATGGTCGCACGACCGCTCGCGCCCGCCGCGCCTCGCGAGCCCACACCGGTGCGCAGATCCTTCGGAGCGCAGAAAGCCATGCGCACCCGCTCGTTCTCCTCCGCATCCGACAGACGCGTGTAGACGGGCAGTAGCAGCCCCGGATGATGCCGGGCGACATCGAACGGGTCGATCTCGCCAGCGCGCCAAGCCGCCTGCGCTGCGCCCAGAAGCCCCGCACCGCTCGGCGTCCACGCCTCCCGCGGTGCCACGATGCCCATCCCTTCGAATAGCGCACCGTGCTTCTCCAAGGCATCGCCTACCACCGTGAGAGGCGCTTCGGAGGCCGGCTGTGCGGCCGCCTCCTCGGCGAACGCCTGCGCCTTCACCACTCGGTCGGCTCCCAGGCGCGCCACACCGTCGGCATCCGAGCGAAACCAAGCGGGATACACCTCCTTGCGCATGGCATCGGCCAACACCAGCATCTGGCCGCGTATGCCGTGCGACCAGGCATTCCATGCTACGGCATCCAGGCTCGACACGCCGCAGAGGGAACATCCGAGAGCGCTGGCGATGCCCTTGGCCGTAGCCATGGCGATGCGCACACCGGTGAAGGAGCCCGGGCCGCGACCCACCACCACGCACGCGATGGCCTCACGCGGCACGCTCGCGCGCGCCGTCAGCTCCTCGATGCGCGGCAGCAGCTGAGTGTTCGATGCTCGATGGGCCACCACCTCGCAGCTGGCCCGCAGCGTGATGGTGCGCGTCGCACCATCGAGGACGCCCAGGCCGATGGCTATCATCTCGTTGGCCGTATCGAAAGCGAGCACGTAGCGCTCTCCCGTCGCCGCGCCCTCAGCGATAGCAGCGGTGACGCCATCGCCCTCGCAGCATGGCCTTTCCATGCCAGCCACCGACGCCTCACCGCTCGACGGGTCTTCTTCGCGCCACTGCCGCAGCAGCTCGGCGCTCCGAGGCCCCGTGGCACGCGCGCTCACCTCACGGGTGCCATCCGCCTCCACGGTCATCGCAACGAACAGCGCGTCCTCGGGCAGCGCCTTCGGGAACCGCTCGCCCCATTCGACGAGCGCCGCGCCAGGCGAATCGGCCCCCACCAGCGAGTAGAAATCGATATCCTCCAGCTCCCCTTCATCTTGCAACCGATAGAGGTCCAGATGATACAGCGGGATGCGCCCGTCCTCATAGGCGAGCAGGATGTTGAAGGTGGGGCTCACCACCGCCTCTGAAACGCCCAGGGCCCGAGCTATCCCTTGGGTGAACCGCGTCTTGCCGGCCCCAAGATCGCCCGAGAGCACCACCACGTCCCCCGGCGCCAACCACCACGCCAACGCCGCAGCCGCCCCATCGAGGTCTGCCTCGTTCCGAACGCTATATATATGTACGGGTCTGTTCTGCATCGTCCTATTCTAGAACGGCAGCCCCGCCAGCGAAACCGCAACACCCTCCGGACACGCCGAAGGGTCGTCGCTGATCGCCGCCAACAGGCTCCGCGATCATCACCGCAACTAGCGAATATCCGCTCATCTCACTCGAACAACGCTGAGCACAGAGCGTCGAGCAGGGTGATGGCGAAGTGCTGGGCGGAGCGGTTGGCACCGGCATCTTCCCAGGTATCGCCCGGTAGCTCGATGATGATGCGCGGCGGCTTCGGTGCGCGCGGGGCCTTCATGGCGCCGATGGCATTGCGCAGCTGCAACGACAACGTCTCCTCATCGCCGTAGACCACCCGAGGCACCGCCGCGAACAGGCTGGGCGCATCGTCAGCATCGCTGATGGTATGGGGCAGCACCACATGCACCAGCAGCATGGAGTCGTCCGGCGGCACCGATAGCGCATCGGCGCTGACGATCTTCGAGCGCGGGTTGGTGGCTTGGCTCAGATTCGACATGCGCGAAGCCACCGAGCGGGTGAACTCGTCGATACCGAACAGGCACAGCGCATTCTGCTCCAGCACATCGGCCGCTCGCGCGAAGCCCACGGGCCGTGGCAGATGCGCGGCTTCCTTTCCTTCCCAGGAATGCTGGAGGTTCCGCAGGGCCGCATAGGTGTAAGCGCCCGCGATGCCGTCGGAGGGCAGACCGAGGTTCACCTGGAATTTCCGCAGGGCCAGCTCGGTATGGGCCCCGAAGATGCCGTCGCTGGCACCACTGGTGAAGCCGAGCGCGCCCAGGGCTTTCTGCAACTGCAGCACGTCATGGCCATGGAAGTAGGGCATGCGCAGATACAGCGTGCGATCGCCCAGGTCGAACGAAGCATCCACCAGCGCCGCCCACACCTTGTCGTTCACCTCGTCGGTAACGGGCAGATGCAACTTCACGCAGAAGGCGCGCACCGCCTCGGCCGTGCGCTCGTCGAACGTACCGGTGATGTCAGCCTCATCCAGACGCCCCACCAGCATCAGACGATGCTGCACGTCCTCGACGGCCGGACCGGTGTCGTGAAGTCGGATGGTATTCATCGATCACTTCAGCCGGCTGACGAACCAATCGGCCATCGACACGAGCATGTCGCGCGACATCGAAGGCTCGATCATGTCTATCAGGCGGTTCTTGGCGATGGAAGTGAGGTTCTCGGCGTAGTTGCGCACGTAGTCCACCGAGCCGATGCGCTCCATGAGCTCCACGGCTTCGGCGAGCACCGCCGGGTCCTTCTCCTTGGAAGAGAGTATCTCGATGAGATGGTCGCGCTCGGCAGGCTCGGCGTTCTGCAGCGCATGGACCACTACCAAGGTGCGCTTGCCCTCGGTGATGTCGCTGCGGAAGTCCTTCTTCGTCGACTCCTCGGTGCCCACCAGGTTCAGCAGGTCGTCTTGGATCTGGAAGGCGAGGCCCGTGTCGAGACCATAGTTGCGCAGCGCTTCCACCTGCGATTCGCTGCCGCCGCCGATGATGGCGCCGATGGCCAGCGGCACCGCCCCCGAGTAATGGGCGGTCTTATGGGTGGCCATGACCAGGTAGTCTTCCGGGGTTATGTCGTAGCGACCGTCGCGGGCCCATCCGATGTCGAGGGCCTGTCCTTCCACGGTGCGCCGCGTCATGGCGATGAGCTCGCTCACCACGCGCACCTTCACCCCATCGCTGAGGTTAGGGTCATTCATCACGGTGCCGTTCACCAAGGTCAGCGCCAGATCGCCCATGTTGATGGCGAGCCCCAGCCCTTCGGTCAGATGCAGGCACGGCTCGCCGCGGCGCAGTTCCGCCTCATCGGCGATGTCGTCGTGGATGAGCGCGGCCGTGTGGAAGTGCTCGATAGCCGCGGCTGCTGAAGAGGCCAGCTGCGCATCGCCGCCCACGGCCAGACAAGCCGCGAAGCAGATGAGCGGCCGATGGCGCTTGCCGCCGTTTTGGCTGTAAGCCACGAGCGGATCGTAGAGATAGCGATCCATGTCGCCATGGCTGCCGCGGGGGATGTACTCGTTCACCAGACCGCCCACCTGATCGGCGTAGCAATCGAGGTATTCCTCGAACGTATGCGGCGTGTCTTGGGCGCTCGCCAGTATCTCGTTGATGTTCTTCATGCGTCTTCTATCTCGGTCGCGGAAATGAGGCCTGAACGGCCAGGATCGAGCCGTTTCAATGCGAGGGATAATGATAGCATAACGGGTTTCTCACCCCGCTCGCAGCGGATGCGGGCGTTATACTAATACGGATCGCGAACCGTCGCGCATATTGTTCCCTACCGAACGAAGAGGAGTGCTATGAACATTCGAGCCGAGATCCCTACCGTCGACAACTCCACGAACTTCGATGTCGTGCCCGAGGCCATCACGAAGGTGGGCTCCACCCTCGAGAACCTGAAGGCTGCCGTTAACGGCGAGACCGGCGCTTCCGCTAAGTACGCCGCCAGCGCCATCGCCGCCCGCGAGCAGGGCTACGAGCAGATCGCTCGCCTGTTCGAGGCCACCAGCGCCGCCGAGCAGATCCACATCGGCCTGGAGATGAGCGTCATCAACGCCGTCGAGCCCGACTACGAGCGCCCGGCTGCCCCGGAAGCCGAGGGCATCCAGACCGACCTCAACCTCATCGCCGGCGCTCTCGGCGAGATCTACGAGACCTCCGACATGTACCCGTCCTTCATCGTGAAGGCCGTGGAAGAGGGCGAGACGAAGGCCGTGCAGGTGTTCACCCGCGCTAAGCTGGCCGAGTCGGTGCACGCCGAGCTGTACATGCAGGCCTACAACAACATCGACTGCCCCGATGACGACGCCTACTACCTGTGCCCCATCTGCGGCTACATCCACAAAGGCGACGACTTCGAGAAGTGCCCCATCTGCTTCACCGCGGCCGACAAGTTCCGCAAGTTCTAGATTCGGTATCGGCAAGTTGACGCATCGGTAACCGCGTCAGCTCGCAACGAGAAGAGAAGGAGAGACCCCCTATACTGAGCATCAGGAAGTCGGGGTCGGATGCGAAGAGCATCCGTTACCATCCTTCTTCATTCTTCTCTCCTTTATCTTGGGAGCGCCGTTCTTTCCTTCCCCTTTTACCTACGGCGCTCCCCCCTTTTTTCTCATCTCCCCATCCGCGAGAACGAATGCGCAGAGAAGCACCCTGTCTGCTTCACCGCGGCTGACAAGTTCCGCAAGCTCTCGATCCGCTATCGGCAAGTCAGCGCAGAAGCCTCGGCATGCTCTTCCGGGAAAGGTTCGCGGTTCACTTCAATGTTCCCAGAGCGGTCCGGTAGCCACCGGTACCGTAGGCGAGGCACTTGGAAACGCGTGCTATGGTGGTGGCCGAGGCACCCGTGGCCTTCTCGATGGTGGCGTAGGACGCACCTTCATCCAGCATGCGCGCTACGGCCAAACGCTGCGACGTCTCCCGAATCTCGCGAATGGTGAAGAGGTCCTCCAACAGCGCGAAGATGGTATCCTCGTCGTCGAGGGCGGCTAGCACGTGCAGCAGGTCGTTCACGTCATCGGTGCGCAAGGATGCTTCGCTCATGGGCGGCCGCCTTCCTGTTCCCTCTTCATCGACGCTCGGTACAGCCCGTATTCCAGGGAATCGACCAAGGCGTTCCACGATGCTTCGATCACGTTCTCCGACACGCTCACGGTGCCCCAGGTAGACGTCCCATCAGTGGTGGTGATGGTCACGCGGGTCATGGCATCGGTGCCCTGGCTCTCGTCGAGCAGGCGCACCTTGTAATCCAGCAGCTCCAGATCGGCCATGGCCGGATAGCTCTCCATGATGGCCAGGCGCAGCGCATTGGCCAGCGCCCCCACCGGGCCCACGCCCTCGCCCGTGGCCACGAAGCGGTCTTCCCCCACATGTATCTTGATGGTGGCCTCCGACATGGCATCTTTGGCCCACGCTCCCATATCTTCATGGTCGTCCACGATGACACGGAAGCTCTCCAAAGAGAACATGGGCACGTACTCGCCGGTATGGCGCATCAGCAGCAGAGCCAGCGAACCGTCGGCTACCTCGTAAGAATAGCCATCGGCCTCGCGTTCTTTGATGTCATCGAGCACCGCCTGCACATCCACCCCGGCCGCCTCCAGATCGAAGCCGAGACTGCGAGCCTTCGCCAGAAGCGACGCTTTGCCCGCCAGCTCGCTCACCACCATGTGCGCCCTATTGCCCACTGCAGCCGGATCGACATGCTCATAAGCCTCGGGGAACCGGGCGATAGCGCTGGCATGCAGGCCGCCTTTATGGGCGAAAGCGGCCGCCCCCACGTAGGGATGGCGAGCCGCCACTGACAGGTCGCTCACTGCGGCCGCATACTGCGCGACGCTGGTGAGCTCCCGCAGCTTCTCGGGGCCCACGCAGGTGCGACCCATCTTCAATTCCAGATCGGCGATGACCGTCAGCAGATCGGTGTTGCCCACGCGCTCGCCGATGCCGCCGATGGTGCCTTGAACCTCCGTCGCTCCAGCGCGCACAGCAGCCAAAGTGTTGGCCACAGCGCATCCGCTGTCATCGTGACAGTGGATGCCCAGCGCTATGCCGGGAAACCCCTCGATGACCGTGGCCACGATGGCCTCCACCTCGAAGGGCAGCGCGCCGCCGTTGGTCTCGCACAGGTCGATGGAATCGGCGCCCGCTTCGTGGGCCGCCCGCACGCATGCGAGCGCATAGGAGGAGTTCGCCTTGTAACCGTCGAAGAAGTGCTCGGCATCGAACACCACCCGACGTCCCTGCCTCTTCAAGTAGGCCACGGAGTCAGCGATCATGCGCAGGTTCTCCTCCAGCGTGGTCTGCAACGCTCGGATCACCTGCGCATCCCACGTCTTCCCCACGATGGTGACCACCGGCGCTCCGCTCCGCAGCAGATCGCGCAGCCCCGCGTCCTCTTCTGCCGCCACGCCCTTCTTGCAGGTGGAACCGAAAGCCGCGATGCGAGCGTGACGCAGGGGCAGCTCGCGCACCGCCTCGTAGAAGGCGATGTCCTTCGGGTTCGAAGCCGGATAGCCGCCTTCGATGAAGTCTATGCCGAACCTATCGAGGCGCTCGACCAGCCGCAGCTTATCTTCGAGGGAGAATGCGACGCCCTCGGCTTGGCCGCCATCACGAAGCGTGGAGTCGTAGGTGTAGATGCGCTCAGCCAAGGGGAGTGAGCCAATCGACGTACTCTTCGGCCTTGCCATAGACCACTTCGAAGAAGCGTTCCTGGATGCGACGGGTGATCTCGCCCGGCTTCCCCACCACGCGGCCGTCCACCGAGCCGATGGGGGTCAGCTCTGCGGCGGAACCGGTCATGAACACCTCGTCGGCCACGTACAGATCGCTGCGGGTCAGGCTCTCCTCCCCCGCCGGGATCTCCAGCTCATCGGCGATGCACAGCACCGAGTCGCGCGTGATGCCCTCTAAGACGCCATCGGAGAGCGGCGGGGTCATCAGCACGCCATCGCGTACGATGAAGAGGTTCTCGCCGGTACCCTCGCACACCAGGCCCTCCTCGTTCAGCATGATGGCCTCCACATAGCCGTGCTCTTTGGCTTCCAGCTTCGCGAGCAGAGAGTTCATGTAGGACGCCGATGCTTTCATGGCGGGCGGGATGGAGTTGTTGGAACGCTGGCGCCAGCTGGATATTCCCACCGACACGCCCTGAGTGAGCGCATCAGCCCCCAGATAGGTGTCCCACGGCCAGCAGGCGATGACCACATCGATGGGCGCATCGCTGGGGTCGACCCCCATCACGCCATAGCCGCGATAGACCAGCGGGCGGATGTAGCACGCCGACAGGCCGTTCGCCTTGATGAGCTCCACCGTCGCCTCGCACAGCTGCTCCACCGTGTAGTCGATGGCGATGGCTGCGATCTTGCAGCTGCGCAGCAAACGCTCCATATGGTCTTCCAGACGGAAGACGAAGCTCTTGTTGGAATCGGGATCTTTGTAGCAGCGAATGCCTTCGAACACCGCTGACCCATAATGGAGCGAGTGGGACAGCACGTGCGTCGTCGCCTCGGCCCATGGCACCAGCTCCCCGTTCTTCCAGATGTACGCCACTTCCGTTATGTCGGCCATGGTCGAGACTCCCTTCGCTGTCTCCTATCCGGTGCGCAGCCTTTCAGAACCGCGTCGATAGCACCTTATTGTACTGCATCCGACTAAAGCGGTCGCTCCTCTATCCACTATAGAAGAGCTTCATAGAAAGAAGCCTTCAAAAGATCGAGCGGGCTGCACGATAAGCCCGACAAGAGCCTCTCCCCAAATAGCGGATAGCGACCAAAGCGGTGAGAAGGACTTCGTGTACGATATGGCAGGATCGCGCAGCCGAGCCAGCTGCTCAGTGACGAGCAAAGGGCGGGCAGATCAGGTGCTGCAGCCCTTCACAGCGAAAGCTCCATGCTCTCTTACATCAGCAACATCAGCAAGGATCACGAAGGAGCCTCGGGAATACCTCCGACGGCAAGACCACGTTCATGCGGAAGATCCATCATCAAAGGCGATGCCGTCGGAAGAAGGAGATTGTCCTCTTGGATTCGACTTCACGCCCAACTCGCATTTTGGGTCTTCGTCACAGAAAGAAAGTGAACCCATTCCCGAGGGCAACAGCGACACTATAGCATCGGTTCAAGGCCATACACATAATCTCTATTACGATTGCATGGCCTATCCTCAACAGGGAAGTTACGCCATCCGCTCTATCTCAAGATCATCCACCACGCTGCGCAGAGCGTCCTCGTACTTCTCACGCGTGAACTTGGCACGCTCCATATCCACCACCACATGGGCCGTGGTCCCATCTACCGATCCGGAGAGGAAATTCTTGCCATAATCGCTACGCACACGGTCAACGAACGCCTGCGCTCCGGTGGCCGTGCTGAACACGGCGTCCATGGCCGTCTGGATGCAGATGCCCTCGCTGTTGTAAGTGACCACTTCGGTCACGCTCGGTGTTTCGCCGTCGATGGTGGTGAGGGTGTAGTGATAGACCTCATCCCCCGCCAAGCTCGACGGGTCGAACGGCGTCGTAGAACCGCCCGATGCAGAGGGAGACGAGCTCGAAGCATCGGAAGAGCCGGGAGCGCTGGACGCATCGGAGGCATTGGAGGAGCTGGAAGAGCCGGAAGCGCTGGACGAGCTGGAAGAGCGCGACGAGCTCGAATGGTACGATAGCCCATTGGACGAAGAAGAACTGCTCGCGCCATTGCTCTGCGAGCTCTCGTTACCGATATGGATGCCCAGGTCGTCCAAGGAGATGACATTGGTTCCGATCAAGATGCCGCAGGTGATGGCGGCCAAGGCGAGCGCGCCGACCACCGAGCCCACCGCGATCTTGATGGTGCGCATGCGCTTGCGATGGGAATCGGAAGCATCGTTCATCTCGGAGCGCATGGCTTCCAGAGCCGCAACGCCCTCAGGGTTGCCGCCGGGCACTTCTGGCCCGTAGCCGTACTGATCGCAACCGAGCGTCATGCCCAGCGGATCGGTGAGATACGAGCCGTCAGGACCCATCACAGCGCCCACGGCGGGCATGCCGGTAGTGACGGAAGGATCGGCCATACCTGGCTGCATGGGCGAAGCCCCATAGACGGCATTCTCTGGCAGCGGACTAGCGAACCGGTCATAGCCCGACGTGTCCGCCGCAGCCTGACCCATGATGGGCTGGCTCAGACCGTCCATCGGTGCGATGGGCTGCTGAGCGCCCAGGGGGATCTGCGATGTGCCCATGGCATCCACCGGTGCCATGCCATCGAAAGGCGACCGGCCCTCGAAGCCGTCCATGGTCGGTGCCCCTCCCAAAGGAGCCGGTGTGGGAACGTACGCGGTGGGCTGACGGCGGGCCGCTTCCTCAGCTGCGGCCGCTTCTGCCGCAGCAGCCGCTGTGGCCGCTGCGAACGCCGCCGCTTCTTCGGCAGCCTTCTTGGCCGCCTTCTCGCGCTTCTTCTTTCCGAAGAACCGTTTCTTGTCCTCTTCGGAGATAGCATCGGGACCGTACTGCACCATGGCTTCGACCATAGCCGCATTCTGCGCTGCCTGAGCAGCCGCCGCCCGAGCTGCGGCTTCCTCATCCGTTAACGGCACGCCATCGGTGGGAAGGCCGAAGCCCTCTCCGCCCAGCGCCGCTCGGGCACCGGGGTCGAGCGGGCCGAAGCCGCCCGCAGCAGGCGCGAAGGCCCCATCGGCCGCGACGCCCATATCGTAGGCGATCGCTCCCGGAACACCGATACCGCCGCCTCCGACCGGCATGACGCCCGGAGCGTTCGCCCCTGGCACGGGCAACACGCCTGGGAACTCGGGTTGCGGGCCGAGGGGCATGGCAGCCCCGCCATCGAAGGGCAGCGGTGGTTCCGCGTCGAAGCCATAGGGGTCACCCAGTGGAGCACCGGCCAAAGGCGAGCTGAACGGAGCCGATGGCGTAGCGCAGCCGAAGCCCGACCCAGCGGCCTGGTTCTGCGGATAGAACCGTTCATCGAGACCCGATGTCCTCCCATGGGAAGAGCCGGACAGGTCGGGTTCTGGTTTGGATGCGCTGGCGGCGTCACGCAGGGCGGCTGCCTCCTTAGAGGTCTCGTCGTCGGGGCTCACCATGACGGTGACCTTGAAGCCCTGGCCGTTGTTACCGGTGGCATCCACCGTGGTGGTGGTGACCCCCTCTTCGGCGACCTTCTGTTGGCGCTCTTCCTCGCTCGCTTTTGCCGCATCGGCGGCCAACGAGGTGCGCGTGGGCTTGAGGAACCCGGGCATGCCAGGCAGATCGGCCAAGGCCGCTGCCGACTTCAGCGCTTCAGCCTTCTTCTCTTCGGGGGTCTTCGGCGGTTCGTCGGTATCAGGCAACAGCTCGAGCACTTCATCAGGGGGGATGCCCGCCTGAGTAAGAAGCGCGTCGAGAGACATGCTGCTACCGTTGTTCTTCTCGTACAATCCGTCGAACCACTTTCGTGAAGGCCTGCTGAAACGAGCAGGAAACGTAACTGACCATTGACAGTTCAGTATATCCTTTATCTGCGCAGATGTGAATTCTGAACTGGAATTGCAAGGAGCATATCGCCTGAAACAGGCGACGTTTTCCTTGCAAGAAGAATAAATGAGTGGCACAATGGTGCAATATCGTTCTTTTTCAACCTGTTAGGAGACAATCTGATGGCTAACGATATGAACCTCCCTCGCCTTAACGACCTTTCCAGCCTCCTCATCACCTCCGATGACCTGGGCAAGGCCAAAGAGGCCGATTTCGTGCGCAGCATCAAGAACGACAAGGTGAAGATGCTGGTCACCGACAACCAGATCTCCTGCGTCATGCTCGCCCCTGAGGTGTACTCCGCCTTCATGGAGGTTTCCGATCAGCTCATGAAGAGCGCTGCGAAATAACTCCTTATCAGGCATCAGATTCGCCTAAATGAAAGACCCCGTCCATATGGGCGGGGTCTTTCATTTCTCTGACTTTCGACGATCGTGCGATCGTGCGTCGCTACAGGCGATGCGCGATCGCCTGATCTAGTTCAAAAGGACCTCGCAACCCGTCGTATTGGTCATGAGCAGCGCGGTGTAGGTCACCTTCAGGATACGCTCGTTGCTCATATGCAACGTGAAGATGACGATGTTGCCATCCACGCGACCATCCACATAGGCGCTCTCTTGGAACTGCTTCTTGAAAGCGGCCAAGGTATGAGCCGCCGTCTCGAAGTCGGGCGTGTTCATGGTGATGACGCTCTGCTCCAGCACATCACCGGCGCTGAACGTGGCTACCTCAGTGGTGGGGCACAGCGTACCATTGGAGTCGGCCGCCTTGTAGCGATAAGTGATGGTACGGCCGGCCTGCTCGCAGATCTCGGTAGCAGCGGCCTCGATGCTCTCCTTCGCCTGGGCGTTTCCAGCCAAGAACAAGAAGATGGCACCGCCCAGCGCCGCCAGAGCCAAAACGATGAGCAGCATGCCCAACGCACGGAAGCGACGGACCTTCTTCACTATCTTCCGTTCGTTGCTCTGTACCTTCTTCTTGGCTTCCGCTTCATGGCGGGCCGCCTCGGGCGAGATGACCCCCAGCTTGACGGGCGCGCTCGGAGGCTTGATGATCTCTTCGGTGGTGCGCACGGGGACCTTATGCGGCATGGTGGCCGGCTTGCCGCCGACAGCGCCGGGCCGCTGAGGCTCTGGGGCGCCCGCCGTGATGGAGGATGCGAACTCCGGTGAGGTGAAGTCGATGGGCTTCGGTTGCGACATCGGCTGGCTCGGCTGCATCGCAGGCGTCGGCTCCGAAACGGGGATCACCGGCCGTACCTGCGGCTGCGGTTCCGCCGAAGACACCTCGACCGCCGGTTCAGGCTCAGGCGTCGGTATGGGCTTACTGAGGAGAATGATGGGATCGCCTAGCGGAGCAGCTGGCTGGTCGCTCGTTTGCGCAAAGCGCTCTTCTGTCGGCTCCACGGGAGCCTTCTTCTGGCTTGCCGCCTCGGACGGCTGCTCCCGCAGCTGCTCTTCGACCACCGCAGCGGTCTCGACGAGCTCCGCTTTCACGACCTCGGCCGTCGATTCCTCCGCATACTCGATGCGCGCATTCTCGGCGGCGATGGCCTGAGCGACCTCCGTCACCTCTTCCTGCCTCAACGGCCGCGCAGCGCGGGCCTGAGCAGAGCGATCTCGCTTGGTAGGCTGGTAGGACTCGATCGGCTTGCCGCCAGCATCGGCGACGCTCTGAGCGCCGAGGCCAATGGAGGGTCGCACGGTGCGCTGACGCTCGGTGCGGCGCTCGACCATGCGCTGGGACGTATCGGTGGCGGGAGCGGTAGCGTCTTCTTGCGACTGCCGCTCCTGCTCAGAACGAGCGGCCTTTATGCCATCACGCTGAGATTCGCGCCCATCGCTGCGGGTTGCGGCCTGAGCCGCCTTCTCCTCGCGGGCTGCTCGATGCTCACGCAAACGAGCCTGCTGCTGGGCTTCGCGCATGGCGCGCTCCTGCACAGCCGTCGCGCGGTCCTGCCCCTCGTTGCGCGCAGGCGCGGTCGTCCGCGCCGACGATCCATCCTGGGCCTGAGGCTGCTGGGTCTGGATGACAGCTTCGGGCGGTGTCGGCTCGGCGGCCGCGGGCTCCTGGGTCGATGCCGGCTTGTAGCCAAGAGCGGATGCGAGGTCGAACTTCTCCTCCGGCTCGCGTGCCGCAGAGGCGACAGGAGCGCTGCCCCCACGAGAGCCGTAGCCGAGGGCTGCCGCCAGATCGAACGCCGGGGCAGCCGGCTCCTCTTCGCGGACGACCTCCTGCTGCACAGCAGCGGAAGGCTCAGCAACAGGCTCCGCCGCCTCAGTGCTCGCAGGAGCAGCAGCCGAAGCCGCGGTCTTTGGGGGAGCCGCCTCGGTGGCTGGCGCAGCAGCCGGTCTCTCTTCGACGGAAGCCGCTCGCTCCTCATGAGCAGGAGCGACTTCAGCAGGCACCTCTTCGCCACGAGCGCTCTGCGCCGCTGCGAGCAGCGCTTCGAGCGAAAGTCCTCCGTTTGTTTCAGTGTTGGGCATGGTCACTCCGGTTCATGCTGTCTTCGATCAGCTTCGTTCTCAAGTTCCAGGACGCTCTCACGGGGCAGGAGCCCCTATCTGCGGCGATTCCGCAGAACGTTCGCCCGCGCCCGCACGCGGCTCGCCTTCACGAGAGCCAGTGCCGCGAAGATGGCGGCCACCACCGCTGCCGCCGCTAGGGCGGTCGACACGGAAGACACGAGGTACTGCTCTTCGGCTGCCTTATCGAAACCTTCCTCGACGGCGGTGACGTAGCGCTTCTCGATGGCGTAATACGGCCCCACATGACCGGTAGAGCCGGACTCGCTCTGCTGGGCATAAGCTTCTTGCTGGATAGCGGCGGCCAGGTCAGCCTTGTCCTCGTCGCTATCAGGCTTGGCCTGCCATGCGCTGGAGGACACCGCGGTATCGCCCGCCGAAGAGCGAGCGGGGGCGTCAGCCCAAGCAATGCTCGGAGCGACCGAGAACGCAAGCGCGATAGACAACAGCCATGCGACCAACATGATACAGAAGATGAAAGGAACACCATGATCCATTGAACGGTTCGCGATCAAAGGGGTGCGTTTCATCTGCGTTTTCATCATGTTCGCGTCATGAACCTGCAAGGCTAGGCTCTCCTTCATGATAACGGGTACGTATGAGTTGGCCTGTGGCAGTGATAGGTCATGCCGTTATGGGCTTTCTTTGGATGCTATTATAACCATACAACAGGGGAAAATGCGCAGAAAGACCCCCGACGGCACGGCGCTCTGCGAGGAAATACGCAAAAGAAGGTGTTGCCACCACCGCCGGTTGTGCTATAGTGGCTAGCGTGCTTTTCGCGAAGATAATTCGCAAGGGCGCACCGATTCATTCGGGGCATTAGCTCAGCTGGGAGAGCGCATGGCTGGCAGCCATGAGGTCAGGGGTTCGATCCCCCTATGCTCCACCATGAACAGCACGGCCCGCGACCTTTTGGTC
>CATKXW010000022.1 GCA_949840905.1 uncultured Eggerthellaceae bacterium | reverse complement strand
ACCATGGGGATGCCTCGTGCGCTCTCCAAGGTCTGGGCGAGGAAGAATGTACG
Source organism: uncultured Eggerthellaceae bacterium (assembly GCA_949840905.1). Taxonomy (GTDB): domain Bacteria; phylum Actinomycetota; class Coriobacteriia; order Coriobacteriales; family Eggerthellaceae; genus D16-63. Next base: position 34,911 of record CATKXW010000022.1, on the reverse strand, counting down.
AGTGGATTCTGCTTGGGCCACTACGCTGTCGAGGGGCATCTTTTGGTTGATGATGGTGCCTGCGGGAATGAACGAATCAGCAGCAGCATCCCCCATAGAGGACGTCCCATCTGCGCTCTCGGGAAGCTCTGCGACCGACCCGGAACGAGCCACCTCATCCTGGAACTCGACAGGAACCTCGCCATCGAACGCTTCGGAAACTACACTCTCCTGCGTAGTTTCTGCGAGAGCAATGATAGGCATTAGACCGAGGGTCAATGCAGCAGCAAAGAATATCGACAAGAGCTTCTTGCTGAAAGAGGCAACAGGGGCTCGCATGGCGATCCGCTCCTTCCGGTGTGTTTCCCATACACACTGCGGAGGAGCCCCTGGCTATATTTACGAAGCTGGCGACTTCGGCGAATTCGTGAGGAGGGCATCCACCACAGTCGCCAAACCGCACAATTGCAAGAAATCAAAATCCCGACGGGCATGAAAACACAATCGTGAAGGCAGATGCCCTCTTCAGTTTGTGTTCATTCATGCCGACATACAGACGCCGGGGTGCAATATTCAATTTCTTGCAACTTTTCTGTTAAGAAAAGGTGCGGTTTGGCTAGCCGGAATATATCAGCCAACCCTCCCGCTTTCAAGCATCAAGACCCCGGCTACTTTTTCTTTTCGATAAAAGCGCCAGTTCAGAATATCTAGATCAAGATGTGAAGATTCGCTCACAACCCACAAGGGGCACCCCGATCGAGCCATCCCGCCCTTAGCGAGACCGGAACAGCTCATCATGAGAGCCCATCCGCTGAAACACCGCAAGCCCATCCCTCACCGCCCAAATGAGCAGCCAGTCGCCCATGTTGCATACGTGGCATTCGTTAGAACCGGCCCATTTTCCGAAAAGCCGGTGAGCGTCATGCCTTCTTGTCAATTCTTCCCGGGAAGCGGCGTCGTTGGTCAGTATCAGCTCCATGACCTCGCGCAAAGGAGCCATATCGCGCTTCTTCGCGATCGCTTTGAAGTCTCTTTTGAATCGGGGCGTGAATTCCGCATCGAGACGAGCCATGCTCATGCCTCGAGCGCGGCGAAGAGCTCGTCTGCGCTCTTGAAGCGCCGAGCACCGCTCGCGAAGATCGCCTCCGTCTCGCGGATGGCCTGCATGCTCTCTTCGTTGGGTTCTTCGTAATCGAATGAGAGCGGAACAGCGTTGGTGTTGACTATCTGAGTGAAGAAGGCGCGCGTAGCAGTGGAGAGGTCGAGACCGTAATGCTCCAGCACCTCCGAAGCACGCTCTTTCAGATCCTTGTCGATGCGAATGGTCAAGGTGCTCGCTGCCATGATGCCTCCAAGCTCAAAGATGTATGTGCATATTATAGCGAATGTAAGTACATACGGGAAGCTAGCAGAGGGCCACCCTACTCCTTCTCGCTCAGCTCTTCGGCGAGACGCTCCTCTACGGAGGCTTCCACCTGTTCGCCAGCTTGGGCTTGGAGCTCTTGAGAGCGACGCAGTTTTCGGGGGATGACGTGGCGGGGGTTGTAATGGTGGCGCAGGACGGGCTCGAACAGATGGAGCTTGCCGATGGCGAACGCGGTGATGACCGCGATGACGATGATGACCAGCACGCGGATCATGCCTTGGGATTCGGCCATGATGATGCTGCAAACGGCGAGGGCGAGGGTCCATGCGCTCATGATGAGCACCGTAGCGTTCTGAGAGAAACCTGCGCTGAGCAGGCGGTGATGGATGTGGCCGCGATCGGCCGCCGACACCGGCTGATGGGCACGCTTGCGGCGCACGATGGCCACCGCCGTGTCGATGATGGGCACGCCCGCCGCCACGATGGGCACCAGCAACGAGATGAACAGCGTGGAGCGCGCCACGGCCAGAAGTGACACGATGCCCAGCATCATGCCGAGCAACAGCGCCCCTGAGTCCCCCATGAAGATGGACGCTGGATGGTGGTTGCTCTTGAGGAAGCCGAGGCACGTTCCCAATATGACCAAGCTCACCAGCGCAGCCCCGTAACGGCCCGCCAAGGTGGAGAAGACGAAGATGGTGGCCGCCGATATGGCGCTGATGGAGGAGGCGAGACCATCGAGACCGTCGATGAGGTTGATGACGTTCGCGAACGCCACCAGATACAGCACGGTGATAGGATAGGCCAGCCAGCCGAACTCGATGAACGCGTCATGCACGAAGGGGTTCTGGATGTTCGTGAGCAACAGCCCCGACGCTGACGTCACGCAAGCCGCGATCACCTGACCGGCCAGCTTCACCTTCGGCCGCAGGCTGACGATATCGTCGATGACCCCCACGGCGAACATGCAGGTGATGCCCGCACCTAGCAGCACGTAGTTGATCGATTTCCCGAACAGCTGATAGAAGGGATTGTCCCAGCCGAGCAGCTTCACGCCGCCATAGATGACGATGGCGCCCACCGCCATGCCTCCGAAGATGGCGATGCCGCCCATGCGCGGGATGGGCACGGTGTTCACGCGACGACGATCGGGATAGTCGATGGCATCGGCCTTCACGGCGATGCATTTGGCAAGAGGAGTGAGCGCCACGGTAGCGAGAATGGCTGCGGCTAGCACGATGCAGCATTCGATCCAATTCATGGGCGCGTTTTCTCTCTTTCCACCTGCCGCGCCACGGCCGGGCCGAGCGCGCATTCGCATAGGTATCCTTCATTATAACGTGCGCAAAGCGGGTGCGGTAAAATGCTGCGAAACGGTTCGCGACGCAAAAGGAAGGCTGACGGCTGTGGACAAGCTCGCCATCGTCATAGTGACGTACAAGCGCCAGGCCTACCTGGAGCAGCTGCTGCGCTCCGTGCTGGCGCTCACGGTGGCTCCATGGCGGGTGTTCGTGGTGGACAACGAGGCATCCGCCGAAACGGAAGCGCTGGTAGAGAGCTTCCGGGCTGCTGCGATCGCCGGCAAGACAGCAACGCCGTGGCCCGAGGAAGACCGTGCGTTCGTCTATGCGCCGCAGCAAGAGAACACCGGCGGTGCCGGCGGGTTCCATGCGGGCATGAAGATGGCCTTCGCGGCGGGCGCTCGCTGGTTCTGGCTCATGGACGACGATGTGGAGCTGCTGCCCGATGCCATCGAGAAGCTACAGCGGTGGACGACGGACCATGAGGTCATCCAGGGCAGCAAGCTCGACTACGACGGCGGCCCGTTCAACTGGCAATACCGGTTCTCGGAGGCTCTGGGCATCTACAACCCCATCAAGCAGACCGTGTTCACCGACACCAGCAGCCTGCCCACCAACGCCATGTGCTTCGAGGGGGGCCTCATCAAGCGCACCGTGGTGGAGCGCATCGGCTTTCCCGATCACCGCTTCTTCATCTACTGGGACGACTGCGTCTACGGCTATATGGCCAGCAAGACGACCGATCCCATCGCCGTGGAAGACGTGGTGCTGCGCCGCACGCGCAACATCGAGAATCGCGAGATGGGAGGCATTCGCCAACTGAACTCCACCTCTGATATCACGCGGTTCTACATCATGCGCAACCGCGGTCACATGGCTCGCTACCTGCAGCTGAACGGCGACTACCGCCCGGCGCTGTTCGCCCTGGGCACCGTGCTCAGCTTCGCCAAGGAGTTCCTGCGCTTGGGCCTGATAGATCGCAGCCACGGCCGCAGCGGCGTCAAGCAGCTGGTCGCAGGCTGGAAAGAGGCCCGGCGCATCATGCGCGACCCCCGCTGGGAGCCGGTCACCCTACCGGGCACCGCCACCTCCACCGAAGCCGCCGCCCCCACCCCCGGAGAACCCTCCTCCGAACCCGCCGCCTGAGGAGAAGTTACCGCTGGCAGCTGAGATGGCCGCTTGGGCCGTGGACATCGTGTTGCTGACCGAGGTGCTCAGCACATCTCCCGCGCTGGGAAGCGAGCCGTGAGCAGAGGTGCTCGCACCAGCGCTGTACCACATCCACCACGGAACGTAAGCTGTGCTGAACGGCGAACCCATCCCGTCCTGCCCAGCGACCACCTCGGGCACCGTCTTCCGCAGCTCCTCGATAGCCTGCTTCGCCACGCCGAACAGGTAGGCGTACACCATGAACTCGCCCCACACCTTCACATCGGTGGGCGGCCGCTCGTCCAGCTTCGAGAAGTCGCGCAACCAATTGCGCAGCGCCTTGCAGCGAGCGACGATGTCGTTGCCGCGCACCGTGCGACGCGGCATCTGGTTCGCGATGAACACCAACGCGATGGCCGTGGGCACGAACATGAGCAGGTAGAGGAAGTTCTCGAACATCGAGAACGAGACGAGGCCCGCAGCCAGCATGAGGCCCGCCATCACGAACACCACCACCTGCAAACGCCTCCCCTTCGCCTCGAAGAAGTCCTGCCCGTTCGTCTCGGCAGTGAGGGTGCTCTGCCACTCTTCGATGGCCTCCACGTAATCTTCGGGATGCTTCTTGCCATACGAGCGGATGGTGTTCATCCATAGCGATGGCAAGCCGCCGGAAGCCTTTTCGAACAGGAACTTCAACGTGGCCTGCTCCACCGGGTCGGTGAGCTGGGTCGCCTGCGGCTCCACCCGCGTAAGGTAGTAGTCCTCCACGGTCTCGCCCTTGGCATCGACGTAGCTGCCCCGGTCGATGCGCAGTGCGCCACGATGAGCCAGATGCATGATGGTGGCCGTCAGATCATCGGGCGATTCGTGGTTCCAGCGCCACAGCCGGCCGATCACCGCGGGCGGCACGCCCGGCTCCGGTACGTCGCGCCAATACTCGCCGGTGAAATCGGGCTTGTGCTCGCGCCCGTAGCGGAAGAACAGGAACAGAGCTATGACCAGCATCAACACGCAGATGCCCACGGCCACCACCAGCGACATGAGCGACACCATGCGGAAGGTATTGGCAGAATCAGCGTAAGCCGCCTCTTCCTCAAGGGCCATATCGAGCCTATGGACCCCCTGATGATAGGCCACCAGCTCCGGATCGAGGTTGGACAGCCAGTTCACCGGGAACAGGATGCGCGCCTCAGCGAACTGACCTGCGCGCACCAGCGGCACCGAATAGCTCACCACGCCGTCCTCGCCGATGGAAACGGCACCGTCCAAAGGCCCATGCCCCCACGCGCGAACGTTCTCGCCCGGCTTCACCGCCACGCCCGAGGGCACCGGCAACGCCACGGTCAAAGTCACGTTCTCGCTGTTCACGCTCCAACCCTCGGGAACGTACTTCCAATACACCTCGGCCATGTCCACATAGGGCTGCACGCCGTTGACCACCGCGTAGTCGAGCTCGATGGTAATGCGCTCATCGGTCACGTCGAAGAACGCGTACACCGTATCGCGCATCTCGTCGAACGACCATGCCGCCGCGTCAGGGCCGCCCTCGTCGCGCCATTCGTAGTCGAAGGGCACCTGCGGCAGCGATACCCAGTCGCCTATCACATCCCCCGCCTCGTTCACCGGCGCCATGCGCATGGAGAGCACCTCCACCTCGGCCATCCACGGCAAGCCCGTGAACTGCCACCACACTGCCGAGAACGTGCCATCGAAATCGAAGGTGCGCTGCTCCACCACATGCAGCGTAGCGTCGGTCTGGGCCTGGGCGGAGATGTTCACGTTCGGGCAGGTGTAGCTCTTCGCCTGAGCCTGAGCGGGAGCCACCACACAGCAGGCCAGCAAGAACGCGAGCGCCGCGACCACAGCCCACCGCATGGCGAGCGCAGGACGAGCATCGCGAACCACGATGGCCGCACAGCCTCGCTCGAACCTTCGCCCAGAACAGATCGTTGAGCGAATCTTTCTGTCATGGTGGTAGGTGCTCATCACGGGCGCCTTTCTCGCTGCTTCTCTCATTGACTGAAACCGTTACCTCAGGTAACATTCGTTGATGCACGTGAGCGCGCGGCAAGCTCTTCGAAGCGTCTGCTGCCCCGTTCCGTGCGATCGTTTCGCGGAGGAGTGACCGAGAGGCCGAAGGTGCTCGCCTGCTAAGTGAGTATACCCCACAAGGGTATCTAGGGTTCGAATCCCTACTCCTCCGCCACTTTTTCTCGCCGCATTTCCCATCACCATGAAACGCCCATATCGCTGCGCTCGTGCAGCGGAGGTCATCACACCTTCAAGGGTCAGGGCAAAGGGGCTATTTCCCCTTCTTCGCTTGCTCAGCAGCCTTCTTGGCGTTGCGGACGGTTTGCGCGGCCTTGCGCCAGCGGGTGTTCGTGTGAGACTTCATGGGCTTGCTCTTGTAGTGCGGATGGCGCTTGCGGAACCGATAGCGGCACAGCAACGTGATGCCCAGCGACAGCACGCCCACCACCATGAAGCCCACCGACAGATCGAGCACCGCGTCATTGTGTTCGAACAGCGCATACAGCGAGACGATGCCGAAAAAACCGATGATGATGGCCGACAGCCAGGTGAACACCTGGATCAACACCTCTTTCGCGCGCGCTGGCGTGCGCAGGTGGGTGACCACCAGGTACAAGACGATGGCCAGCACGATCAGGATGACCGCCAGCGGCGCGAGACGATAGAGTCGAACGAGGATGCTCATGGCTCGAAGAGGAGGTCGCGGGCTAGTCGAACTTCACTTGCGGCGGGACCGCAGCGCCCTGAGCGGCCTCGAAGCTCTGCCGTGGCTTGAACACGCCGGCGAGCAACATGCCCGGGAAGGTCTGGATGGCCGTGTTGTAAGTCATCACCGTGTCGTTGTACGACTGGCGCATGTAGCTGATCTTGTCCTCGGTATCGGTCAGTTGGCTCTGCAGCTGCTGGAAGTTCGCGTTCGCTTTCAGGTCGGGGTAGGCCTCGGCCACGGCGAACAGGCTCTTGAGCGTGGTGGTGAGCATGTTGTCGGCCGCCATCTTGTCGGCTGGGGTGGTGGCGCTCATGACGGCGGCACGGGCAGCGGTGACCTCATCGAGGGTCCCCCGCTCATGGCTGGCATAGCCCTTCACCGTTTCCACCAGGTTCGGGATGAGGTCGAGGCGGCGCTGCAGCTGCACGTCGATCTGAGCCCAGGCGTTGTCGACGCGATTGCGCAGCTTCACTAGGTTGTTATAGAGGGATATCGCGGCGATGACAAGGATGACCACGATGGCTAAGATGATGATGGCGACGGTCATGGGCTGACCCTTCCTCTCTTATATGTGCACGTGCGAACCTACAGCGAGCCGGGCAAACAGGCCGCCATCAGCGAGGAGCCAGTGGTGGCTCGCGCCCACAGCCCACGCTTCTGCGCCTCGCCAGCGAGAGCACAGGCGGTGGCGACATCATCCACGAAGGCGAACATCGCTGCGCCGCTACCGCTCATGAGCACGTTGCCGGACTTGATGGCGCTGTGGCCCGTAAGCCATTCTCTCACATCTTCGATGGCGGGATCGAGGAGCTCCGCAGCGTTTTGCAAGTTGTTGAACAACGGCACGTCCTCCCCTCTCGTCGCCTGTCGAGCCCGCTGGAGCGCTGCAGACGGGACGGGCACGGGAGCGGCATCGAACGCAGCATAGGCCTCGGCAGTGGAGACGCCTGCGGAAGGCTTCACCAGCAACAGAGGCCTCTTCGTAGAGGCGAGCCCGTGGACATAGCGCTCGCCCGCCCCATCGAACAGAGCGCACCCACCGCGCAAGAAGAAGGTCACGTCGCTGCCCACCTGCTGCGCCACCTCTTTCAGCAGCGCGTCGTCCTCGATGGCCCAGAAGCGAGCTGCCGCTTTCAAGATGGCCGCCGCATCGCTCGACCCGCCGCCCAAACCGGCTTGGGCCGGCACGTGCTTCTCGACGCGCACGGTGAAGCGCTGGGGCTCCTCGATAGCAGCTGCGCGCGCAAGCCGGTCGATAGCCCCGAACACGAGGTTGCTCTTCGTAGGGACCTCGGCGGCCGCGACAGTAGCTGCATCTCCCGTCTTGTCCACCATGACGATGTCGACGACGATGGAACCGGCCGCGCCCGCCAAGGCGAGCTCGGCCCCTTCCGCGCCAGCCGCAGCCTGTGCGGAAGCGAGCTCTTCGGCGCTCAGCGGCTCGTGACGCACGTAGAGCACGTCGTGAAGGGCAAGAGCCTGCATGACGTTCGTCACCTCATGAAAACCATCAGCTCGCCTCTCTCCCACAGCCAAAAAGAGATTGACCTTGGCCGGAGCCACTAGCTTCGCGCAGCCCAACCCCTTGAAAGCCTCGGCTGACCACTGCGCCTCCCGCGCTTGCGCCAGCATATCCACCTGTTCGTTATGAGCAGCCACCGCTTCCCTTTCCCTTCATAGTCCCCCCCCCCGCCCGCAGGGGTGATGCGGGTCAGCCGCGCCTCGCCGCGAAGAACGCCTGCAGCTTCTCGCGACACTCGACCTCCAGCACGCCCCCTGTCGCCTCGAAGCGATGGTTCAATCGCTCGTCGGCGTTCACCTGGTACAACGTGCCCAAAGCTCCCGCCTTTCGGTCGGATGCCCCATACACGCAGCGGCGCACCCGCGCCTGGTGCATGAGCCCCGCGCACATGATGCACGGCTCCAAGGTCACATACACCGTGCAGTCTGACAGGCGCCACGCCTCTAGCGCCCGCGCCGCCTCGCGCATGGCGATGAGCTCGGCGTGCGCCGTCGGATCGTTCGTCGTTTCGCGCAAGTTGTGCGCCCGCGCGATCACCCGTGGCTCCGCTAGGGCTTTCCGCGTGCCCCGATCGATAGGCTCATAGACCACTACCGCGCCGATAGGCACCTCTCCAACGGCCGCCGCCGCATTCGCCTCCTCCAAGGCAAGGCGCATGTAGACGATATCAGCCTCTGTTCTGTCCGGTATGTTAAACTGCAAACGATTCCTTTCGCGGAGGAGTGGCCGAGTGGTCGAAGGCGGCAGTCTTGAAAACTGTTGAGCCGCAAGGTTCCGTGGGTTCGAATCCTACCTCCTCCGCCAGCCTCTTCTCATCGCCTCTCACGGTATCTATCATCTCCGGCAAGACCTGTCGCTTCTTTATCGAGAAAAGGGCTCTTATAACCATTGATGACGGTATAGTAGCCCTTGCAGAGCAAGTATCGCATAGCCTCATCTTCATCGTCGAGGAAGAGAACGCCTCGCCCTTTCAGGCGCTTCATCTGCCCTTTGACGTTCATGAAAGGTTCTGACGGCTCCACCCGGCCTCCTCATACGAAAGGAGGTCGCTGAAACGAGTTCAACGACCTCCTCGGCACAAGAGCTCGAATCGGGACCCTTGCGCGTATCAATGCTATTCAATGTACCCAAGCGAACCGCCAGCGTCAAGCCTTTTCAGCGCTGCGCTAACGGCCCGCTCTCGCTGTGCAACAGCGGGTCGGATCCCATGTTGCATGCCAACGACAGGGCACCACGCGGCAAAGAACGAGCGGACCTATAAGTCCTTACGCATAACCGAGCGCTTGCATGGCGAATAGGGCCAAGGTGAGCAGAGCCACGATGGCTACGGTGGCCCACACGAGGATGCGACTGATGCGGCCGGAGCGGAACGTTCCCATGATGCGCTTGTCGGCGGCGATGAGCGCCATGAACGCGAGCAGCACCGGCAGCACGATGCCGTTCACCAGCTGTGCGGTCAGCATGACGTTGAGCAGGTCGATGCCCGGGATGAGCACCACCAGCGCCGACAGGGCGATCACGAACGTGAAGATGCTCTTGAAGATAGGAGCCTCACGCCACTTGAACGACACGCCCGCCTCCCAGCCGAACGCCTCGCACACCACGAACGCTGTGGTGAGGGGCAGCACGCATGCCGCCAGAAACGATGCCGCGATGAGGCCGATGGCGAACAGCGCCTGAGCGTACTGGCCAGCGAAGGGCGCGAGCGCGGCGGCGGCGTCAGCGGCGCTCTCTATCTGAATGCCGGCCGGGAACAGCACGGCTCCTGTGGTGACGATGATGAACCACGCGATGAGGCACGCGGCGATGGTGCCCGATACCGCGTCCACCTTCTGGCTGAACAGGTCCTTCGCTGTCAGGCCCTTCTCCACCACGTTGCTTTGGGTGAAGAACATCATCCAAGGGGCGATAGTGGTGCCTATCATGGCGATGACCAGGGCGATGAACTGCGGCGTAGCCCGAACCTGCGGGACCACCGTTGCTTGCAGAGCGGCGCCCCAATCCGGCTCGGCCAGCACGGCTGCCACTATATAGGTGACGAACACGAACGACAAGATGAGGAACACCCGCTGCACGCGGCGATAGGAGCCGCCCACCACCAACGACCACACGGCCAGGGCTGCCACCGGCACCGATACGTACTTCGATACGCCGAACATCTCCATGCCGCTCGCGATGCCGGCGAACTCCGAGAACGTGGTGGCCACGTTGCCGATGAGCAGCGCGAGCATAGCGAACGCGGTCAGGCGGATGCCGAACCGCTCGCGGATGAGCGCAGCGAACCCCTTGCCCGTCACCGCACCCATGCGCCCGGCCGTGGTCTCCACCACGATGAGCAGCACGCACATCAGCGGGATGACCCACAGCGTGCTGAAGCCGAACTCGGCGCCTGCGGTGGAATAGGTGGATATGCCGCCGGCGTCGTTGCCGGCCATGGCGGTGACGATGCCCGGCCCCATGGCTGCCAGCACCAACAGCAGCTTGCTCCGCTGCTTCTTCGGAGCGCTCGCCATGCCCAGCTCTTCTACCGAAGCCAGCTCCTCGCCCGCGCTCCCATCTTTCCGTATCTGCGCCATGATCGCCATCCGCTACTGGCCCAAGCTCGGAAAGCCCGTAAAGCCGGTGGTGCTGATCACCTGCAACAACACGAGCGTGTAGAGGGCCAGGCCGAGCAGTGCCACCAAGGTGAGGCCCACCACCTGCCACAGGCGCGGGCGCTTACGCTCGGCAGCCACGTCCTCTTCGATGGCATCCCATGCATCGTCAGTGGTGACGATGCCCAGCAGAGCGCCGCCCTCGTCCACCACGGGCATGGCGGGGATGTTGTACTTGAAGATGGCCGCCGCCACGTCCTCTTCGGTCTCGCTCGGCGGCACAGAGATGACCTCGTCGTACATGATCTCGCTCACGGGCGTCGCGTCATCGGTGAGCACGAGGGTGCGCAGCGACAGCACGCCTATGAGCTTACCGTATTCGTCGGTGACATAGACATAGTGCACGGTCGGGTGGTCCTCATCCAGCTCCCGCAGCACATCGATGGTCTCGCGCACGGTAGTGCTCTTGGGGACGGCCACGAACTGCGTGGTCATCATGCCGCCGGCTGTGCCGTCCTTGTAGCCCAACAGCTGGCGGATCTCGGCAGCGTCCTCCACGCCCATGAGGCGCAGCAGCGTCTCTGCCTTCTCGTAGGGAAGATCGCGCACGATGTCAGCCGCGTCATCGGGGTCCATGTCGCCGATGAGGCGTGCGGCGCGCGCATCATCGAGGTCATCGATGAACTCGGCCTGATATTCGTCTTCCATCTCCGAGATGGCCTCGGTGGCTCGCGCATCATCGAGGTGCGCGAACACCGCTGTGCGCTGCTGCGGGTCGAGCTGTTCGAGGATGTCCGCCACATCGGCCGGATGGAGCTCGTCCAGACGCCGATGAGTGACCGAGAGCTGCACGTCGGACAGATCGCGATCGAGCAGGTCCATGTAGTTCCATGCGATGATCTGCTCGTCGATGCGCTTGCCGAACAGCTTCGCGGCACCCACCACAGCCTTCTCCACCACCGGATGCAGCCCGCGCAGGATGCCGCGCGCGCCCACCTCTGCGCCCAGCAGGCGCAGCTGCGTGCCCGACTGCGACAGCTTCAGGTCGTTCACGCGCACGACCTTCATCCCTTGAGTGTCCACGATCTGCCGGTCGAGCAGATCGCGCGCCAGCAGCACCTCGTCGGGTTGCAGGTAGCTGAAACGGATGTCAGGCGCGTCCACCGCCAGCGCGATGCCGTCGTCGTCGAAGCTCTCGACGTACTTGCGCCAGCTGATCATGAACGGCACGCGCCCGGGCCCCTGGAAGGCTAGACTGGTGATACGAGGGAACACCTCGCCGGTGGAGATGGCAAGATCGGACACGGTGCCGATCTTCTCGCCGGAAGCGTCCACCACGGGTTTTCCCATCATTTGGGAAAGATAGAGCATGCGTCGCTGTCCTTTGCGCTTCGGTCGCAGTCGGAGGTCATCCGGCCGCCACGCCGCACGAAGGTGCGCTAGGGCCGGAAGGTCACCAACTGTGAGGTTTCTGTTTTCGAACCTTCAAGTAAGTCCCTTTCCTTGGCCTTCTCCAAAAAAAGCCAGGTGCGTGACCTGGCTTTCGACGTTTCAAGTGGTGCGCCGTGAGGGATTCGAACCCCCGACGTACTGATTCGTAGTCAGTCCCTCTATCCAGCTGAGGTAACGGCGCACGTGAAAACAGCAACAGCTATTGTGCCCGAACAAGACGCACGTGTCAACGGACAATTCAAGGAAGGCCGCTCGCCGCGGCTCACGTCAAGCGGAAGCGCCACTTGTCACCATCGCAACGAGGCACTATCTGCTGTAGTTCCGCCTGCTTGCGGCTCATATCTTCCGAAAGAGCCGCGAAAGCGCGTTGGCGCATCTCTGCATCGAGACGCTGGTTCTCGTTCAGTTGCCCCTCGATGAACGAGATGCTCTGCTGCAGCTGACGCTTTTGATCTCGACCGACGTACGCCTTCGCCTCCAGAATGCTGCTCAGCTGGGCGTGCTGCTGGGCGAGACCAGCCACCAAGTCATTGGGCGCCGACGAGAGCAGCTCCATGTTCGCCATCAGAAAATCGCTCTGAGCCTGCAACATCTGGCTCCGTGCCACATGATCTTCCAAGAACTCGCCATCTATGCCCACCTGGAAGGCGAGGAAATACCGCGGTGGGCAGCCGTTCGCGCCAGGCTCTGCCACCTTCGCTATAAGACCATCGTTCTCCAGGCAATCCTCGCGCAGGCTACCGACGTTTTCGGGGGTGCAGGGAATGCCCTGGATCGTGGCGATGTACTCGGCCACCTCGTGGTCGGTGAAGCCGCCGCCCGATTCGTAGAGGGCCCGATAGCAGAGACCCAGCAGTCCCTGGTCATCGGTGCAGAACCGCTCGTAGAGCGCCGTGACGTGCTCGTGGTAGCGCAAAGCGATGTCCCACGACGGGCTCGCCGCATGCTCCTGCTCCGCCTCGGAGAAAGCGAGGTATGTCCGCTCCTTTACCTCTTCGAGCGCCGGTGGGGGCGGACCGCCGTTGCTCTGCTGAACGAGGAGCGCCTTGTTCTGGGAGGGCACGTATACCGTCCGGTCGGGATAGGCGTAGGCCACCACATAGCCCAGCATCACTGCTCGCGCGAGCACATCGTCGTCCAGCTGATCCGCATGCGCATAGGTGCGCGGGACCATCTTCTCCCCATCGACGACGGTCAGAGCGCTGCCAGGAAGGCCCTCGATGGCCTCTATCAGCAGCGCCATGGAGATGTCGAGCTTGCCGTAAGACTCGTCGTAACAGCTCATGATGAGATCGCGATCCAACGCGTAGCGCTCCGTCGCGCCGTTGTGGCCCGCTGCCGTCGAGGGCGCGGCCTTGAACAGCGGCACCGTCCGCAGCACGTAGAGCAGCTCGTCCATCGACACCGTTGCGGGCATCTGGCACCGCACGGCTTCCGCGGTCATAGAGCCTTTCGGCGTCGCCATCAGGACAGAGGCGATGGCCAAGAGCATCCTTCTGCTGCGCTCGGTCTTGTTCAGGCCGTTCAGCCAGCAATCGGGGAGCAGAAAGGAGTAGTCGACCGCCCGCTGGGTGCGCTCCCACAGGCCCAGCTTGCGCATCCGGATGCGAGAGCCCCGCACGGTCGCGCTCACCGCGCCCATGACGCTGGGCACCGCGCGCATCCTTCCTCGGCTGCCGACGCCGAAGATGCCATCGTTGGCGAAGGTGCGCCGGCGCACTGGATCGAACGTGCGCGGCCGCAGAGCGCAGGCCTTCTCGATCAGTGCCTCTAACCCCTTGCCGCCGATGAGCCGTATATCGAGCTCGTCAGCCCGCTGTTTCGCATCCGGCGTGAACCGACTGGTCGCGATGACCCACGCCTCATCGGCCCCCTCCAAGCTGCGGGCAGCGTGCACCTCCTTCACCGCGTCGTAGCCGACCGCCTTCTTGTACGACTTCGCCTGCACGACTATCTTCTTGCCGTGCCGCTCAAGGACCAGATCGGCCCCACCGTCCCGCGACGCCTGGGTCTTCTCCGCCTCATAGCCCAGGTCGTCAAAGAGCTGGCACAGGTATTCCTCGAACGCGAGGCCCTTGAGGTCCGAGACCTCAGCAGCGGTTCTGAGCACAGCGAATCTGTCTTCCACGGGCTTTCTCCAAAGACGGCCATCGATAACTTCGCACGATCAAGCCTAGCACGACACCAAAGCTTCCACCAGCTAAGATCATCGACCGGATCGAAGGCCCCCTCACCCTCCTCATGCACTCGCTGGCATATGGATCGACTAGAGCGAAACGATATCGTCTTCGAGCCGCAAGCTCGCACGCTTCACGATGGAACGCAGCTTCGCGGGCGGAATATCCACCCCATACTCCTCGCTCAGGGCCGCCCACAGCTCGGCGATGCTCATAGCGCCATTCTGGACGATCGCTCGCTCCACAACATCGACCGAAGAGAACCAACCGGGCGTTTTGCAAAAGAGCATGACCCCCTTCTATACGCTGAGCGCGATGGGGTCCGGATCGATCCGGTCTTCTTCCTCTTTCAGAGCGAGCGTCAGGTCGAACGATTCGAGAGCCTTCCTTATCTTCTCCACCTTTCCCACCCTAATACCCTGGATAGAGAGAAGCTCCGATTCCAACATAGCCGCTAATGCTGCCGCATCGGTGATATGCGCCAGCCAAAGAGAGCTCGATCAGGACCATTCGCACCTCATTCGCAGGAAGCCCCCGCGAGCGCCTTCAGCAAAAGGTCGAGCGCCCTATGTCATCCGCCCACCACGAATCGGCGCAGGTCGATGCCGAGCTGTTCAGCTTTGCGGCAGAGCTCTTCTCCGGTCGCGCTCTCGACATCCCACATATCCACGATAGCTGCAGGGAAGCCGTTGAACGCGGCGGTACCGCAGCGATCCATCAGGTACGCGCGCAACGCGTCCACATCGATCCGAGCCATGATCTAACCTCTCCTCTCTCGCTCGCACCACTATAACGCTGGGCACCTCGCCTATTCGGTGCGAGTCGAACACTGGCCGGACCCCGCAGCGAATCTTATGGCTGCGTGTCCACGAAAACGACCAGTAAGGCATCTTTCCGCAACATGCTGGCCAACAAACGCTCACCTTCACCGCCGAAAACCCATGGAGCGAGACCTTCTGTCATGGTGCGAGGCCTGCGAACCTTTATCATTAGAGGAATACACGCACAGAAAGGCACGGCATCCATGGCATTCGAGACGACGGAAAACGAGATACAAGGCTCTGGGCTGTTCCATAACTTTCGCGAGGTGAACACCATCGAGCGGGCGCAATACGATCGCTTCGACGTGAAGCGAGGACTGCGCAATGCCGATGGGACCGGCGTGGTGGTAGGCCTCACCAACATCGCCGATGTGTATGGCTACCGCATGGTCGACGGCACGAAAGTGCCCGATGAAGGCTCTCTGCGCTACCGCGGCTATGACCTATACGACCTGCTGGGCGACCCCAGCGAGCAGCGACGGTTCAGCTTCGAAGAGGTGAGCTATCTGCTGTTGATGGGGGAGCTGCCCACCCCTGCGCAGCTGGAAAGCTTCATCGGCGTGATCGACTCCCAACGCGAGCTGCCCGACGGCTTCACCGCCCGCATCCTCATGCGCGAGACGCCCCGCGACCTGATGAATCTCATCGCCCGCGCCATCCTGCAGCTGTACGCCTTCGACGACGACGCCGAAGAACGCACCGCCGAGCACGAGATACACACGGCGCTCTCGCTGCTCTCGCGACTGCCTCGCATCATGGTGCTGGGCTACTACGCCAAGCTGGCCCGCTACGACCACGGTTCGATGATCATGCATCGCTTCATCGAAGGGCAGTCCACCGCCGAGACCATCCTCTCCATGCTGCGGCCCGACCGCGCCTTCACGCCGGAAGAGGCTCGCATGCTCGACATCATGCTGTGCGTGCACGCCGAGCACGGCGGTGGCAATAACTCCACGTTCACCACGCGCGTGCTGTCTTCGGCCGACACCGACCCCTACTCTACCTACGCCGCCTCCATCGGCTCGCTGAAAGGCCGGCGCCACGGTGGCGCGAACCACCAAGTGCGCGCCATGCAGGCCGAGATCAAGCAGAACGTGAGCGATTGGAGCAACGAAGACGAGGTCGCGGCCTATCTCGCCCGCATCGCGAACAAGGAAGCCTACGACGGCACGGGGCTCATCTACGGCATGGGGCATGCCGTGTACACCAAGAGCGACCCGCGCGCCGTCATCGGCAAGCGCTTCGCCGAACGGCTCGCCCAAGGAACCGAGTTCGAGGCGGAGTTCCGCCTGTTGGAGACCATCGAGCGTCTCTCGCCCGCCATCTTGGCCGAGCGCGGCATCGCCAAGGACATGTGCGCGAACGTGGACATGTACTCGGGCTTCGTGTATTCCATGATGGGCATCCCCGAAGAGCTCTACACCCCGCTGTTCGCCTGCGCCCGCATGGCCGGCTGGGCGGCCCATCGCTTCGAGGAGGTGGTGAGCGGCAAGCGCATCATGCGCCCCGCCTACAAGAACACCCGCGTCGGCGACGATGCCCTCCGGGCCTACCTTCCCCTCGCTGATCGCGCCTGACCTGCTGAAGCCCTCCCCCGCACGACAGCGACCAGCCCGTGCGCCCTTCACCGTGCGGCTTTCGTTGCGTCAACGACAATAGTGGCAGCATGATAATATAGGCAGAGATACCGAAAGCCCTGACGAAAGAGGCCGACACATGTGGAGCAGCTGCCATCCGAAATCGGAAGAGGATCTGAAGGAATGCGCCGAGCTGGGCAAGTCGCTGAATCGCCTGTCGCAGCCCACCATCCTCACGCTGCTCGCCCAATCCGATGAGCCTCTGCACGGCTACGTGATCGTGCAGCAAGCGGCCCAGTCACCCATGTTCGGCGGTCAGAAGCCCGACGCCACCGGCATCTATCGCGCGCTCAAGCGCATGGAGGAGTCCGGCTTGGTCACCAGCGTATGGGACACCCCCCAACAAGGCAGCGCCAAGCGCCTGTTCTCGCTCACCGACAAGGGTCGTAATTGCCTACGCCGTTGGATCGATGCGCTGGCTTGTTACATGCTCACGCTCCAAGAGCTGCGCGAATGCGCCTCCTATGCCTTAGGCATCGAGGTCCCCGACACCCCCGTTTGCTCCCACGAATAACCTGTGCTCACGAGCGATCCATCCTCCCTCGAAGCCTCTCGAGATCAAGGACAGCGTAACACGCTCATTGTCAAAAGGTATACGAAAATGGTAACCTTTTGACATGACCCATTTCGATGAGATATATGAGATCGCCGCCGACGATCACGGCCTGATCACTACCGCCGAAGCAAGAGAGGCCGGCATAACAAGATCCGAGCTGAAGCGATGGGTGGACATCGGAAAGCTTCTGAAACGGGGGCATGGGGTGTACAAGCTCGCTCGTTACGCACCCACGGAATACGATCGATACGCTGAAGCGGTAGCGCTCGTCGGGAAGGGCAGCTTCCTCTTCGGCGAATCGGTGCTCGCGATGCATGGCCTGGCCCTTGCGAACCCGAGTCGCCTCACTGTCGGCACCACGAAAAGAGTACGGAAGAAGCTCCCCGACTGGGTACGACCCATCGTGGTGACGGACGGAGGGATGACCCATTATGAGGGCATCCCTTCCCAGAGCATCGTCGAAGCCATCTTGGAATGCAAAGGAACCGTGATGCTGGAACGACTGAAGGGTGCCGCAGACGACGCACGAGCCGAAGGGCTGATCACCAAAGACGAGCATGACCGTCTGAAAAAGGAATTGATCTGATGCGGCCCAACAGTAGAAGGAACCTCGACATCGCGATAGAGCGCGTCGCCGATTCGACCGACAACGCCGTCAGGATACGTCGCCTGATGGCGAATGCGATAGTAGGTCAACTGCTACCTGATGGCGCCATCAAAGGGGGAAGCTCCCTCAAGCTACGCTTCGGAAATGCCGTCACCAGATTCTCGAAGGACCTCGATGCCGCACGCCTGTCGGACATCGAAGAATATGCGGATGCGCTCGAGGGGGCGCTGCTGGAAGGATGGCACGGGTTCACTGGCAAACTCGTAAAAGGACGGCGGGCAGCACCGGAAGACGTACCTCACGTATACATCATGCAGCCGTACGAGGTGAAGCTCTCCTATAACGGCAAATCCTGGATCACCGTTCCGCTAGAGGTCGGCCACAATGAACTCGGAGATGCCGAAGAAGCGGACGAGCTGTTTCCTGTAGAAGCCTCCGAGATATTCGAGAAGCTCGGGTTCCCGCCACTTCGCCCGATCCCTTTCATGAGATTGCCCTATCAGGTTGCGCAGAAGCTCCATGGGCTCACCGAAGAAGGCTCTGAGCGAGTCCATGATCTCGTGGATCTCCAGGTCATATTCCGGGAAGAAGACGTCGATCTATCCGAGGTCAAGGCTATCTGCATCAAGCTCTTCGATTATCGAAAGCGGCAGAGCTGGCCGCCCCGCGTAGTCGAGGGGCGCGATTGGAGGACTGGCTACGATGCCGCCGCTGAAGGCCTGAGCGTCCTTCCGTTCGACAGTGCGCTCGACTGGGTGGATCACCTCATCAAGACGATAGACTCCGAATGAGCAAGCCTGCGCCGCTGGATCGATGCGCTGGCTTGCTGCATGCTCACGCTCCAGGAGCTGCGCGAATGCGCCTCCTATGCCCTGGGCATCGAGGTCCCCAACACCCCCGTTTGCTCCCACGAATAAAGCTCCTGCAACATTCCGCCCTCCTCGCGCGTGTTAGGAGCGAGGAGGAGGATGGATGACGAACGGAACTTCCGCAAGATGCGACCTAGCGAGCATCGATGAGGCGATCGACCGCTGGGCCGACACGGTGTGGCGACTGACGTGCGCGCGCATGCGCAACGACCACGATGCCGCCGACGCCTTCCAGAACACGTTCTTGGCCCTCTGCAAGGCACGACCCACCTTCAATAGTCTCGAACATCAGAAAGCATGGCTTCTACGGTGCGCCTGCAACTGCTGCGCTCAGATAGCACGACGGCGACGAGCGCATCCGACCTGCACCCTCGATGACATCGAAGTGGCTGACGACCGGCCCGGACCCGAGCACGATCTGGAGCTCGACCAGATGCTCGCAACGCTGTCGGAGGCCCAGCGCACCGCCGTCCACCTCTTCTACTTCGAAGGCTACTCCACCGACGAGATCGCACGCATCACCGGCGAACGTCCCGCCACCGTGCGCTCCCACCTTCATCGCGCGCGCCAGGCGCTGCGCCTCGAGCTCGAACGACAGAACGGAGACGCCCCATGCCCCTGTTAGAACGCGATTTCGCTGAACGCTACCGTGCCGCCCAGAAGCGCGAGCAAGCACCGGTAGCTCTGGTGGAGGCCACCCACGCCCTCGTGGAGCACGCCCAAGGTGACCGGAGCGCCCGCACCAGTGCGAGATCAAAGGGAGCGGAAGGCACCGCGCTTCTCACACCATACCAACCTGAGCAACCCGCACGCACCCAGCAACCGAAACCATGTGAGCCACAGAGACGCCCTTCCCGACGCCCCCGCTGGCTCATGCCCGTAGCCGCCTGCCTCATGGCCCTGCTGGTCCTGTTCAGCGCCGGCTCGACATTCCTCTCTGCTGGATCGCCCCTCAATGCCGTCCAAGCCCGCGCCTACGCCAAGACCCCCAACCTCTTGACCGCCGACCTCGACACCGGCATCATCCCCTTCGCCCTCGACACGCAGCTGGGTTCTCGTAATGGATGGAGTTGGTGGGCTGGCGGCTATTGCACGCCCATGCAGTTCACCGTCGGCGGTGAGGGCATCGAGCGCATCCAGGCTACCCTCAGTCGCGGCGAGCTCTACCGAGCGACCACCGAAACGCTTATCGCCGCCACGGACCCCGAACGATCCGCCAAACTGGACGAAGCCCTTGATTGGAGCGCAGAGAAGCGTGGCACGGGCGCTTATTACCGCGACTACGATTACGTATTCGTCACGCCTTACGCCGAGACCATCAAAGTGGACGACCCTGTGCAAGTGCACGCCATAAAGCTCCTCGGCCCCACCATCGACATTCCTTACGAGGGCGAGCCTCTCACGCTCGGCTTCTGGTTCAGCAACGACGACGTGAGCGCGCTCGCGAACGGTTCCCCGAACCTGTTCGAGCTCGATGGCGAAGAACTCGTGCTCACCACGCAGTTCACCGACGGCACGTTCCGCACCCAGACCTTCACGCTCCATGATGGCTGGTTCTCATGGGCACTGCCGCTCGATGCCATTCCCGACAACCTTGACTCGGTCGTCGCAGAAGGTCCTTTCGATATCCTTCCGAGCGACTTCGAGAACAGCCTCGTCGACGACCAGCATCCTGTGGAGTTCACTATCAAGACGCTCTACGGCGAAGTGTCCGCGATCACCAGCGAGCCGCACCCCTTCTCTCTTGACGGCGCGAACGCCCGGATGAACGAACCCTTAGAACCCTACGTCACGACCCTCGAAGAGAGCCTAGGTCCCGTGAAGAAGCTCATCACCATCGAAGGCGTCCCTTCGGAGAGCAATGTCCGCCGTCCCAACGAGAGCTTTCCCAATGGTCAATGGAGCTACGAGCGCAACGGCTGGGCCGACCTGCGATGGTCCGACCTGTCCGCCTTCGTATCCTCGACGCTGCCCGATGATATGCCTCTTAGCGATTGCGCCGTCGCACGCAGCTTCCGAGGCGACATCGCTTACATGAACCGCTGTCGCCTCGCTACGGGAAACTGGTCGGTGAGCGAGACAGGTCGGGTGAATGACGATAACTCCTTCGTCGTCATGGACGCTACGGTCACCAATGCCGAGAGCGAAACGGTGATGTTCAGCGCAAGGGACCTCCGTGGTGCGCTCTGCGCAGTGGATGAGCAGGCAGGCACCACGACGTTCGCCGCAGCTGGCATCTTCGGTGCCAAGGACGACCAAGGTCGCATCTGGGGCGATGGCCTCGAAGGGTCGTTCACCTTGGGGCCAGGCGAATCAACACGCTTGCGCGTCGTGCTCATCGCCGACAACATCGTAGCGCAGGCGGACGAGGTCCTCTTCACGGCAAGCCATCCCCTCAGCTTCGAGCGACCGCTCGCCTCAGAAGACGTGCGAACAGCCGAGTTCATCTCCCTTGGCAAGCTCGAGCGCAGGTGACCTTCGGGCCGATTACCGCTGCGCTGATGCGTGCGAGCACCGCGAGCGCAAAGCTGGTGAGCGAAGCATGGTGGAGCGAGGTCAAGTCAAAGGACTCGACGAGACATCGGCTCGCCGAGTCCGACGCGCCGAGCGGAATCATACCCCGTCCGCCATCCCGGACGGGTAGAGAGCGCCGCAAGCGGGCCTCCTGCCGCCCTACCGAGCAGCGACCCGCTACTTTCCCAGCCGCTCCTCGAGCGCCTCGTTGATGATCTTCAGAGCCTTCACGCGCGCATGCAGCTTGTCGTCGCTCTCGAGGATGCGCCAGGGGGCGAACGGAGTGGAGGTCAAGCGGAACATGTCATCGATCGCAGCCTCGTACTGGGGGTACTTGTCGCGATTGCGCCAATCCTCTTCGGTGATCTTCCACTGCTTCATGGGGTCGTTCTGGCGCTCTTGGAAGCGACGCAGCTGCTCTTCGGGGCTCACGTTCACCCAGAACTTCAGCAATAGCGCGCCCCAGGAGACCATGTCCCGCTCGAACTCGTTGATCTCGTCGTAGGCGCGGGACCATTCACGCGGGCTGGCGAAGCCCTCCACGCGCTCCACCAGCACCCGCCCGTACCAGCTGCGATCGTATATGCCCACGTGCCCCGCCTTCGGCAGCCGCGTCCAGTAGCGCCACAAAAACGGATGCAGCAGCTCGGGCTTGGTGGGCGCAGGCGAGGGGAAGATGGTGTAGGCGCGCGCGTCGATCGCCTGGGCCACGCGCTTGATCGAGCCGCCCTTGCCGGCGGCGTCCCAACCTTCGTAGACCAGCATGAGCGGCACGCGCTCTTGGTACATGCGCATCTCCAACGCGTTGAAGCGCTTCTGCTCGCGCTTGAGCTGCTTTCTGTAGTCCTCGCGCGAGAGAACCAGGTCATGTCGGATCTCGGCCACGCGCGGCGCATCGACCGCCATCGCGAAGCGCGATGCTTTCGGAGCTTGTGCATGGGCGGCAGCGGCTTCGGCTGCGGCCTGCGCATGCGCTTCGGCATCGACCTGTACGTGCGCCTCGGCATCGGCAGCGTCCGATCCTTGCTGTCCCTTCACGGTCGCTTTCGCGGAGTTCGCGCTGGCCGCCGCCCGTGCCGCCGCCTCGGCCGGGTCCTCCCCTGCCGCCAACGCCTCGCGCAGTCGCTCCACCAGCGTGCGCACGATCGCGAGGTTCGCGCTGCGCTTGTCCTCGCCGTTGAGCACCTGCCAGGGCGCGTACGCGAAGTCGCTCCCTTCCAGGAGATTGTCGTAGAGCCGATACGCCTGCTCGTAGTCCTTCCAGCTACCCAGCTTCCGCTCGCTCACGCGCCAGCGGGTGGCCGGATCGTCATGCAATCGTTTCAGCCGGTCGCGCTGCGCCTCTTTGGTCACGTGCACGAAGAACTTCACCACGATGTAGCCATCGTCGACGAGCTGCTTCTCGAAATCGGCCGCCTCAGCCAGATACTGCTGAAGCTTCTCGCGCGCGAACAGGGCATCCTGATGCTCCTCCTTCTCGGCGAACATCATGTACTGCACAGCAGTGGTGTACCAACCGCGATCATAGAACGTGATGGTGCCACGCATGCCCAGCGCCTGCCAGAACTCCTGCATGAGCGGATGCATCCCCGTCACGCCATGCTTCAGCCCGGCGAAATCGCGCAGCGCCTTCGTATCGAGGTTCTCGGTCACGTGCACGGCGGTGGCGCGCGCATCCAGTTTGTACATCAGATCGGAGATGCGGCTGCCCTTACCGGCACCATCCCATCCCTCGAACAGCACCACCAGGCCCACCCCGCGCTCGTGCGCCTGCTGCTGTAGCACCACCAGCTCGTCCACCAGCGCATCGCGTTGTGCTCTGTAGTCTTCTTTTTTCATCTTGGGAAGCGAGAGATCGATGGTCTCGAGCATGGGCAACCTCTTTCGCGCACGATCGGTCTTGCTATACTTCAAGATAGCACGAATCGACCGAGGGGGAGATGAGCCATGCCCGCGAAAGCCAACGAGAACGCCCTGCCAGCCGTCGATGCCGAGAGCGCCGGTGGCGCACCGGCCGCCCCCTACATGCAGAACCGCGAGCTGTCGTGGCTCACGTTCGACCAACGCGTGCTCGACCAAGGTGCTGACGAGACGGTGCCTTTGCTGGAACGACTCAATTTCGTCTCCATCTTCCAGAGCAACCTCCAGGAGTTCTTCATGGTACGTGTCGGCAGCCTGACCGACCTGGCGCTCCTGAAGAAGCCCATCGTCGACACGAAGACGGGCATGACGCCGACCCAGCAGCTCGACGCTATCTACGCACGCTGCCACGAGCTGTACCCGTTGCAGGACAGCACCTATTCCGACATCCGCCATCTACTGGCCGTCGAAGGGATGCACCACCTCAATCCCGACGAGCTGAACGACGAGCAGCGCGCTTTCCTCGCCCGCTACACCGCCGAGCAGATAACGCCCCTGCTCTCGCCGCAGATCATCAACGCCACCCACCCCTTCCCGCATCTGGAGAACGGTGCGCTGTACGTGGTGGTGCGCCTCGACGAGGTGGCATCGAAGAAAAAGAAGAAGGATGCCGAGACGAAGACCTCGAAGAAGAACGTGGGCGCCGACGGCGTGACGCTGGGCCTTATCCCGCTGCCCGCCCAGTGCGAGCGCGTGATCGAGCTACCGGGCGAAGGATTCACGTTCATCTTGCTGGAACACGCCATCGAGATGATCGCCGAAGAGGTGTTCTCGATGTACTCGGTGAAGCACACCAACATCATCTGCGTCACCCGCAACGCCGACCTGGACGTGTCCGAAGGCATCGATGAGAGCGACGACGACTACCGCGAACACATGAAGCGCATCTTGAAGAAGCGCGCGCGCCTGGCACCGGTACGGCTAGAGAGCGAACGGCCTCTCTCCGAGATGCTCCAAAAGCTGCTGCTGGCGCGCCTGAACCTCGAGGAGCACCAGACGTTCGTCACCTGCGTGCCGCTCGATATGGGCTACACCTGGGGGCTGGCCGACCGTCTTCCCGAGAAGAAGCGCGCGAAGCTGACGAATGCCCCGTTCCAACCCGCCTGGCCGGCGTCGCTGGAGCGCAACCGTCCCATCCTCAAGCAGGTGCGCGAGCACGAGGTGCTGCTGAGCTACCCCTACGAGTCGATGGATCCGTTCGTACAGCTGCTGCGCGAGGCGGCTGCCGACCCGTCGGTCATCTCCATCAAGATCACGCTGTACCGCCTTGCCAGCCAATCGCATCTGGCCGAAGCGCTCATCGCCGCCGCTGAGGCCGGCAAGGAGGTCACCGCGCTGTTCGAGCTGCGCGCGCGCTTCGACGAGAGCAACAACATCGAATGGTCTCAGCGCTTCGAGCAGGCCGGCTGCAATGTCATCTACGGCTTCCGCGACTACAAGGTGCACTCCAAGATCTGCTGCATCGCCCGGCAGACCAAGCGTGGCGTGCAGTACATCACCCAGCTCGGCACCGGCAACTACAACGAGAAGACGGCGAAGCTCTACACCGACCTGTCCTATCTCACCACCAACGAGACGTTCGGACGCGATGCCACCGAGTTCTTCCGCAACATGGCGCTGGAGAACGCCTCGGACGACTACGACATCCTATGGGTGGCACCGTTGCAGATCAAGGCGATGATCCTCGCCAGCATCGACCGCGAGATAGCGAAAGCGCGCATGGGCGAGCCGTGCGGGCTGTTCTTCAAGACGAACTCCATCACCGATAAGGAGATCATCGAGAAGATCGCCGAGGCATCGCAAGCCGGCGTGCCCATCACCCTGTTCGTGCGCGGCATCTCCTGCATCCTGCCCGGCGTTGCCGGCTTCACCGACAACGTGCAGGTGGTGTCGGTGGTCGGGCGACTGCTCGAGCACAGTCGCATCTACGGGTTCGGCCCGTTCGAGACCATGAAGGTGTATCTGTCGAGCGCCGATCTGATGACGCGGAACATGGAGAAGCGCATCGAGATCGCCTGGCCGATCCTGAACGAGAAGCTACGGCAGGACATCTTGGGGTACCTGACCGTGTGCATGCGCGATACCGCCAAGCTGCGAGCGTTGCTGCCCGACGGCACCTACACGCCGCTGGGCGCTTTGGCGAAAGAGGACGACGACGGCGTGACCGAGCTGTTCGAGTCACAGGAGTTCCTGATAAAGCGCGCGCAGACGAAGCGTTTGGAAGCCGCCGAGGAAGAAGCTCGCAGAGCCGCCGAGCGCGCCCACGACAAGATGCGCGCCAAGGGCAACGGTACAAAGAGCAGCGGAAAGGGCGCCGCAGAGACCGCTACAACAGCTCTTGGCGGCATCTTGCGCGGGCTGCGCACCCGCCTCAAGCACTGAGGGAGCCTTCCATGAACGATGCGATGTTCACCCTTCGAGCGGCGCGCGAGAGCGACCGTGCGCTCATCGATGCATATGCCTACAGCGAAGGCATGGACCACCTGCCTTCGCTAGAGCGGGTGACGGTGGCTGCCAATGGTCAGGATGAGCCGGTGGGCTTCATTCGTATCGCGCTGAACTCCCAGGGCGTGGCGCACATCAATCCTGTGGTGGTATACCGCGAATGGCGCGGCTACGGCGTGGGACGTGCCCTGGTGGAGGACGCAGAGGCGCACTATGGCGAGCTGCGGCTGGTGTCGCGCGGCTCGTCCAAGCCGTTCTACGATGCCCTGGGCTACGAAGAGTGCGGCTGGGACATGATCGAGCCAGGGGTCTCGGACGATTGCGACGGCTGCGAGCTGCGCGCAGAATGCGGACCATGCCCCATGCGGAAGCCGGCTGCGGCGAAGGAGCGTTCCTGATGGGGTGCTCGCCAGTGGAAGGGCGCGATATCGCGGCCATCATGGGCCCACGACCACTGGTCATCGTAGGCGCATGGGATCCGATCGAACAGCGCACAGGCTTCGCTACCATCATCTGGGCCACGCCGGTGTCGCATTCTCCCGCCATGGTAGCCTTCGCGCTGCGCAGCGGCTCGCACACCATGGGCATCATCCAGCGCACCGGACGGTTCAGCCTCACCGTGCTGCCCGATGACGCCGAGAGCGAGCGCATCGTGGAGGTCTGCGGAGGCTCCAGCGGCCGCACCGTCGACAAGGGCGTCCTCATCAACCATCAGCTCCGCGAAGGAACACCGATTCCCGACCATGCCTGGGGCTGGGAGGTCTGCGAGGTGGAATCCGTCACCGAGACCGGCGATCACCTGCTGGTAGTGGGCCGTGTACAGCAGGCTGCCTCTGCATCACCGCGTGACGAGAAAGGCCGGCTGGCACCGCGCACCACCCTGCTGTGCGTCCAGCACGACCACTACGATGCTCTGAGCGCGTAGTCTCTCTCCCTATCCCTCAAAACTCCGATCTCAAAATGATCTCGCGAGCGTTCAGGCATCGGACGTGCTATGGTGGCCGAACCATCTTTTCGAAAGGAAGTCGAAAGGAAGTCGGCCATGGAACGCCCGTCCCTTCAACAGGCAGAAGAACTGCTGCGCAGGCACTTCGGCTACGAGCGCTTCCGCCCCGGCCAGAAAGAGGCAGTGAACGCCATCCTCGCCGGTGACGATGTATTGGCCGTCATGCCCACCGGTGCGGGAAAGTCACTGTGCTACCAGGTGCCGGCGCTGCTGCTCGGCGGCACCACCATCGTGGTCTCGCCGCTCATATCTCTCATGGGAGACCAAGTGACAGCGCTCAGCAAGGCAGACATCCCAGCGGCCCACCTGAGCTCCTCGCTCTCGGCATTCGAACGAGGCCAGGTTCTCGACGGCCTACGCCAAGGCACGCTGCGCCTGCTCTACGTATCACCGGAGCGCTTGGAGGATCCCCACTTCATCGCCGCCGTCCAGGCCGCCCGCGTGCCGTTCGTGGCAGTGGACGAAGCCCACTGCGTCTCGCAATGGGGCAACGATTTCCGTCCCTCCTATCGCGAGATAAGCCGCTTCATCGAACGGATCGGACCGCGGCCGATCGTGGCCGCCTTCACCGCTACGGCCACCGCATCGGTGGGCGACGACATCGTGGCCATGCTCGGCCTTTCCGCTCCGCGCAAGGTCGCCACCGGCTTCGATAGGCCGAACCTCCGCTTCTCCGTGAAAGGGTCTACCAGCAAAGACAAGCTCGCTCACACGCTCGCCTTCATCGAGGAGCACCCGCACGAGAGCGGCATCATCTATTGCTCCACCCGCAAGGAAGTGGAATCGCTCCAAGCTGCCCTCGTCGCCCGCAACGTGACCGCTACCCGCTATCACGCAGGGCTCGACAGCGCCGAGCGCGAACGGAACCAGGCTGCGTTCATCAACGACGATGTGCTGGTGATGGTGGCCACCAACGCCTTCGGCATGGGGATAGACAAGTCGAACGTGCGCTACGTCATCCACTACAACATGCCCGGCTCCATCGAGGCCTACTATCAGGAAGCGGGGCGCGCCGGCCGCGACGGCGAGCCGTCGGAGTGCTTGCTGCTCTACAACGACGGCGACATCGTGACCAACCGCTTCTTCATCGAGAACGTGCAGGAGGATGACCGCCTGACCGAAGAGGAGCGCGTCAACGTGCAGGCATCGCAACGTCGGCGCCTACAAGCCATGAGCGCCTACTGCATGACCACCGACTGCTTGCGGCACCACATCCTCGCCTACTTCGGCGAGACGCCCGATCCGGCTCGCGGCTGCGATAACTGCTCGAACTGCACCGAGGAGCTCGCTCTCTTCGACGGCACCGATCTAGGCTTCGCCATCATGCGCTGCGTGCACGAGATGCGCGGAGGCTACGGGAAGACCACCATCGCCGATGTGCTCTGCGGCGCGAAGAACGCACGGGTGCTGGATGCCGGCCTCGACAGCTTGAAGAACTACGGTACCGTGAACGCTTCGGCGTCGCGCATCCGCTCGCTCATCGAGCTCATGGTCGCCAAAGGTCATCTGGCGATGAGCGAAGGGGCTTATCCTGTGGTGGGCTACGGCCCGCGCTGGCGCGAGATGACCGAGCCTGGCTTCAAGCTGCTCATGAAGGATACAAAGCGCGCGAGCAAGGCCTCCTCGAAGAAGAGACGACCGGACGCGATGGTGAACGGAGAGCTGTTCGAGCGTTTGCGCCGCTTGCGCAAGACCATCGCCGAGGAGGAAGGGGTGCCGCCCTACATCGTGTTCTCCGATGCGGCGCTACGCGACATGAGCGCTGCCCTGCCCACCACCGACGCGGAGTTCCTGGCCGTCCATGGCGTCGGCGAGAAGAAGCTCGCCTCGTACGGCGAGCGCTTCCTAGCCGAGATAGCAGCCCGGAAAAGCTGACGCAGCCCTCCTGAACAAGAAAGCTCGGACGGCATCGCGCCCTCAAAGCCATTCCCCTGAGGTCTTCATCTCTCGCCTGATATCTCGCACATCATCCGCCGATCGGAGGAAGAGCGAGACGAGCTTCTCTTTGCTCATCGGCTGTCTTGAGGGGTAGCCTTGCAAATGTCCTCTCTGCCTCGATATGAAGCCTCCATGAACCAAGAGCCGCGTTCTGCCTGCTCGTCCATAGATGCCGCCGGGGCGACCTCGATCGTGCCCGATGCGGCATCCACCGCTATCTCCACCCTATCTCCCACCTTCATTCCTACATGCTCGCACAGATGCTTGGGGATGATGATCCCTTGGGAGTTGCCCCAACGGGCGAGCTTGGTGGTATGCATGAGCCCTCCCTTCCTCTTCTGCTCCTGCATCTCCTCCCACCTTGTGAAGGGCGACGGGAAAAGGAGCCTTCTCGCTTCCTTTCCCTGCTCGATCCCGGTCTTGGAACAGGATCGAGCAGGGAAGAGGGAAGCGACCGATGTATCGCGCTAAGCCGTCACTTGCACGGTATAGAACAAACGCGCGAAGGGAACTCTCTGTTCGCTCCAACCGGATTCGTCATGAGCGTCCTTCAAAGAGGGAAGCGTATCTTTCAGGGCGCGCACCTCATGGATCGAACATCCCTTCAGATCGAGCCCGAAGCGCATTCGGAGGGCATCGCCTCCGCTCCTGAAGGGAACGAAGCCGTAAGATGCGAGCTCAGACTTGCCAACGGTGGCGCTCGAACGCGACAGGTCTATCGAGAGCACGTCACCTTCGCTCGCACCGAAGTCCCCTTCTATGATGCCGTTCTCATCTATAGTGGGCATCACCTGACAAGGAGCATCTTGGTTGGTGAAGAGAAGGAGGCGAATGGGCGCTCCCTTATCCAGCTGCAAGACGTTGTCGCCTGAAGAGCCGTCCGCGAGCGTGCTCTCGTAGCGAATCGACGCGATCTCGAGCGCCTCTTCATCGTGAAGGCCGGTCGCATAGACCTCGTACGCCTTCTCGGGCATGGACGTGGCTCCTGAGTTAGGGTCGAGAGCAACGGAGGCGCTCAAGGGAAGCACCGCCGAGATCGCTCGTTGCCATATGGCGTAGATAGAGAGCGTTTCCATCTCGCTGCGCTCGCCCGGCACCGGTTTCACGAAGCGAGCGAACCATGCGCTCCACTCAGAAGAAGAGACCTTCTCATCGGCGAGCCTCTCTTGAGGATCGACTTGAGAGGCATAAGGAGCGCCTATCCTCCACACCGAGAACGGATAGCTATGATAGTGATCGCCTGCCGCGTCCCCTTGCGCATGGTCCGGATCATCGAGAGCGGAATCGGGGGTCGGGACAGAGGCCATGGAAAGCACCGAGCCGAGCTCGTTGCCCGCTTCTCCATTGAAGTCACCGGCATCGAGGATGTGCCCTTCGAAGTCGACGGTAGCGCTGCGCGCACCTTGCCCCTCCTTGTGCCCATCAAGGAAGGAGACCTCGTATCTCTTCTCGGCAAAGCGCGGCACGAACACCTGATGTGCCAGGTTCGGATCAGCCGCTATGAGGGAAGGGTCGAACATATCGGGAACAGCTCCGGAAAGGTCACCGTTCGCCCTCTCCCAACCGCAGAAGACATACCCTGCCACGATCACATCGTCTGGCAACGAGAAGGGAGCGTCCGTCACGTTGAAGGAATAGATGGTAGAGCCGTGGGAAGCCCCCTCTATCAGCCAGCCGCTCTCATACGTCCCATCTTCGCCCTCGGTATAGAGCTCATATCCCTCATACCCTTCATGGGCGGGGATCTTGCTCATATCCAGCTCGACCACCATCTTGTTGCGAGAGAAAACGGCAAGAGCGTAGGTATCATGCGTGAGCTTGGATAGGCTGCTCAGAAGGGCAAGGTCGCCTCTGAGCTCCCCTTGCTCGTCATACGCCCCATGGTCGAGGGTCGTGCCATCCGATGCAAGAAGCTCTCCTCGCTCGTTGGTGAGCACGAAACCAGCAAGAGCATACCCTGACCTTGGCTGAGGGCGATAGGGGCTTCTCGCGCTCACGAGGTCGAAGGCCCTCTCGTATCCCACATCATGGAAGACGAGCTCTCGCTCTGTGGATGCGGCCTCATCGAAGATGGAAGGATCCATCTGGTCGAAGGCAGCGGCAGAGAAGACACCGCGCGTAGCATCTCCTACGCTGAGATGGAGCGATACCGGAGAGGGGGACTCCCACTGCCCTTGGAAGGTGATGACAGAAGGGATGCCGCCGCCTCCTGCCACGCGAGCAGAAAGAGGATACGGAGGGCAGAAGGAACCTTTCAAGATGGCAGGGGTCGATGCGTCCGCGTCGTCCTCGAACAGAACGGTACTACCTGCCGCCTCGCCTTTCGCCTTCCAGTTGACGAAGGCATAAGGCGGATCGCTCGGCGCGATCGCCGTGCCGTCCTCATCGAAGAAGGGCGTGAGGTCCTGTTCGTACGCCACCTCATAATAGTAGACGCCTCCTTTGCAAGAGACCTTGTTCGGGGCCGTCATGCCGATCATCGTGTCATCGGGCAGGACCCTGTTGCCTTGCTCGCGATACCCAAGCTCCATCTGTACGGCATAGACCTTAGGGCTCCACGCTGCATACAAGGTGAGATGTCCCGACTCGACCGTACCATCTGCCTTGAGGGCCCCTTTATGCTCTTTCTGCCAAGAAAGAGATGGGCTGAATCTATCCCGAGAAGAGCCGTCGGCTCCGGACACCATCACAGCCTCGCCCTCTTCGTCTGTCCAGTACCATCCTTTGAAGTCATAGCCGTTTCGGAAGAAGAGCCCGGAAGATGTGGCTACCGGTGCGCCCGATGCCGTCGGCAGCGCGCTTCCGTCATGGGAGGGCGCATCCCCTACCTTCCATGTCCGCTCCATAGCGGCAGGACGACCTTCCACCTTCTGGGCTCCCGGTGTCATATCCACAAGGGCCGCGTTCCCCTCTCCCGGCAACGACATATCGTATGAGATGCGGTATTCGTCTTTCAGCCACTGGGCATGAAGGGTCACATGGCGCTTCCCGTCCTCGCCCGCAGAGGCTTCCTGAACCCATGCTCTGCCTACAACAGGTGCGCCATCTGCTCCGATGTAGGAGATGCCGCCCTCTTCCTCGGTGAAGAACCCTAGGAATGTATGGCCGTCGCGAGATGGCACCTTAACAGACGAGACGCCGCTCTCTCGCAAGGTCTTATCGTAGACGACGTTCTCGATCACCTCGTCTTGCCACGAAGAGCCGTCTTCAGCTACTGCCTCTCCTCCAGCGTCCAAGGTCACCTCGAACAGATGAGCCTTGCCATCCCATATCGCATAGAGCGTGACCTCGCCATCGCTCCCCGGCACGAGGGAAGGTGCCGCATGGGCCGACCCGTCGTCTCTCCCGAGAGTGAACCCTTCTTCGTCCACCGCTATCACCGGATGGGTCTCATCGATCGCAGAAGAGGTGCTCCATGCTTTCGTGTCATCGTATCCGGAAGGCTTCCCTTCCGCCGTCTTCCTATCCATCGCCCAAGGCAGCTTCACGGGCACTCCCGCGAGCGCCTCTATGCGTACGATGTGCATATCGTTCGTTGGATCGTTGTCTGCACCTTCGAGGTCTTGGTAGAAGTAGCGGTTGCCATATGCATCCACCTGATAGCTCTCGCCATCAGGGTTGGTGGGCATGGATGCGCCCTTATGCATGATAGAAGCGCTATCGCCCGATGCCCCTTGCGCGTTGGCGTCGAAGACGATGCTGTAGCGCCAGTGAGCGAACAGCTGGACGGCATCGCTCGTCACGTCCCATGTCGCATCGCTCGCAAGAGAGCCGTCCTCGCCCACGCCATAGTAGCGCTTCGCTTCCACCTCTATGGTAGAGCCATCCGTGCCAGGCACCTTCTCCTTGGCACCTTCCGTCTCGATGTATCTCGTATTCCAATAGCCCGAGAACACATAGCCTGCCCTCGCAGGAGGCAAAAGCATGATATCCGATGGCCCGCTCGCGTCAGGAGCGGCAGCATAGAGCGACATCTGCTCGCCATAGACCACGTAAGCGCGCGGCATAGCTTCTGTCACAAGAGCATCGTCGGTGTCGTTAGGATTGAGCACCACTGCGCGCTCGTTAGGTGCCCAGTAAGCTGTGAGCGGGCCCGCTGTGGCCACGGTGTACGTTGCTTCTCCCGTGGTGGCATCGGTGAGAAGAGCGGCGTTGCCTGCCGTATCGCGCCAGCCTTCGAAGTGATGGCTCGCTGGGGTTCCCGTGACCGTCGCGCTCGCTAGGTCGTATCCGTACAGGTAGATGCCCGATGGCTTGGAGACGATGTCGGCGCCGAGAGGTCTCGTCCCCCCATCGCTCACAAGAGCATCCGCTTCCCAAGACACCTCGCATTCCCATACGCCATAGTAGGTCGTAGCGCCATCGGGCACGAGAGCGCGAGAAAGGTCTGCCTCTGAGAAGGTGCCGTCCTTGCATCCCAGAGAAGAAGCATCGGAGGTATCCCTTCCATCTTCTCCGTTCGGATTCGGTCCGTCGGTCCATCCCTTGAAATGCCACCCATCTGCGATGTAGCCCGCATCTCCATGAACATGAGGCACTATCGTGCGCGCTCCTGCATCCGATGCCGTGGAGCTCTCTGGAATATGAGCGCTCGCAGGATCGGATGCGTCCTCATGCGCAGCTGCATCCTCTGTAGGAGTTGGGATGGGTCTGTTGTTGAAGGCCGTGATGACAAGAGAGGGAGAATCTGTGCCATCAGCGTTCGCCCCCTTGAAGACCCCGCCATAGCTCGCCGCCTCGAAGGTGACGTCTGTTTCCCATACCGCATAGAAGGTGTTGTTGGTGAACTTGGCATTATCATAGGTTTCAAGGATGTCTCCTGCGTCATCGACGACGGAGAAGCTCCCCTTGTCGAGCTTTATGGTCCCGTCATCCCACGAAAAGTACCGATCCGCCCTCTCCCCTTCTCGCCAAGACGGAGCCTTGCCGCTCGGATCGTCGGTCCAGCCTAAGAAACGCGCCCCTTCGGTCTCGTTCTCAACGCGGGGGAAACGAGAGGTGGCAGGCAGAGAGTCGTCGGTTGGTGCTTCTATGATGGCCACCTCGGTGTCCGTCGCAGGACCCATCTCTCCTAGCGCAGCCGTATGGGTGTTGGCTCCGAGCGCTCCATCAGAATTGGTGCCGAACTCAGCAAAGGACGGACCCCTTCCTCCAAAGCGCTCCGTGTTCCAGTGAACCGGATATCCCTTCTGATATATCGCATGGAGCGTGAGCGATTCGGTGACGTAGGTGACATCCGCTTCTGCGCCTACGCGATAAGCCCAGCCGGACTCGGTCTCAGCGGTGGCGGTCGCATCGGTGTTCCAGCCTAAGAAGGTATAGCCCTCCGTGATGCTGGAAGGGATGGGCATATAGTGATAGGCGTTCTCGGGATCCCCTATCCCTAAGGTTCCCTCTGCGGCCGGCTCGTCCACCCCCGTGTCATACGCCTCTTTCGAGACCACCGTGCCCGCCTGCTCTTTCTCAGAAGTCCAGCTGCCAGAGATCGCTGCATTGCCATGGGCCGTATCAACATAAGAACCATCGTAGGTGACCTCGACGGTGTAGGGAGGCGGGAAGAAGATGAACGTGTTCGTGAATGTCTTCCCTTCGATAACGGCCGACCCAACCTTATAAGCTATCCTCCAGTTCCGTGTATCACAAACTTTTCCATTGAGGGAAGCTTGCTTGGGCCAGCCGTTTTCCCGGCTATAGAATCCATATGTATTCGAGTATGCTGCAAGTGGTGCAGGAATACACCTGCTGTTTGTCCAGACATAACCCCAGTAATGCTCAGTCAGAAGCTTTCCATAATCGGTGAAGTCTAAAGCACTTCCCCCGACAGGCTGAAAGGCCGAGTTGTTCGTATATTCATAAGGCACCCCTTTGGACCTATATATGAGAACTGTCAGAGGCACCCTGGAAGCGGTCGCTATTACTGCGTCGCGGTTCAGATCCCTTCCATCTACGACCGTAAAACCCGCTGGCAGTTTCCGTATGGCATCAGCTGACGAAGGTGCGATCGCGGCACTGGTCGCCCTTGCGTCACTGGACGGATCCGCAATAGAGAGCCCCTGCAGCGACATCGCATTCGTGCCGATCACGATATCCAGCAACTCGGCTATCCGAGCGCCTTCGTTCTGATCGCCTGCGCCCGCAGGAAAAAGGATCGTTATCTTCTCGCCTATAGCGTTTCCGTATTCACTACCATCCTTGGCCAACAACTCATAAGCTGCGCTGTCCGCATCAGCGACCACGGCGTCCACCGAGGGGCAATGCGAGAACACCTCAGGGTCGACATCGGTCGCACTAGGAGCGATGCGGACAGCGCCCACTCGG
>CATKXW010000021.1 GCA_949840905.1 uncultured Eggerthellaceae bacterium | reverse complement strand
CCACTATCAAATTGACAGTTTATTTAAGAATACCTTGCCGCATATTTATTAACTCCTTGTATAATACTGAATCTAATATCGTTTACATGGGAGAGAGCAGGGAGTATGTCAGGGGCGGGTTCGACTCGATTCTGACCGACAAGGGCAACGCTGCATTGATAAATGGACTGCAACAGCAACTGGATATCAGCAAAGAGCAAGCAGCACAGCTGTTTCAAAGAACGGTCGTATATACGCACGGGATTGCGTCACTTGTCGTGGCTGGCGTATTGGATTGCACAGAAGATCGGGCGTATTCGCTCGTGTTGGACTTTGCAGCCGACCAGCTTGCGCTTACAGATGCTGATCTGGACATCGAAGCGATCATGCTGAACGCGAGCGAAGGATAGGCTCGGATGAATGAGAATTCACGAAGTTCACGCAGATTGGTAAAGAAGATGGTGCTTATAGCGATCGCCATAGTATGCGCTGTGATCCTGATTGCAGTCTTAGCCATCGTTGCCGCACGTGCCTACAATGCGCATCAGTCAAGAATCGGCACTGATACGGGCATCCAAGAGGGCATCTATGTCCCAGCAGGCGGCATTGAGCAATACCTGCAGATCCGCAGCGAGGACAAGGGTAATCCGGTCATACTGTGGCTTCACGGAGGTCCAGGAAACCCGCTGTCGTATCTTACCTACTATTATCAGCGTCCTTTGGAGAAGAATTACACGATCGTCTATTGGGAGCAACGTGGATGCGGACGGACTTTCTATAGAAACGAAGACAGCGGCGAATTGACCATCGAGCGTCTGCTCGCTGATACAGATGAGGTAGTCGACTACCTGCGTGAACGCTTTGATCAAGAGAAGATCGTCATCGCAGGGCACTCATGGGGAACGGTTCTCGGGATGGAGTACGTAAACACCCATCCCGAAAAGGTGGCCGCATATATCGGCGTGGGGCAGGTAACTGACTTCGCGCAAGGAAAGATCCATGCGGCGCAAATCGCGTCCCAGGCGGCTTCCGCTAGCGGCAACAAGGAGGACTCCGCGCTGCTGGAACAACACATCGAGGAACTCTCAAAGGCAGAGAGCATAGATCAGGTGAATACAGAATCGCTTGAAGAGATGATCATCGCATCGTTGAAATTTCTGAGATCCGATGGCGAGATGTCGGGCATCGAGCAGACAATCATGGGAGTAACTGCGCCAGAGATGCTTTGGGACGACATGAGATGGTTTCTATTCGAGAGCGATACCAAGAGCATATTCGACGCTCAGGGCAAACTGGTGGACTACATGTACTTTCGATTCGATGTTGCGAAACTGAGCAGCGAATACGATATTCCGATCTGCTTTATCCAAGGCGATAGCGATTGGATCACGCCGACAGACATGGTGGCTGAGTACTATTCGGGAATCACAGCCGAGAAGAAGGAAATGGTCACCATCGAGAACGCTGGGCATACCCCATTTCTGGATAACCCAGGGCGGTTTTGCAAAGCGATTGAGGCGTTCCTGTCTGGATGCGGGATTGAGTAACGAAAAAAGATTTGCAGAGGCGCATATGTGTGCAAGAGAAGAGATTTCATGCCGACGAGGGCGATATAGCCTACTGGGCGTCCGGGCTGACATCTGATGCGCTGCTAGGAATAGCAGCAGAGAAAGTCAAAGACGACGATGTTTTCAGCCGCAAGCATCCGACTGTCTCAACCATCCCGAAGCTTTGCCCGGGTGCAATATTCGGCCTCATCGCCGTTCTGAGCTTTATGATCATAGCGAAATACATCAGAGACTTCATCTTCATAGGGCTCGGATGACTTCTTATTCCCAATGACCACCTACGACTTTGGTTTCCCAGTGGCCCTCTTCGGGATGGCTCACTGTGTCGTATCCGGTGATCTCGCGCCGCACTTCGCTATGGTGTCCTGATCCTTCACCAGCCTTCATATGTTCTTTCGCATGGGCGGAGGTGTTGCCGGTGATGTCGGTTCCGCAGATGTTACAGACGGAGATCTCTATCGTGCCATAGATGGGAACACTCTCAGTCCAAGCCTCTCTGTCGACGACCCAGACGCGTTCCGTTTCCTCCACCCAGGTCTTCTGTGAGGTGTTTTGGGGCGGAGCTGTGGAGTTGTCTTTTGATCGGACTGTAGATCCTTGGCGTTGTGGATCCTCGGTAGAGCCCTGGAAAGATGCTTCTTCATCATGGCCTGTTGCTTCGTCGCTGGGTTTGCTCTCGGCTCTTTCCGTCCCTGTGCCGTCATGCATCTCTTGGCCAATAGGTTCTGTTTCGGCTTCTGGCAAGTCAACATCCTCGACCACGCCACCAGCCGCGTCAGCAACTGCCTGGTTCGCACCTATTTCTCCAACGCTGGCGATGCCTGAGCAAGAGACGAGCGTCATGCTAACAGCAAGCGCCAACCCGATTACGGTGCAGGCTATCGCGAGCTTCCCCTTATTGCTCTCAGCCATTTCTCTGATTGTCATCTGCCTCACCTTCCTACATGAAGCGGAACACCGCTTTGAAAAGCCAACGCACGAAGCTACCAACCAACTTCATCTACATCTCCCCAATCCATTTCGCTCTCTTTGTCGCTTTTGGCCTGCGCCTTCGCATGCGCCCTCACGCACGCGGCAACCGTCTCCCTATCAACGCCCGGAATGTCCGGGGATTCATCCCCGCTTAGCGCCTGCATGTATTCGTAGAGCTCTGCTATCCGGGCATGCAGCCCGGCAGATGATGTCCCTGTGCATTCGTAAGCTGCCTCGTCAAAGCTCTGGAGGTCTATCAGGTGGCCGAGCACCCGCTTGATGATCGCCTCGCCGTCGACCACCACGAGCTCAACATGCTCAAGTTCCTCGGCCGAGGAAAGGAGGAAACGCCATCCCCTCGTCCGCCTTGCGACAGGAATTTCGCCGCCTTCATCCTCGTGTTCGCCGCATGCCTGATAGCTGTGGGCGGCAAGCCAGAGTCCTCCCTCTCCCAAGCGATCGAAGCGAACCTCGAAGTTCGTGAGCATATTGGCCTTGCCGAGGGGAAGTCCTGCCGTGAACGCAGATGTGTCGAATACGTCGAGCCTCTGGTCGTCGTAGGCGATCTTCACTATCATCTGCCGCCCCTCTCCCTCGCCCTTGCGCGCTCTGCTTCCTGCTCGCGGACTCGTTGGCCGGAACCCTGGTTTCCGCGCATCCTCGTCGCTGCGACAGACGTACCGCCCTTGCGCTGCATGAGGCCTTTCTCCGATGCGTATGACCGCGCCTCGACAAGCCTCCTGTAGCCCTCGCTGCTCTCGCTTCCGCGATGCTGCAGGGTCGAGAGCCTCCGATTGAAATCGTCCAGATTCCTCACGTTGAACTTCGCGCACGTTTCCAGCACGGCAGAAAGCCTTGAGAGGTCGGCGAGGTCGTTTAGCGCCACAGCGCTTGCGGCCCTCTGGCGGATCTGGGCGGCAGTGCGAGCTTCGGGGATGTACGCCCCTTGGCGCTCGAAGCGGTTTCGCAGCATCTGTTTCCCGTAGGTAAAGCCAAGACGCTCTCCCGACACGCGCTTGGTCGGATCATCAGCCAGCGCGAATATCCAATCGTCACGACGTGCCTTCTCGGAGTTGTCCTCAATCGAGATGCCGAGCTTCGCAAGGGCGGTTCTGAATTCGCCCTCGGTTCTGGAGGTATTCTTCGCGAGGGCGACTCGCGCCCTGATGTCGCCAACCCAAGAGTAGCCACCTGAGCGCATAATCTCCCTTTCTGCGCGGCCGAAGTAGACTGCCTGGCGGCTTCTTGGCTCTGCCTTCTGCTCCTTGCCGCTTCGCTTCGGCATGATGTTGGAAAGGCCAGACAAGCCCATTTCCCGAGCCATGTCCTGAAGCTCTTGGTTGAGCGTTTCCGGCTTGCTTATGTGGCAGCGGTATCCAGTCTTGAGATTCGCGTTGTTGACGACGACGTGCGCATGCGGGATTCCTCTCTCGTTGTCGTCGTGGTAGATGATCGCCACCTCGAAGTCCTTGAAGTGCCTTTCTGTCCAAGCGCGGGACAGGCGGCGCAGCGCTTCCAGGTCGATTCCGTCTCCAGGGTCAGGCGAGATAACGAAGTGCTCGAACGTCCTGGCAGCCAGGCCGCGCCAGGGGGCGTTCGTCCCATAGGCTTCGCGTGTCCTATCCATCTCGACATCCCAATCAACGAAGATCGAATGCTCGCCAGGCGCTTCACCGACCCATTCCTCCATAGGGAGATTCATTACGTCCCGCGCGAGCGCCCGGTTCCCCTTCTCAAGGTATCGGCGTATGCCAGCCGTACCGCCGTGTCCAGCTATGGCCTTCAGGATCGGCATCACCGCGCCTCGACGATCATCTTGTCCTGGAGCTTCGCGATCTCGTAGACGATGCGCTCTGCATTGCGGTTCACAGTGGCAAGCTCGACCTCGATGCACTCTGCCTTCTCGTCCAACAGGCGAGCGTCACTCTTGCCGTGGGCGATGTAGTAGTTGATGGAGTTCATCGCATGCACCGCCTGGTTGTAGTGGTAGCCCCAGCGGGTGAGCTCCCGCGAGATGTCGCGGATCGACCTTTTATCCAGGACAATACACGGCGCGGAATCCTCGGTTGCCT
Source organism: uncultured Eggerthellaceae bacterium (assembly GCA_949840905.1). GTDB lineage: Bacteria > Actinomycetota > Coriobacteriia > Coriobacteriales > Eggerthellaceae > D16-63. The sequence continues at coordinate 38,551 of CATKXW010000021.1, read as the reverse complement.
CATCGCAGACGATCGGGATGCGGATGAGGTAGCGAAGGTACATCGACTTGGAGAGCTCCGCCTTGCGGCAGCGCTCCATCAGCTTCTGGTAATCGTCTTCGGCAAGGCGAAAGCTCAGGGTTCGGACTTTGTTGGTTTTGCTCATCGTTTCCTCCTGACGTGTTTGCTTTTCCCTAGGGGCGCGGGGGATCCCCCGCCAGCTTGCGCCCATTCGGCTCTGAGTCAGATGTCGCCAAGCTGCATTCCCCGGGATTCTCCGGAGCCGAGCCCACAAATTGCTCGGCGACATAACTGCTCGAACGCATCCCGGGAACAAGTTGCATGGCGCAAGGAATCGAAGATGTAATACGCCATGCGATACTTGCTGGATTCGGCGTCTAAGCGCCTATGACATCCAAGTTGGGTATTTATCCTGGGAATTGCGTTCGGGGCGCTTAGCCGCCGTGCTGGAGGAAGGGCGTTGGGATTCATGTGCGAGCATGGAATCGCCTCGTTTCTTGCGTCTTCGCCGCATCTCCGGGTGGTGGAATGAGATGCACCTTGTTTGTATTACATTCCTATTGTACACCAAAACAGTACAGAATTGTACTGTTTTGGTTCTGAAAGCACTGACTGCGTGCTACTTTGGCGTTAGGCTGCTAACGATGCGGATAGCAAAATCAACCATCGGTTGACTGCAAGCAATCGAAAGAGTCCTAATGCTCGCTTGTCTGCATTTCATGCCATTCGGATAATGGATGTATCCCTAGAGCAAGGAATCGAAATGGACACCAGAATCAACGAAACGCTCGCTCGCCTCCGTTCGGAGAGCGGACTGACCCAGGAAGAGGCGGCTAACCACCTTGGCATAACTAAGGCGGCGGTCTCGAAATGGGAATGCGGACAGAGCATGCCGGACATCTCATTGCTTCCCGCCATCGCAGACCTCTACTCGACTTCCATCGACGACCTTTTCGGTCGCGTCCAAGAACCTGACAAGGAAAGCATCAATGCGGCATATCAAACCGCTTTGGCGCTCCTTGGAGAAGACTACGATGCCGGCCTTGACTACGTGCGGAAGCAAGTACGGGAGAATTGGACATGCTGCGAGCTTCTGCGCATGATGGGAGCGGCGCTATTCGCGCAGATACCCAAGATTCCCGGCTTCAATGGCGACTCCCTTGAAGACGAGTCGCTGCAGTGCGCCGATGAGGCGGAGCGCATCATAAGGCGCGTGATAGAGCTTTCTCCCTCGGAGGCGGGGGTGTCAGCCGAGCTTCCGTCTCTTGTCCGGATTCTGCTGTGGACCGGTCGCGAACGCGAAGCCGAGAAGCTGCTCGATGGCTATGAGCGGAAGGGGCCGAGCCTGCAAGCTGCCCTGCTAGCCCAGCTCCACCGTGAGGCTGGCCGCAATGAAGAAGCTTTGGCCGTCCTGCAACGAGCGCTTCTCGTATCCCTTCTGGAAGCGCAGTCTGCGATGGCAGCTATGGTGCCGATGGTTGATGATTCCAGATTAGCCGAACTGGCCGACCTTGCTGCCGCTTTGCAGCCAGACAAGGTGTTCGCCTCGATCTTCCCGACGCTCATGCCCGCCATCCGCTTGCAGCAGGCGAAGAACCTGGTACGCACGGCTCCAACAGATGAGGTCTTCTCAGCGCTCGATGCCTTTGCGGATGCACTCGATGAAGCATGCGCCGTCATGTCGAATCCAGTCAATCCGGGCATCTTCGACAAGGTTGAAGACATGCTGTGGGACGATGCAGACGATGAAGTCGTCCGCACGCGAAGCGAGGGCGTTGCAGAATTACGCGCAGCATATGTAAGCGCACTTGAAAGCGACGGACTCTGGGACTCCGTGAGGGACGATGTGCGATTCGGTCAGATCGCTGCGCGCCTTTCGAACGGATTGGAAGCGAGGCGATAGCATGAATGCCGACCTTCTTCTAAGATACCTGATCATTGCCATTGCCTTACAGCTTGCTTGTGCGTGGATAAAGGAATTCGGAACGCCTTGGCCATTGGTAGATGCATTCGAGCTGGCGGAGAGCGCAGAAGACCAACTATTCAAATCCATGGGGATAAGCTTTTCGGGCTTGGCTATACCGCTGGCCTTCTATGCGAGATTGGTGACGGTTAGTGTCCACGGTGCTTTTGCTTGCGCTTCTTCACGTGAAGCTCGAAGCGCTCCTGCTTCTTATCGGAGCGCCTCTGCTTTCGCGATCGACTTGCGAATTGCTTCATCGCCTCTCGCTGCTCCGAGAGGGCCTGCTGAGCCTTGGTGCTCATCGCTGGCTTCTCCAACGCCTTCGCCGCTTCGCGCTGGCGGCGCTTAGGGTTTCTGGCCATTTTTGGCCTGTCGGGCTCTTTTCTGCCAACAAACGAGAGTTTCTCCCATCTGTTCACGACGAATTGCAAGACTTCCTCATTTGATGGCTCTGTGCCGAAGACGATCTTCGCAACGCCGAGGCTGCCGTCTTCGACATGCTCGACGATCCCTACCCAGAACTGGCCGTCATGAAAGAGGGTCAGGGTGGATGACACGCTGATCTGCATGGTGATTCCTCCTTTATGCTTTTGAAACCATGCAGAGAAGGGACAACCAAGGAGGCAGGTTACTGATGCGGATTGCTGGCTAGATCTTCCGCACGCCCACGACTACCCGACGGGGACTGTGTTTTCATCTCTGATGGAGTGATTATAACCCAGCGCTATGCAGAAAGAGGCAGCTGGCCTTCTACCACCAGGCGTGGTAGAAGAGCTCGTCGCCGTCCTGGAGCGCATCGCAAACCTGGCGGATGATTTCGAGGGTGTCGTCAACATCCATGAAGTAGTCGTCATCGTATTCGCTGCTCCCGAAGAAGAAGCCCTCCTGGCGCGGCAGCAGCATCGGCGCGCTTTCCGGGTTTGCCTTTACGAGCTGGCACGTGATTCCGAGCGACATCAGCTGCTCGAAGCTCACGGGGTAGAGCTCGCAGTTCTCAAGTTCGCCGTAGGCAACGTTGCGCTCGAACCAGCCGTGGATGTGGTTGGCCTTGCGCCAGTAGGCGACCATCTCGTCTTGCTCGTCTTTCGTGGCGGCGCTGCACTTCGTCAGATACATATCGAGTCCCATGGTAGTGATCCTTTCTGATGGTTGGCGGATTGCTCCCCGAAGGCCGCCGAGCCTATCGACCCGGCGGCGCATGCGGGATTCCTCAAGAGGAGGAAAGGAGGTCGGTTATTCCTCCTCCGGGATGTCGCTGCAGGACATCACGTTGACGTGGTGCTTGATGAGCGCCCTGTCTGGGCTGATGAGGAGCAGGCCGATGTGGTCGAAGCGGATGGTGCAGGCGGCGTGGTCGAGGTTGCCTTTCAGCCAGCTGATGGCGAAGCCTTCGAGCTCCTCTTCGTTCACGTGCTCCGGCGGGAACGAGCTTGAGTTCCTGCGGGCTGCGACGGATATGAAAACGAGGGTGTCTTCGTCTTGCGCCACAATGCTCACGGGCGAGTCAATGTCGTCCTCCCAGGGCTGCTCGACGATCTCGTATCCCTGGCGGTCGAGGAACGCCGCTGCTGCCTGATTCGACTTCTCGATGAATTCTTTCATGATGACCTCCTGTTTGCCTTAGGCTCGGCCCTTTGCCTTGCCTTGTGACACGGGAGAGCGCACGGGTTCGCGTGCTTTGCAAGGGAGGAAGCGAAGCGGCGCGTCGAAGGCTGATCCCCGCCGCGCTAGTTTTCGCATTTGTTTTCAGGGATTGCGAGAGTGCCTCTTCCATGAAAAGAAATGGGAAAAGTATCGCGGCCCTTGCCAAAGCCCTGAGCGGTTCCGTGCGAGCGTGCGTGTGATAAGGCAGGAAAGGACGAGGCGCACAGGAGGGCATCAGGAGAATCACGATAGGGCCATGCACGCTTCGCCAGCGATGCGGTTACACGATCTCGATGACGACCGATGGCTCGACATGCAGCGCGAGCTCATCGTTGTTGCAAGACGCCCGAAACTCGATATCGTCCCAACTCTCGCCGATGCGGCAGAACTCATATGGAAGCCCGCACTCGTCGATCTCGCTGAGCGCGTCTGCGACGTTGTCCACGTCGGCGAGAAGGCCCTCATACCACTTGATGTAGTCCCAGCCGAAGACCACGCATCCATCGCTCTCCTCGAAGAAGTCCGGCTTGCGGCAAGAGCCCATGAGGGGAGATGTCCCCAGGCCTTCGCTGAGCGCATCCACGCGCTCGCACATCTGGTCATAGCCCTCGCGGGTCGTGGCTATCTTCACTTCGCTTCTGTATCCCATGTCCGTGATCCTTTCTAGTGGTGTCGTATGCGGAGAGGCGGCTGCCAGCCCGTGCGGGGCTGGCAGCGAAAGGCCGGTCACTCGCGGGGAGCGATCCGGCAGGTGTCCGAGTCGATGTAGTTGTTGCTGTTCCAGGAGTAATCGCCGTCGTGCTCGTAGCGGTTCACGAAGGGAGCGCCCGCAAGTCCCCTGGGCGCATCGTCCGCGCCGAAGCCGACGACCTCGAAGAGCTCGTGTCCGGATTCGTACTCGCGCATCCAGACCTTATCGCCCAAGCGGACCTCGGAGGTGGGAATCTCGGGGGCATCAAGGAAGTCGCCGAGCCTTAAGCCCTCGGGCATCGCCTCGTCGAAGGCGTGGAGCATCTCGTTGAACTTGTGCCAGTCCTCCTCTTCGGAAGGCTCGAAGGAGCGCATCCCGATGGGGTTCCAGTCCGCGTCGTACTCCGTTCGCAGGTGGTCGGCGATGCGCCAGTTCTCGATGACGTAGACGCCGTTGTCTCCGGGATCCATCTGCCGGTCCGTGGTGTAGGCACCGATGCCGAGGGACAAGGAGCCGCCGAAGAAGTTCCCCATCACCTGGCACATGCGCGCCCAGCCGTAGCAGTCCTGGCTTGGCGAACGGTAGCCTTGAAGCTCGCAGTACTTGAGAAGCGGTTCGACGGTATCCCGACCGCCGTTCCAGTGCAAGTACAGCCCGATCTTTCGCTCCTTCGTGGTGATGACTGCCCGATTTCCCATGATGACCTCCTAATCTTTCGGCGGTCGCCCTGTGCCACCGCCTCGCGATCCGGGGCCGTGCGCGGGTTCCGCCTGCGGCGCAAGGGACAAAGCGGGCTTCTTCGCAAAGGGCGCATGCCCGCAACCTGCACGAGAGGCTTGCGAAGGGAAATCTGCTTGTGCGGGTTTTGCGCAGGAAGGACGCGCCTTGCGGCGCATTTGGCGGGTTCCACGCGAGAGTGCCTGGATGAGAGGCGGGGCAGGGCGGTAGATTTAGGAGGTCATCTTGCGAGGCGTTAGCATCGCGACAGTGGTGATGTACGGGATCCCCTGATGCCTTGCTCGGGAAGTGAAGCCGATTGCTTCTTGAGTTCTGCGATGTCAGGCAGGCGGTGCGTCAGGCACGATCTCCTCGACGAACCAGCGCGGATCCTCGTAGTAGAGGTAGGTGACGTTGCCGCCGATGCGAACGGTGTAGCAAATCCCGTCTCCGCCTACCTTGCGAGACGAGGCGCGGCGTACGGACTTCACCTCGTCGATAGGGTATGTCTTGCCGTCGTACCACTGGATGGACAGTGGGCGCACATGGCCGTCCTCGTCCATGCGGGCGGTGACGCTCACGTATCGCTTCACCCTTCCGGAGATGCCCTGAACCACAGCCATCGCCTACCTCAAGAACCCGATTGGGTGGACGGTATTGTCGCGCTTGATGTCGAGGCCGGACATAACGTCGTCGGTGAGCTCGACAGCCCGCTTGACGCACGTGTTCCCGAAGCGGACGCGCAATGCGTCGATGGCGAGGTCGAGCCGTTCCATTCGCACGACTTCCGCAGCGCCCCCGAAGAGGTCGCACTGCACGGGTACATCCATAGGCACGAGGTTGGTGACGCGCACGTGGATCGCCCTCAGGGCGTGATCCTTGTCGAAGGGCTGGTTGGCGCGCAGAAGCCCCATGGCGAAATTGGCGATGTCCCTTGTAAGGCATGTCGGCACGCGAACCGTGGTCTGTCTCGAATAACCCGTCAGGTCGCGTGCCCAACGGGCACCTACCGAGATGGTGCGGCAGCGCAAGCGGGACTCGCGAAGCCTCTGCGCGACGGATTCCGAGAGAAGCCATACGAGTGCCTTCACGTCCGATTCGCACTCAAGGTCATGCGGGGTGGTGAGACCGTTTCCGATGCCCTTCACCACGTAGTCAACGTCGGCCTTGGTCGGATCCATCACCTTCACGGGGCTTGAGTCCTCGCCTCTAGCGAAGGTGCGCAACATGGGGCCGATCTTGCCGAACCGCTTGGTCAAGAAGTAGTCTCCCGCATGCGCCAGGTCCCCTATGGTCTCGTATCCGGCGGAATGGAGCTTTCGCATCGTTGCGGGACCGACGTAGATCATCTCCGATGCCGCCATGGGCCATGCGAGATCCCTGTAGTTGTCCCTCGTGATGGCGATGACCCCGTCGCCCGGATCGTTGTCGCTGCCAAGCTTGGCGAACACCTTGTTCCAGGAGACGCCGACGGACACGGTGAGCCCGAGCTCGGACTTCACTCGCTCGGATATCTCCCTCGCCACGAGCATGGCATTGCCTCCGAACAGCGGGAGCGATCCAGTCATATCGATCCAAGACTCGTCCAGGCCGAAGGGCTCAACCCTATCCGTGTAATCGTAGTAGATCATGCGCGCGAGCTTCGAGTACCTCTTGTACGCCGCGTAGTCCGGCGGCACGACGATAAGGCCGGGGCATTTCTGCCTCGCCTGCCATATGGCCTCCGCTGTCTTCACGCCAGCAGCCTTGGCCTCGCGAGACTTCGCGAGGATGATGCCGTTTCTCTTTTTCGGGTCGCCTGCGACCGCGACCGCCTTACCGCGCAGCGATGGATCGAGGTGCTGCGCAACAGACGCATAGAAGGCGTTCATGTCTATGTGCATGATGACACGATCGCGCATGGCACCTCCTTTTAATGGGAACATTTGTTCGATTATGGATTAGATAATGATGCATCCAGATCGAGATTTCGTCAATCGAACAAACTGTGGTTTTCTAGCAAACGCCTCTTGTGGCAGCTCATCTCTCAAGAAGCGGTGCGGCGATGGTGACCAAGAAGCCCTTACTGAAGCATTCCGAATTCGACCTCTACGCAGCGTGCTCTGCACTGCAGTACGAATTTGTACGATAATGATTGCAGCGTTGAGATCGAGCGATTGAGGGTGCACATGGCAACGGTCGGCGAAAACATTAGGCGATATCGGAAGGCGCAGAACTTGAGCGCCGCGAAGCTGGCAGAGAAGGTCGGCCTGATCGAGAGCACGATCCTCCACTACGAAAGAGGGATAAGAACGCCCGGCAAAAGTCAGCTGGAGAAGATCGCCCATGCCCTCAACGTGTCGCCAAGGATGCTTGAAGACCACAGGATAGAAAGCGCCAAGGACCTTGTGGGGACCTTGCTTCAACTGGAAGAGGAGTTCGGACTCGTTCCCGACATGTGCGACGGCGGCCTCTGGATCGACCCGAAAGCGAAGAACGCCCAGAAAGCGGTTGAGGCGATAGGTGCATGGGGCGAGATCCGTCACCGCTTGATAACGGGCGAGATCACCCAGGAGGAATACGACGCCTGGAAGAGGAAGTTCTAAGAGAAGGATGGCCGATCAGCTTGGTTTGGGGCTGTTCGGCCAAGCACTTAAACTTCCTGAAAAGCGCTATTGAGGTCTTTGGCGCAGCTTTCAAGGATGCTTCTTATAGCTGCCAGCTCTGGTGATGCGACGGTGCCATCATCCCCGACTTTCTCCTCCAGCAAAAGGAGCAACGAGGCTGCACCTTCTATCTTCTCGGCTGACTCGACCACAGCGTTGACCGCGCTGGCGGATATCGAATAGTCTTTCTCGGTTGCCATCTAGTTGAACCCTTTTCTTCCCTCCAACCATTAGAAAAGATGGTAGCCGTTGTCCTCAAAAAGAGAGGCATCCACCTCAGTTGTCACGCTGTTGGGAAATGTACACCAAATACCCAATACGGCAGATGCCCCTCTGTCCGGTATTTGGTGTACGTATTCAGTTAGCGTGACCTATCAATTATATTCCCGATTGGCTTGCCGATGCGCTTCGGGTGCACCAAGCGACACGGAATGCATGGCTATACGGAAGCCGAAAACATCGATTAATCACTATCCGGGCACTTCTCGTTGAATAGCTCGAAGAGCTTCAGGTACCTCTCGTATCGCTCCCTGCACTTTGCCAGGCATCGCTGGAATTGCCTGTCCTTGTCGCATGCCGCATCCAGCTCCTCTTGCGAAGGCCGCTCTTCCGCCTCGGCTATCATGAGCGAGAGCACGACGCAACGGGCGCTCTTGAGCCTGTTCCAGAGAGGCGTGAAATCCGGGTCGGCATCGGCAAGCTCCTCCATGGTGAGCGGCTCGCCGTCATGCCCAAGCAGGCTCGGCGGTATCGGCTCGTCAGCAAAAGCTTCGAGACCTCCCTCTCCTTCAAGCCAGCGAATGAGGTTCTTCGCAAGTTTCTTGTCGTCCGCATTTCTCATCCAGTATGCTTTCGCGTAGGCGTCGTAAGCGTGGATTATCTGCTCTGGGGTGTAGCCGTCTGTGACCTTTCGCTTCCATGCCTCGAAGCAATCGCGTTTGAACTTGAGCGAGGAGACCGGTTTGATGGACATCTCGCACAGCTCCTCGAAAGCCTCCGTGAACTCTCCCTTCCTGAAAGCTGTAAAACCACTCTTCTCCTCTTTGCGGTCTGACTCCGGCTCGGCTTTGGGGAGACAAGAGAGGGGTTTATCTTCATCAGTCTGTTTATCGGATAAGTAATTTATTGGGTCCGATTTCCCAGATATGGTTTTTCCAGATACGGGATTTCCAGATACGGATTTTCCCGTTCTGGTGCTGACCTGGTCATTCTTGGGGTCATCTTTATCCACAACAGGAAGAGTGCTCTTCAATTCAACTTCCACGTTGTTGGCGGGATCGCGCTTGAATTCGGAGAGGATCGCATATCCCTCCTCCTTCAATTCGGCAGCTACATTCGCATACATTGCCGGATCATCGAGCGTGATCCACGTGGCTTCCTCTGCCTTGAGGAAGCGCCCGTTCTCGCTTCGCCTTCTCGCCCTGATGATGTAGCCAGCGCTCTCCAGTTCTTTGAGCCCAGCCGTCACGGCATCCACTCCATCCTTAACGAGTGTTGCGAAGCCGCGAATGGTGAAGACCCATTCCGGGTTGTTCTCAAGTGAGCGAATCTGACAGTAGATACCCTTGGCCTTGAGGCTCAGGGTGTGATCGAAGAAGACCGTGTTCTCGACGTGGGTGAACGATCCTTTCCCACGGTGCATCATGTTACCCATCATGCACCTCTTCCTCGGCCAGCCAGTCGCGCTTTGCCTCGGCTGCTTCGAGTAGCTCCAAGGCTTTGATGATGCGCGCGCTCATCTCCATATTGCTCATGCCTTCTTTGAAGAAGCGCGAGATGCTCTTCCTTGGGATCTTGAATTGCTCAACCTGATTGGGCTTTTCCTCCTCCATGATGGAGTGGACATGCGCTGCCGTTAGGGTTCCTTCCTCTGAATAGCGGCGCATCTTGACGGCTTGGGCATGGGACGGCGTGCAAGCTTGGGAACCGATCGCTTCGAGGAGCCATTGCTGCTCGTCCTCTTTGAGGTAGCTGATCGCTATCGCTGGCTGCATCTTCATGCGACCCGCATCTACGAGAGCAAGCAGTTCTGGAATAAGATTGGTAAGGCGGATGTAGCGTTGGATCATATCCTTGCTAACGCCGAGCTCTTCAGCCAAGATATCTCTCGACTTCCTGCCGCCCGACTTGTGCGCAAGTTGCGCACAAGTTCGGTCGCTGCGGAAACCTTGTCGCTTCATAGCTTCAAGGCGCATCGAATAAGCGAATGCCCGTTCGCTCGGCAGGATGGTCTCCCTTTGTAGATTCGAATCCACCATTGCGATAACAGCTTCATCATCGGTGAGGTCTTTGACTATGCACGGCACATCGGACAGACCTACTATTTCCGCCGCATGCTTTCTCCTGTGGCCGCTTATGAGTTCGAACGTTCCATCGCTTGCGACACGCACGGTCAGGGGTGACATGATGCCGTGTTCCTGGATACTCTCTACAAGCTGTTCCATGTCCTGGTCGTCGCGCACGCCAAAGGGATGGTTGGGGAACGGGACGATCGAGGCAACAGGCAGTAGCTGGATAACGCTGCTTCCCTTCGAGTCTCGCTCGACCTGCGAGGTGAAGAGCTCGTCTACTGACGGAAGGCTAATGTTCACTCTCTTCTTAGCCATTGCAGACCACCTCATCCGCAAGACCGGTGAAGGCGGTCGCAACTTTGCCCCGTTTGTCATAAGCGAAGATGCTTACGCCGACGGCAGGCGTTTCTGCAGCTGATACGGCTCGGGGGATGACTGAATCGAATACGCGATAGGTATTCCCGTATTGGCTGCGGATGGTCTGTTCCACCTCGCGGGCAAGATTGTTTCTGGTGTCGAAGAGCGTGATCAGTATCCCTTCGACATCAAGAGAGGGGTTGATCTGCCGCTTGACCCTGTTGATGGTCTTCAGGAGCTCGGTCATCGCGGATGCTGGCAGGAACTCAGCCGAGACCGGAATGAGCACGCTGTCTGATGCGACGAACGCGTTCACGGGCAAAATGCCGAGCGTCGGCGCGCAATCGATAAGGACGTAATCGTAGCTATCCTTGATGCAGGAAAGCCAGGTGTTGAGAATCTGCTCACGCGACATCGCCATGAAGATGCCCATCTCCATGCTGGCAAGATCGATGTTGGCAGGCATAAGGTCGATGCCCTCTTTGTGGCTGAGTATTCCTTCCTTGGCCTGCAGATCTATGCCGTCAATAACCGCCTGGATGTGATTGGCGACGGTGATCTCTAAAGAATCGGGGTTTGACCAGCCGAGCGATTTGGTCAGATCTCCTTGGGGATCCGTGTCCACCAGCAACACACGCTTATCGAGCTTAGCTAAAGCAATGCCGAGACTGAGCGTTGTGGCGGTCTTTCCTGTCCCTCCTTTTTGATTCGCTACCGCTATTGTTTTGCACGTCATGATGCGCCTCCATTCTTGTGGCATGTGCCACGTCGTGGAGGTCAGGCAACCCATTCAATGAATGTGCGAATGAGTCGTACGTTTCGCAAATACTGGAAGCGTACTGGAAAATTCGGGGTTGCAGAAATCGAGAAGGAAATCGAAGACGTTCAGAGGTTTCAAAAAAGCATATTCTGAACTGGGGATTTAGCGAAAGCACATTTCACGTGTTTCGCAATGCTTCACCGTGATACCAGCTTGGGAAGCTGAAATTCTACCATTGAATCACGCCCGCAGTGGGGAAACATTATACTCTAACCTCCTTAAATCCCTCGGTCATTTCAGCAAATCATCACGAGCGACGCCTAGGCGGCGGCTCGAAGGAAGCTCATGTAGCGCTTTCCGATCCCTATGCCCGTGTTGGGCACGTAGGCTGCATAGAGGTCGAGCGTGTAGGCGGAGCTCGCATGTCCCATCAGCACCGCCACCGTCTTGATGTTCTCTCCGTTGGCGAGGTTCAAGGTGGCGAAGGTGTGGCGCAGAGCATAGGGGCGTACGCCCGCGAAGCCTGCATCGCCCGCGAACCTCAACCAATCGCGGTACCAGGATTGGTAGGTTCGGGGAACCATCTCGGGTCCGCAGACGAGCATGCTCATGGAGGGCTTCAGGCCCTGCTCCCTCGCCATCTCCGACTTGAGCTCGATCCACGCCCGCACGGTGTCGGCCGTGTAGTCGTCCACGGGAACCGACCGGCGACCGGCATCCGACTTGGGGTAGTCCTTGATGGTCTTCCCGTCGCGGTCGAGCGCGCCCGTGATGCTGATGATGGTCTCGTTGCCGTCGAAGACGATGCTGCCTGCACGGATGGCGAGCATTTCCTCCGGCCTCATGCCGGTGTTGAGAAGGAGCAAGAGCGTGACCTTGAGATAACACAGCGGCAGCTTCTCCACCTCCTGCAGGAACCTCGCGGCATCGTCTGCCATCAGCGGGTCGATGAGCGGCTTGCTCTTCTTGAACACGCGAGTGAGGAACTTCGCCTTGGCGACGTTCTTCGAGATATCCTCCTTCTCAAGCGCGTAGTTCATGACCTCGCGCAGGAACTTGAGCACCTTCGACTGCATGTCGGACCCTGCTACGCGCACGGGCTTGAAGGGCTTCGCCAGCGTCCCGTGCTTTTTGGCCCACCGGGCGGTCTTGCGATTCTCCTCCCAGGCGGCCTGGCGCTCAAGCGCCCACTTCTCGGAGAGCTCGGGAACCTGCAGAAGGCAGCCCTCCACGTCCTCGGCGGTCACCTCGCAGATGGGGATCGCACCGATCGCGGCATCGACGTATTGCAGGTAGCGCAGCTCGTTTCCGATGGTGTCCCTGCTGACCGAGCCGTTGCTGCGGATCTCGATGTACCTTTCGATGTAGGTGCCAAGAGGCGTCATGCAGCAACCCGGCTCGCGTTTCGGGCCATCTTGTCGTACCCAGTCACGCTCTTCGAGTCCGCGTTCAAGCGCGGCGCTCTTCTCGTCTTCAAAAGAATCCATCTGCGTCTTGAGGTCGTCTTTCCTATTTAAGGCGAACACTGTGCGGGTGAGCTTCTTCTTCCCATCAAAATACGTTCGGTGCTCTTCGGGGATACGGATAGTCAGCTCGTAGGCCGTTGTGCGCGAGTCTTTGCGCTTGCGCCTGGAAAGGCCTTTTCTCTTACGGGCCTCGTCGATGTCATAGGGCTTATCGCATCGCAGCTTCTTCATATGCATCGCTTTCTTTCTCGCGGCGATCCTTGTAGAGATAGTTCAAGGCCCGAGTTTCGGGATAAGCCAACGGATGCCGATGCGGCATCCCTGCATCTCGCCTTTGTTCAGTAGCTTGCGAATCTCCTGGCCCGTCGTGCCGGTGAATGCCGCCACGTTGTCGGGGGTCATCATGTAGGGGTACTGCTCAAGCATGAACAGGTAGAGTCCGTCCGGGTCGGCCGCCTTGAGCCGAGCCTCGTCTATCTCCATCTCGCCATAGGTTTCCTTCATAGTCGCCTCCTCTCGAAAGTGAGGCGGCCAGCGTCGCTGACCGCGATGATGGGGTGTTTGGATAAACGCTACAACGATGCGAAAGCCCCGATCGCATGCTTGCGCAGAGCGCGCAGTTGTGACGCAGCTCGAAATGAGCGTTCGATGCGGTTATCAAGGTGCCTTCATTCCGTATGTATCACCGATACTTCCGGGGATGCACATTTCACGGGCAAGGCTAAAACTCTGCGATTCATCCGAGAGAAAGATGTCCCAAATTGAGAAGAAGGTGTCCCGTTTCGATTTGCTCTGCCGTGAAACTTTGCAAAGACTTTGCAGACCTCTGACAAGGCGCACATACAGCTTGGTCATGCTTGAGCAGAGCCTCCTCTTATGCTCCCTCCCGCGAGAGGAGGCACGTTTCAAAGAAAGGAATCGACATGACCAAAAACATGGCAAGGAAAGTACTCCCTATCGTCGCTACGGCGATTCTCACGCTCGGAATGATGAGCGCCTTCGGCTGTTCTTCATCCGAAACCCAATCGGGGAGTCCCAGCGCATCCGAGGCGCAGACGAGCAATCAGATATCGGTTTACTCGCGTGAAGATGGTTCGGGCACGCGCGGTGCGTTCATCGAACTGTTCGGCTTGGAAGAGAAGGACGCGATCGGCAACAAGATTGACATGACGACGGATGCAGCCGCCATCACCAACTCTACTTCCGTGATGATGACGTCGGTAGCGAGCGACCCCGACGGTATCGGATACATTTCTCTCGGCTCGCTCAACGATTCGGTCAAGGCGCTGCTCATCGACGACGTTGAGGCGACCGCTGCGAACGTGAAGAACGGAAGCTACAAAGTATCTCGCCCCTTCAACATCATCGTCGCGGATACGCCGAGCGCCCCCGCACAAGACTTCATCGACTTTATCATGAGTTCGGACGGTCAGACCATTGTAGAAGACAACGGATATATCGCCGTGGCCGACAATGCTGCGCCCTACACCAACTCGGGCGCGAGCGGCAAGGTGGTCGTCGCAGGTTCTTCTTCGGTTACGCCCGTCATGGAGAAGCTGGCCGAGGCATACCAGAAAGAGAACCCTGACGTGACCATCGAGGTGCAGCAGTCCGACTCGACTACGGGAGTGAACATGGCGGTCGAGGGAACCTGCGACATCGGCATGGCTTCCCGTGACCTCAAGGAATCAGAAACCGCTGCCGGAGCAACTGCTACGGCTATCGCCAAGGACGGCATCGCGGTCATCGTCGCCCCCGCGTCCAGCGTGAACGGCCTTACGAGCGACCAGGTAAAAGCCATCTTCTCGGGCGATGTCATCAGCTGGGCAGAAGTGGTCGGCTAGGCGTTATGTCGAAGTCGAAGTTCAAAGAGACCGCCGCGAGGGTGCTTTTCGCTATCGCGGCGGCCATCTCCATCCTGGCCGTAGCACTCATCTGCCTGTTCCTCTTCGTGAATGGCCTACCGGCGATGGACGAAATCGGCTTGACTGCTTTCCTGTTCGGGACCACTTGGAAGCCAGTGAGCGGAATGTACGGGATATTCCCCATGATCATGGGAAGCATCTACGTCACGGCAGGGGCCATCATCGTCGGCGTACCTGCAGGCATCCTTACCGCCATTTTCCTCTCACGCTTCGCTGGGAAGAAAGCAGCCAGCGTGCTGCGGCCTGGCGTCGAGCTCCTGGCGGGCATCCCTTCTGTGGTCTACGGATTCTTCGGCCTCATGGTGATCGTGCCGTTCATAAGGACTACGATGCCCGGGCGCGGATTCTCTCTTCTGGCCGCAGCTGTGCTGCTCGGAATCATGATTCTTCCTACTGTCATCACCGTTGCGAAGAACGCGCTCGACGCCGTACCGAAGAGCTACTACGAGGGGGCGGTCGCGCTGGGCGCAACGCACGAGCGCGCCGTATTCAACGTGCTCGTACCAGCCGCCTTTTCGGGCATCATGGCTGGCGTCGTACTCGGAGTTGGGCGCGCCATAGGCGAGACCATGGCGGTCGTCATGGTAGCGGGCAACCAGCCCGTTATACCGAACTCGATCTTCGACGGCGTGCGAACCATGACGGCGAACATCGTGCTTGAGATGGGGTATGCAGCCGACCTCCATCGCGGCGCGCTCATCGCCACCGGTGTCGTGCTGTTCGTGTTCGTTATGCTGATAAGCCTTTTATTCGGCGCCATCAAGAAAAGAGGTGAAGCCCAATGACAGCGAAACTGTTGCGTGCGCTGGTCTATGCCGGGACTGTCGTGACCGTGGCCGTGCTCGCAGGTCTTGTAGGGTACATCCTCTTGAACGGCGTACCGCACCTTGAGCCTCGGCTTTTCGAATGGGAGTACACATCCGAGAACGTGTCCCTCATGCCAGCCCTCGTGGATACGCTTCTCATGGCCGTCCTAGCACTCGTTTTGGCAGTGCCCGTTGGGGTGGGAGCTGCGATCTATCTCGTGGAGTACGCGCGCTCCTCAAGCCGGTTCGTAGCGCTCGTGCGCATGACCACTGAAACGCTGCAGGGCATTCCTTCGATTATCTATGGTCTTTTCGGCCTCTTGTTCTTCACGACCGTGCTAGGCTGGGGTCTCTCCCTTCTCTCCGGCGCGTGCACGCTTGCGATCATGGTGTTGCCCGTCGTCATGCGCACCACAGAAGAAGCCCTTCTCGCCGTTCCTGGGGCATACAAGCATGGAGGCTTCGCGCTCGGCGCAGGCCGCGTGCGGACTATACTCCGCTGTGTCTTGCCTAGCGCGTTGCCTGGCATCTTGGGAGGTGTGCTCCTCGCCCTCGGCAGATGCGTTGGCGAAGTGGCCGCTCTACTTTTTACAGCAGGCACCGTGGCGCAGATTCCCGATTTCGCAGGGGAAGGCATCTTGGCTCTTTTCGACTCATGCCGGACTCTTGCCGTTCACATGTACGTGCTCGCGAGCGAAGGGCTGCACATGGACGAGACGTATGCGACCGCAGTCGTTCTGATCGTGCTTGTAGTGGTGCTCAATACAGCAGCCAATTTCGCTGCGAAGAAGCTCAAGGAGGAGATGTAGATGATAGGCGTAGAAGAATTGCTGCCCGTTTCCGAAGAGATCGGAGGTCTTTCCGCCCCGTTGGAAGAAGGGCCTGCGAAGATGCGGGTAAAGGATCTCGATCTGCACTACGGGAGTTTCCATGCTCTCAAGAACGTGTCGCTCACGTTCCCGAAGAACGAGGTCACAGCGCTCATCGGGCCTTCTGGCTGTGGAAAGTCGACGCTGCTCAAGACGCTTAATCGCATGAACGACCTCGTTGAAGGATGCCGCATCGACGGCACGATAGAGCTTGATGGAGAGAACGCCTATACCGATATCGGCGTGAACGACCTCCGCCGCCGCGTCGGCATGGTCTTTCAGCAGCCCAACCCCTTTCCCATGAGCATCTACGACAACATCGCGTTCGGCCCTCGCACCCACGGCGTGAAGGGCAAGGAAGAGCTCGATGCGATTGTGGAGCAATCGCTTCGGGACGCCGCGATTTGGGAAGAGGTGAAAGACCGTTTGAAGGAGAGCGCATTAGGGCTTTCCGGCGGCCAGCAGCAACGCCTGTGCATAGCGCGTGCGTTGGCGGTAAGACCCGAAGTGTTGCTGCTGGACGAATCGACCAGTGCGCTCGACCCGATATCAACAGCGAAGATCGAAGAGCTCGTGGGAGAGCTCGCATCGAAGTACACCGTTATTATGGTCACTCATAACATGCTCCAAGCTATTCGCATCTCGACGAAGACGGCGTTCTTCCTCTTGGGCGAAATGGTGGAGGCTGGAGACACTGATGCGTTGTTCACGCACCCGAAGGACAGTCGAACTGCCGATTACGTGTCGGGTCGCTTCGGCTGAGATCCTTTACATGAATTTGACATTCGCACAGATGCTAGTTCCTTCGTGCGGAACTATAATAGGGACATGATCTACTATGTTGAGGATGGCAAGAATATCCGGGATCTAGCCACCTATGCCCTGAACCAAGCGGGGTTCGAGGTGGTCGGGTTTCCTTGCGCCGAAGACTTCGAGAACGCTTGCTCGTCGCAGATGCCTGACCTGGTGCTTTTGGACATCATGCTGCCCGGTAAGGATGGCCTTGAGATTTTGGAGTCAATGAGGCTGAACCCCTCCATGCGGCATATCCCTGTTATGATGCTCACAGCGAAGGGCTCGGAAATAGACAAGGTGCAAGGCCTTGATCTGGGAGCGGACGACTACCTGGCAAAGCCCTTCGGCATGATGGAGCTCGTCTCGCGCGTTCGCGCTCTCTACCGTCGGGCCGAGTCACCTGCGATAGCTGTCGGCAGCAAATGCAAATGTGGTGAGATCACACTCGACGGCGAAGCGAGAACCGTCCGCGTCTGCGGTGAGCCCATCTCCCTCACGCTCAAGGAGTTCGACCTCCTTCAAATGCTCATGAACAATTGCGGTCATGTGCTCACACGAGACCATTTACTGGAAAGCGTATGGAGATGGGACTTCGCGGGAAATACGAGGACAGTCGATGCCCATGTCCAGACGCTTCGGCAGAAAATCGCAAGCGCTTCTGCTGAGGCGGCGTCGATGGTGGAAACGGTCCGCGGTGTCGGATACGTCATAAGGCCGTGATCCGATATGGCCCGCAAAGAGAAAAAGCTGGCTTCGACGCTCCTGCGTTCCGTCCTCGTCTACTCGCTCGTAATCCTTCTTTGCTTCGCATGCGTCTTCTCGGCATTCTTCTACTTCGTCTACGAGCGGGACGAGGAAGCGAGAATCGAGGCTGTCGCCCAAGCCGCGGCCCGCTCCCTTGATGGCGAAAGCGAGCAGGACGACATCCATGTGTTGGAGAGCCAGCTGCAAGCAGACATTCGTTATACACTCATCGACGCCGATGGTGACGTGATCTTCGACAGCAACGGCAGCGTGAATGCGAATCACGCGGACCGACCTGAGATCATAGAGGCTCGCGCATCGGGATCTAGTTCCGTCATTCGATACTCCGCGACGCTCGGCGAAGACACCGTCTATGCGGCCGTTCTCCTGCAGTCGGGGGACGTGCTTCGCCTGTCGGAGCAGAGGGCATCGTTTCTTGCCGTCTTCGAGTCCACGGCCCCTGCGCTCGGCGTTGCTCTCTTGATGGCACTCTTGCTGTCAATCATGCTGTCCAGGCTGCTTTCTCGGCGCGCTGTGGCACCTTTCGGGAGAATTGATGTCGCTCATCCGCTCGAAAACGATGCCTACGTAGAAATGCGCCCGCTTCTGGAGCGAATCGAACGGCAGCGCCGACAGCTTATAGGCCAGAATGACGAGCTCGCCCGCGCGGAGAACATGCGCAGGGAGTTCTCCGCAAACGTCTCTCACGAGATGAAGACGCCTCTCCAGGTCATTTCGGGATACGCCGAACTGCTTTCGAACGGTGGTATTCCTGAAGAGGACGCCAAAAAGTTCGCCTCGCTAATCCTGACCGAATCGAAGAATATGGCGGCTTTGATCGATGACGTGCTCGTTCTATCGCGCCTCGATGACCCGTTGCTGGAAAATGCGGGGAAAGAGAGCGTGGAACTGCTCGCGCTCGCCCATGAGGTGGCAACCCGGTTGATGCCCCTTGCGGACAAGCGCAACGTGAGCCTGCGCTGCTTAGGCTCGACAGTGATAGTCGAGGGCAACCGAAGCCTCTTGGATCAAATCATATCCAATCTCATAACCAATGCGGTGAAGTACAGCGATGCAGGCGGAGAGGTCGTGGTCTCCGTTGGCAAGAACTTGAACGCGCTCGATACCGATGGAGTCGCGGAGGCCTACGTGCGCGTTAAAGACAACGGATGCGGCATCCCTGCCGAAGGGACCAGCAAGATATTCGAGCGCTTCTATCGGATTGACAAAAGCCGCTCAAAAGAAAGCGGAGGGACCGGTCTCGGGCTGGCGATAGCCAAGCACGCGGCCGCGTTTCACAACGCAACGATATCCGTTGAAAGCAGTCTTGGAAAAGGTTCTGTCTTCACGGTGCATATTCCAGCCGATCGCTAAAGAGGACAAGCCATCATGCATGTTCCCATATTGAGGACATGCATCACTAATTTGGGAAAAACCTAAGGCAGAGAGCGCTGCATTGACTACTCATGCCAAAGGTTAAGCCCGCAAGCAAAGGGCAACGCATCAACCGGTGACAGGCGATTAAGAGGATGGATCACGCGAAGCTGGTCGTCATAAGGATGGAGGAGGCGCGGGACTCGCGCGGCATCAGTGTCGCCGAGCTCGCGCGTCGCGCATCCGTCGACCGCAAGCGCCTGTGGTACATCCTCGACGGCCAGCGCCAGATGAGGGCGGACGAGTTCGTTAGGCTCTGCGCCGTCATGGGCTTGGATATGGGCTTCTTCCTCACCAGCGATATGAAGGAAGAGCTCGCCTATCGCCGCCAGAAGGTCATCGAGGACTACGGGACGGGCTTGTGCGGCCTCGTTCCTCAACGGAAAAAAGAAGAAGAGCGCTCCGCGCAGGAGATCGCCGGAGACGACGCGCGGGAGGGCGACGCCCCCGAGTGGGCCAAGCACGATATGCAGGAGCTCCAGGGAATCGAGGACTATGGCGCGATCAAAGGTGTCATCGAGAACAGGCTCGCCACGCACGACGTCGGCTCGGCCTGGTTCCCCGACCCGGAAACCAGCAAGGAATACCTCCTGTTCCGCATCGCGGACGCGAGGGAGGTGTGGCAGTCCTTCGAAGAGCTCTCGCGCGAGACGGACGACGCCTGCGCTAAAGCTGCCGAGAAGATCAAAGAGCAGCACGAGAAGGAGCCTTCCCGCGACCGCGACGACCGCACGCTCGACGAGCGAGCCGAGGACGCGCGGGAGGCATCGGCGGCCCTTGAGGCCGAGAGATCCACCACCAAGGCTCGATCGATTGAACCCCGCTTCCAGGAGATGCGGGCGAAGTGACAGCGGCGGCCATCATCTGGGCGGCGGCCCCTCTCGGTCATATCCTTTCTCGCTGCGAACGCATACACCGCCTGCCTGCTGTCGCTTCCCGGCAACCCCATCTCCAACCTCACCGCAGCGTTAACATATCTTCCCTCCTATGCCGTTTCGGCCAGTCCCTATGACCTGCCTCGTGGCCCGGGCACCGCCGGGGATCGGGCGTGTGAGCAAGGGGGAAATGCGAAACCCGGAGGGCTTGAGTTTTCGGAAGGTCCTGGACGATGCTCCGTCCTGCTGAAAAGTTTTCGCGGCCCTTGCCACCACGCTCGGTCCTCGGCGAGAGCGCGGAGCCAGAGGCGGTTGGGATCGGAACAGATGCAGGAGGTCGTTGCAAGGAGAACAAGCAAAGAGAAAGCCCGCCGATCCGAAGGCCGACGGGCGTGATGGGGATGGATGCGCCGTCATTCGCGGAACGGTTGCGAAGAACGTAGTCGTTCGACCGTGGCTCTGTCGATGAAGCAGCCGAGGCCCAGGTTGAAGAAGGCGCAAAGCTTGACGAACTCGTCTACGCGCATCTCGCGCTGACCGTGCAAAACGTGCCAGAGCCGCTTCCTGTCCACGCCGATGCGACGTACGAGCTCGGCGCACGAGATGCCTCTCAGCTGTCTTGCGCTATCCATGATGCAAGCAACGCCGCTTTCGTCGATCACGCAAGAAACACCAACATGCCGGCGCTAGCGGCTCATCAATTTCACTCCAAGACTGACCAGAGCCGGCAAGCCGGGGACTTGAAGGCGGCGCTTCACCGACGTCAGCTCGCTCGGAATCTGGATAAGACGGTCGGGGCATCGTCGAACAGGTAGCCCATAGGCTCGATATGGCCGCCCACGCAATTTTGCAGGGCGCGGAGGAACGAGCCGTTCTCGTCCGCTTCGAGGGTCTTGGGATAGGGCGCGCCGCTCACGGGGACGATCATGGCCTCAAGGGTGGTCTTCATGGCATGTTCCTTTCTAGGATGTGATGGAAGAGAAGGGACCGCCCGACCCGTAACTGGGGCCGGGCGGAGATAAGGCGTCAGGCCGCCTTGGCGATGGCCGCGCCGCCGTTCAGGGGCTCGCCGTCGATGGTGTCGGCGTCGAAGGGCGGCTCGTCATCATCTTCGGCTTCGGCATCCTCGTCGATGCCGAACACCTCGTCCTCGTCCTCGTCCTCGGCGGCGAAGATCCCGCTCAGGTGGTCCATCAGGTCGCGCTCCTCCTCGGAGAGCTCATAGCCCGCGGGCATGAGCACGTCGTCCACGAAGGATGTGAACTCGAGCAGGTCGTCCAGGTCGCGCGACCACGACTCGTAGCCGCGCTTGAGGACGCGCTCCGGGAGGCCGGGCACGCAGGCCGGGATGGTGCGCATCAGGATGAACTGGTCGAGGGCCTTAGCCTTCGGCTCCTTGAAGCCCTCCCAGGCATCGTCGGGCTCGCACTCGTAGCAGGCCTCGAAGGCCTCGTGCGCCCACTGGCGCAGCTTCGACTGGCCCTTGGCCGGGAACTTCGGGTAGATGGACTTGGCGAACTCCGCGATGCGGCCACCCATGGCGTCGAGCGTCGCCTTGCGCTCCAGGAAGGCCTCCGTTTCCGCGACCTCCTCCGGCGTGGGCTGGTAGACGTGGGACTCGTCGTCGCAGTAGAAGGTGACGTCCGCCCTCTCGCCCCAGGGCTGGGGCCTCACGACGGCCACGAGGCTGGGGTGCCCGCAGTCGCCGCCGCATCCGTGGTAGCCCTCCCCGAGGGAGTCCCTGTCCACCACCTCGATGCCGAGGGATCCGAGCCGCGCCGCCTCCTCCTCGGCCGCCGCGCGCGCCCGGGCCTTGCGGCAGACCGCCTGGCGGTCCCAGAAGCTCTTCTTGGAGAAGCTGGCAACCACGTCGTCTTCGGTGAGCACGTCGTCGTATTCGCCCATGAGCGCCACGGCGTCGAAGTCCAGGTTCACCGCGTCGGTCGGCACCAGCTTCGTGCCGCGCACGTAGGACTCGGCCTTGTCCTCAGGGATGTCGGCGCTCACTGCCGCGTCCGCGACCGGCACGCCCAGCGAGAGCATGGTCTGGATGCCGCGTCCGCGCTCTGCCTCGGTCAGTTCCTTGCGGTGGTTGTTCTCCACGTTGAGGATCTGCGCGATCCGGGCGTCGTCCCAGCCGTCCATCACGTAGGCGTCCGCCTCTTCGAGTCCGAGCGACTTCATGGCTGCGGTTCTGCGGTGCCCTGCGACGAGCTGATAGGTCTCGCCGTCGGCCACCACGATGAGCGGCGTGATCTGTCCGTTCACCTCGATGCTGCGGGCGAGCCCCGAGACATCGCCCAGCTCCTTGCGGTTCTGGTAGTTGCTCTCGACGCACTGGGAGAGCGGGATTCTCGTCGTTTCCATCTTTTGACCTCCTTGTCGGTTCGGCCCGCCCCCTCTGGGCGGGCCTTGTGGTCCGTGCATCGGACGGGGTTCGGACGGCGCGCAAGGGGGAAATGCGAAACCCGGAGGGCCTGAGTTTTCCGGAGGGCTTGGAAGGGGGCATACGCCTGCGGAAAAGTTTTCGCGGCCCTTGCGCGGCGCCCGGTTCACGGCCGAGCATGCGGGCGTCAAGGCCGCCGGGGGCGCGGGGCCGCGCTCGGGGAGGTCGAATGACGATGGGAGGGTACCCCCTCCTTGCGTCGATGTTCCGCTTTCGGGAACGCATGGTTTCTGGGCGATGACGGCTCGCGTAGAATGAAAGAAAGACGAACGGAGGAAGCATGGTGCAGGATGAGGGAAACGGCTTAACGAAAGCGAATTTGCCAGACGCCGACTGGCAAATCGTCGCCGACGGATCCGATGCTGGCCTCGCAGACGAAGCGCAGACATTCGACGGCTTGATCGACGCGATCGAGAGCACGATGGAGCGGGCGCGCAATGCGGCTGCACGCCACGTGTGCATAGACCAGTTGCTGGCCTATTGGAACAACGGACGTCTTATCGTCGAGTACGAGCAGAATGGGCGCGACCGGGCAGAGTACGGCGACAAGACGCTGGTGCGCCTCTCCAAGAGGCTGACGGAAAGGCTGGGGCGCGGTTTCTCAAGGTCGAACCTGCAGTACATGCGGCTTCTGTACCTCAAACACCCAATTTGCCAGACACTGTCTGGCAAATTGACCTTCTCCCATTATTGCGAGGTGCTTGATCTGGACGACGACGCGAAGCGCGGCTTCTACGAACGGGAAGCGGCCAACGCCGGGTGGAGCGTGCGCGAGCTGAGGCGCCAGATGGACAGCATGCTCTTCGAGCGGGTGCTGTCTGCAAAGGACGATGCGAGCAGGCAGGATGTCCTGGGGCTCGCCAACGAGGGCATAGCGTACCGCCAGCCATCGGATGCGATAAAGTCGCCGTATGTGCTGGAGTTCCTAGGACTGCCGGACAGCATGGCGCCGCTCGAAAGGGACTTGCAGGACTCGCTCGTGAAGCAGATTGAGAAGTTCATGCTGGAGCTCGGACGCGGCTTCATGTTCGTCGGCACGAACCAGCGGGTTCCTGTCGGCAGCGAGAAGGACTTCGTGGACATGGTCTTCTACAACAAGCCACTTCGGGCTTACGTGCTGATCGAGCTCAAGACGACGAAGCTGATGGCATCAGCCGTGGGGCAGATCAACGAGTACCTGAATTACTACGCCGCCGAGATCAATGACGAATACGATAATCCGCCCATAGGCATCATACTCTGCACTAATAAGAACCATGTGCGAGCGGAGTATGCCCTCGGCGGGCTCAACAACAGCATCTTCGCGTCTACATACACCTTGAACCTCCCGGATAAGGAGCAGCTTGAAGAGCAAGTCAGGCGGACAATAGAAGCGAACGAGTTGAAACTGTTGGGCGATTCAGCGACGAACGAAGGGTTGACCGAATAGGATGTTCCTGAGAGCATAGTGCCAGATGTTAAAGCCTTCGAGGCTTTGCAAGAGCCGGTCCTGCTGGGACTGGCTCTAGTTTTATCTAGGCCTCTTCCAGAACCTCGCCGAGATTCGCCGCGCAAGCCTCCACGACGCATCGCACGGCTGCCAGTTCGGAGGCGGTTATCCTCTGGTTGTCGGCCTTGTCCTCAAGCATCTCAAGAAGCGACGCCGCGCCCTCCAGCTTCTCCGATGATTGGACCATAACGTTGACGAGCTCTTTCGGCGGGGCGTATTCTGCGCTTGCTGCCATGGGGCCACCTTTCCGTAATCGGGATAAGGAAGATGGTAGCCCCTGTGAATGTCAGATGAGAGGCATCCACCTCAGTTGTCACCCTGTTGGGAAATGTACGTCAATTACCCAAACGGCAGATGCCCCTCGGCCCGGTAATTGACGTACGTATTCGATTAGGGTGACGCAACCCATTATAAACCGCCCGCAGACCCCTCCTGCAGACTGCATCCTTTGAGCAGAATGCCTCGGATCGCAAGCGGTCGTGTCCACGCGCTCGTGCCTCACATGAAGCGGAACACAGCGCGGAAGAGCCACTTCGCGAACCTCCACAACGCCCTCATGACAATCTCCTCCCGAACGGCAGGGCGCTGAGCGCCAATGCTTCCTGATGAGCCCGCTCAAGACCTTCGCTGGGACTCCTGAACAGCTCGATCACCTTGAGATAGCGGTCGCATCGCTCCTTGCAGGCGCCGAGGAAGCGCTGGTAGTGACTGTCGGTCTCGCAGGCGGCGAGCACGTCCTTCTCCGGGGGCAGCTCGTCGCCCATGGCCATGGTCGAGCGTATCACGCAGCGCTGCGTCTCCACGCGCCGCCAGAGCTTCGCGAAGTCGGGGTCGGCCTGGGCGAGCCCCGGCATGTCCAAAGGCTCGCCGTCCGCGTCGAGCAGGTCGGGCGGTATCGGCTCGTCGGCATATGCCGATAGCCCTCCCTCTCCTTCGAGCCAGCGAGCAAGGTTCTTGGCGAGCGTCACATCGTCGCTGTTTCGCATCCAGTAGCTCTTGGCGTAGGCGCAATAGGCCTCGATGATGTGCTCCGGCGCGAAGCCCTGCGCCACCCTTCGCTCCCAAGCCGCCAGGCAGTCGCACTTGAAGCGCAGCGAGGAGACCGGCTTGATGGACATGGCGCACAGCCGCTCGAAGGCCTCCGGGAACTCGCCCTTCCGATATGCCACGAAGTCGTCGCGGCTCTTCTCCTTCCTGCCTTCGCCGTCGGGGGGACAAGAGGGGGGTTGTTTATCGGAATCAAGTTCTTTATCGGATGAGTGATTTATAGGGGCTGATTCCCCAGATGTGGCTTTCCCAGATACGGGTTTTCCCGTTCTGGCCCCGACCTGGGGACTCTCGCCGGTTTCGCACGTTTCGCAAGTACTCGGAGATGCAAGCTCCACCTCCACGTTGGCGGACGGCTCGCGGGTGAACTCCGAGAGGATGGCGTAGCCGTCCGCCTTGAGCTCCGCCGCCACCTGCGCGTGCATGGCCGGGTCGTCGAGCGTGATCCAGGTGGCCTCCTCCGCCTTGAGGAAGCGGCCGTTGACGCTCCGCTTGCGGGCGCGGATGATGTAGCCCGAGGATTCCAGCTCCTTTACCCCGGCGGACACGGCATCCGCGCCGTCTCTTACGAGGGACGAGAAGCCCTTGACGGTGAACACCCACTCGGGGTTGTTCTCAAGGGAGCGTATCTGGCAGTAGATCCCCTTGGCCTTTGCCGAGAGGCCGTGGTCGAAGAAGATGGTGTCCTCCACGAAGGTGAAGGAGCCCTTGCCCCTGTGCATCACGTTGCCCATCACGCGCCGCCCAACCCGTCGCGGCGCGCTTCCGCCTGCTCAAGCAGCTCAAGGGCGCGCACGATGCGGTCCTCGATCTCGTCCCTGGTGGCGCTCGGCTTGAAGAAGCGGGCGATGCTCCTCTTCGGAATCTTGAACTGCTCCACCTGGTTGGGCTTCTCCTCCATGATGGAGCGTATGAGGGCGGAAGTGAGGGCGCCTTCTTTGGAGTAGCGTGCGTTCTTGTGCGAGCCAGACTGGCTCACATGACTCGCTAACCCGGCCGTCAGCTACCTGACGAGGCGATGACCGTTTCCTGACCTTGAAGCTTTCAGGCCCGCGCATCGGGTTAGCTGGCAATATGCTCACAGAGAACGAGCGAACGAAGGCGGGAAGGCGACCGGGTCGATCGAGCGATCCTCGAGCCAACCCTTCGTACGGCGAAAGGGGCACCCCATGGCAAGCTTCGGTCACGGAACCTTAGGCAACCCGTCGACGGACTCAGCCTTAGGCGGCGGATCGTCGGCAACTCAAGCAAGCTGCGCCAAGCTCACGTCGGTTGACATCATCGGCAGGGTGGCCTCCGTGCTCTCCATCATCATGTACGTCTCCTATGTGACCCAGATCGCGAACAACCTCGATGGTCATCCAGGCAGTCCGTGGCAACCGCTAGCGGCCTTCTTCAACTGCGTCATGTGGACCTTCTACGGGTTTCTGAAGCCCAAGAAGGATTGGCCGATCATCATCGCGAATGTGCCGGGCATCTTCCTCGGCGCAGCCGCGTTCATCACGGCGTTGGTCCACTGAGGGTGGCGCGCACTGGGAAGGTCGGCACGGGAATGGGTCAGCGCGTCAGCACAGAGGATGGTTCCCTTGGCAACACAGGGGACGGTTCTCTGTGTTGTGTGCTAGCTCCCCGCCTGCGGCAAGGCTACCCGATCAGCCGCCTCATGCGGCCCATGGCCTCGGCGGTGTCGTCGGGGCTGCCGAACGACGAGAGGCGGAAGTAGCCCTCGCCGCAAGGGCCGAACCCGACGCCCGGAGTCCCGACTACCTGCGCATTCTCGAGCAGGTAGTCGAAGAACTCCCAGCTACCCATGCCTCTCGGGCACTCCATCCACACGTATGGCGCATTCATGCCACCGCAGTACCACACGCCCACCGCATCGAGCGCCTCCATGATGACGCGCGCGTTGCCCTTGTACACCTCGATATTGCGCTTCAACTGGCGACGTCCCTCCGGGGTGAACACGGCAGCCGCGCCCCGCTGCACGATGAAGCTCACGCCGTTCGTCTTGGTCGTGCGATTGCGCACCCACATATCGGCCACCCTCATGCCGCCGCGCGCAAGGTCGAAGGGTATGACGGGGTAGCCCAAGCGCGTGCCCGTGAAGCCCGCCGTCTTCGACAGAGAGCAGATCTCTATCGCGCAGGTGCGCGCGCCCTCCATCTCGAAGATGCTGTGGGGCACGTCCGTGTCGGAGATGAACGCCTCGTAGGCGGCATCGAACAAGATGATGGCGCCACGCTCGTTGGCGAAATCGACCCAGGCCTTAAGCTTGTCGCGCGTGAAGGAGGCGCCGGTGGGGTTGCCGGGCGAGCACAGGTAGATCAGATCGGCTTCGGCCGCGGGGTCGGGCCACGGAGCGAAGCCGTCGTCCTTGCCTGACGCAAGCCGCACGATGCGCCGGCCGGCGATGACGTTGGCGTCGACGTAGGCAGGGTAGGCGGGCTCCACGACGAGCGCCGCGCTCGAGGCGTCGAACAGGTCGAGGATATCCCCCAGCTCGTCGCTCGCGCCGCTCGACACGAACACCTCGCCCGAATCCAGCGCCACTCCCCGCTCCCCGTACTGGCGCGCGATGGCATCGCGGAGGAAGGGCGCGCCGCATTCGGGAAGGTAGCCCTGGAAGGTCTCGGCGCGCGCTTGCGCATCGACGCCCTCGTGGAGCGCTGCGACGATCGCCTCGGGCAGTGGCAGGGACACATCCCCCTATCCCCAGGCGCAGGATGCGCTCGCCAGGATGAGCCGCCTCGTACGCGGCAACCCTCTGCGCGATGCCTGCGAACAGATACGAGTCCTCCAGCTCGGCATAGTGCCGGTTCAGCTCGATCACAGCTCGACCTCCCCCTCGCAAACCGTCGCCGCGGGACCGGTCATGACGACCTCCCCGTCAGGCGCGACCTCTATCAGCAGCTCTCCGCCATCAAGAACCACGCGCACGGGGCGCGCGCCGTCCACCAGGCCCGCTCGGACGGCCGCTGCGGCAGACGCGCACGATCCCGTGCCGCAGGCCATGGTGATGCCGCTGCCGCGCTCCCATACGCGCATGCGCAGCTCGTTGTCGCCCGTCACCTCGACGAACTCGACGTTGACCCCGCCGGGGAACGCCTCGTGCCGCTCGAGCGCCGCGCCGAGGCTCGCGACCGGGGCGGCGAGGGCGTCCTCGACGAAGACGACCGCATGGGGGTTGCCCACGGAGACGGGCACGAGCCGCACCTCGGCGCCGAGCGCCTCCACCACGCGCTCGTCATCGACCGTCGCCCGCCCCATGCGCACGGCGACACGCTCGATCATCCCGTCCGGGCCCGGCGAGAGCTCCAGGCCCTTCAGGCCCGAGCGCGTCTTGACGCGCACCTGGAGGCGGTCGACGAGCCCCTGGTCGTAAAGGTACTTCCCCACGCAGCGAACGCCGTTTCCGCACATCATCGCCTCGCTGCCATCCGTGTTGAAGATGCGCATCAGGCAGTCGGCATCGTCTGCGGGGGCAATCCATATCATGCCGTCAGACCCCACGCCGAAGCGCCTGTCGGACAGGCGGATCGAGAGCTCGGAAGCATCCAGGCCATAGCGTTCCCTCGCCCGGTCGGGGTTTCCCAGCACGTAGAGCTAGTCGTTGCCCAGACCGTGCATCTTGGTGAACTTGAGGCCCACAGGACCCCTCCTTTCCTCGGTTTCTTCCTTTCCGCGCCCGCGCGGCCGCCCGGCTCCTTCGACGCGCGCCGGCAAGACGCCGCGGCCCTGCGGCCAGCCGCCGCTCCGCGCAGGGCCTCACTCCCCCTCGGAGAGCTTGCGCTCGAAGCGGTTCTTCGACGCGCAGGCGGGCACGGCGGTGGGGTAGCGCCCGTCGAAGCACGCCGCGCACACGCCCGCGCCGCCCACCAGCTCGCCGAGCCTTTCCGCCGGCAGGTAGCCCAGGCTGTCCGCGCCGAGCTCGCGCGCTATCTCCGGCACGCTGCAGCGGCATGCGATCAGATGCTCCTCGGAGTCGATATCGGTGCCATAGTAGCAGGGGTGCAGAAACGGCGGCGCGGATATGCGCAGGTGAACCTCGGCAGCGCCGGCCTCGCGCAGGAGCCCGACGATGCGCCGCGCCGTGGTGCCGCGCACGATGGAGTCGTCGACGAGCACCACGCGCCGCCCGCGCACGCACTCCTCCATCGCCGCCAGCTTGAGGCGCACCTTGTCCAGGCGCGCGCTCTGCCCGGGCGAGATGAACGTGCGCCCGACGTAGCGGTTGCGCACGAGCCCCATGCCCCAGGGAATGCCCGATGCGCGCGCGTAACCGAGCGCCGCGTCAAGCCCCGAGTCGGGCACGCCCACCACCACGTCCGCGTCAACCGGATGCTCCTCGGCAAGGATGGCGCCCGCGCGCAGGCGGGCGGCGTGCACCGACACGCCGTCGACGACCGAATCGGGGCGCGCGAAGTAGATGTACTCGAACACGCACGAGGCATGCGGGGCTCTTTGGCAGTGCTCGCGGCGCGCCTGCGGCCCCTCGGCAGTGAACACGACGATCTCGCCCGGCTCGACGTCGCGCAGAAACCGGGCCCCGACCGCGGCGAGCGCGCAGCTCTCGGACGCCACAACGTAGACGCCTTCGTCAGTCACGCCGTAGCACAGCGGGCGAAAGCCATGGGGGTCGCGCGCGCAGATGAGCTTCTGCGGCGACATCAGCACGAGCGAGTACGCGCCCGCTATCTCGTTCATCGCCGCCGACAGCGCGTCTTCTATCGAGGGGCAGCGCAGCCGTTCGCGCGTCACCAGGTAGGCGATGGTCTCGGTGTCGCTCGTCGTGTGGAAGATGGCACCCGCCAGTTCAAGGGCGCAGCGGAGCTCGTCGGCGTTGCTGAGGTTGCCGTTGTGGGCGAGGGCCATGAGACCCTTGCGGTGATTGACCTCGATGGGCTGGCAGTTGGCGCGCACGCGGGCGCCGGTGGTACCGTAGCGCACGTGCCCCACCGCCATGGAGCCACGCGGCAGGCGGGCGAGCACCTCGGGGGCGAGCACCTCGCCCACCAGGCCGAGGTCCTTGTGCGACGCGAACACCCCATCATCGTTCACCACCACGCCGCAGCCCTCCTGGCCGCGATGCTGAAGGGCGAACAGGCCGCCGAAGACCATGCTCGCCACATCCGCAGGACCCGGTGCGATCACGCCGATCACGCCGCATTCCTCGTGGATCCCCATCACGCGCCCTCCTGCGAGCGGGCGCACGCCGCGCCGACGAAGCCCCGGAAGAGCGGGTGCGGGCGCGTCGGGCGACTCTTGAACTCAGGGTGGTACTGCACGCCCACGAAGAACGGCTCGTCCGGCAGCTCGACCGCCTCCACCAGGCGCCCATCGGGCGAGGTGCCCGACGCCCGCAGGCCCGCATCGACGAGCGCGGCGCGGAACTCGTCGCTCACCTCGAGCCGATGGCGGTGCCGCTCGGCCACCAGGCGCTCGCCGTAGCAGCGCTCGAGCACGCTGCCCGGCGCGATGGCGCACGGGTACGCCCCGAGGCGCAGGGTGCCGCCCTTCTCCAGCTCGGCGCTCTGCCCCGGCATGAAGTCGATCACCTTCTGGGGGCACGCCTTGTCGAACTCGCCGGAACCCGCGTGCTCAAGCCCTGCGACGTTGCGGGCGAACTCGATGACCGCCGCCTGCATCCCCAGGCAGATGCCGAGAAACGGCACGCTCGTCTCGCGGGCGTAGCGGGCGGCAGCCACCATGCCCTCGACGCCGCGCGACCCGAAGCCGCCCGGCACGATGATGCCGTCAAGGCCGCCCAGCCGACGCGCGCACGTGCCCGCGTCGAGCTCGCCCGAGTCCACCCAGTCAATCTCCACCCGCACGCCGTGCGCGTAGCCGGCGTGGCGCAGCGCCTCGGCGACCGAGAGGTACGCGTCGTGGAGCTCGACGTACTTGCCCACGAGCCCGATGCGCACCTCGTCCTTGGCAGCGGCGATGCGGCCGACGAGCTCCTCCCACTCTCGCAGGTCGGGTTCGGGCACCTCGAGCATCAGTCGGCGGCACGCCGCTTGGGCCAGGCCCGCCTGCTCGAGCATGAGCGGAGCCTCGTAGAGGCTCTCGAGCGTGCGGTTCTCGATGACGCAGTCAGGCCTCACGTTGCAGAACAGGGCGATCTTGGAGAACACGGCCTTGTCGAGGGGCCGGTCGCAACGCAGCACGATGAGGTCGGGGGCGACACCGAGTCCCTGGAGTTCCTTCACCGAACGTTGCGTCGGCTTGGACTTCTGCTCGCCCGACCCCTGCAGGTAGGGGACGAGCGTCACGTGGATGAACAGGCTGTCCTCAGGCGCATTCTCGAGCGATATCTGGCGAATGGCCTCGATGAAGGGCTGCGACTCGATGTCGCCGACCGTGCCGCCGACCTCGGTGATGACGACGTCGGCTTCCGTGCGCTTGCCAACCTCGTAGACGCACCGCTTGATCTCGTCGGTCACATGGGGGATGACCTGCACGGTCGATCCCAGGTATGCGCCGCGCCGCTCCTTGTCGAGCACGGTGTGGTACACCTTGCCCGCGGTGAGGTTGGAGAACCGGTTGAGGTCCTCGTCGATGAGGCGCTCGTAGTGTCCCAGGTCAAGGTCGGTCTCAGCTCCGTCCTCAGTGACGTAGACCTCGCCGTGCTGGTACGGGCTCATCGTACCTGGATCGACGTTGAGGTACGGGTCGAGCTTCTGCGCCGCCACGCGCAGGCCGCGCGCCTTCAGGAGCCTGCCGAGGGAGGCGGCCGTGATGCCCTTGCCCAGCCCCGACACGACGCCACCCGTCACGAATACGTACTTGGTCATGCCCTCACCTGCTCTCAATCCAACGCAGCGCGCTCGAAGCGGCGCGATGCGTTGGATCGCCCTCGTAGCGCAGGAATCCCTTCTTCACGAGCCGCATCTCCCCTTCTTCGCCTTCTCGTTGCCCACGCGCTATCGTACGCCGAACAGCAGGTCGCCATACGTCGGGAACGGCCAGAAGCCCTTCGCAGTGATAGCTTCCGCCTCGTCGGCGGGCGCTCGCAGCGCCTCCATGGCGGGAAGCACCTCGTCGCGAATCCGCTCAGAGCGCTCAGTCACGTCCGCCGTCTCGTCAAGGTGCGAAACGGCCTCCTCGAGCTCGCCCACAGCGACGAACATGCGATCGACCAGGCTCGACAGACGCTCGACCAGTCCAACCTCGCACTCTACGCTCGCGTTCGGCGCCACGGCCCGCTTCGCCGCGGCCGTCTCGGCGACCTCGCGCAGGTAGGCCTCAACGGCAGGGATTATCTCGGCGTGCGCCATGCCGATCATCGTCGCCGCCTCTATCTCGATGGAGTTGCAGTAGTTCTCCAGCATGATCTCCGTGCGCGACTCCATCTCGGCGAGGGTGAACACGCCATGCGAGGTCAGCATCGTCACGTTCTTCTCGTCGAGCAGACGCGGCATGCAATCGGGCGTGGTCCTGAGGTTGTGCAGGCCGCGTTCGTTGACCGCTTCGTCGATCCACGCGTCGTCATAGCCGTTGCCGTTGAACACGATGCGTGCATGGTCCTTGATGGTCTTGCGAATCATCTCGTGCAGCGCGGCCTCGAAATCCTGCGCCCCCTCAAGTCGATCAGCGTAGATCCTGAGGCTCTCCGCCACCGCGCTGTTCAGCATGATGTTGGCACAGGCGATGGAATTCGACGAGCCGAGCATGCGGAACTCGAACTTGTTGCCGGTGAAGGCAAAGGGGCTCGTGCGGTTTCGGTCGGTGGTATCGCAGTTGAACAGGGGCAGCACGTCGACGCCGAGCTTCATCTTGCGCCGCTCCATGCCCTCGTAGGGGGTGTCGGCCTCGATGGCATGCATGATGGCGGCCAATTCATCGCCGAGGAACATCGAGATGACCGCAGGAGGCGCCTCGTTCGCGCCGAGGCGATGGTCGTTGCCCGCCGTGGCCACCGAGAGGCGCAGCAGGTCCTGGTAGTCGTCCACCGCCTTGATGACAGCGCAGAGAAACAGGAGGAACTGCGCATTCTCGGAGGGGGTGTCGCCCGGCGCGAGCAGGTTCTGGCCCGTGTCGGTGCCGATGGACCAGTTGTTGTGCTTGCCGCTGCCGTTCACGCCCTCGAAGGGCTTCTCGTGGAGCAGGCAGACCAGCCCGTGACGCGACGCCACCCTCTGCATGATCTCCATCGTCAGCTGATTATGGTCAGTGGCGATGTTGGTGGTGGAGTAGATGGGTGCCAGCTCATGCTGCGCAGGGGCGACCTCGTTGTGCTCGGTCTTCGCCAGAATCCCGAGCTTCCACAGCTCCTCGTTCAGGTCGGCCATGAACGCCGCCACGCGCGGCTTGATGACGCCGAAGTAGTGGTCGTCGAGCTGCTGGCCCTTCGGGGGCTTGGTGCCGAACAGCGTGCGGCCGGTGAAGCGCAGGTCGGGGCGGCGCTCGTACATCTCCTCAGTGACCAAGAAGTACTCCTGCTCAGGACCCACCGAGGTGATCACGCGCTTGACCTCGTCGTTTCCGAACAGGCGCAGGATGCGCAGCGCCTGGCGGTTGAGCGCCTCCATCGAACGCAGCAGCGGCGTCTTCTTGTCGAGCGCATCGCCGGTGTAAGAGCAGAACGCCGTCGGGATGCACAACGTCGATCCCTTGATGAACGCGTAGCTGGTAGGGTCCCAAGCCGTGTAGCCGCGCGCCTCGAAGGTGGCGCGCAGGCCGCCCGAGGGGAACGACGAAGCGTCTGGCTCTCCCTTCACCAGCTCAGTACCCGAGAACTCCATGATCACGCCGCCATCGGGCGAGGGCGCGATGAAGCTGTCGTGCTTCTCGGCGGTGATGCCCGTAAGCGGCTGGAACCAGTGCGTGTAATGGGTGGCGCCACGCGCGACCGCCCAGTCCCGCATGGCTGCGGCCACCGCGTTCGCCACGCCCAGGTCAAGACGAGCTCCCTCGTCGATGGTCCTCCTCAGCGACTGGTACGCCTTCGCCGGGAGCATTGCCTTCATGGCTCGGTCGTCGAACACCAGGCTTCCGAATTCCTCCGAAACGTTCATGCCAGCACTTTCCTTTCCTTCGTTTGGCAGACTTCCGATCAGCGAACGTACATGCTCGCGTAAGGACGAGATGAGGCAGGGGTAACGCGGAAGAACTCAGACGCCTCAGCACTCACGCGATATCCCAGCTCAGCGGCGAATAGGCGGTCGTACTCCGCAAGCAAGGGCGCAAGGACGGCCAGGTCGGCGTCGTCGACACGCGAGAGCACGACCTCATCTGACAGCGCGCCCGCGCGCGGCGGATTCTTCAGGTAGATGACGCCACCGTGCATGCCGCGCGCAAGGTAGTCGCCTGTCTCGCCGAGCACCACGAAGACGCCGCCCGCCATGTACTCGCCGAGGAAGCTTCCCGCGTCCTTGCCGACCACCACGACGGGCTGGCGTGCGTCGTAGGCCTTCATGTGGATGCCCGCACGCCAGCCGCAACCATCGCGGATGAACACGCGCCCGCCGCGCATCGCGTAGCCGGCCGCATCACCGCAGCGGCCGTGCACGATCACCTCGCCGGCGTTCATCGTGTTGCCCACCTGATCCTGCGCATTTCCGAGCACCTCGACGGTGCCGCCGTCCATGAAGCAGGCGAGGTCGTTGCCGGGCGTCCCATGAATTCGCAGGCGCTTGCCCGCAGGCAGTGCGCAGCCCAGGTAGCGCTGGGCCCGCACATCCTCGAGCGCGACGTCATCCACCCGATCGAGCGCCTGGCGCACCTGCTCGTTCGCCTCCTTGAAGTGAAGCGCGCCGAGCGTCACGCGCTCCGCAGGCGCAGGCGCAAAGCCAGATGAGCACGATTGCGCGCCTTCCTGCTTATTTGCGGCGGACGCCGCCGAGACCGTGCCCACAAGCGCCCTCGAATCATTCACCTGCATGCTTCACCCCCAGAATGTCGAGCTCGCGGTCGGTGAGGCCGACACCCCGCAGCATGAGGCGGTTGCCCCGCAAGCTATCGACTGCGTTGATGCCCATGCCGCCCATCATCTCCTGGATCTCGTGCGTCCAGGCGCGCACCAGGTTGACCACGCGCTCGGCCCCCTCATCGGGGTCGAGGCGCTCGATCAGCTCGGGGCGTTGCGTCGCGATGCCCCAGTTGCACCTTCCGCGTGCGCAGTCGCCGCACTGGTGGCAGCCCAGCGCGATGAGCGGAGCGCTTCCGCACGACACCGCGTCGGCACCGAGCGCGATGGCGCGCACCACGTCGGCCGAACTGCGGATCGACCCGCTCGCCACCACGCTCACCGTCGAGCGGATTCCCTCGTCGCGCAGGCGCTGGTCGATGGCGGCAAGCGCGAGCTCGACTGGCACGCCCACGTTGTCGCGGATGCGCTTCGGCGCTGCTCCCGTGCCGCCGCGGAACCCGTCGACCACGATGACCTCCGCGCCGGCGCGCGCCATGCCGCTCGCGATGGCGGCGGCGTTGTGGACCGCCGCTATCTTCACCGCCACAGGCTTCTCATAGCGCGTGGCCTCCTTCAACGAGAAGACGAGCTGGCGCAGGTCCTCAATTGAGTAGATGTCGTGATGGGGCGCCGGCGAGATGGCGTCCGCGCCCTCGGGGATCATGCGCGTGCGCGACACCTCGGCCGTGATCTTCTCACCGGGCAGATGCCCTCCGATGCCGGGCTTCGCCCCCTGGCCGATCTTTATCTCCACCATGGCCCCAGCGTTGAGGTAGCGGGGATCCACCCCGAACCGGCCCGAGGCCACCTGAACCACCGCGTGGTCGGCGTAGCGCTCGAGGTCGCGGTGAAGCCCGCCTTCTCCGACGTTGAACAGCGTGCCGAGCTCGCACGCCGCCATGGCGAGCGCTCGCTGGGTGTTGAGCGACACCGAGCCGAAGCTCATGGCGGAGAACATGATCGGCACGTCGAGCTTCACCTGCGGGGGCAAGGGCGACCGAAGCGTCCGCGCGCGCTCGTCTATCTCGAGCGCCACGGGGCGGCCGCCTAGGAACACGCGGGTCTCCATCGGCTCGCGCAAGGGATCGATGGAGGGGTTGGTCACTTGGCTCGCGTTGAGCAGCAGATGATCCCAGTACACCGGGTATGGCAGCGGGTTTCCCATGGAGGAGAGCAGCACGCCGCCCGACGTGGCCTGAGTGGCGATGTCCTGCAGATACTCGAGCGTCCACACCGCCGACCCGCCGTCCACCTGCGGCCAGCGCGTGATCGTCAGCGCACGCGTAGGGCACGTCAGCACGCAACGGAGGCAGTTCACGCACTTCTGGTGGTCGGCTTTGGGTGCCGTTCCGCCCGAACGGGCGACGTGCACGCCGTTGGCGCACTCGCGCACGCAGATGCCGCAGCCCACGCATTCCTCAGCGTCGCGGCGCACCTGGTAGCGCGGGAGAGCGAAGTCGATCATAGTCCGCGGCCCTCCTCTCTTCGCGGCAGCACGCCGGTCTCGTGCGCCAGCGGCGCATGGCGCGGGCTGCTCCAGACGCCGTGGTCGTCCTGGCGGCGCGCCACCTCGTCGAGCTGCACGACGAAGGGCTCGCCTCCCTCGATCGGGCGGATGTTCTCCGCGTCGGGGCACACCGCCTCGATGGCAGCCTGCTCGCTGGCCAGGTACACCATCGAGCCCTTCTCCCCTGCCATGAGGGCACGCAGCTTGAGACGGTCGTTGATGGCGAGGATGCCCTCCTCTGATCCCAAGATCACCGAGAAGGGCCCGTTGACGAGCGCGCTGGCATACACCGTGCGCAGGGCCGTCTCGAACGCGGCATCCTCGGCTGGCATGCGGTCGATGGCATCCCAGCTCGGGGCCGTCATGATATGCGCGGCCATCTCTGGGGACAGCCCGCCGCGGCGACAGAGCAGGTCAAACAGGTAGGTGATGACCTCGGTGTCGGTCTGAAGCTCGCACGAGTAGCCGAACTGCTCCACGTAGCGGCGGTTGGCGTCGTAGCTCGACACCTCGCCGTTGTGGACGACCGACCAGTTCAGGAGCGTGAACGGATGCGCCCCGCCCCACCAGCCCGGCGTGTTGGTGGGAAAGCGCCCGTGCGCCGTCCACGCCCACGCACGATACTCGTCGAGTCGGTAGAACGCGCCGATATCCTCGGGATACCCAACTCCCTTGAACGCGCCCATGTCCTTGCCGGAGCTGGCGACGAAGGCCCCGTCCACGTTCTTGTTGATGCGGACGACATGGCGCATGACGTATTCCGCCTCATCGACCCCACTCATGTTGAGGCGCATGGTATGTGGAGCGACGAAGTAGCGCCACAGGTCGGGAGGGTTCTTGATGGACGCGACGGGCTCGGTAGGGATGCGCTCCTGCTTCTCGCACATGAAGTACGTGTCCAGGTACGCCTCCACCTCGGCCCGAGCGTCCCGGCTCTCGTACATCACGTGAAACGCGTAGAGCTCTCGGTAGGCAGGATATATCCCATAGGCGGCGAACCCGCCGCCGAGCCCGTTGCTCCGATCGTGCATGAGCTCGATAGCCTTCACGATGTCCGACCCGTCGTGCCGGGCGCCGCTGCGATCCATGATAGCCGCGATGGCGCACCCCGACGGAATCCTCACCGCACCCTCTCGCAAACGCGCCTCGATGGGCGCTCCGCACAGCCTATCGCAGCCCGCACGCCCGAGGGC
The DNA here is from genome assembly GCA_949840905.1 of uncultured Eggerthellaceae bacterium. GTDB lineage: Bacteria > Actinomycetota > Coriobacteriia > Coriobacteriales > Eggerthellaceae > D16-63. The sequence continues at coordinate 977 of CATKXW010000021.1, read as the reverse complement.
GCTACGCTGCCGCGCACCGCATCCACGTCCGAAGGGTGCGCCGCCCACGCGGGTCGCATCGAATGACACCTCTTGCATGCTCACCTTCTTTCACATTCAACCGAAAGAAGGTTATCGTGCATATGTTTCACGTTCGTGTCGTCTTTGTTGCATCCTTGCATCCAGCGCGTTTCGAAATGCCCGGTGCGAGAAAACAGGCGCTCAGCATGCTTGAAGCGAATCATTGCCCTAATGCAAGACAGGTAGCATCGCGGCCAACGGCTCGTCGAAGATGCGGTCTACCGCCCAGCTCCGACACGGTCCTGGTGGCTGCTCTCGACGCACTAGGCGGGGGGTCTCGTCGCCTCCATGACTTCGACCTTCTGGTGGGCCATGCGAGCCATGGCTGCGACGTCAGCGCTCTTGGTGATTTGCCACGACCTCAGGCCGCGTCTTCTGCCCGAGCTCGATCGACGCTCTCCTGCTTGATGGTCGGGATGCGGACGGCCATCAGATACAGGAGGAAGACGGCCACGCACCCCAGGACCGCCCACACCAGCGGCTTCTGGACGACCAGCGCGCTGATGCCCACGAGGATGCTGATGAGCGTCGTCTTTCCGGCTCTGTTTTCGCCCAGCAGCCCGAAAACACCCTCGCCCAGCGTGGCGCTGAAGTCTTTCAGCGCATAGTTGCCCCTTGTAGCGCTTTGCCACGTTGTCGAGTCGGATCTCCATGCTAGGCTCCGAAACCGAACGTGGACACCGCCGTGTCGACCTCCCCTATGCCACAGCCCAGAAACACGACGACGGACTGCGAGTCGTCCAAGATGCTCACCTGGGGAATCCGCCCCACATTACAGTTCTAGTCGAGGCTGATTCGACGCTTTTCCTATTCAGGGAATGATTCGGATCACGATCGTTTCGCGTCCATAAGGACCGCCGATCGGACGCCCGCGGACGGCCTTTCGCCCCTTGCCCATGAAGGGCCCCCGGGGGGGG
>CATKXW010000020.1 GCA_949840905.1 uncultured Eggerthellaceae bacterium | reverse complement strand
CTCATAGGAACCTGCCGGATCCCCCTGAGAAGAGCATCACGGCCATGTAATGTGGGTGTCGCGCGAGCCAGCATCCGATCGACCGGCTGATCGGAAGGATACCATCATGAAGCCAGCATCGCATGGGCACGCGTCCGTTCTCGGGATCGACGTCGGCAAGGGCTCTCATCGGGCCTGCCTCGTGACGAGGGAGGGCGAGGTCGTCCTCTCGCGCCCCCGTGGCCAACAGAGAGAAAGACATCGATGCGCTCCTCTCGCGCGCTGAAGGGGCGCTGGTGGTGGTCGACCAGATACGCAATATAGGAACGCTCGTCCTGAGACGCGCGAAGCTGGCAGGCCTCGATGCGGCGTATCTGCCGGGCCTTGCGGCCCATGGTGCGGCGAAGCTGTTCGGAGGCGACGTTAAGACCGACGAGCGCGACGCCATGGTGATCGCCAAGACCGCTCTCGGCGTGCCCGACGCGTTGCTGCCCGCTCCCGAGAAGAGCGCGACGATCGATGCGGCGAGGTCGATGGCGTCCCAGAGGGATCACATGGTCGCCTGCTCCACGCGCGACAAGGACCGCCTGCGCTCCATCCTGCTCGGATCGTGCCCCGCCTTCGAGGCCCTTATCGACCTATCGGATCGCCATCGGCTCGCCGTGCTCGAAAGGATAGGAGGGCCTTGGGCCATCGCCGATGCGGGGAAAGCGAGATCGGGAGCGATGACCCGAGGAGCCGACGGATCCAAGGTGGATGCCGCCTGGGATGCCATCATGGCCTCGACCAGGCCCGAAGATCCTCTGGTCGCAGCGGAGAACCGGCATATCAGGACGTTGGCGAGAAGGATCGGGGGATCCCGCGAGGAGGCCGAAGCGCTCGATGCGCTCATCGCCGAGGCGCTCGAGGACGATCCCGTCTGCGCCTGCCTGCTCACCGTGCCGGGGATAGGGCCGCGCACGGCTTCGGAGCTCGTCGTATCCATCGACATCGACGACTTCCCCGACCACGATCATCTGGCATCGTATCGCAGGATCGCTCCGAAGGTACGGCGCTCCGGCGCCTCCGTGTCATCGACGAGCGCATCGAAGAGGGGCAACAAGGGGCTGAAGAACCTGCTGATCTTCTCCTGCAACTCATTGACGAGGAGCAGAAGCCGATTCGGCGAACACTACAGAAACTGCCGTGCGCGCGGAATGTGCCACAAGGCCGCCCTGAAGGCCGTCGCACGTAAGAGGATCAAGGCGATATACGCGATCATGAGGGACAAGGTCCCGTACGCAGCCTAGCGAGCCGCACTGGACACGAAAGGCGGAAGCCTCCGAGAAAGAGGCTCGCGTCAGCGTTGCCCGATGCGAGAAAAGGGATCAGGTGGAACGCTTGACAAAACCATAGGAACCCCCCCCCTCGCCGCATGTGCAGGATGGGGAACGAGCCACCCCTGCCGTCGGCTTCCGGGCCGCCGACAGCAGGGACGACCCTGTGGGCGCGCGGCGTCGCGTTACCCCACGACCAGCTCGCGGACGCTCACGTCCTTGATCCTCCTTGACATTCCGAAGGCCGAGAGCGCGAAGGCGAGGGCGAAGACCGCGCTGATGGCAAGCGCCTCCCAGGCAGGCAGCGCGAGACCGAACGCGCCGACGCCGAAAAGGCCGAACAGCATGCTGATCAGTGCACCCCCAGCTGCCATCGTAAGGGCCGACCCTATCAGGGCGCCTACCGCAGACACGCCGAGAAAGCGCAGTGCGAACGAGGTGCGCAACGAGGCCAGCGTGAATCCCATGGCGCGATAGATGCCCATATCACGGCGCTCGGAAAGGAGCGTTCGCCTGCTTATCAGCATCACGGCAACGCAGGCGAGGACCAGCGCGAAGGCGGACATGGCATACCCTATGGTCGTGAGCATATCCCTGACGAGCAGGAGCATGTTCGTGCTCGACCCGAACAACCCGGTCAGCTCGGTGTCGACGCCATCTCCGAACCGGCTCGCAAGCGCCTCCGTCACCTCATCGGCCTTGCCGGGATCGGCCAGCTGGTACTGGCGCGAAACGTCAGCGGCTTCCGATCCCGGCTCGAACAGCTCCTGAAATCCCTCGTAGGTGAGGACGATGCCATTGCCACCATTGAGCACCGACGAGAGCAAACCGCTCACAAGGTAGGTTCGCTCCTCGCCGTCGCTCTTCGGCACCTGCAGCTTGTCGCCCACCGAAAGCCCCCTGGCACGGGCAAGGCTCAATCCTATGAGCGCCTCATTGGCATGCTTTGGCGCCCGCCCCGAAACGATGGACGCCTCTTCTAGAACGCCCGTATCGGAAAGCCCGACGAAGGTGCGAGCCTCGCCGTTCAGGTCGAGCACCGCAGCGCCCTCTTCCCACTCGCGCGTTATAGGCGAAACGCCCTCTATGGTCTCGCGCACCTCGTCGAGGCTCACCTCCTGCGCATCGAAGCGAACCGAGCCGTCGCTCTTCCACACGCCGAAGGCCTTGTACACTGCGTCGTCTCCGGCAACTGCGCCGCCGATTCCGAAGCACAGCGCGACGAAGGCGCACAGTAGCAGAGAGCAGATGCCGATGCCTGCATAGCGCCCCTTCTCGGATGCGATCGCGCGCCACGCCAGCGACGCCTTCAAGCGACTGCCCGATATCGCGCTCGCCCCGCGGGGAGAGAAGCGGACGTCGCCGTCGCCCTGCCTCAGCGCCGCCAAAGGCGTGATGCGCCCTATCTTGCGCGCCATTACGGCAATGCACGCCACGAGGGCCGCCAACAGGGCGACGCAACAGCAGATTCCCGCCCAGGGGAAGGATGCCTCGACCACGAGGATCCCCGTGATGAGCAGGAACGTCGGCCAGAAGAGCGGCTCCAGAAGGCAGCCCGCGATGAAGCCGAGGGCGAGGCCGACGAGCGCGGAGAGGGCGTATTGCACGATGAGGGCCCTGCGGAGCGCATTGCGCGGAAGCCCAACACCTTTCAGGACGCCCCAGTCGGCATAGCCGCTCTGTATGCTCGAGGACGCCGTATGCAAGCACAAGATGAGGGCCACCACGAACAGGATCAGCGAGAACACGGCGAGCACCGCGGTGATGACCTGCACGACCAGAAGGCTGTAGCCGGAAAGGGTCTGCCGGGAGAAGAGCGTGTGCGCAGATTCGCCCCACGAGGTCTCGTCGTCGATCAGCTGCGTCAGATCCCGGCCGTCGATGCCCTGGGATAGCGCTTCGGACGTCAGCACCACGTTGATCTCCCTGATGGGGTAGGCCTCCTTCTCTATGGCCATGGCGCCGCTGGCGACACCTGCGCCGGATGAGCCCGTCTTCTCGACATCCGCCAATAGCTTCTCGAAGGTGCCGGGAGACAGAAGGTAGCGCTTCGTCTCCATGAAAGGCGTCCCCATCTGCGGATCCTCATAAAACGCTGCGATGCGCAAGGAAGTCTCGCGCCCTCCTATGTCGAGCACCAGGTAATCGCCTATCTCTATATTGTGCAGGGTGCGCTCCGCGATGCGAACGTACGCCTCATCATCCGCCGGTCCGCTGGTGGCGTCTCGATATGACGAGAGGTCGTCGGTGAAGACGTTGAAGTCGAGGGACGAGCCCCAGGCCTCATAGGCGCTCGCCGATGGTGGAGCAGTCTTGACGATCTCGTTCCCTTGGGCGTCTTCGACGCGCGTCGGGGCCGTGAAGGCCTCCGTCACCTTCACCTCCTCCACTTCGGGAAGCGCCTCTATCTCTCGAACGTCCTCGTCGGTAAGATTCGAGACCAGGTCATTGGCGGCAACATCCCCTGCTGCAACCTGGTCGAGCAAGGCCTCCTCGCGCGCGGAGAGGTCGACGAAGAGGCTGGTGGTCAGCGTCAGCGCGAGGGCGGCGAGGAACAAGAGCAGCGCGAGGCCGACGAACGTCCCCTTGTCCTTCCGCAGCCCCGCGAACACGAGCGTGCGCAACGGTTCCATGGCGCACCCCCTACCAAGACAGCGACGCAAGCCAGGCGCTCGCCATGGCCTCGCGCTCGCGGACGTAAGCCTCATCCCTGGAGAACGACGGATCCCAGGGCGCAAGCTCCAGCTCGCCGCGGATGCCGCCATCCTCGAAGTAGAGCACGCGGTTGCCGCGGATGGCGCTGCGCACGTCGTGGGTCACCATGAGGACGCTGATGCTGTCGCGGTTGAGCTCGCTCAAAAGGTCGAGCACCTCCAGGCTGTTCGCGCGGTTGAGCGCGCCGGTGGGCTCGTCGGCGAACACGATCGCCGGCTCGTTCACCACCGCACGGGCCACGGCGCATCGCTGCTTCTGGCCGCCGGACGCCTGACTGGGAAGGTGCGAGGCGACCTCGGAGAGCCCCATGCGTTCGATCAGCCCATCGACCACGCGCCGCGTCTGGGCGACGCTGCGCCCGCGCTTCAGATAGCCGGGCACGGCGACGTTCTCGTACAGCGTGAGGTTGCTCACGAGGTTCGCTGCCTGGAAGACGAACCCGAAGCTCTGCGCCCGAAGCTCGGAGAGCCGGCCCTCGTCGAGGCGGGCGATGTCCACGCCCTCGAACACGACCTCGCCCGAGGTGAGCGCATCCATTCCCGAGAGACAATAGAGCAGAGTGGACTTGCCGGAGCCCGAGGGCCCCATCACCGACGTGAAGTCCCCGTCGTACAGCTCGAGGTCGACGCTCCCTAACACGTGCGTCTGCACGCCGTCGGCCACGTAGGTCTTCGCCAGCCGGCGGGCTGTGAGTATGGCTTCGCGCATGATGCCACCTTTCCTTTGCTTGCGATGCACGCCCATCCTACGAGCGCGGGCATTAAGGAATCATTAAGAGCGAGACGTGCCGAAGGGTCAGATTGCCGGAGGGCTGCCGAACGCTGTCGGAAAGCCACAGCTCATGGCCCGATCGCGCAAGGGCTGGCGTTTGCGTCATCTGGCGCTTTCCTCCGGCATGTCGTCCGCAAGGGGAAGCTCGACCGTCGCCTGAAGCCCCGGATGGGCGTTCTCCACGCGCAGCCGGCCGCCCATGTGCTCTGCCAGGTACGCCGAGATGAAGAGCCCGAGCCCCGACCCCGGCTGGCCGGAGACGTTCGACCCTCTGAAGAAGCGCTCGGTCGCGAACGGGACGTCCTCGGGCGGCATGCCCGGGCCGAAGTCGCGGACCTTGATCGCGTACGCGCCGCCCTCGACCACGGCCTCTATCTCCACGGGCGAGCCGCTCGCGTACTTGATCGCGTTCCCGACGAGGTTGTCGACGATCTGCGCGAGCCTCGCCTCGTCCGCATTCACGACGGCATCGTCGAGCCGCTTGCATGCGACCCGGACCAGGCCCGACGCGTCGGCCGCGCAGCGCCTGATGACCGGAGTCGCCCGCACAGGCGCGCACTGCACGGAGATGCGGTCCATGTCGGAGAGCGCGTGCTGGAGCAAGTCCTCCACCAGCGACGACGCCTCGTCGCACTTGCGCATGATCGCGCGTTCGTATTCTGCACGCTCAGCATCCGAGACGACAAGGCCCATCTCAAGAGCCTCCGCGTACGCGCGAAGGGACGCGAGCGGCGTCCGCAGATCATGCGAGAGAGATGCGAGCGCGGTCTTGTGGGCCTCCCGGGCGCGTTCCTCATCCGCACGGGCGCGGGCGAGCTCACCGCGAAGGTGATCGAACGCCCAGGTGAACTTGCCGAACGGATTCGACCGCTCGTAGGCGAGAGGAGCGTCGAGGTCGCCGGCGGCGACCGCCTCGGCGAAGCCCTCCAGCCGCGCGAAGGGGCGCGCCACCGCGCGGTACAGGTAGAGCGCTATCAAGGCGATGGCCGCGATCGCGACGAGCGCGACGAGCGCTACGGCGCCGGCCGCCGCACCGCTACGGGACTCGGCGGCGCCTCGCAGCGCATCCTGGGCGCTTGCGAGCGCCTGGTCGGCCGCCTCGAGCGTGGCAGCGCGACCTTCGAACGAGCTGCCGACATCCCCGGGAGCGGCATCCTCCGCGGGCGCTTCCGCTCCCTCCGTAAGAGCCGCGCGGACGTCGTTGAGCTCGACCACCTGGTTCCTCAGCGTCTCCTCGCCGCCGTTGACGATTGCCGCAACGCCCCCGACGCCGGCGATGACGACGGCGAGCGCGGAGGCGACGGTCGCGCCGGCAAGCCGCTTCGTCAGGCGCTCTCCCTGCTTCGCCATCAGCGGTCGCCCTCGTCAGGCGCGTCGAAGCGGTAGCCTTCGCCGCGAACCGTCTTGAAGTAGACGGGATGAGCCGGGTCGTCCTCGAGCTTGGCGCGCAGCCAGCTCATGTGCACCGAGACCGTCTGCGGCTCCACCTCGGCGAAAGCGCCCCAAACCTTCGCCAGAAGGGCGTCGCGGCTGAGGCTCTTGCCAGCATTGCCCATGAGGGCGGACGCGAGCTGGAACTCCCGCGGGGAGAGGGCGACCTCGCAGCCGCCCTTCTTGATGGTGCGGGCGCGAAGGTCGAGCTCGAACGGGCCGGCGGAGAGCACGGCCTCGTCGGCACCGCTTCTGCGCTCGGGTCGCATCATGAGCGCCTTCACCTGCGCGAGCATCTCCCGCAGGCTGAACGGCTTGGAGAGGTAGGCGTCGCCCCCTTCCTCGAGCGCACGGATGCGCGCGTCGGGCTCGATGCGCGCCGAGGCGAACACCACGGGAACCCCGCTGCGCTCGCGCAGGTTGCGACAGAGCGCATAGCCGTCGTCGCCAGGAAGGTTCACGTCCACCATCAGGCAGTCGAAGACGGCGCTGGTCAGAAGGTCGTACGCCTCCTCGGCGCTTCCGGCGATAACGGCCGCGATACCGTTCGCCTCAAACGCGCGGCCCATGAGCTGCGCCAGCTCGCGCTCGTCCTCGACGATGAGCACTCTTTTCATGATGCCGCTCCTGTGCCTTCGCTCATGCCCGTCTCCTGCTCGCAAGATAATACGCTATTACGCCCATGATAGGGCCGCCGCCTGCGCGGCCAACGGATTTCCTTCTTCACGTTGTGTGGTGCGCAGGAGCCAGACTGGAATTGCGGTACATGTTCAAAGCGGATTTCGCCGGCCCAACGCGGGGGGCGATCCCCTGTGTTGGGCAGGTTCGCGTTCTCTTTTCCGCTGCGAAACAGCGTTAGTGCGCGATGGCGGTGATGAAGGTGACGAGCCCGAGGATGATGCCGGGGACGTTGGCGACGATGATGGGGATGTCGCGCTGGGGCTTCATGAAGCCGTAGATGGTCCACATGGTGCAGTTGAAGAACGCGCAGAGCGGCTGCCACGGACTGCCGGGGCTGCCGCCGATGTTGTTGGCGATCTGAGTGAGGTAGGACACATACATAAGCACCGAGAGGACGGAGGCAATACGGCTGATGACGGCAACGATGTCTCGCTTTTCGCGCTGCTTATGCTGGGCTTTCTCGGATGCCGATTGGCTAATGGCTGGTTTAGCTACGGTATGGCTGATCGAAGACATGGCTTCCTCCTCTCGTTTTCCACCCCTTTACCGTAGCCATTGCGGAACAGAGCCGAAAGGGGGCGCGCCGGAGGTGAAAGCGGTTTTTACATCGTCGTAGATCTTTTGTAACGAGAAACTCGCAGGGGCGCGCCTCTGACACAGGGGATCGAGGTATGGAGGGGTGTTCCAATATGGAACACACAGAACTGCCCCCTGTGTTTCTGTCCCCTGTGTTTCGCGTCCCCTCCCTATGAGCGGGCGCAGGATGGCCAGGGCTGTTGCTGACCAGCCGCAGCCCGTTGTCGTAGCAGCGCTGCCTGGCCGATGAGCCGTCTGAAACGCCGGAATCGTTCCTGGCGTTTTCTATTGTATTGCCAGCTTGTAAAACCCCGCGAGGCGGTGCTGACATTTTCCGGCGGGCTACTATCATGGGCTTACGGAGGCTCAATGGCGCGCTTCCTTTTCATATCGGCGTTACCTGCGAGGGGGCAATGGGGCCCGTGCTGACAGGTGATGGCGTTCCAAACAGATTCAAAGGCGAACTGTTTCCCTGGAGGGCGCAGACAGAGCGGCCTCGAGGCCGTGGGTCTGCAATCTCAAGCCGAAAGATGAAAAGAGAGTGAGAATCTCATGACGCCTCCATCTGATGTCGCCGTGTTGAACGGCGTCAAAACCGAATCGAGGGAATATTTCGAAAGGCGCTCCTTGAAAAAGGGCGCGGTGAGCTGGGTTTTGCTCATGAGCCTGGGCATTGCCTACGTCGTCTCTGGCGACTTCTCGGGTTGGAACTTCGGCATCGCCTATGGCGGCTGGCTCGGAATGGTCATCGCCTTTGTCGTGATGGGCGCGATGTATCTGTTCATGGTGCTCGGCTTGGCTGAGATGTCCTCGGCCATGCCCACGGCGGGAGCCGGCTACGGGTTTGCCCGTCGTGCCATGGGCCGGGTCGGCGGCGCGCTGACGGGCTTCGCTATCCTGATCGAATACACCATCTGCCCTGCGGCGATCTCCACTTTCATCGCCTCCTACGTGCAGGCGCTGAACCTGCTGCCGGGCGTCCCCGCTGAGGCCATCATCGCCTTCTTCTTTATCGTGTTCGTGGGCATCCACCTTCTTGGCGCTGGCGAGGCGCTGAAGATCGTGTTCGGCATCACGGCCATCGCCATGGTTGCGCTCGTCGCCTTCTTTGTGGGCATGGCGCCTCATTTCGAGGCAGCGAACCTCTTCGACATCGCCCCCACCGCTGGTAACTCGGTGTGGCTTCCCTTCGGTTTCGAGGGGGTGCTCGCTGCGCTGCCGTTTGGCGTGTGGCTATTCCTGGCCATCGAGGGCGTTCCGCTCGCTGCCGAGGAGTCGGCCAACCCGAAGAGGGATCTGCCGCGTGGCATCCTGGGCGCCATCGGCGTGCTCATGCTGACCGGTGCGCTCGTCGTCGTCCTTACCGCCGGGGGCGCCGGGGCGCTCTTCGCCGGAGAGGCTGGGGCGCCACTCGTAGACGCCCTCAACGAGGTGGGCGAGGGCTCCCTAGCGGTGTTCGTGAACTACGTTGGCCTCGCGGGGCTGGTGGCGTCGTTCTTTTCCACCGTGTTCAGCGGCTCGCGCCAGGCGTTCGCCCTCTCCCGGGCCGGCTACCTGCCCAAGTTCCTCTCCATCACCGGCTCCCGCAAGACCCCCTACATCGCGCTTCTGGTTCTCGGCTCCATCGGCTTTATCCTCGCGGCGTTCGTGGGCCATGGCGATATCCTGTTGAACATGGCCGTCTTCGCGGCGTGCGTGTCCTACGCCATGATGAACCTCTCTCATATCATCCTGCGCAAGAAGGAGCCGAACATGGAACGCGGCTTCGTCGCCCCGGGCGGCGTTGTCCTGACGGGCATTTCCTTCGTTCTCTCGCTGGTGGCCATCGTCTCCACCTTCGTCGTGGACAGCTTCGCAGCGGGCTGCACCCTGGTTGTCATGGTGGTGCTCATGGCGTACTTCTTCCTGTACTCCCGAAAGCACCTAGTGGGCAACGCCCCCGAGGAGGAGTTCGCCGCCCTCCAGGCGGCCGAGTCGGAGCTGAAGTAGGCCATGGGCGCGACCAAGGCGGTGGTGTTCGACTGCGATGGGACGCTCCTGCGCTCAATGGACGTATGGCATGCCATGGAGTCCGGCCTCGCTCGGCAGGCTGGAATCCGCCTCGACCCACAGCAGGTCGAGCAGCTGAACGCCAACACGCTCTCGCAGACGGTCGCCTTCTTCCACGACCGCTATGGGGTGGGGAAGAGTCGCGACGAGTTGTTCGCCGACGCGTTCGCGCTTCTCCTGGCCGGCTATCGTGAGCGCGTGGCGGCCCGTGCAGGGGCCTCTGAACTGGCCCTTGCGCTTCGCAGCCGGGGGCTCCTCCTCGCGGTGGCCTCATCGAGCCCGCGGGTTTTCCTGGAAGCAGGATTGGAGCGGGCGGGAATGCTCGACCTGTTCGACCTCGTCGTGTCGGCTGAGGACGAGGGGGCGTCGAAGCGCGACCCCCGCTTCTTCCTGCGGCTGGCAGACCGACTCGGGGCTTCCCCCGATGCCATCTGGGGCATCGACGACTCCGTCTACGCGATCCGTGCGATGGACGAGGCGGGCTACTCCACGGTGGGCATCTACGACACCGACGAGGCGGGCACGTTCGAGGAACTGAGGCTTGCGGCGCACCGTGCCGTGCGCGAATTCGCAGAACTGCCCTACGAGGGGTTGCTGCGCACCGTGAAAGAAACGAAGGTGAGGAGAAGATCCATGGAATCGGCCGAGAGCAACGTGGGCATCTTGGAGTCGAACAGCTTCGACATGCGGCGTGTCGATGAGCTCGACGGTACCCTGCGCGACCTCGTCGAGCGACGAAAGGCGTTGGGGTCATGTTACCGACTGTTCTACCAGAAGCCCTTGCACCTGGTGCGCGGGGAAGGCTGCCGCCTCTTTGACGCGGATGGCACCGAGTACCTCGACATGTACAATAACATCCCCTCCATGGGGCACAGCAACCCCTACGTGACCAGGGCGGTCACCGATCAGCTGCAGCTCATCAACACCCATACGCGCTACGTGCACGAGAACATACTCGATTACGCGGAGAGGCTGCTTAAGACCCTGCCCGATGGGATCGACCGCATCATGTTCATGTGCTCGGGTTCGGAGGCAAACGACCTGGCGGTGCGCTGCGTCCAAAGCTACACGGGCGGCGAGGGCATTATCGTGACGGCTGAGGCGTACCACGGTAACACCGCGCTGATCTCCGGGCTCTCGCCTTCCATCGGCAATGAGGTCGCGATGAGCCCCACCATGCGTATGATCCCCACCCCCGACACATACCGCCTCGGCACGGAGGACATCGGCGATTGGATGTGCGCCCGCATTCGCGAGCAGATTGCCGACATGCGTCGCCATGGCATCAAGTTCGCGGGTGTGCTGTTTGACAGCATCTTCTCCTCCGACGGCGTGATTCCCGGCAAGCCGGGCTTCTTAAAGCCGGTGGTCGACCTGGTCCACGAGGAGGGCGGCCTCTACATCGCCGATGAGGTGCAGCCGGGCTTCTGCCGGGCCGGTGAGGCGTTCTGGGGCTTCGGTAGGCACGGTATCATGCCTGATGTCGTCACGATGGGAAAACCCATGGCCAACGGCATCGCCTGCTCTGCCATGGCCATTCGCGAAGACGTGCTCGATGCGTTCGCGAAGAGCGCGCCCTACTTCAACACCTTTGCCGGCAACCCGGTCGCCATGGCGGCAGCCCAGGCGGTGCTCCGCTATATCGAGGACTTTGCCATGCTCGACCATGTTCGCGTCATGGGCGACCGGCTGCTTGCCGCGGTGCGGCAGCTGGCGGGCGACCATCGCTGCCTGGGTGACGTGCGTGGCGCGGGGCTGTTCCTGGGCGTGGACATCGTGCGGCCCGGCACCACCGAGGCGGACCGCGAGACTGCCGTGAAGCTCATCGAGGTGCTGCGGGAGAACCGTGTACTCATCTCGCTGTGCGGCGCCTACGGCAACGTCCTGAAGATCCGGCCGCCGCTCGTATTCGGCGAGGATGACCTGTGGTTTTTCATCGAAGCGCTCGACGCGTCGCTCTCGGCCGTCGAGGAGGGCTGATCCTCGCTCGGCCCGTCGCTTGCGGCTGTCGGAGGCGGTCAGCCCCGCCGTGGCATCGGCAATCCATTGAAAGCACGATAAGGAAGAGAGAGGAGTCGGTCTCGATGGCAAACAACTTCGAGAATCCCGAACTATTTCTAGAGGTGGCGCGCACGGCGGCGAAACGCTACCCCTTTGAGCGATCCGAGGCGAAGCTGCTGGCCTTCTCGGAAAACGCGACCTACCTGATCTACGACCTGCAGACCGGCGAGAGCCTGTGCGTGCTGCGTGTGGGCCGTCCCGGCTACCACACCCTCGAGGAATACCAGAGCGAGATCGACTGGCTACGTCAGATCAACGACTATACGCCGCTGAAGGTGGCGAATCCCCTTGCAGCGAGCGACGGGTCGTATATCCAGATGGTTGAGGCCGATGGGGCGGTGTACTATTGCATGGCCACGGAGTTCCTGTCGGGCGCGACGCTGGAGAACGACAACTCCCCCGAGGCGGCCCCCGGCCATTTCCGCACGCTGGGCGAGACGACGGCCTACCTTCACCGCCAAACTGAGATCTGGAACGGCACGAAGGACATCAAGCGCGCCCACTGGGATTACGAGAACATGATCGGGGAGGAGGGCCTCTGGGGCAACTGGCGCGACTACCCTGAGCTGACCAGCGAGCAGGAGGCGAAGATCGCCCAGTGCTGTGCCATCATCAAGCGACGGCTTGAGCGGTATGGCAAGAACGACCAGAACTACGGCGTGATCCATGCGGACCTGCGCGACACGAACATCATCGTCGAGGGAGACCAGATCAAGGTGATCGACTTCGACGACTTCGGCTTCGGCTGGCATCTGCACGACTTGGCTGGGGCACTCACTTTCATCGAGGAGCGCGAAGACGTGCCCGATCTCGTGAACGCGTGGCTTGACGGCTATCGCAAGGTACTCCCGTTCACCGACACCGATTTCTCCGAGATCGACACGTTCATCCTGCAACGCCGCATCCAGATGCTGGCGTGGATGGGCAGTCATCAGGACTCCACGCCCGTGCAGGGCTACATGGACGGCTACATGGATGGCACGATGGAGCTGGTGGATCGTTACCTCAAGCTCTTCGGGTAGCGTCGGATGGCGTTCGGTCAAACGCGAGAATGGAAAGGATCTGCCCATGAAGGAGATAGAGTTCATCGTGAACGGCGATAAGCTGGAGCGAGTCAAGCGGATACTGCTGGCTCACTCGAAGAGCGGAATCTTCGTGAGTCAGGGCTTCGGGTACGGGCACCAGCAGGGGTTTCGCCAGGTGTACACCCGCGATGACGACCGGGGGGTAAATATGCTGCCGAAGGTGTCGGTGCGCACGGTGGTGCGCGACGAGCTCGTCGATGCGATCATCGACGAGGCGGTTGCCGATATGGGAAACGCAACCTTCGGGGATGGGAAGGTGTTCGTCAAGAACATTCAGGATGCGGTGAGGATCCGCACGAACGAGCGGGGCGACGAGGCTCTGTAAACCCTGTCCCGGCAGGGTCGTGCGGGGACGGGCGGCCGGAGAGGGGCCGGGCAGTGGCCGGCCCTACGGCCGTGGCGGAGTCAGGATGATGGCCTCCGCCACGGCTCGCAGGGGTCGGCGCGTGTTCATCGCGGTCTTCTGGAGGAGGGAGAAGGCCTCCTCCTCGGTGAGGCCCTGCTGCATGAGAAGCGACTTCGCTCGGTCGGTGAGGCGAAGCGTCTCCATGCGTTCTTCCAGCTGCTGGATGCGTTTGTGGAGCGCGCGCTCGCGTTTGAAGCAGCCGCAGGCAGCCTCGATGGCGTAGATGAGGTCTTGGCTGGCGGGCGCGGGGCTGCTGTAGACGATCGCTCCTTGGCGGGCGAGCTCCACAAGCGAGCCCTGTTTGCCAGCGGCGGAGGAGGCTGATGGGGAGCGTACGACGACCAGGGCGCAGATCGGCCGCCTCTCTGCTACGCGAAGCACCCGGGCCGTGTCGGGTAGGGAGGCGTCGATCACCAGACAGTCAGGCGCGAGCTCGCGGGCGATCTCAAGCGCGCCTTCTCCCGTGCGCGCGGTCGTTATGACGACGTAGCCTTCCTCCGGCTGGTCCCCCGCCGTGAGGAGGGGACGGATGAAGGGGCGATCCTCAGCGACAACCAGGCGTATGCCTTCCCTCTTTCGCTCCGATTCCATCAGCTACCCTGTCCCGTGTCCATGCTTTACTTTGCGCCGCCTATTGTAGGACGTCGTTGTTTCTGTTGCGTTTCCCTGGGTGCGAGCGGAAAAGACGATATGAGCAGAACATGGTGAGCCCCTGCTTCACACCGTCTTCTTATCTGACCGTGGGTCTTTGGGCTGATAATGGTCGCGTCGATACAACCGGCAATTCTTCCCAGGTTGCCACACATGAGAGGGGCTCACCACGAATCATGCTACCTCAATCGGCCTCGACTCCACGCTCGCTCCATCACGGCCGTCGCGCTCGACTCGACCACAGGTGGGATCGTCTCGCAGAGGTCCGGCTGCTCGCCGGGGGTATACGTGGGGCGAGCGGAGAAACATAGGGGACAGTTCTGTGTGTTACCGTCGCTCTTTTAGCGGCGTCCTCAATTCTCTATTGCTGAGAAGAGAGAATTGAGGACGCTTTGCGATAGAGAAATCTCGCTGCTCCTTCCGCGCAAGTGGAATTAGCAGCATCGATGACGGCAATAGCTTCATCGACAACAGTCTCATCCAGGACGCCATTGGAAATGGCCTGAAAATGCTGATCCTTTATTTCTTGGAGCCGTCCCGCTGATTCGATTTGGCATTTACCATGCGTTCATATGAAACTTAGGCAGCCGTGCCAGCGACGGTAACCCCAACGATAATTGCCTTGCCCTTGTTGTCGCGGACAACTGCAACTGCTTTGCTAACAGCTTCACTAACAGCATCGCCAAGTGAGATATCCACCTCTTCAAGGTGCGCAACGATCTCGCCTGCTTGATTGCGCACAACGCCACCATAACGAATGAGCTCGCCAGTTGCTAGGCCAAGATCAAGCTCAGGAGGTACCAAGAAAGCAATTTGCTGAAGAGACAAGATGATCACCTACAAAAGTTAAAGCTTGCAGCTCAGATCATACAGTCATGATTTCGATTTGTGACACTAATATGCCCCCGCGTTGTTGATGATGCGAGGTATGGGGCGCTCCAATATGGAACGCGCAGAACTGTCCCCTGTGCTTCAAAGGTGGAATTCGGTGCTTTGCTGCGCTGGCTCTTTCAAATAATTGGGGGTATTTACTCAGAAACCTTGGCTCGGGAACGCCCGGGAGCCAAGGCCTCATTCTTCGGAGTCTTCCGCTCTCTTGCAGAGGCGCCGTGCTGCATCGAGAACATCCAGCCACGACAGGCCGGAGGCAAAGTCACTCTTCGCACGATACCTCTCCCAATTCTTCGCCATGGCATCACTCGCCTCAAGGGCGGCGATAATGCGTCCATGTTCGGCCAGATCCGCACCGTGGCCCCTCGTGGCGATTGTCGCGCGAATTGCTTGTGCAAGCGTGCTGTAATCGATGTCGACTCCCATGTTCGAGAGCGCCCACATATCGTAGAAGCCCCTCATGCGCGTGTTGAGGGCGGATCGTACGAGCATGGTCTCGATTTTCTCGGCGAGCACGGTCTCCACGTTGTACGCGAGGATGTTGATGTCACGCTTCTCAAGCATGAGCCGGTAGGTGTAGCTGACAGCAGAGGGAGTGAGTGCATCTCCTGTTGAGATGTCGAGTTTCATGGGGATGGAAGTGCGGCCCATTCGTGCGGTCATCTCAATGCGGACACCGCCGTACTCGGAATCCTCCATGATTTCGTAGGCCTCCTCTATGTCGAACGTCATGCCGTCTTCCAGAGGAATGGAGGCGATTTCTCTCGCCATTTCGACCGCGCTTTCGGTGTTCAGCGCTTTATTCAGCATGGTGACGTCGGTGTCCCTTGTCATGCGCTGGCCGATATCGAGCATCGAGGTAACGAGCATGCCGCCCTTAAGAGCGAGATTCTGCCTGTAGCCCGATTCCGCCACACGTTCAAGAAAGCGCTCCATAGCATAGCGACGCTGCAGGAGCTGCGCCTTGCCGCTGTCGCCCTTGGCGAGATTCTTGATGAGATCCTTTACCTTCCTGGGATTGTCGATCATAGAAGCACCCCCATTGCGTCCCAGACGCGCGACTCCATGTTCATCGTCCGTGCGTAGTCCGACAGCCGAGCGAGGTTCTTGTCTTTCGAGGAGACGTAGGACTTGACGGCATAGTTAAATTCAGCCACGTCGAGGGAGGCTCTCTTGCGGATGATGTCGCAGATCGTGCGTTCTTTATCATAAGTTTTGACCGCGTTGCCCTCCGGTGTGTCCGCACTGCACACACCGAGGTCATACCACTCGGGCTTTACGTAGTATATCCGCACTCCCTGTTGTTTGAGCGCTCGCGAGTTGTAGCCCGATTCCACGCTGACCGACAGCGGAATGGGCTCGCGCTCGCTCATTCCATGCAAAAACAGCGCGGCGTCGTGCGAGAAGATCGCCTTTGGAAAGCGCGTCTGCAGCAGCGCGAACTCATCCGGGAAGGCGTCTTCCGCCATATACACCCCTTGGGACTCCCTCTCAAGGTTGTGGTTGCGCACATAGCGGTAGAAAGCATCCTTGGGAATCCCTGATCTGATTGCGGCAGACGTCGTGAGGATCCCAGCCCCCTCGATGAGCAGCTTATCGAGCCGTTCCGTGTAAATACTAACTTTCATACGGATATTTTATCCCCAATTCAGTATGAAAGTAATCCCATAGGCCAAAATCTTATGGCGTCTATAGGGATGATTTATGACTGCAATCGGTGGCTGTAGGCACTTGTGGAGTATTCCGGGCTTTTAAACGCAAGGAAGGCGGAGGCGATGGCGAAAGAGAGAGGCCGTTGTTGCAGATGCTTCAGGCCCTCCCCTCTGCCAATCGATTTTTGCGGCTCTCTTTCGGAGGGGCTTGGCAGTCAACCATCGGTTGACTTGACGGCAGGCAAAGTCAATCAGCTCTCGCTTGCTGCAGCCTCTTGAATCGCGGCGGCGAATGCCTTCGGGTCGTCAATGCTCACACCGATGGCGCGCACGTGCTTCGTGCCCAGAAGCGTCCGAACCTCAACGGGGCTTCGCATCGCCAACCACACATCCGGACGATAGAACACGCCGTAGTTGAGCCTGTCCGATTCCTCAATATGCCCGATTTCGTAATCCGAAAGCGCAACCATCTCGATATTGGAGACGGGGATGACGGCCTCCATCTGAATGCCGCATTCCAGACGCACAGAGCCTTCCCCAACCACGATGGGGCGCATTGTGCGAGCACGCGCGTCTCCCACGAGCCAAACGGCCGCATAAGCGGAAAGTGCCGTAATGACGATAGCGGCCGGAACGCTCCACTGTGACACCAGGAGGTGCACCGCGACGATCTCTGCGGGGAACGCGAGCGCGAGTCCGAGCATCATATTCATATAGCCACCGGCGTTATGGTAGCCGAACGCTCGCTCGCCTGGCAGCGCGTAGGGCTTCTTTCGCCACGAGAGCAGCGCGTAGTACCAAACGCTCAGCTCGGCCGCTGTCATGTTGGCGGCGGTATCCTTGCGAACGAGGCAGCACATCGTCTCCCTGAACCAGACCATGGGGTCGGGGCTCTTCGCCTTGGCAGCTTTGAAGGTGCGAGTGATTTTCAGGCACTCCCTCACGGCGATGGCGAGCTCCACGGGGATCAGCGCGGAGAGTAGGGCCGGTAGGATGCCTGCGTTTGGCGATCCGAGTGCAAGCACGCTTAGCGCATAGCCGATCCAAATAACGGGAATGACCGAGAGCAGCGTGAGCCTTCTCGGCCTAACTACGAGAAGATAGAAGCCAAGCGGTATCCCCACCATGAAATCAATCGGCAGGGCGATGCCCTCGATGTGGCTCGGTATGCGCGGCGCAGAGGCGACACCATAAGCATAGAGGGCCACACACACCGCGCAGAAGGCGATCAAGCTTACTCGTTGACTTCTGGCTGCGCTCATCCGCGTTCCTTATGTATTACTGGGAATCTATGCTGAAATTATAGCCTACAATACCCAGCAGAAACTTCGATTAGTCTCATCATGACGTTTGTGGGAAAACAGAGCGTATGCGGCCATCTTGCAAGCAGCAAGCGCTAGCAAAGGAGCAAGGAGCCCCATGCCGTTTGATTACAAGAAAGAGCACAAGGACGTCTACCAGCCGTCGAAGAAGCCGGCCCTCATAGAGGTGCCGCCGATCGCCTACGTGGCAGTGCGCGGCAAGGGGGACCCGAACGAGGAGGATGGCGAATACCAGCGTGCCCTCCAGCTGCTCTACGGCATCTCCTTCACCATCAAGATGTCGCCCAAGTCGGGTTACGACATCGAGGGATATACGCCCTACGTCGTTCCGCCGCTGGAAGGCTTCTGGACTTTTCCGGAGCCCATCGAGCATCTGGACCCGAAGCGCAAGGTCGAACTCGAGTGGATGAGCTGCATCCGGCTGCCCGAGTTCGTAACGCCCGGCGTGTTCGACTGGGCAGTGCAGGAGGCAGCGCGCAAGAAGAAGGCCGACTTCTCGAAGGCGGAGATGGTCACGGTGGACGAGGGGCTCTGCGTGCAGTGCATGCACATCGGGCCCTACGACGACGAGCCTGCGACGATCGACGCGCTGAGAAGCTACGCCGAGTCAGAGGGCATGCGGTTCGATCTAAGCGAGCAGCGCCTCCACCATGAGGTCTACCTCTCAGATCCGAGGCGGGTCGTCCCCGAGCGCCTGAGAACGGTCATCCGCATTCCCGTGAGGCCCGCGTAGGGCAGGCTTGTCGCAAACCGCGATCTGACCAGAAAAGGAAGCCTGCAATACGGCTAATGTGCTTCGAGCGTATCAGCATCGCCCGAACAGCTCGTCATGGGTTCCGGTGCGCTCGAAGAAGGCAGTCTAGCAAGCTGGAGCGAGTTTCAGGTTTCTCTAAATGAGAGTCTCTCCATCGGCCTGAGGTAACTCTTTACAAGCGATCTCCTGCTCCCGAAGAAGACCTCCTCGGACCGACTGAGGCAGGACCGGTCTGCTTTCTGTCCCATTAGTTCTATCGTGCACAGCATGTCCGCTGCCTGGCTCAGCCGGTAATCGCGCGGAACAATCTTGCGAACATCGACCCTTGACAGATATGCGCACAGGACGGTGTTGATCAAGTCGGTGACGAGGGCCTGGCCGTTGTCGTAGTAGACGATTACTTTGTCGAACCCCTGGAAGAACGACAAGTTGTCTCGGAGGAACATCCCCATCTCGTTCGCCAGCCTGCCGCGCAGCGCGAACCTGTCAGCGCACTCGCTCTTCCTGACGGCGAAGGTCTTGTACGAGATGCCGCAGTGCCGCACGAAGTCGAACATAGCGAAGAACACCCTTCGCCTAGTGGTCAGGTCGGCAGCGTGCCAGTCCTCCTCCTTGCGAACGATCGGCCCAGAGTGGACGGCCATATCCGGCGCAAGCCCTATATGCGCGAGCCTCTCGGAGAGTCTGGAGGCCTGCTGCATAACAGGATATGCCTGGTCGTGCAACGCGAGCGTGATCAGATAGAACTCGGAGTTCGAGCCCACGTCCCCTGATTCATCGATGAATATGTCCAGATCGGACACAGGCCGCTCCTAGCCCTAGATATGAAAAAGGCGGGGCATATCCCCGCCGCAGGGTGGACCCGGACCTCGAAGGCCAGTCCACGTGTCCTGGATTATATACCGGCAGCATCCTCACGGCAACAAGCAGAAGACACGATGGGGCCTCGCCATCACCTGCGAGGTACGGCTTCGGACTCCACATTCGGGTCGATACGGTGCTGGTAGTAGAGGTCGATGCGGTCGGTGCGCAGCCGCTCCAGGCTGCGCACCACTGACTCGCGGATGACCTCGGGCCTGCTCCCAGTGACCTGAGACCCGTCTAGGCTTTTGCAGGAAGCCAGCGCTCGAATGCGCTCCGGGCTTATGGACCGCGATCTTCATGATCTCGTTCAGCACGTTTTGTCCCATCGGCTCATCGGAGTACCTGCGGACAGAGCGCCTAGAAGCCCCCAAGCCCCCGATGTCCGTGCACGGTGCATTCGTCGAGCGCCGCTTCGAGCGCTGCGAACTCGGCGCCGGTGAGCTCCACCTTCGAAGCCCCGAGGTTCTCGATGATGCGCTCCTTGTTCTTGGAGCCCGGGATGGGCACGACGTTCGACCATTTGTGCAGCATCCATGCGAGCGAGATCTGGGCAGGCATGCATCCTTTCAGCTCGGCGAACTCGGTGATGACGTCGATGATGGGCTGATTCCCTTCGATGTTTCGCTTCGAGAGCTGAGGCACCCAGTTGCGGACGTCGTCGTGGCGCTCGAACTTCGTCTCGGGCGTGATCTTCCCCGAGAGGAGCCCGCTCGCTATGGGCGAGAACGGCACGAACCCGATATCGTGCTCCAGGCAATAGGGGATGACGGCATGCTCGCAGTCGCGCTCGACCATGGAGTAGATGTTCTGGATGGCAGCCAACGGGGTCACCTGCTGAGCCCGGTCGATCACGTCAACATCGACCTGAGAGAGGCCCCATCCGCGGATCAGGCCCTCGTCCATGAGCCGACCCATCGCGAATGCTACATCCTCGATCGCCTCGCCGCTGGTTCTGTGGATGTAATACACATCGATGTAGTCCGTTCGCAGACGCTCAAGCGACCCGTCCAGATGCTGACGAAGCTCCCGGTAAGCATTTCGCCCCATGCCGCCGCGCGGCATCATCTTCGTTCCGATCACGACCTCGTCGCGAACATCCGCCAGTGCCTTCCCTAGGATCGTTTCGTTATGGCCCCTGTGCAAAGGGCTTAAGTTCGGTCCGTAGATCTCGGCCGTATCGAAGAAGGTGCACCCGTGGTCATAGGCCTCACGAATCGCCTCGATGCTATACCGCTCGGGCGGGATCTTGCCATAGCCGTGACTGAAGGCCATGCAGCCCATGCCGACCTCGGACACCTCGATATCCCGCAGCATTCTCTCTTCCATTGCCACCTCTTATGAACGGTATTGATCATTTTTGGCCATCGAACCACTCCATACGATGCGAGGTCGCTCTCGGAGAAGTTCGCGAGACGCCGATGTCATTGGCGCTAACAGGTAGTCCTATGACATCGAATCCGAGCGGCCCTCTCTTCGTCTCCGCCATATGCAGGCTCCTTTCAAAAAGGAAAGGGCGCCCATTACAGGCGTCAGAATCAAGCTATTGGCTAGTCAGCTGGCACGAATGCGCCGAGGGTGCGCTCCTGTTCCTCGAGAGGCACGTTGAAGAAGCGCTTGCCGCTGTCGAGCGCGCCGATGCGCGCCATCTCGTCGTCGGTCAGCTCGAAGTCGAAGATGTCGATGTTCTGCTTCATGTGCTCGGGATCGGTGGTCTTTGGGAAGACGATGTTGCCCTCTTGGATGTGCCAGCGCAGGATGATCTGCGCGGGCGTCTTGCCGTGCTTCTCGGCGAGCTCGACGAACACGGGCTCGTTGAGCAGCCCGGCATCGCCATGCCCCAGCGGGTACCAGCTCTCGATGGCGATGCCGTAGCGCGCGATGCGCTCTTTCAGCTGGTGCTGCGGATAGTACGGGTGGCATTCCACTTGGAGCACTGACGGCATGATCTCGGCGGCCTCCAGCACCTCTTCCAAACGCTCGGACTCGAAGTTGGAAAGGCCGATGGAGCGCACGCGTCCGTCGCGGATCGCCTTCTCCATGTCCTTCCAGGCTCCGATGTGATCGCCGAACTGCTGGTGCAGGAGCAGCAGGTCGATGTGGTCGGTGCCCAAGCGATCGAGCATCTTGTCGATGGCGGCGCTGGTCTTGCCCTCGCCGTACTCGCTCGGCCAGAGCTTCGTGGTGATCCAGACCTCGTCGCGGGGAACGCCGCTTCCTGCGACCGCCGCCCCGACGCCGCGTTCGTTCTGATAGGCATGGGCCGTGTCGATGTGGCGGTAGCCGAGGCCCATCGCCTCGGTACAGGCCTTCTCGGTGGCGTCATCGCCCTCGATCATGAAGACGCCGAAGCCGAACTGCGGGATGACGTTGCCATCGTTCAGCGTGATATGGGTCTGCTCTTCGAGCATCTCTTCCGTCGTGCTCATGGTTCTGCCTTTCCTGTGGGTCCTGGACGTTCGGAAACCAAAGTTTCATAATTCCTAATAGTGATTTAACTTGCATGAGCCACTGTTGTCGATGGTCGGCTTCTTAAGAACCGTGACATATGCGACCCTGAGCAAGAAAAGGTTGCTTATTTTGCCAAAACGTTCACTGGCCTTTCGCGGTTCGCTGCCAAAGGCCCAGCGAACCGATGCGCATGAACTGAAAGGTTGTCCCGTGAGACTGACCGGCACTGAAGACCTTCGCGTCCAAAAGACCATAGATGGCATCTACTCCGCATTCGAAGAGCTGCTCTGCGAGAAGGAGTACAAGGACATCACCGTCAAGGAGCTCTGCGACAGGGCACGCATCAACAAGAAGACCTTCTATCGCTATTACCCGACGCTCAGCGATCTGCTGCTCGAGCTACAGGACGGGCTTTTCGAAGACTATATGAAGCAGACCGAGGGACTCGAGCTTCCTGACGACCTGGAGCAGATCACGCGCGAGTTCTTCCGATTCACCATATCCCAGGGTGCGGCGCTCGAACGCATAATCTGCGCTCCGGCGTACCGGGACCTGAGCCGTACGATGACGAGTCGCGTGATTGATGAGAGCACGCACGATCGGAGCTTCGATGGCAGAAGAAGCGGTGCCGAGCAAGACGTCCTTTTGACGTTCATCACCGAGTCGACGCTGGCCATCTACCGTCAGTGGGTCGCCTCCGGGAAGTCGCTGTCGGAGGAAGAGATATCCGACATGGCGGTGAAGCTCGTCTGCGGTGGCGTGAATGGATTCCTGAAGCGACCGTGATCTCTGGGCAGTTGAGCCTATGACTTTTCGGCAACAGCGCACGCACCTCCGAGCCGAGTCGTTAATGGTCATTCCCACTCCACCGTGCCTATGGGATTGGGGGTCAGGTCGTAGCAGACGCAACAGAGGCCGAAGGCTTCGTGAGTGATGAGATCGGCCATGCGCTCCAGGAACGTCCAGTCCAGTTCGGGCTCAGGGAGGCAGAGGATGCCCCACTTCATGCAGGAGCTCACGGTTGTTAAGCGTCGGCCTTCCCGATCGCAGGCTTTTCGATGCACTTCTCACGCAGGAACGAGATGAGCTCGTCCGGGATGTTGCTCTCGTAGAACTCCACCAGCAATCCGAAGAACTCCTCTTGGGCGTCAATGGGCACAGCCAGAATGCCCTCGCCCGAATGGATGAGGATGTCATTGGCGACAAGCTGGGCGGTCCGCTTGTTGCCGTCGCGGAACAGCTGCGAGCGGCACGTCCATGCGAACGCGAGCAAGGCGCGCATGACGGGTTCGTCCACGGAAAGAATTCGCTCAAATTCGCTGAGGGCCCGGTCCTCGTCGGGAACGGGCGGCATGAACTCGGTGCCCCCGATGCGGACAAGCCCGTCGCGCAGCTCGCCCGCATAGCGAACCACTCCGCCTTGGCCGATGAGCAGGTTGAGATGCAGCAGGGCGTCGAAGTCTATGGCGTGGGGTTCATCGAGAACATAGCTCCATGCCTGCTTCAGGTTGTTGAGGGCGAGGTTCTGCTCAAGGCTCAGGTCGGCCACCACGCGGCCTTCGAGCACATCGGCGGTCTGGGGGTACGTGACGGCGATACCCTCGAGGCGAGCCTCTTTCCAGATGCTGTCCACCAAGTTCCGCTTGGCGAGGAAGATGTTGTCCTCGAGGGAGAGCCTTCCGTTCGCGGTCATCGGACGTCGATCCCTTCGGCTTCGAGGAATCGGCGCAGAGCGGTTTCGTACACGCTGTTCTTCTTAAGCCGGCGTCCTTGCTTTCGCGCGTGGTAGATGTAGTCGTCGACGGCATCGACAAGGCTCTCGTCTATGGTCAGCCCCACTTTCACCTTTTGGGAGGGAGTCTTGGGGCTCTTCGCGCCACGCGCCAGGGAGGGCCTGGCGGCGGGTGCCGGCGCTTCGCTGCCGGAGTTGCCGGCATGCGTCCTCTCCCGTTCCGAAAGGCGAGTAGGGGCCCCAAGAAAATCCTCGAACGATGCCGGTTTAGGAGCCTTGTACACCATACCCCTTTCAAAGTAAGATTTCTAGAAATATAGAATTCTATTCTTATTCTTCATGTCGTCAGTGTCAAGAATGAAGCGCGGTCGCTTGGCGACATCGTGGTCGAGCTGCAGGGCTGCGACTTGTCCGATGCGGGCTTTTCCCGTGTCTGGATCGACGCCATGGGGAGCACCGGGGAGGTACGGAACCTTCCCCTTGCGCTATTGGCCGTTGGCTCCGAGGTCTCTGCGGGAGCTGTTGCCGCGCCTAACCTGTGTAGGCGTCTTCCGCGCTGTTCACGAAATCCTGGCCGGTAAGCCAGGCGGCCTCCTCTTCCGTCTCCGAGACGTCGATGCGCTCGAGCTTGAAGACGACAGGGCGCGTCCCATCGTTGCAGCAGGCGATCATCAGCCGCTCGTCACGCGTCCACGCATGCATGATGGAGCCACCTTGGAGCGCGGCGTAGAGGTAGCGGCTGATGGCATCCCAAGCCTCACCGCACGGCCAATCCCCGCCGTCGCGCAGGCGCGTGCCGCGGCCCAGATGGTAGAAGTCGTCATGCTCGGGCGTGCGCTGGAAGAGGAACTCGTCCCCGGCCGCGAAGCACGGGCATGGGCCGCTGTGCGGATCGGCAAGGTATTCCGCCTGCAGGTCATCGAAGCACTTCGTTTCGAGAACCGTCACCTTGCATTGGTGCTGCATTGCGCCTCCCTCGGTTTGGATGAGCTCATTATGCGCCTAGAGGGCGGATGGATGAAGCCATGCTCGACGGCATCCGATGATGCGAGGGCTATGGCCTTTCGCCTCGTCCGGCCCCCGCCTCGCTTTCCCACCGCTCCTTTGGCAGCACGGCGAAGCATGTGTCCCGAACGTCTCCCATGAGCTCGCAGGGCACGCCCTTCTCGATGCGGTCGAAGGCGAAGCCGCACTTGTCCATGACGCGCTTCGACTTGTCGTTCGTGTCGTCGCAGGCGCACCGCAGGCGATCGACCCCCACGTCCTCGAACGCGTGGCGGACGAGCTCGCGCGACGCCTCGGGAATGAGGCCGCGCCCCCAGTAGGGCCTGCCGATCCAGTAGCCGAGCTCGGCCTCGCCTTCCGGCAGCGGCACCGTGCCGCTGCCGCCGAAGAGCAGGCCCACGCTGCCGATGGGCTCGCCGGTCTCCTTGAGGACGACCGCGTAGGTCTCCGGCGCGGACAGCACATCGCGGATGATCTTGCGGCTGTGCTCGACGCTTTCATGCGGCGGCCAGCCCGCGAT
The DNA here is from genome assembly GCA_949840905.1 of uncultured Eggerthellaceae bacterium. Classification (GTDB taxonomy): domain Bacteria; phylum Actinomycetota; class Coriobacteriia; order Coriobacteriales; family Eggerthellaceae; genus D16-63. Next base: position 18,697 of record CATKXW010000020.1, on the reverse strand, counting down.
CGGCCCCACGTCCGGGTCCTTCGCATAGCGGTAGAGGGCCTCCGCGTCGGATTCCCGCCAGGGGCGCAGGACGAGTCGGTCCGTTTCCAGGATCATCGCTGCGACCGCCTTTCGGCGTACTCCCGCTTCACGACGTCGATGCATCTGCCGCCGATGCCGTAGCTCGCGTCATCGACTTCATGGATGGTGATGCTGAAGAACTCAGGAGGGATGCGCATGACCTCGGAGGACGTCGCCGTCAGGCGCTCCACGAGAGTGCGCTTCTGCTCGTTGGTGAGCTTTCCGGATTCGATCGTGATATGAGGCATCATCGCTCCTTGGTACCATCGGTTTCGCGCCGTTACGTTTCAGCCTCACCATGATGGCGCAAGACGGCGCCCGTGTCACCTTCTCCGGCCGCTTCGCGGCCGGTGCGAGAGGGGCAGAGCGGTAGCCTAGTCGGCCCGCAGCTTCGCTAGGAACTCCTCGATGGCGGCGTTGACCTCTTCGGGCGCATCGCAGTTGGAATTGTGGCCTGCGCCTTCGATCCAGCGGACCGGGTTGCCGGTGCGCTGCTCCCATGCGCGGTCGTAGTGCTTGGCCGAACCCGCGTGATCCTCTTCCCCGCAGATCAGCATGAACGGACAGTCGATGCGATACGGCCGGTCCGCCGCGATAGCATCGGCCAGCACCCGGTAGCCGTGGGCGGCAAGCTCGCAGTACTCCCTCTTGCCGTAGCCGAGCATCATCTCGCGCATGAGAGCGCGCCCGCATGCGGACGTGGCAGTGCCGTTCGACCCCAATGCCACCAGCGCCTTCCATGGGAAGGAGAGGTACATGAGCTTGGTATGGCGGAGCGCGGCGAGCTCCCATCGGGCGTAATAGCTGCGCTGCAAGGGGCAGGAGTCGATCGACACGAACCCGGCCGCCTCGCCGGGGAAGAGCTCCATGAACGCTTGAGCCGTGTAGCCGCCCATGGACTGGCCGACCAGGGTAGGGCGCATAACGCCCTCTCGCTCGAGGATGTCATGCAGCCAGCGCACCAGGTCCTCCATCGTCCATGCGAGCTCGAAGGGCCGCGACTCGCCATGCGAAGGAGCGTCCCAGACCAGCACGTTCGCACGCCCGACGAAATGCTCCACCTGCTTGTCGAATAGCCGATGGTCCGCCGTAAGCCCTGGCAGGAAGACAAGCCAAGGAAGGACGTCGGCATTCGCTCCCGCCCGGCCGATCCAGTAGCGGATCGACCCCTGCTCCGTCGTCAGCTCGCGCTCGTTCAGCGTGTCGAAGGTCATGTTGTTCCCTTGCTCCTTGTCGGGAAGAAGATGCGTCCATAGTACGCCCAAGGACAGGGTGGAATCAAATCGGCTCGGAGGATGACGCAGGGATGACGCACAGGGGATGCAGGGCGCAGGATGACGCAGGACGGGGATAATGTCATCGGACGGCTCAAGGCGGCGTGGGAGTCAAGAGAGCTGTCCGCTTGACTCTTTGACTCACGCCTGTATCCCCTCGACTTCCTTCACTGTTGATCTACTTGACTCACATCCCTTGCGTTATGCGTTACGCACTCCGTGTTACGCAAGGACTTCTGCAACATTGGTTGGAAGCGCATCTTTTGAGACTTCCGACCATCCGACGACCCCGCGAATCGGCTGAAGGTCCAGTTTTATAAAAGCATCCTGGCGCAGTTCTCGAGAGGTTCCGAATTTTATCTCAGCCTTGTCTCCTGTCGCGTTGACTGCCTCAAGTTCGTAGAGGTACGGCTCGCTCGACCCTAAATTGATAACTCCACCGCTTGGCTCATTCTCAAAAACGCAGGCGTTATCGATCCTGACGTAGTAGTCGCCAACTAAGAGCAAATTCGTCATCGACGCGGCAAAAAGAAGAACCGCCACTAATCCGACGATAACGATTGATGCGATCACCATCGTTCTCTGCTTGCTCATGGGTCACTCTCCTTGGTCGTTCTAATCCGTAAGGCGATGATGCCGCTCCGATGCTGCAGCCGCCATCGATTTGCCTTACCGGTCTCTAACGTTTTTGAGAGGTGATGAGGCAAAGCACCTCCCGCTGAGCGCGAGCGAGCCAGGGGATGGCGCAAAGAAATGACGTTATCCCCGTCCTGCGTCATCCTGCTGCGTCATCCTGCGTCATCGAGCATCTTGCAGCAGAGGAGGGTCTTGCGCGCTAGCGCTAGTGTTGCAGCAGCGGAGGGTCTTGTGCGCTAGTGACGCTAGTGACGCAGGACGGCGGTCTTCGCATCGGCGGCTAGTGCAGCGCATTGACGATGAGCGTGAGAACGAATGCGACGATCAGCCCAATACCGGCACCGCAGACAAGCTTCACGATATTGGACAGCAGGGGCTTGCTTCTGGAAAGCGCCTTGCTCTCCTCGGGAATCTCCTCGCCATCCATGAAGGCGCTGATTTCGCGGTAGGTCACCAGGCTATGATCCTTCTTGATCTTCTCTATCCGCATCGAAAGCACGAGCGAGGGGATCCAAAATGCGGCCATCGCAGCTATTCCCGCAAGAGAGCCGATCGACATGTACGGCACCGGCGAGGAGTCCTTCCAGACGGCGTTCAGCCCGACCATGCAGGCAATGCCCATGAGCATGAGCATTACAGATCCGAGCGCCATCCTCTCCATCACCACCGCATCTTTGCTGACCATCTCCTTCATTGAAACCACGTCTCCTTTCACGAGTTCGTCGATGGAGACGCCGAAAAGCTGGCTGAGCAACATGAGGCTCTGCACGTCGGGATAGGTCTTGCCCCTCTCCCAGCTGGACATCGTCTGGCGCGACACGTATATCGCGTGCGCAACGTCTTCCTGGGACAGGCCCAAGCGTTCGCGGTTAGCCCTTAGTTGCCTCGGCAGCTCCATCGGCACCTCCCTTCCGAGACGAGGCTCCAGCATTGCGATACAACTTACCACCAAAGATGCTTAACATGGCTTCCATCAAGGGCAACAAGGATGTCGAAAGCTCTTTACATCCCGCTCTGAAATGGGGGTTTATATCCGTGCCTTACGAGCAGCCGTTCACGTTCCCTCATGTCGCCAGACAGGGCCTTCTTTAGGCTTCGAGCTCGCGCTCGATCTCGCGGCGGCGCTTGATCGCATCGTGGATCGATAGGGCGATGGCGGCGAAGCCGAGGGCGAACCCCATGCCGAAGAAGATAACCCCGATGGCAAGGTTGCCAAGCCATGCAACATGCTCGAACCCCACGATCTGGATCTCGGCCACGATGCGCATAACGCATGTGAGGATGCCGATAACAGCACCGCAGAATACCGCGAAGGCCGCAACGTAGTCCCAGGGCATGCTGTCTATTTCGGCGAATCGCTTCCTGCTGGAGAAGAAGCCGGACTTGGTCTGCATGGCTACCGTCGTTGCCCCCGCGATCAGTATCGTGAGGGCCAAGGGCAACTGAACGGGGATGATGTTCTCGCCGAGGCTGGTAAGGATAGGGCTGTCGGTCGTGTAAGCCACCTGGTTCAACATGATGGCGTAATAGAGGCTCAAGATGGAGCCGATGAGCAGAATGTTCGCCGAAACCTTTGCGCCCTTGTTCACTTCGGCCTCAAGCCTCTCGTCCTTCGGTCCCATGATCTCGTTCCATTTTCTTGCAAGGTACATGGCGCACTCCTATTCCCAGAAAAGGTCGTCCAGCGTTTTGCCGAGCGTCTTGCAGATGGCCGTGCAGAGCTTGAGGCTCGGGTTGTAGCGCCCCGCCTCGATGAGGCCTATGGTCTGGCGTGTCGCCCCCACAGCGTCAGCGAGCTGTTGCTGAGATAGGCCCGAATCCATGCGGGCATTCCTCATTCGCTCGTTCCGTGCGCCCTCCAAGGCATCTCCCTTCGCTCGAATCCTCAGATGCAAAATATATATTGCGTGACAATTATATATTGCATGAGAGATGTGTCAAGCTGGATGCGCATTCCACAGTGATCGGCACGAAGCGACGCCCACCAAGACTATTTGGGAATGCCGCTTCGCCTAACGTAGGGGGACGGCGAAGAGAGAGCATGAACCTCTCATGGCTCGCATCTTTTCCTTGAAGTCTCTGAGCCCTATGTTCAAGGCGGCGACGTTCTCGCGCTAGATCACCGTGAGAATTGCGCGCAGGATCCCGATCGTCACAAGATAGGTTATGTTGGAGCCGACCAGGGTGCCCGTATCATGGGCTGGGAACCAGCCGAAGGCTATGCCACGCGCGTAGAGCATCCCATAGAGCGCGATGCCGAACGTTATCAGCCGAGGCATGTAGCTCAGCCTCTTGATGACCCCGGGCGTACTAGATGGTTGTGCGGGCACGCTCAAGTGGCATGAGGCATGCGCGAGTCGCAATCGAGCACGATGACAGGCTATCCGTTGTTTTCCACGGCTTTTGCTCTTGACTTGAACCATAGTTGAAATTCCAGAATGATAGCAACATGGACCGTGTTCAAGAAAGAAGGCCCTATGGAATATGCAAAGCTCGGGCATTCAGGGATAAAGGTGTCCCGCATCTGCATCGGCGGGATGAGCTTTGGCGAGCCCGATGCGGCAAATCATGAGTGGACGCTCGGCCCCGATGACACCGAGGCGGTCATCGCCCACGCCTTCGAGAACGGCATCAACTACATCGACAGCGCGAACTGCTATGCCCACGGCACGAGCGAGGAATACAGCGGTCGCGCGCTCAAGAGGATCGGCGTGCCCCGCGATGAGGTGGTGCTGCAGAGCAAGGTGTTCTTCAACGAGGGCGGCCTTTCAAAGGAGGCCATCGATCGCGAGATCGACGGCAGCCTCGCACGCCTTGGCACCGACTACCTGGACATCTACATGATCCATCGCTTCGACTACAACACGCCCATCGAAGAGACCATGGAGGCGCTTGACGGTCTTGTACGCGCGGGCAAGGTGCGCGCCATCGGCGCAAGCGAGATGTTCGCCTACCAGCTCCACAACATGCAGGTAGTCGCAGAGCAGAACGGCTGGGAGAGATTCACGAACATGCAATGCCACTACAATCTGCTCTATCGCGAGGATGAGCGCGAGATGATACCGGTCTGCCGCCAGTTCGATATGGCGCTCACCCCGTACAGCCCGCTCGCTTCAGGCCATCTTACGCGCAAGGCGTGGGATTCGGGTTCGCTACGCAGCAAGACAGACCTTACCATGGCAGATAAATACGACCGGGCGAGATCCCTTGATAGTCCCGTCATCGAGCGTGTCGCGAAGCTGGCAGAACGGCGCGGCATTCCTCTGGCGCAGATAGCCATTGCGTGGCATCTGAACAAGGGCGTGGAAAGTCCCACGATCGGCTTCTCGAAGCCCTCGCGCGTGGATGATGCGCTGGCAGCGGTACAGATCGAGCTTTCCAAGGAAGAGATGGACTATTTGGAAGGACCTTACAGGGCCCACGAACTGGTAGGGCCGCTTGCCCGTCCGGGCGAGAAGCCCATCGCAGGCACGATACGCCCCAAGATGAAGGAGGAGATCCGTGCCGGTTAGCAGGCGAGACCTTTTGAAGATGGGATGCATCGGCGTGGGCGCGCTCGCAACAGCGGGGTTCGGTCGGATGCGCGGCAGAGCCGAGCTCGAACAGCTCGAAGGATCATCGGGAACAGGAGGATGAGACGAGCAGCTCGAGCAGCGCACAGCAAGGATCGTCATCCGCACCTCAGGAAGAGCCGATTTCCTCCGATCACGCAACAGCTGTCGTATTCTTCTCCTGTACCGGCAACACCGAGGCGGTGGCGGATAAGGTCGCTCGGGCTGCAGATGGCGAGCTCACGCGCATCGAGGCTGCCGAGCCCTATACCGCCCAAGACCTCGACTACAACTCCGATCGCCGCGCGAACTTCGAGCAGGAGAACGGAAGCGCGCGCCCCGCTCTGGCAAGCCCCGTCCCGGATATTGCGGAATGGGGCACGGTCTATCTCGGATACCCCATCTGGTGGGTATCTCGGGTACCCCATCTGGTGGGGCAAGGCACCGCGCGTCATCCTTACGTTCTTAGAAGGCGTCGATGCGACGGGAAAGCGGATCATTCCCTCCTGCACGTCGGGTTCAAGCCCTGTCTCGGGAAGCATCGACGAGCTTCATGCCGCCGCGCCAGAGGCCGAGTGGGGCGAGGGCAGGCGTTTCGCGAGCAATGCCCCTCGGCAGGAGATCGACACATGGATGGAAGAGGTCCGATAGTCTGCAGACTTCATATGATCGCGCTGCTCGCACATGCTTCCGAACAATAGCAAGCAGCGCGATCGGGAAATGCGTTCAGGGAGCCGACCTAGAGCTTGAGGTATTCCTCGTCGCTCACAGGCTCGCACCATTCATTGCTCATGTTCGTGCCGCATGCCTCAAATGCCACATGACTCATCCAGCTGTCTTTGGTGGCACCATGCCAGTGCTTCACGTTCGCAGGGATAGTGACGCGATCACCTGGCTTCAGCGCTCGCGCCTCCTTGCCCCATTCTTGATACCAGCCGCAACCGTCAGTCACGAGCAGGATCTGCCCGCCGCCCTCGTCGGCATGATGGATGTGCCAATGGTTGCGGCAACCCGGCTCGAAGGTGACGTTGGCGACGAATTGCGTTTTATCCGGATCGGTCAGGGGGTTCAAATAGGATTTTCCGGTGAAGTACTGAGCGTAGGCGTCGTTTGGTTGCCCCAGCCCGAACACGCCGCCGTGAGCCTCGGGCTCGCTAAGTCCCTGCGGATCGTCCGTATAGACCCTCGCGGCCACGCGAAACGCCGCCCAGGCGTTAGGCCATCCTGCATAGAAAGCGACATGCGTAAGCATGGCCGCCATCTCGTTTGCCGTGATGCCGTTTCTCTTCGCCGTTTGGATATGGTATTCGAACGAGGCATCAACAAGCCCTTTCGCCACAAGCGTCGTTATCGTGAGAGCCGAGCGCATCTTAAGCGAAAGCGCATCATCGCTCCACACTTCCCCGAACAGCACATCGTCATTGAGCTCAGCGAACATCGGGGCGAAGTCTCCTAGCTGCGTTCTTCCTGCTGTCTGTACTACCTTTGGCATGGTATTCTCCTTTTCGATGGTCTTCTTGAGCGCTTCGATCAGCGTGAGCTGATCCGGCATTTTCGTTTTATGGTCGCTATTTCCGCAGGCATCTCATCTTCGCTCATGTTGTGAGGAGCATCGCAGGTTCCTGCTTCTGCTGCCGTACCGTAGTGCCGGTATTTGTAGGTGATGAAGTCGAGAGCACCTTTGAGTTCTTCCAGATGGCGCTCGATCTTATCGCGCCTTTTTTGCACGAAGGCGCGCCTCTTATCGATGGTCTCATCACCTTGTTGATAGAGGCTCATGAACTCGCGTATCTCACCGATGGTCATCCCCCGACATCTTCAAGTGTCAGATGGGCCTCATCCGATCAAGATCCCCATCGGTGAAGGTCCGAATGCTTCCCTCGGTGCGGCCTAGGTTGGGAAGCAGACCCTTGGCCTCGTAGTATCTGACCGTGGACGAAGATGTCCCCAGCATGCCGGACGCCTGGCCTATCGTGTAGCGCTTTTCTTCCATGGACATCGTCTCCATCGTCGAACGAGCATCAGTGAATACATTATTGACCTAAACTATGGTCGAAGTGCAATGATCGTTTTTGAGACGAGTTACCATGCCGGTCATCGGCTCCATCGGAAGGATGACGCAGGGAAGGATGACGCAGGACGGGGATAATGTCATCGTAAGGATCAAGATGGCGAGCGAAAACGAATGGAAAGGAAAGCCATGACGAGAAGGCAGCGTGAAGAATCTTCCAGCGACATCTATCATGTTATCGTTCGAGGCGCAGGGCGTCGCCTGCTCTTCGAAGATGACGAGGACCGGCGGTTCTTCGTCGAAAGGCTTTTCGCATACGTAGGCAGAGGGGAGGGGGAAGTTGACCTGCTGGCGTGGTGCCTCATGGAGAACCACGTGCATCTGCTGCTGCGCGTGCGGCTCAGAGACCTTGAGTCGTTGATGCGCTCTCTCAATACGTCCTTCGCGCGCTACTATAACGGGCGCCACGGGCATGTGGGCCCGGTGTTCCAGGACAGGTACAAGAGCATTCCCATAGGAACGGATGCTCAGCTGCTCGAGACCGTCCGCTATATTCACCACAATCCTCAAGTCGCTGGCGTATGTGCGCATCGCGATCACGAGTGGAGCAGTTTCAAGTTCTACCTTGAGGGGCACCCTCGTTTGGAGGTGGATACCGTCCTCGATATGCTCGGCGGCGCGAAGGCGTTCATCGCGTTCCACGACGACGTGGTCGACGACCAGGAGCTGATGGAGTTCGCCACCTACGGTGGCGCTTCCTCGCTGAGGCGCAAAGCGGTCTCCGACGGGGAAGCGGTCGAGATGGCGAAGAAGCTCTGCGGGGACGAATTCGCCAACTCGATCGCTGCGTCGCCAAAGGAAGAGCGCGACGCGGTGATCGGGCGCTTGCGAGGTATGGGGCTGTCGGTGCGGCAAATCGAGAGGCTTACGGGGGTCGGAAGGGGTATCATCCAGAAATGCCCGATGCCTTCTCTTCGTTGATGACGTTATCCCCGTCCTGTGTCATCCTGTCATGTTCCTGTGTCATGTTCGGCTCCTGTGTTCAGCCGGCGATCGATCAGGTTGCGTTTCCTATGCGAGAAACACCACCAGGGGTATGGTCGCCATGCTGGTCACGAGCGTCACTACGGTTATTCCTGCTGCGTATTCGCCTTCGTCGCCATTCTGGGCGGCTAGCATAGGAACCACGGTCATTGTAGGAAGCGCCATGATGATGACAAGAGCCGAGACCATATCTGAAGGCAGCGGCGTCCACGACAGGAGCCTGCCGGCCAAGATTGGCAGAAGGATCATCTTGATGCCGATGCCCACGTAGGTTTCCGGACGTTTGAGGACCGAGAGCACATTCGAAAAGCACACAAGGACGCCGAGATAGATCATGCACATAGCGCTCGTGGCATTGCTGACGGTACCCAGTGTCATGTTGAGCGGATCTGCGATCGGTATTTGCAACAAGACGAATATGACCGCAGCGAAGAGCGCTACCACGTTCGGCGTAAGGAGCATTCTGATAGCGAATCGATGCTTGTGGCCATGCGAGCGGCCGGTCGATAGCCATATCCCATAGGTCCAAAAGACCAATTGGTCGACTATCGAGAACATCATCATATAGACGAGGCCTCCCTGCGGGAATACAGATGCAAGGAGCGGGATGCCGACGAATCCCGTATTGCCGAATATGAAGCAGAATTGGAAAATGCGGTCTTTGTCATGGGGCAGCTTCAGTAGGCGGGCAAGGATGAACATCAGCAAGGATATGACCGCATAGAAGAGAGCCGAGAGGCCTATGAGCGCAACGTTGTCGAAGATGTCTTGGCGGGTGCAGTTCGCGCACGTGGAATAGAAGATCATCACGGGCAGCAAGATCTTGGTGATGAGCTGGTCAAAAGCTGGCATGGATTCTTGCTTGACGATGCCTGTCTTCGCGGCGGCGAATCCTATAGCCAAGATCAGGAAGAATATGGTCATCTGCTCGAGCGTGACTTCAAAAACCATAGGCTTGTGTCCTTTGCGACAAGGCAGGTCCGATCCATCATTTTCGGCCAGATGAGAGGGGTTTATTGGACGATATCGAACAAGTTGTACGTTAATAGAACAGAAACTGCCAAAAGCGTAGGGTAACAGTGCAGGGACGTTTCAGCGCGTTGGGCACGTGCTGGGTGGCAGCGCATAGAACCGTCCCCTGCGTTAGCCCTGTGTTGGTTAGCCGGCGAGTCAAGAGAATCGCCTTCCCATGGCTCACCTGACTCGCATCACAGCGCCACACGGTCAAGGTACTGCTCGATGGGAACGCCCTTGTACTTGTCGTCGTTGTCCTTGCAAAGCTGCAGCATATCCACGACGACGTCCATGGCAGCCTGCACGCTCTCCGTGAGCGTGCAGCCGTTCAGATAGCGCCCTATCAGCACACTGGAGAAGATGTCGCCTGTTCCGGGCAAGCGCACGGGGATCTCTTCATAGGGCAGCAGTGTCGTGTGGGCGTCCTCGTCGGCGCGACAGCGCTGCGACACCAGCGTCACGTGGCGCGCGGCATCTTCGCCTTCTCCCGTCTCCGAGGCCGCGTTCGTCCCTTCCACCATCGCGCTGGTCACGACCACCGACTTCGCGCCCCTGTCGTGGAGCGCTTGGGCGATGCTCAGCAACTCCTCTTCTCGAAGCGTCCTCTTACCCACGTGCATGCCGGTGAGATGCTGTGCCTCGGTGACGTTGGGCATGATGACGTCCGCCACCGAGCACATGTTGCGCATGTGCTGAACGCTGGCCTCGGAGACGCCGTTGTATAGCGCACCTTCATCGCCCATGATGGGGTCGACGAACACCGGCACGCCCTTGTCCTTGCATGTGCGGCAGTAGTCCGACACCAGCAGGCTCTGCTCCTCGGACACGAGGAAGCCTGTGGCCACCGCATCGAACGTGAAGCCTAGCTCGTCCCAGACCCCCAGCGTGCTGCGCATATAGTCCGTCGTCTCCAAGATGTCGAACTTGCCGTAGTCCAGCGTGTTCGAGACCAGCGCGGTGGGCAGGTTGTACACGTTCAGCCGTAGAGCGCTGAGCAGAGGGATCATCACTGACAGCGCCACCTTGCCGTAGCCGGCCATGTCGTTGACCAGCAGGATGGAAGGCCGGTCGTCCTGGGGCGTGGCAGCGCATCCGGCACCAACGTATCCGGGCGTCCGTCGCACGTCGTGCGACGGACCCTCCGCCTGTTCGCTCATCGCTCTCCCTTCGTCACGTTCTTGCACTTGCCCGTCAACTCGTCGATGTCGATGCGCCAGATGGCCGTGCGGTGCAGGCTGCGCTCGATGGCCTCGTCGAATCCCCCCATTTCCGAAGCCGCGTAGCGCTCGCATATGGCGTGCAGGGCCGCCACCTTCTCGGCATCATCGGTCACCTCGGTGGCGGTGCCGAAGGCGATGGCGCTTGCGTATTCGGTGGTGAATTCCTCGGGGACCGGCGAGACATCACAGGCCGCCGACAGGCACACGCTGGGATTCGCGCGCATGGCGTCGACCTTCAGGCCGTGGGGAGCGCAGTGGAACACCACGATCCCGTCCATCAAGGCAGGCGATATGGGGATGCAGTACGGATTGCCGTCTGGCAGCGTCATGGCTAGCGTCGCGAAATCGCAGCGCGCAAGCACGCCCATGGCGAAGTCGACACCCATCTCGCGGTCCTTGCGTCTCATGCGGGCTTTGCTCCTAACGATCGCTTGTCAGGATTCTACACCGAGACGTGCCGGAGGCGTTCTCTTTTGGCGCAGCGAGGGGGCATCAGATGGGTGTGAGGCTGGATATGCTCCAAGGCAGTACGGAGAACCGGCTATAGCGCAGAGAATCGCCCGCTGTGCTGATGGGCGCTGATGGGCGGCCGCGGGCATAACGCCGGGCTTTTGGTCGCCTCTGGATGACGCAGGACGGGGATAATGTCATCATCCTGGATGATGACATTATCCCCGTCCTGCGTCACTGTCATCTCCGACGGCTTCCCGTGTTGTGTAGTTCGATCCAGCTAGGACACTGAGCCGGCGCAGGAGCGGACGTCTGATCCGCACCTGCGCATTGGCATGCGCATTGCCTCATATCGTCTTTGGCGAGAGGGCGAGGGGCTGCATGGGTCGAGGGAGCTGCCCCCTGGCTCGTGCAGCCCCCGAATCGAGGGAACGGCCTTCCTTCTGGTTCTGCGCAATCATCGGCCCATGCGCTCGTGGTATGCGCGCAAGGCGGCGTCGAAGCTTCCCGTGGTACGCTTGAAGTGGATTTGATATCCAAGGCAGAACGCCCCCAGCGTCACCAAGAATATGACGGCGAACAGGGCCCATGCTCCGATTTCGTTCATGGGGAACCACGCTCCCACCCACGCGCATAGCGCCAGCGCGGCAAACCCCATCACGCCGAACCCTATGATGCGCACCGGATACGCCAGCTGGTGTATGACCCTATCGGTGAACCACAGCGCCTGCAGCAGAGAGAATGCCACCGCTGCCAGGAGCAAGCTCAGCGTCATGACCAGTCCGTACTGAGGACCGATGAATGCGATGGCCGTTATCGTCCCGATCGTCATGAACAGGGTGAACATCACGCATGCGGCGATCATGATCCTTTTTGCGAAATTGCTCATGTGCTAATCCTTTCCTAAAGTCCTATGCGTTTCTTGATGAGAGGTGCGAACTGGCGTGATGCGATGATGCGCTCGTCGTTGTCGAGGACCAGTTCGAGACGGGCGTTCAGGTAGGGCTTGATGCCCCTCACGTGCGCGAGGTTCACTAGCGTCTGGCGTGATGCGCGCACGAACTCCTCTCCAGCGAGATGGCTTTCTATCTCCGCCAGCGTAGCCGTCGACTCGTACACCTTTTTCGCTCCGTAAAGGAACGTGTGCTCATCAACGGTTTCGACGTACAGCACCTCGCGCGCTTCCAGAATGCACAGGAAGCCGTCGATGATTCCCGCAAGTCGCATGTCTTCCATTTCCACTGCGGCCATGATCCGCTGCACTCGTGCGTCGACGCGCGGGCACACCACGGTTACCACGACCTCTGTGGCAGCGGGATCTTCCTTCACGTTCAGCTTCATCCATGTCCTTTCCTTTGTTGAAGAGCATAGGGGTGGGCGCAGCGACGTACAAGGCTGCAAACGGATGGTTGCATTCTGCGTGGTCTCAGCTGCACGATCCGGGCTTCGAAAGCAGCTTGAGGAGTCAAGGGGACGGCCCTCGACGACGCAGGATGAGGATGACGCAGTGGATGACACAGAGTGGATGACACAGGACGGGGATAATGTCATCAAGGCTGATGACATTATCCCCGTCCTGTGTCATCCCTGCCAGCTGTGTCACCAGATGGGTGCAAGCTCTCGCTTCTGAGACAGCAGAAGCCCGGCAACGGTCATGAAGACGCCCGCCACGATCGGAAAGCTCAACGGCTCTCCGAGAAGCAGTATCGATGCCGTGGCCGTGATGGCGGGAACCAGGTAGATGTAGGTGGTGGAAACCGTCGGACCGAGATGCTTGACCGAGACGCCCCATGTCACAAAGCATGCCGCCGAGGCAACGACCCCCAAGAACAGCAAGTTCAGCGCATCGTCCCATTGGAGCAGGACCATCGGCGGCATGAGATCCCCACCGAACAGGAAGGTGGCAGGAGCGATGAAGGCGAGTCCCCACAGAAAGGTCCTCTTGGTCGATGCGATCGTCTCATAGCCTAACGAGGCTATCTTCTGGACGAGAATGGAATAGATGGCCCAAACGAGCGCGGCAAGAAGGGCGAGAAGATCCCCGAGGAGGCCATCTGCCCCAAACGATGCAGCTGCGTCATCCGACCCAGCTGCAAGGCCGACCACGATGAGGCCTCCCATCGCTAGCATGAACCCTGCAAAGAACCTGATGCTCAGAAAGGAGCGGTCGCCGAGAAGCGCCGAGATGACAGCTGTGAACAACGGGGACGCAGCGACGATGACCCCTACGGCGGTAGCTGTCGTGAACACGAGAGCTACGTTCTCGAGCAGGTAATATGCGGCTATGCCGGTCGCGCCCGCTGCCGCGAACAGCAGCTCATGTCTCCTGTCGCGTAACCGAAGGATGTGGGGCCGCAAGGCACAGAGCACGATGGATCCGATCGCGAATCGGAGCAGGAGGATCCAAAGAGGCGAGAGGCTCACGAGGAGCACTTTCGTGGACACGAACGTCGTTCCCCACACGAGTATGGTGAAGAGGGCTACGAGATGGTATCTCATTCCCGAATACCGCCCCCTATTGCCATCTTCCCGTACATGGCAGGCGTTGTCCCTATGCGCTGCTTGAAGGCGCGCGTGAGATGCGCCTGGTCCGCGAATCCCGTCTCGGCGGCTACGTCGGCAGGTGCAGCCCCTTCGGAAAGGAGCTCGCAGGCGCACTCGACGCGAAGCGACATGAGGTGTTGCAGCGGGGTGATGGAGAATCGCCTCCGGTAGGCGCGAATGAGCGCGTATTCGGAAATGCCCTCCGCGGCGGCCAGGTCGGCGATAGCGTGCGGCTCGGCTAGATGCCCGCGCAGATGTGCGAACACGCGAAGCGCTGACCCTTCATGGATGGACGGAGCCGAAGAAGGGCCCTCTCCGGCATCAAGGCAGCTCGCAAGATAGAGCGTCCGTTCGAGCGCTTCCGCTTTCCCATCAGCTTCGCTGTCGATACAGCGCAAAAGGTCGTCAAAGGCTTCCAGCGCCTCGCTCCTGTCGTTCTTCGGGGGTCGCAGGTACGCGTTATCCAGCACCTCGGCCGCCACGGTCACGCTATCGTATGAGAACGGCGCGTCGCTCGCCTGACGGCATCCGTGCACATCGCCGGGATTGAGCACGATGAGGTCGCCAGGAGCGAGGCGCATGCGCTCCCCATTAAGATCGAGCTCCCTTTCTCCCTTTTCGACCTTGCCGATGACGTAATGTCGGTGGAAGTGCGCGGCGAAAGGCTGCGCGAGCTCTCGATATGCACGGCGCTCGCCTCCGATGCAGGGGATCGGGGTCACAGCGCATCGGACCCTTCGTTCTGCATGCTCCTTCTCGCTCGTCATATCCGAGATAACGGCGCATCTGGCCGCACTAAGCTCCATCCGACCCTCCTTTTTCTCTCCAGAACCACGATATTCCTACCAGGCGAGCGAATCTTGAATGAAATTGCGCGATCTTCAGAGACTATGCCGAACGTGCCGCCTAGGCTCATCTGATCCTCTAGAGGAAGTTGAGAGATATCGCGATCGCCAGTATGGCCACGCCCAGGACCAGCACGCCCCAGTCGGTGCGGGTCATAGGATAGTTCTTGTAGCCGCTCTCGCGCGTGCGCAGGGCGAATCCGCGCACCTCTGCTGCGATGGCCGAGCTGTTCGTCTTACGCACCGAGCTCACCAGCAATGGCACGCACAACGGCATCATCAGGCGGATCTTCTTCACTATCCCGCCCCGGTCGAACTCGATGCCGCGGGCTGTCTGCGCTTCCATTATCCCTTTCATGTCATTCATGAACACTGGTATGAAATGCACGGTGGAGGCGAACGTGAACGCATAACGATAGGGCACGTGCAGCACCTTCACGAAAGAATTCGAAAGGTCGGTCATCTTCGTCACATAGAACGTCAGGAACAACGGGATGGCCGCGGCCTCCAGCCTCATCACCGTGGCGATGGCTGCCAGGACCGAGCCAGTGCCAACGTATCCCCATGGCAGATCTATCAGAAGATCGCCTTTCGGCGTGGTCAGCAGCAAGAGCACGGCCAGCACCAGCGAGAAGGCGAACACCGCCTTCATCAGCCCCGCGGTCTGACGCAGCATGGAACATGACGCTGCCATGGCGATGCCGAAGACCAGCATCAGGCATAGGAACGCCAGGTCGCTTGTGCAGAAGCAGGCGATGGCGAAGAGCATCGCGAACGCGATCTTCGTGACAGGGTTCAACCGATGAAGCAGGGAATCTCCTGGCACGTATTCGAGAAAACCGTCCATCTACCTCTCCTTCCGAACGGCGCCTTGGAAAGGCGCATCTTCAGGGTTTCCCTTGCTCATGGCTGGGGCGGCGGCGTCGCCGACCACGATATCCTCGATAGCCGCCTGCATCTCGCAGAGCGTGTTCGCCGTAGCCACTGGGGCGTCGGCGAAGCGCGGGCTCGCGGTGGCAAGCGTCAGGGATATGTCCACCATCTGCGGCGGGACGAGGTCGGCCTCTTCCATGATGCGCCGATCGCGCAGCACCTCGAACGTGGGTCCTTGGCCGACCACGCGCCCATCGGCCATGACCACCACGCGCTCGGCGAAGTCGGCTACCACCTCCATGTCGTGGCACACCATGATCACGGTGGTGCCCGCTCGATGCAGCCGCGAGATGATATCCATCACCTCCGTGCATTCACGGAAGTCGAGCCCTGTGGTCGGCTCGTCCAACACTATCACCGGCGGAGCCAGCACCACTATGGAGGCCAGCGCCAGAAGCTGGCGCGTACCGCGGTTCAGCAGGAACGGGTCGGCGTCCCCATCGAAGCCGAGCTCTTCGATGATCCGCTCTACCCGACGTCGAGCTTCATCGTCGAGGCGTCCTACCGCCTGGAAGCTGAACAGCAGCTCGTCGCGCACGGCGCTCGAGCAGATCTGCCTGTCGGGGTTCTGGAAGAGGAAGCCCACCCGGCGCGCCAGTTCGCTGGTCTTCAGCTGCGTGGTGGGCACGCCGTCGATCAGCACGGTGCCCTGGTCTGGCTTCATGAGCCCGTTCATCAGGCGCATGGTGGTGGATTTCCCTGCGCCGTTCGTGCCTACGAAGGCTACGAACTCGCCGTCTTCGATCGTCAGGTCGATGCCCTTGAGGATAGGGGTCGCGTCGCCGTAAGAGGCGTGCACATCGCGGAACTCTATCATGCGGCCACCTCGCAAAGGGCGCGACAAGCAGAGGAGACGTTGGTGCACACCGGTCCTTCGTAGAGGCCGCCCGCTGCAAGCCGATTCATCAGCGTGGTGCAACGAGGGCAGTTCACGCCGATCTCCAGCAGCTCCTCAGAATGAGCCAGCACCTCTTCGGGGGCGTCAGCGAATCGGATGCGACCGCCGTCCATCACGACAAGCAGGTCGGCGAACTCCGAGAGCAGCGCGATCTTCTGCTCCACCACTACGACGGTGGTGCCGTGGGCTTCGACATAATGCGACAGCAGCGTGAACACGCTGCGCGAGCTAGCGGGGTCGAGCTCGGCGGTAGGTTCGTCCAACACCAGCACCGAAGGCCGCAGCGCGAGGATGGAGGCGATGGCCACCTTCTGCTTCTGACCGCCCGACAGGCTGGCGATCGACCGGTGGCGCAACTCGGCGATGCCCATGGCGTCCAACGCTTCTTTCACGCGTTCCTCGATCTGGTCGTGGGGCACTCCGTAGTTCTCTAGCCCATACAGCATCTCATCTTCTACGACAGCTGAGATGAACTGAGAGTCGATATCTTGACAAACGCTGCCGACCATTCGTGAGAGGTCTGTGAGGGCGGTGTCGCAAGTATCGTGCCCCTCGATCCGCACCGACCCGTACAGATCGCCCGGATAGCAATGGGGCACGATGCCGTTCAACGCGTAGGTGAGCGTAGACTTCCCCGAGCCAGCAGGCCCGATGATGCCAGCGAAGGTCCCTGAAGGGATGGAAAGGCTCACATCTTCGATAGCTGGTGCGTCGGCTTCCCGGTATTGGAACGTCAGCTCCTCGATCTCGATCATGGCGTTCTCTCCTGTTCTCTTCGAAGTTGAGCGTTCATCGCTAGCGCTTCAGCACCTTGCGAAGCAGCGGCGTGAGGATCTGGACGAGCACGGAGTTGAACAGGGCGGTCCCGAATACCATGACGGCGTAGGTGACGAAGATGACCGGCAGGGCGAGCCCGTTCATGAGGCCGACTATGATGGCGAAGGTGTAGCCCGAAACCACCGTCGAGAGGAAGGTGTTCACGAAGGGGTTGATGTCAACCTTGTCTGCGAGCTTCATGGGCGCATGGATGAGCAGGCCACATGCCAGCGCACCTAGCATCTCGGAAGGAATGTTCACTAACGGCGTGGCGTTCAGCATGGGAATCTGGCACATGAGGCCGGCCAAAAGGCCGATGACCAGCGACTGGCCTATGTTCGGACGAGTGAGGATGATGGCCAGGCAATACATGGCGATCACAAAGTTCGGCTTCATGCCCGCGAAGGAGAGGAAGCTCGCCACCGTGAGCTTTAGCACGGCACCGGCTGCCAACAGCACTGCGATCAAGATCAGGTCTTGGGTAGCAAGCCCTTTCTTCTGTTCGGTTCCGACGACGGTCCTCTTCTTCGCCGCCACTGCTGGTTTCGCGGTGGCCTGGGCGGCGGCGTCTTGGCCGAGGATGGTACGAGGCTTGCGGTCCTTCGTTGTTTCTTCCATGGTCGTTCTCCTTCTCTTAGGGCGGATGCTATCTGGCAGCTTGCCTTCTCAAACTCGCCCGAAGTCGCATCAGCTTGCAACAGGTCAAAAAAAGGCCTGTCCTTGGAGCCTCGATCTCTCGAGGTCTCAAAGGACAGGCCTTCATAACCTGCGGTGCCACCTTTGATTGGCTGAAAGCCCATGCTTCCAGCCCACTCATGGACGGGCTATCACCCACCCTGCCTCTAACGCGGGCTCACGGTCCAGATACTCGGGCTCCGCACGCGAGCCCTTTCCCCTTTCCCTCGGCGACCCATTTGCTTACTGGCGTTCTGCGGGATTCTCAGCATCGCCCGCTCTCTGTAAGTGCCCGATAAGCTTTACTTTCGCCTCAACGGTTTCGAGCTATTTGATTGGGGAGTACTTTAGCGCACTAGAGCGGGCATCGTCAAGGATGAATGGGGCATCAGCATTTGGGAGGGAGGTATCTGTCGAAGGGCCTGCGGTCTGCGGTAAGCCTGGGAAGGGGATGACCTCAGGTTCGTTCGGATCGACGATCTCGCTAAGCGTAGAGGCGATATCACCAAGCTCTGTCGCGAAGTCCTCATCTGCGCGGCCTCCGTCCGTAGGTTTCTATCACTGTCTTTATGGTAAGCTGATGATCTGTTTTGGGGAGGGTCGATCCACTTCATCTCAAGAGGCTCGCTCGGTTGGAAAATCGACCAATATGGACAGAGACGAAGAAGGAACAAGATGAAAGAGGAACAGAGAAGGAATTCGCAAGAGCCCGCCCATCGTCCTGTG
>CATKXW010000019.1 GCA_949840905.1 uncultured Eggerthellaceae bacterium | reverse complement strand
AGACGTCTCGGAAGCTGTGGGACGCCTCGTGTTCACGGTGGACCTGACCGCGCTCGAGCGTGAGAGGTTCTGAGGCGATAGGGGAAATGCAACAGTAGAACCGACCTCTTGCTGTATCGAAGATGAATATCTGCTGATAATGGAAGATGTTGCTGGATGCAGAAAGGGAGAACTTCGAGGAATAGAGAAGCTGTCTGCGCTGATGGTCTTAAGATGTGCCGCACTATTGGAATGGCAGCAGTTTGTCTAGGCCGGTCAGAATGTTCTCCGGTGTTATGGTGAAGAAGGCGCTGAAGGAGGTAGGCTACATATCTTTCGGGTTTCTAGTTTCTCGATATCATGGCAGGATCGAGGGTTGCTTCACCGGTTGGCCATGTAGTTCGGGCCGTCTTCAAACCCTGCTATAATAAGCCACAGATGCCGCCCCTGCGGGGGTTAGGAAGTGGAAGCCGGATCACCCGCGTGTTCGCGGGGCCCGGCTTCCGCGCGTATTCAGAGGTCGACTTCGAAGATTCGAACAGATCTTGCGACCTTTTCCCAATGGGGTTCCCACGCATGAGAGCGCGTTTTGGCGATGGTGATCTCACCGTAGGCTCCCAATATCTGGTCAGGAATGCAAAGATGGTCTTCTGCTCGACCATCGGCATGTTCAAGATCGATGGATTCGACTATTTGTGACCGGCGAAGATAGAGAAGGAAGTCGATATCCTTCTTATCGGCGTGCTCACCTCTACTCTCGAGGACAAGGACCGAGACCCCTTCGTGCTCGAGCCAAGGAAGCAATGTCTCAAGGCATTTTCTTCGGGCGCGCTCCTGTTTGCGTCCGTTCAAGGGGGCAGCAACGACGATGTATGTGGAATGAGATATTTCAGAAAGGATTTCCAAGGATCTCTTCTGATCTTTGATGCCCATGTCTCGCCAATGGACTTTCTTGGCATTCATCGGCATGAGCTTCGCGATCTTTGCAAGGGCAGCTTTCGGATCCTCGGGCAAAACGCATGCAGCTATGAGATACATCGGCTTTTCCGCAAGCAGGCGGACACTCTCGTCTCCCCATGCCGTTGTGTTCTTATCAGCCATCGCGGCCCTTTCGCTTCGGCGCTATGCATCTTGGGCCGCCGAGTCCCTAAGGCGTGTGCTGATCTGAAGATGAGGAAAATGTCTTTATATCACTTTTCCACTTCACGCATCAACGAGAAATAGCCATGCCTTGAAGGAGATACGAATTGAGAGGAAGGCGGTCTGAACGGCTTTTCTCCTCACTGATAAACATGAGGTTCGGAAGGTCGAGGTGCCCATCGAGGCGAAGGGCGAACATGTTTCTGTGGTGAGCATCTTCGACATGAAAGGGAAGATCTCAAAACCGTTCAAGGATGACGAGTACGGGCAGCAGAAGAACTGACCTCGCGTTGCATTCGGCGACGACGTTTTTCGGGTTACGGGAGGGTGTCGATGGGGTTACGGTTCGGTGAGGGTGAGGGCTTGGGCGGTCTTTTGGTGGGGAGGGGAGTATGCTCGAAGGAAGCGCAGGGATAGGGCCTGCGACCTTTATGCGAATCGAGGGATCATCATGGCATGCACGACCTTGCTGGTTGGCCGAGGGGCCACCAATGACGGCTCCACCATCATAGCGCGCAACGAGGATTGCGAAGATGGGGCGTTCAACGCGAAGAGCATGGTAGTGGTGAAGCCGGCGGATCAACCTCGCATCTATACCGGGGTGAACAGTCATCCCACCATCGAACTGCCGGACGACCCGCTGCGCTACGTCTGCACGCCGAACACCGATCGCAGCGGTGGCGTGTGGGGAGAAGCGGGCATCAACGCGGCCAACGTTTCCATGACCGCTACCGAGACCATCTCGTCCAATGCGCGCGTGCTGGGCGCTGATCCGCTGGTTGTCTACCGGCCTGCCGTGGGCAAGCCGGGCGATGCCGATCATGTGGCCGAGCAGCCCGGCGGCATCGGGGAAGAGGACCTGGTCACCATCGTGCTGCCGTACATCCATAGTGCTAAGGAAGGCGTGCAGCGCATGGGCGAGCTGCTGGAGCGTTACGGCACCTACGAGATGAACGGCGTGGCTTTCGGCGACGAGAAGGACATCTGGTATATCGAGACCATCGGCGGCCATCATTGGATCGCCCGTCGCGTTCCCGATGACTCCTATGTGGCCCAGCCCAACCGTCAGGGCATCGATCGGCTCGACCTCGATGATGCCCTGGGTGCCCAGAAGGACAACATGTGCAGCGCCGATCTGCCCCAGTGGATGGCCGAGAACCACCTCGATGTCACCATGGGAAGCGCCGAACCTTCGAGCGACCCTCGGTTCTGCGGCATTCCGCGGGTGTTCGACCCTCGTGAGGCGTTCAGCAGCTTCACCTGGCTCGATATGGTCTACAATTGCCCGCGCAAATGGTACATGTGCTCGATGCTCAACCGCACATCAGCGGATTTCCACGGACCGAACGCCCTCTACGGGCCGGAGTCGTTCGATATGCCATGGGCGATGGTGCCCGAGGCGAAGATATCTGTCATGGACGTGAAGAACATGCTGTCGTCCACCTATGATGGCACCGTGTACGACCCCTACGGTCTGCGCGGCACCACCGAGGATCATCGCAGCTTCCGCGACATCGGCATCAACCGCACCTGCGAATGCTCCATCCTGCAAGTGCGCCCCTACGTACCGGCCGTGCTGCGCGGCGTGCAGTGGGTCGCCTTCGGCAGCGGGCCGTTCAACACGGCAGTGGCGCTGTACGCCAACGTCACGAAGCTGCCCGCATACTTCGACACGCCGCTGCGCGTGAGCACCGAGAGCTTCTACTGGACCGATCGGTTGGTGGCGGCCCTGGCCGATCCGGAGTACTTCGAGAATCGCGAGCCCATCGCGGCGTATCAGCAGGAGACACTGGCTGCCGGTTACGTTTCGCTGCGCGAGACCGACGGCCAGGCAGCGAAGCTGATGGCCGACAAGGGCATCGCTGAAGGCGAGATGGACGATGAAGCGCTGTTCGCTTTGTTGGAAGAGGCTAATCAGAAGCTGACCGACAAGGTGAAGCAGGGTAACGACGACCTGCTGGGCACGGTGCTGTTCAACCGCAGCTTGAAGATGAAGAACGCCTTCGGCGCATCCGATCACTGAGAGGGTGCGCTTTGAGGCCGCTGCTCTCATCTCGTGGGAAGAACGCGCCCTTCAGAAGAACGCGCCCTTTAGGCTTCTGCTTCCGCCTCGACCTCCACGGCACGGGGCCGTGCGAACAGGAAGCGAACGTAGTGGCCCAGCACGAAGGCGACCATGAGGCATGCCACCATCGTCTCGCCCAGGGCGAGCCATTCAAGGGCGGTGACGAAGGGCACGGCCGCCGCGCGGAAGAGCTCGGTCACCTGCCCGAGCGCCGTTGCCGTGATGACGAACGGAAACGTCATGGCGGCGAAGCTCGGGTAGAAATCAAGGGCCAAGAACTTCGGCAGTCGTGTGAGCACTATCACGTAGAGCAGCTGGGCCGCTACGAACAGGATGCCGACGAACAGCATGTTCGGTGCCGGTGCGCAGGCGAGATATCCCACCAACGACAGGCTCATGGGCGCCGTGTAGATGCAGAACAAAGGCCGTGCGCCTTCGGGCACCTCATGCTTAGCGTAGCGGTACGTGACCACTACCAACAGTACGAGGTAGCAGGCGAATCCCAGCCAGAACAGCCCATAGCCGATCTGCTGGGCTCCGAATGCCGGGGCCGTGGCCGAGGCGACGATGATTCCCACGTAGCAGATGAAATAGGTAGGGAACACCTCAGAAAGCTTGAACCGCCTGATGAAGGTGAACGTGAACCATGTCATGAGCACGAGATGCCCGATCACCGCTGCTACCCACAGCGCGAACGCCGCGCCCAGGGCGAAGGAGGCCAGGTAGGTAGCTATCTGCATGAGCGTCATGAAGAACGTGGCCGACACGCTGGCGAGCACCGAGTTGCGCAGGTCTTCACGGATGAGCGAGGGAAAGAGGATGGCCTTGGCCGCCACGAGCCCTATGAGCAGCAGGGCGATCAGGCCGAAAACATGATGGAGCGGATCGAGCAGGGGCTTGAGCAGGTTACCGAGGGCCGCCAGTCCCAATGCAACGCCAGCAGTGGGTATGGGCACCTTCCTGATGAGTTCGCGCATCAACGCCTTTCTGATGGTCGGTCGCGGCGCTCGGTCCCGCAATGGGGGGAGAGCAGCCGCATTCACGATGCAGGCTATTCTGACATAACGGTCTTTGCTGTGAGCGCTCCGTCGGCGCGTCTCCATAAAATGACGGTATCCGAACCGTAACGAGGATGCCACGCTCCCGTCATCGTTTTTGGACGATCATCCTTCTAATATGGGCTGGACGACAGAATGGGCGGGAGGACATCTCCCTTGATGAAAAGGAGGCCCTTATGGCTTATGAAGTGGTTGATGCGACCTATGTGCTCGAAAACCTCGGCAAGATGCCGCTGGTGGACGTGCGACCTGAGGCGATGTATGAAGAGGGCCGCATCCCGGGCGCCATCTCCATTCAGCTGATGAAGGCGAAGGAAGCTGAAGGCGATACCGCCACGGTGTTCGTCGACGAGTTCGCGGGCCATGGCCTGCAGCCGAGCGACGAGTTCATCGTCTACTGCTATAACGGCGGTCTGGCCCATGAGGCGTGCGATCTGTTGGAGTCCAAAGGCTACACTGGCCAGAAATGCTATGAGGGAAGCTGGGTCGACTGGATAACCGACGAGTCGCGTCCCATCGAGCACTGATCGCGCTCGATCGTAGCGATCGACCTCTTATCGCGAGGGCGCGAGGGGCCGTTCTGATCGATGAGAACCACCGTTCTTCCTGTTCGAGCAGCAGGAGGAGCGGTGGTTTTTTATGGAAAAGAAGAGGAAGAAGAGCGGTTCTTCTCCGCTTCGCAACGCGTTAGTAACGGCGGATTGACATTACGTCAATCGCGTAACCTGCCTGTTCAGAACCTACTAAGGTAAGGCTATCGAAGAAATGGAACAAGCCCCCTTTGCGGCACGTTAGAAGGAAGCTTTTCCCATTGAGCCGAGAAGAAGGGGGGTTGCGATATGCGATCGAAGAGCAACAGCTCGACCATAGGAGCAGCCGTCCTCCGTGAAGGCGCTTTCACGCCTCTTCGCGGTGGGCAGCCTCCGCCGTCGGGCTGACCGGCATCTCTCGCGGTCTCTTTGCGGGAGGGCCGCATCCGACGTATCGGAAGACAGGGTGGGTTCGCGAGCTTTCAGCATCGCGAGCGTCCTGTCCGCAGCAAGGGGTAAGATCATGAGTTCTCACAACACGACAACACCTGCGAAAGCGCAGGGCAAGAGCGCACCGAAGGTCAATAGCGGCACCTACATCAGCCTGATGGCCCTCGTCATGATGAACGTGACGATCATCGGCAGCGTGGCCAATGACGTGCAGCAAGCCTATTATGGGCTGTCCTCCGTTACGCTCTTCATCATCGGCGCCATCGTCTTCTTTCTGCCTACGGGCTTGGTCGCTGCGGAGCTGGCATCGGGCTGGGGACAGCGCGGTGGCATCTTCCGCTGGGTCGGCGAGGCGCTGGGGCCGGGACTGGCATTCACGTGCTTGCTGATCCTGTGGTTCCAAACTTCTATCAACTTCGGCTCCGGCGTGGCGAGCGCGTCGGCCACCATCGGGTTCTACACACCTGATTGGGATTGGGCCGTCAACTTCATGAACCACCCGCAGAACCAGTTCTTCATCATACTGGCGTGGCTGGCCTACTACTGGGGCCTCACCTTCGTGGCCACCAAGGGCGTCAAGGCGTTCGCGGGCCTCACCAAGTATGGCGTCATCATCGGTACGTTCATACCGCTGGGCTTCATCGTCATCATGACGTGCGTATGGCTAGCCCAGGGCAACGTATCCAATGTTACGCCCACGCCCGAGGCGTTCAATCCGTTCTCTGACGGCTTCAACCTCACCACCATGGCCCTGGCCGCAGGCGTGTTCTTCAGCTTCGCTGGCATCGACATGAACGCTGCTCACATCAAGCAGCTGAAGAAGCCGCAAAAGGAGTTCCCGCTATCCATCTTCATCGCCATGATCCTGACGCTGATCATCTTCATCGCGGGCACGGTATGCATCGCCATCGTGACGCCGAAGGCGGAGATGAACCTGGTCTATGGCCTGTTCCAGACCTACAAGATCCTGGGCGAGTGCTTCAGCTGCCCGTGGATATACGTGGCGTTCGTGTGGGTCGGCCTCGGCGCTTCTATGGCATCGCTGGTCACCAACATGGCAGGCCCGTCGTTCATGTTGGGCCAGGCCGGCCGCTCCGGCTTCTTGCCGAAGTTTATGCAGAACACCAACCGTCACGGCATGCCGAGCCGCTTGATGTATCTGCAGATGGCCTTCATGACCATCGTTGCCTTCCTGTGCTTCCTCATCCCGAACATCGAAGGCTTCGTCATCCTCATCACCCAGGCCATCACCATCCTGTACATGATGTACTACGTGCTCATGTTCATCTCGTTCTTGAAGCTGCGGCACGACCAGCCCAACCGCCCGCGCCTGTTCAAGGTGCCTGGCGGTAACGTGGGCGCCTACTTGGTGGCTGGCGTCGGCCTGCTGGCCAGCGTCTTCGGCATCGTGTTGGCCATCATCCCGCCGGCCCAGGTGGCCGAGGAAGTGGGCAGCCCGGTCACCTACGTGGTGGTCATCGTAGCCATCATCCTGGTCACTTTCGCCATCTGCTTTACGGTGTACATGGCGTCCAAGAAGCATGATTGGGCCGATCCCAATAACGTGTTCGCGCCGTTCACCTGGCAGATCGAGGGCTTGAAGAAGCCGGCGCGCGTGCTGTCCAACGTGCCATCCGAGATGATGAGCGAAGACCAGAACCCCATGGGCATGCCCATCAAGAAGCTGTGGGACCCCAACGAGCAGATCGAGCTCTCTGCCGAGTATCTCGGCCATGGCGGCCATCATCCGTCCTCGCCGTCCATCGAGGCGGGCGATGATCCGGCGGCCATGAACCATCCGGTGAAGACCAACGGCGTCATGAACACCGCGGTGTCGGTGCCCATGAGCCAGCCCGCCATCATCTCCGAGAAGGCTGGCATCGGCACAGCGGCCACGGTGGGCCTGAAGAAGGGCAAGCGTCGCATGGAAGCAGTGCCCGTGCAGCTCGACCACGAAGTGCCTCCGGCCTCTTCGAAAGCCGTGGAAGCGGCCACGATCCCGCGCGATGCGGTGGCGGCCGCCAACAAGGCAGCCGAGGCCGAGAAGAAGGCCGAAGCTGCAGAACGCGCCGATAAGCAGAAGGCGAAAGATCGTGCCATAGAGGCTCAAGCCTACGAGGATCAGGTGGAAGCCGATAGCGACCTCGCTGATGCCCAACGCGAAGTGAAGGAGGCGGAGGCCGCTGCCGAACAGGCACGGAAGGTGGCCGAGAGCGACGGGGCCGATACGGCATCCGCCGCGACGGGCACCACGACGAAGAAGTGACTTCTCAGGGGCTGGGCTGCGGCGGTCCTGTTGAGAGCGACGCAGCCCAGTGAAGATGTGGAAGGTGTTGATGATGAAAAACGACGATGTGAAGTTGACCGCGGGAAGCACCACTGCTCCCGCGCGAGCAGCGACCTCCACGGCCATCGCAGACCCGGCCGCCAAAGATCGCATGTCCATGCCGGAGAACAACGGCACAACGGTCACCAAGCCGACAGTGGCCACCAAGCAGAAGAGCGGTGATACCTTCAAGGCCACTCTGACGGTGAAGGATATGGTGGTATGGGGCCTCATCACCATGGTGCCCATCTCTCCCATGGCCGTCTATGGCGGCGTGTTCTCCGATTCGGGCGGCATGCCCACCCTGGCGTTCCTCATCGGGTTCGTGGCCGTGCTGTTCTCGGTGTTCTCCTTCGGCATCATGATCCGGCATTTCCCGTCCTCGGGCTCCATCTTCACCTATGTGAGCCACGTGTTCGGCAAGCTGCCCGGGTTCATCGCCGGTTGGTTGATGCTGTTGCAGTACCTGGTCAGTCCTGCCATGGTGTATCTGATCGCGGCCATAGCCATCCATAGCATGCTACCGGATGTGCCCATATTGGCCCTGTGCTTCGGGTTCCTCATCATAGTGGCCATCGTGTCGCTGATCGGCATGAAGACCGCCATGGTGGTGAACAAGGTGGCCCTGGTGGCGCAGTTGGCCATCCTGGCGTTGTTCGTCGGTTGCGGCATCGCTTATGTGGTATCGCATCCGCAAACATGCAGCTTCGCGCCCACCAACTTGTTCGACCCGTCCAAGTTCGAGTTCGGTGGCACCATGTCGGCCGTGTCGCTGGCCGTCATGTCCTACGTGGGCTTCGGTGCCATCGCTACGCTGACCCAAGAGGCTAAAGATCCCAAGCACGGTCCGTCGCGAGCCATGATGGTGATGGCGATCGTGCTGTGCGTGCTCTACGCCGCCCAGTGCTTCATCGCCACGTGCATCGACCCCTCCGGCGCTGCGTTCGCTGGTGACACCGACAACGCCTTCTATCTGGTAGCGAAGATGGCCGCCGGCCCGTGGCTGATGATCGTGTGCGCCGTGGGCGTGGCTTTGGCCCAGGGCGTGTTCACCGCCATCGCGCAGCAGAACTCCATCGCATTCGTCATGTTCACCATGGCCAAGGGCGGTTGTTTGCCGAAGTTCATGGCCAAGATGGACAAGCGCACCAACTCCCCCCTGAACGCCGTGCTGTTCATCATCGGGCTGTCCATCGTGCTCACGCTGATATTCCAGTTCAGCGGCATCGATATGAACACCGTGGTGAAGATCAGCAACTTCGGCGCCCTGTCCACCTACACCATGCTGAACGTGGCCGTCATCGTGTTCTGCTGGTTCCAGCTGAAAGAGCGCACGGGAGCCCAGGCGCTGCTCATGCACCTGGTGTTCCCGGCTCTGGGCGCGCTGGTGTGCTTCGCCATCCTGATGTCGGTGGGCGAGGTGGCCCTTACCGTGGGCGTGGTCTTCATCGCTATCGGCATCGTGTACTACCTGGTGCTCACCAAGGTGTTGAAGAAGCAGATAAACCTCGGCTAGATCGGTCCGCGATCTGGCCGCACGGAAGGCCCTCGCCTTTGGGCGCGAGCGCAGGGCGAGGGCATGATCAGGCGGTTTCCTCGGAGACGGGGTGCCCATATAAGAGATAACGACGAGCAACGGAAACCATTTCGACTAAGGAGCCATCATGGCAGAGACGATGCAAACAGCGCAGACGGTCACCCTGAAGCTGGAACCCGAGAAGAAGGCCGCATCCCCGGCCCCTGCGGTACCGGAGCCGGCCACCAAGGCTATGAGCTGGACGGATGGCAAACAGACGATCAAGTACGAGACCACAGCGGAGTGTTTGGAGGTGCGCGAGGACGACGGCACGCTGATCGGCCATATGTTCGCGCTCTCCTATGTGACCGACCAGAAGGACAAGACCGATCGCCCGGTCACGTTCTGCTGGAACGGTGGTCCTGGCGGCTCCTCCGCCATGGTCAACATCGGCGGCATGGGGCCGCGTCATGTGCCCATCAGCAGCCAAGAGCAGCTGCCGTGCCCCACCGAGCCCGTGGACAATCCCTGGTCGCTCATTCCCACCACTGACCTGGTGTATCTAGATGCCTTCGGCACCGGTTACTCGAAGGTGGCGGAGGGCTACGACCCGAAGAAGGTGTGGGGCGTCGATGGCGACGCGGACGCCTTCATGCGCGGCATCGCCGCATGGCTGACCGAGCATGATCGCTGGAACGCCCCGCTGTACCTGTACGGAGAGTCGTACGGCACCATGCGCAACTCGGTGCTGATGCGGGTGCTGGGCGAGCGCGGCATCGGGCTGACCGGCGTCATCGAGCAGTCGAGCATCCTGGACTACGCGCCCACCCTGTCCGGTAACGACCTGTACTACATGGGCATGTTCCCCGTGTATGCGGCCACAGCCAACTACTTCGGCAAGGCCGGTGCGGGCGTGGACCAGTTCGAGTGGTTCGACAAGGCCTGGAAGTACGTGGATGACACCCTGGCTGCCGCGCTCATCCGCAGCGATTCGATCACCGCTGAGGAAGAGGCGAAGATAGCCGGGGAGATGGCCGAGCTCATCGGCATCGACGCCGACATCATCCAGAAGAAGCACCTTCGCATCGAGCTGGATACCTTCCGCAAGCTCATCGTTGCCGATCGCGGGCTGTTCACCGGTCGCTACGATACGCGCTTCACCGAGCCGGCCTACATGGACGTGCAAGGCGACAACGAGTTCTTCGCCGGCGAGGATCCTTCCGGCGACGCCATCATGACCCCGGACCAGTCGGCCTGGATGAAGCTGGTGCACGAGACGGGCTTCAAGGGCTCGCCGAACAACGTGCTGCTGTCGTTCAAGGTCAACGAAGACTGGAACTGGACCCACCAGGCGCCCGGCACCATGGGCAGTCCGGTGTGCCCGAACACCGCCTACGACATGGGCACGGCCTTGCGCCGCAACCCGAAGTGCCGCGTGCTGTTCTTCGGTGGCATCCACGATGCGGCCACCCCGTTCTGGAACGTGAAGCACTCCATCTCCAAGATGTTCCTGCCGGAGTCCATCACGAGCCGCATCGAATACAAGGTGCACGAGAACGGCCATATGGCCTATGAGGACCAGCCCACGCTGGAGAAGATGGCACCGGAGCTGGCGGCCTTCTACGAGAAGCGTCACGAGGCCTAGGCTTTTCGCGAGCGCTTCGTAACAGCTCCCTTTTCTCGAAGGGAGAGACGAATGAGCGGGAGAGCGCCTCTTGGATCATCCGAGGTGGCCGAGAGGCAGCTCTCCTTGCAGGAAGGAGCATGAGATGCTCACGCAAGAACAACAGCGCATCGTCGATGGTGCGCAATGCGAACAGAAGAACGGTTGGCAGCACATCAAGGTGAAGGGCACCGCCTACGAGCGCGGTTTCCAAGAGGGCTATCTGCTGGCTGACGAGTACGAAGATGGCCTGCGCGTATACAAGTACATGACCCTGCAGACCTTCGGCATGACCTACGAGTGGTTCGCCGAGCAGTCCATTCGCATGCACAAGGCCATGATCCCTGAGCGCTACGCACAGGAGCTGCAGGGCATGGCCGATGGCCTCACCGCTGCCGGGTGCGCCCAGACCCTCGACGACCTGATCGCGTGGAACGACTGGATGGAAGTGACCGGCTACTGGTGGCCCCAGAACGCTGGGAAGATCATGAGCCGACCGCTGATGAAGACCCATCGCAAGGAGCATTGCTCGGCCATCGTGGCCACCGGCTCTGCCACGGTGGACGGCAAGCCCTACCTGGGCCATGAGAGCTTCGATGAGTTCTGGAGCGGCCAGTACTTCAACGTATGCAAGCGCGTGGAGCCAGAAGAGGGCTACAGCTTCATCATGCAGGCCTCGGCACCGTGCATGCTCTCCTCCATGACCGACTTCTACGTGACCTCGGCGGGGCTGAACATCACCGAGACCACCCTGGCCGGTTTCGACCGCTATGACGAGACGGGCATGCCCGAGTGGGTGCGCATCCGCGATGCCGTGCAGTTCGGCGGCACCATCGATGCGTTCGTGGAGCGGCTGGACAAGGGCAACAACGGCGGCTACGCCAACGCGTGGCTGATAGCCGACCATAACACCGGCGAGATAGCCCGCTACGAGCAGGGTTTGGCCTACACGTCGCTGGAGCGCACCTTCGATGGTACCTTCTTCGGCTGCAATGCGGTGTTCGACCCGCGCATCCGCAATCTGGAGTGCAAGGACAACGGATTCAACGACCCGCGCCAGCAGACCGGCGCGCGCCGTCAGCGTTGGATGGAGCTGATCGACCAGTACTACGGCAAGATCGACCTCGACGTGGTGAAGAAGATGCTCGCCGACACCTACGACGTGTACACGGGCTATGACAACCCCTCTTCCCGCAACATCTGCGCCCACTACGACGTGGACCCGCAATACTATGCCGACGATCCTGATGCGGTGTGGAACATCCCGTTCTATCCGGCAGGATCCTGCGATGGCAAGGCGGCGGCCCCCGACGACGTGAAGAACCTGCGGATGTGGGGCCGGTACGGGCGGGCCGATGGTGTGGAGTTCAACGCTAAAGACTTCATGGACCAGCACCCGCTGTGGAAGTGGATGGACGGCTATCTGCAGGATAGGCCCACCCAACCGTGGACCCTGTTCGACTAGCGGAAGCGACCCTGGGAGCGGCTCGCACGCCCCCTGTATCCATAGAGCAACATATCGGATCGACAGAGATAGGAAGCAAGAAAATGAAACTCTCCAAAGAACAGATCGCCAAGATGTCGGCGTCTTACCGCAACGCCGAGACCCAGCATGTGGCCCAGCGAGCCGTCACCAAGAATGGCATCTTGCAGTCGGCTGAGAGCGTGGAGGTGCTCAAGCGCATGAGCCCGCCGAACTTCGCGTTCTCCATCGATGTGGACGACCAAGCGGTGGCGAACCAGAAGATGTCGGGCCGCTGCTGGATGTTCGCATGCTTGAACGTGCTGCGGTTCCATATCGAGAAGGAGCTCGACCTGCCGCGCGGCACCTTCGAGCTCTCCCAGTCGTATCTGGCCTTCTACAACAAGCTAGAACGTGCCGCATGGTTCTTGCAGCATGTGGTGGCCACGGCTGATAAGGCCCTCGATGATCGCGAGGTGGACTGGCTGATCAGCGCGCCCATGGCCGATGGTGGCGATTGGGATATGATCTGCGCCTTGGTGAAGAAGTACGGCGTGGTGCCGCACGAGGCCATGGCCGAGACCCATTGCACCAATGACACCGCCGAACTGAACACCGTGCTGTCCCACCTGCTGCGCCAAGACGCTATCAAGCTGCGCGACATGGCGAACGCTGGCAAGGATACCGAGGCCACCCAGCTCGAGATGCTCAACGACGTGTACCGCATCCTGGCCGTGTGCTTCGGTGAGCCGCCGGAGAAGTTCGACTTCACCTATGTGGACAACAAGAAGAACTACCATGCCGACCTGGGCATCACGCCGCTGGAGTTCCTGAAGAAGTACGTGCCCATCGACCTCGACGACTACGTAGGCGTCATCAACGTGCCCGGTGAGAACAACCCCTATGGCCATGTGTACGCCATCCAGGATTCCGATCAGATCCCTGAGCGCCGCAACCTTTACGTCAACGTGCCCATGGAGGAGCTCAAGGGCTATGTCATCGAGTCGCTGAAGGCTGGCGAGCCGGTGTGGTTCGGTAGCGACGTTTTGCAGTGGTGCGATCGCAACGCGGGCGTGATGGCATCTGACCTGTATGACCTTGAGAGCCTGTTCGGCATCAAGTTCGACATGGACAAGGCCCAACGCTTCGCCATGCATGAGAGCCTGCCCACCCATGCTATGACCATCGCCGGCGTGGATATCAAGGAGGGCAAGCCCGACAAGTGGAAGATCGAGAACTCGTGGGGCACCGAGAACCATGGCATCAAGACCGGTAACAACGGCTATTTCGTGTGCAGCGACGAGTGGTTCGACAACTTCGTCTACGAAGTGGCCATCCGCAAGGACCTGTTGAAGCCCGAAACTCTCAAGGCCCTCGACTCCGAGCCCATCGTGTGGCCGTTCTGGAACACCTTCAACCCGGTGCTCAGCGCCTAGCGTAGCTGTTCTGCACCCAGTAGCAGACCCCTTTCATCCTGGCGCCCGCCCTTCCTTCGGAAGGCGCGGGTGCCAGGTGCGTTATGGGGGATGGGCGCCAACCTATCAAATCTGCGATCTTGCCGTTTTGGTAGGAGAACCTATCATTTCGTCGAATCTGCATTTTTGTTAGGTTATGCGCTGGTCGAAAGCGATCAAAGAGCGGAGGCTGTCGTGCTCGAACGTAAGTTGGTCACGACGTTACGGGGGCGGTCGGCGGAACCCCGGCGCTCCATGCAGATGGTCATCGGCCCTCGTCAGACCGGCAAGAGCACAGTCTCGATGCCAACGGGGCAGGGTCAACGTATCTATCGCATAGCCAAGCTTTCCTGCACCATAGAGCTCGCTCGCTGGCGTTGCAGAAGAGCGAGAGGACCCTCCCCTGAATGACGAGTTGCAGTCCTTGACGCGGCTCGCCCTTGAGCGATGCCTCGAAGGGGGCGTGTCTGAAGCACCTCGCCACCTACCGACATCCCTTTTCAGGGATTCGCGAGAGGGTGAAAGAGGTGTTCCAGGGGGTATGTTCGGGGGTGCTTGAAGAGGAGAGATGCTGCCTTGATCGGCAATGCTTCAGCTTTCGGTCGCGAACCGGATGAGGACCTGCGATCCTTGTTGTCATACATCGAGAGCGGTACGGTGAATACGCGCGACCCCTTTGGTGCAGGAGATAGATGCGAAGGTCGATGAGCTCAACGGATCGGAGAAGCTGATGGAGCTGTTCTGGACCCAGCAAGATGAGATAGAGCTGCAGGCTGACATCGCCTTCGAGAAGGGCGAAGCCCAAGGCGAAGCGCGGTATAACGAACTGGTGGCGGCGCTCATAGCGGCCGATCGCCTCGAGGATCTCAAGCGCATCACCGTTGATCCTGCCTATCGCGAAGAATCGTTCGCGGAACTTGCGATCGCATAGACCCTCTCTTTGAAAAGAGGCTTGGTGAGGTCGCTCGCCAAAGGATCCGCTGCCAAAGGCTCCGCCGTTGATGCTGGCCATCATTCTCCCTCAACTCCTCGCAAGGTGGCAAAGAGGGCTCCATCACGGTTTCGCGACGGTTTTCGGGCGGGGCCGCAGACGTTGCGAGCGCTTCCTATAATGGCCTCGAGAAGACCCGTACAGAAAGGGATGCGCCATGGATATCAACGTATTGAGCGCCTATCAGACCACCGCCGAGGAGTTCTTCGACAAGGTGATCGCGTGGAAGACCGATCTGGTGCTGGATGTGCGCCTGAAGAACACCAATCAGCTGGCCGGATTCACGAAACAGGAAGACCTCGCGTACTTCACTCGCGTCATCGCCCATGCCGATTACGCTCATGACGTGGAGTTCTCGCCGTCGAAGACCTTGCTCGACCAGTATCTCGATCACGGCATGTCCTATGAGGATTACTTCGCCGCCTACAAAAAGGAGATGGAGCAGCGCGATGCCATCCCTGCCTTCTTCGAGAAGTACGGCCGCTACCGCTCCATCGCTATCGTGGGCACCGCTACCGACAAGCGGCGCTCCCACGCCGAGGAGCTGAGGGTTCTTTTGGAGGAGCACTTGGCGGCACAGGCGAAGGCTTGATGCTCGTTCGTCTTCGGCGTCGGCCGCCGCGATGACCGCGATGACGACCGTTCCCGAATCGATGGAACGCCCCGCGGAAGCGCTGTTCCGCGGGGCGTTCTCATCAGATGGAGCGTTCAGAGGAAGCGGTGTCATTTCCTCGGGGTGGGTTCTACGTCGCGGGTCGTTTCCACGTCCACTGTCGTGTCGTCGTGGCCGTCCTTGGCTACGTACACGAACCCGACCTCGCCATTCTCAGGCTGCTCGTTGTAAGCGACCATCTCGGCGATCTCGGAAGCGGTCGCGCTCTTGGGCATGGTCTCCAGCAGATACGGGGTGCTGGCACGACGGGCCATGGCCTCGCGGAAGTCCTTGGTGCCCACGAACACTTCTTGTTTGTAGGGGTTCACGTGCAGCTTCTTCGCGCGGTAGATGATGTAAGCCAGGGCCGCCACGTTCGCCACCAGGGCCACCAGCGACACCGCCAGGTTCACGTCAGGGTTGTTCACCGACTGCACCGCGAAGATGGAATCGTTGGCGAACATGGGGACCATCTGGCAGAACATGCACCATATGGCCAGCGTGAACGCGCGGTTCTGGATCCACCCGCCCTTGTTCCACAGGAGGCCTGCGATGGTGGGGGCTAGCAGCAGCGCGATGCCGGCATACCAGGAGTGCGTGGGGAGGTTGTTGTAGGTATAGCAGAAGTTCCAGATGTCGTAGGAGATGATGAACACCCACGTCATGTCAGGCCACAGCATGTCCTGACGCTTCTTGGAGATGTAGATGCCGAACCAGCCGGTCATACAAGCGATGTTGATGATGCCCGCCACGCCGTTGAACACGTTGTGCCAGCCGCCATGCAGCGTGACGCCTTCGGTGGTCACCCAGGTGGTGCCGAAAGCGCGCACCGCGCTCTCGAAGTCGCTCACCACGGCGATGAGGATGTTGATGGCCACGATGATGAACGGGAACGCCTTGAACCAGTGGGAGCGGCCGATCTTTCCCCAGGAGTACTTGAGGGCCATGAAGCCGATGCACCCGGCCAGGGCCGCATACACCTTGGCGTAATGGAACCAGCTGTTCATGTCGGTGTGGGTGGGGTTGGTGAGCGCCCATTGCGCGCCCATGGCCGCGCCGATCTCGACGACGAGACAGTAGACGGTCATGACGCCGGCAACGCCGAAGAATATGAGCATGCCACCGCCTTTCGTGCGGCGTGCGAACTCGTTCAGCAAGATGAGCGCGACCAGCACCATGGCCAGGCCTAGCCATTGGTACAGCGCATTCGGCCCGTATACGTCGAATAACATGATCTCCTCCTAACTCGTGGGCCTTTCCAGATAGAGCGTCTGAGCGATCACGTCGGCTATGACAGCGTCGTCGGCGTCCGGGTGAGTGCGCAGATACCCGATAACACCCAATATGAGCACGTAGAACGTCTCATATAGATGTTGTATCCGTATTTTGTGCAGCCTTCCATAATCCTGCACGGTGGTCTCTATCATGTACGTGGCTATATGGTGTGCCACGCGGTTGACGAACTCGAGGTACAGCGACGAGTTCTCGTGGGAAGCGAGGGCGGCGTGCAAAGGGCTGTTCTCGAACACTCCGATGCGCAGCAGCTTCACCACTGACAGCAGTGCATCGTCCACCTTGCCCTGTTGGCGCTCATCGTCCCAATAGCTGAGTGCTTCCACGTAGTCGGCGACGAGGGTGTCGATCACGGCCGATGTCAGCTCGTCTTTGTCTCTGAAGTAGTGATAGAACAGCGATCGTGTGACGCCCACCCTGTCGGCTATATCCTGGATGGAGGTGCGCGTCATCCCGCGCTCTTCGTAGAGGTCGCGAGCCGTCGCGA
This sequence comes from uncultured Eggerthellaceae bacterium, assembly GCA_949840905.1. GTDB lineage: Bacteria > Actinomycetota > Coriobacteriia > Coriobacteriales > Eggerthellaceae > D16-63. Next base: position 28,587 of record CATKXW010000019.1, on the reverse strand, counting down.
TGATCTCGGCGCGGCGCGCTTCGGCCCGTGTGGGCCTCTTCGTCGCGCGAGGATCTGGCATGGCACCCGTCACCGTTCCGCCTAACTTAAGAGAACATGCCTTACAGATGGCTACGTTATGCCTTCATTGACGCACCGTCAATGAACAGGAACGACTTATCGTCAATAAGAAACCTTCCCGTTACTTCCCTGTTGAAAAGGGGTGTTGGGCGGTCGCGGGTCGAGGAGAGAGCGACGAGGAAAGGGAGGATCCGTCGGCTTCGATGGGAGCGTGCAGGGCGAAACAGGCTATCATAAGAGGATACGGTCCATCGGTTCATCACGGTAAGGAAACGCTCATGGCACAGACGGACGGACAACGCGATCGAGACGAGCGCCGCGAGGCGGCAGCGAAGCACGAAGGCCTCATGAAGACGACGCTGGCGCAGGAGACGAGCAGCACCATAGAGGCTGCGGTCATCTACGAGGAGGGCGTGGGACGCGAGCTGCCGCTGCCCGAGACTGCCGCCGAGGAAACGGAGACCTTGGTGGTCACCAGCTTCGTGCCGGCGGCCATTTGGCGTGAGGGCAAGGGGCGCGTGACGGTGGTGGACCCGGCGGCGTTCACTCGGCCGGGCGGTGCCTACGAGGATGGCGCGTTCGGGCCCGAGCAGGCCCTGTGCGCAGAGAGCAACCTATATCAGGTGCTGTGCGGCATCAAAGACCGATACCATGATCGCAACCGCGACTATCGTCGCGGGATGCTCTTTTCCGACAGGGCGGTCTTCCTGCCCGATGTGGTGTTCTTGCGCGGCGGGACGCCGAAGAAGGTCGACGTCATCGCGGTGGCCGAGCCCTTGCGGACACCCGCGCTAGAGAACCATCGCTCCGAGCGCGAGTGCGACAATGCCCTGCGCGATCGCATAGAGACGCTGTTGCGCATCGCCGCCGCCAATGAATGCGAGACGCTCGTGTGCGGCGCGTTCGCGTGCGGCCGCCTCGGCTATGACCCTCAGCAGGTGATCGAGCTGTTCGCTGCATGGATAGCCGAGCATCCCGGTGCCATCCCCCGCATCGTCTTCGCGGTCCCGCGTCAGCATGCTGATGCGTTCCGCTCCGCCTTCGAGAAGAAGGTCGAAGTCGTAGCGGCCCCTGTTGTCGAGGATGACGACGAGGAGGACTGGCGCACCATCGACCTCCCTGAGGGCATCACGCTCCGTTAGCGTGGAAAAGAGAGAGGTATCGAGTCGTGGTAGCGAACGCGCGCGTGGACCTATCTTCGGATTACCTGGAGGGCGCGCATCCAGAGGTATTGCAGCATCTTGTTTGCACCAATGAGGAGCAGACGTCGGGCTATGGCACCGATGCCCATTGCGAACGGGCACAGGAGCTGATACGGCGGGCGTGCGACTGTCCGGAGGCCGACGTGACGTTCCTCATGGGCGGTACGCAGACCAACGCGTTCATCATAGATGCGTTCTTAGCGCCGTATCAAGGGGTCATCGCAGCGGATACGGGACATATCGCCACTCATGAGGCGGGGGCCATCGAATTCGGCGGCCATAAGGTGCTGACCGTGCCCGCCCACGCCGGAAAGCTGAACGCCGAGCAGGTGGAGGCGTGCGCTAATGGTTGGGAGCAGGATGGTACGCGCGAGCACACGGTGATGCCGGGCATGGTGTATCTCTCGCAGCCGACCGAGTACGGCACGCTGTATTCGCTGGCCGAGCTGGAGGCTATCGCGAAGGCGTGCGACGCCCATGGGCTGAAGCTCTATGTGGATGGCGCGCGCCTCGCTTATGGGTTGGCGTGTTCGACCAACGATGTGGGACTTGCCGATCTGGCACGGCTGACCGACGCCTTCTATATCGGCGGCACCAAATGTGGTGCGCTGTTCGGCGAGGCAGTGGTCATCCCGCAAGGGGGCGCCATCCCTCATCTGGTAGCGCAGAAGAAGCAGCATGGTGCGCTGCTGGCCAAAGGGCGCCTGCTAGGCGTGCAGTTCGAGAGCCTGTTCGAAGGGGGCGACGAAGGCGTGCTCTACCGGCGCATCGGCGAGAATGCCCTGCGGGCGGCCGACGCTCTGCGAGAGGGGCTGGTGGCTCGCGGGCGGCAGCTCCACGTGCCCTCGCCCACCAACCAGGTGTTTCCTATCGCGGACGAGAGCGAGCTCGCGCCATTGGCTGAGCGGCTCGGCTATAGCCTGTGGGAGCGGCTCGGCGATGGTCGTGCTGTCATCCGCCTCGCTACCGGGTGGGCCACCTGTTCTGCGGACGTGGAAGCAGCGTTGGAGGCCCTCGCTTGATCGGTCGTTCTCGCGGTGCGAGGCGCGAACGGGGCTAGGTGCGTTCGAAGAGACGAAGGAAGGGAAGTTCGATGGGCTGCGCATACTACGAGACCCGCTACGACTCGCCGATCGGAGGCCTCACCTTGTGCAGCGACGGGGAGGCGCTGGTCGGGCTTTGGATGGACGGGCAGAAGTACTACGGCGGCACCGTTGCGGGCGAGACGACCCTGGTCGCTGCCGGTGAGGACAAGGTGCTCGACCGGGCGACCGATTGGCTCGATCGCTATTTCGCGGGTGATGAGCCGGCGATAACCGCGCTGCCGCTCGCTCCTGCGGGCAGCGAGTTCCGGCAGCTCGTGTGGGCCTGTCTGCGCGAGATCCCTTACGGCGAGGTGACCACCTATGGCGAGATAGCGCGCAAGGTGGCGAGAGCCCAAGGGAAGGTGCGCACTGCCAGCATGGCGGTCGGAGGCGCGGTGGGCCACAATCCCATCAGCGTGATAGTTCCCTGTCATCGAGTGGTGGGCGCCGATGGCAGCCTCACGGGATTCGCTGGCGGTCTCGACAAGAAGCTGTGGCTCTTAGAGCATGAAGGGGTCGATGTGTCGAAGCTCTACCGCCCCGAGCAGGGGACGGCCCTCTAGCAAGAGGGTGCGTCGGTGGAAGAAGGGGAGGGACGGATGGAGCCGCGATGGGAAGACGGGAAGACGCGCTGTTTCTGGGCGAACCCGAAGAACCCGACCTATATCGCCTACCACGACGAGGAATGGGGCGTTCCCACCTACGATGATCGCGACCTGTTCGAGATGCTCGTCCTCGAATGCTTCCAAGCGGGCCTTTCCTGGGAATGCGTCTTGAACAAGCGCGAGGCGTTCCGTGAGGCGTTCGACGGGTTCGACCTCGATGCTGTTTGCGCGTATGGACAGGAGAAGATGGAGAGCCTGCTGCAGGACGCGCTCATCATCCGCAATCGCCTGAAAGTGACTGCGGCCGTCGGCAACGCGCGGGCGTTCCGCGCGATCGAAGACGAGTTCGGCACTTTCTCTGATTACATCTGGGGATGGACCGAAGGTCAGGTCATCCATGAGGTCGGTCTGGCCTCATCTCCGTTGTCGGATGCCATTTCGAAGGACTTGAAGAAGCGTGGCATGAAGTTCGTCGGCACTACCGTGGTCTATGCATACCTTCAATCCATAGGCATCATCCGCTCCCACGATGAGGGATGTTTCCTCCACGAGTGAGCGGGCGAGGCGCGTGCCCCTTCCCGTTCGTGTTCGTTGGCGCTCCAGCGTTGTTCCGCCGCAACGAGCTGCTGCTACTGTTTCTTCTTGCGCGGCTTGGGGGCGGCAAGCTCGGGATACATGGCTTCGAGCAGTTCGGCCATGAGCTTCCGATCCTCGATGGCATCGACCAGCAGCATCTCTTTAGCGCCCGGGTAGGGGATCTGGTATTCGGCGGTGGGCAGCAGCGCTTTTGCCGAAGCGGTGGGCTTCACGAGAAAACCTCTCCCGCTTCGGAGAGCTGTTCCATCACGTAGGCGACGCATTCCTTTGATGAGGCCATAGGGGGTCCCTTTCGTCGGTGCTCGCGCTCTCATTGTAACCGCTGAGGGTGCGAGAGCTTTCGCCGGTATCGGCGATGCGCCGCAAGGGAGGGGAGGGTCGTGGGGATTTGGTGCGCTATGTCCTATCTACTTAGCAACACATAGTAGTTATAGTATATAGTGTTGCTAGGTACTAAGAGAGATCGGTGAAGCGGGAGCGAGGTGGTGCAGTGGGCAGCATAGCCGAGATGCTGAAAGGGGTGCTGGAAGGGTGCGTTCTGCAGATCATCGGCCGCGGTGACACCTACGGGTATCGGATCACCCGTGAGCTCAACGAGCGCGGGTTCAGCGACGTGGTGGAAGGCACCGTGTACGCGATCCTCGTCCGGCTGGAGAAGCGTGGTCTGGTGGATGTGGAGAAGAAGCCCTCTGAGCTCGGGCCGCCGCGGAAGTTCTACGCCCTCAACGCAGAGGGGCGTGCAGAGCTGCAGCGGTTCTGGAAGAAGTGGGACCATCTGCGGACCATGGTGGACGAACTGGAGAGGGGCGAATGAATGGCTGACATCAAACGATTCATCGATGACTATCTCAATATCGGGAAGATGCTCGAAGAGAAGCGCGAGTATCGGGAGATGATGGCGCGCGTCAAGGCGCTTCCCGAGGACTATCGCTTCGTGTTCGAGAAGATGCAGAAGTACATGTGGGAATTCGCGACGGGTTCTGGACATGACATGATGGCGCTTCAGGAGGGCTTGGTCGAGCTGTTCGAGGAGGGCGCGGCGCAAGGGAGGCCCGTGCTCGACATCACCGGCACCGACATGGCTGCTTTCGCTGATGAGCTCATCAAGGGTGCTCGCACCTATACGGGCGACCAGAGCGAGAAGCTGAACGCCGCCGTAGCCAAGAAGCTCACCTGACCTGCGCTTTCCCGTATAATACGAACGCCGTCGCGAGGACGGCGTTCGGTGAGCTTGAGTGGAGCGGGCGACGGGAATCGAACCCGCGTGGTCAGCTTGGGAAGCTTATTCCTTGCCCAATCTTCCGCGACCTGAATTAACCGTCTGACCTCGCTGTTCTTAAAACCAACACTATAATTCTAGCAAACGTACTGGACGAAATACTGGAAAAACGATTAGTTTTCCAACCAACAAACAATTCTACTCTGAAACACGAAAGTCGCCAAAAGGCGACCTTCAACACGATTTTTTCTGGAGCGGGCGACGGGAATCGAACCCGCGTGGTCAGCTTGGGAAGCTGAAATTCTACCATTGAATCACGCCCGCATTGACAAACCATTATAACCTTACCTCCTCACGTCCCTCAGGTCATTCCAATAAAACACCACGAGTCAGAGCTTAAACGGCTGAGCGCAGAAAGCTCATGTACCTCGATCCGATCCCGATGCCGGTGTTTGGAACGTAGCCAGCATACAGATCGAGGGTGTAGGCAGAGCTCGCATGACCCATGAGCACAGAGACCGTCTTGATGTTCTCGCCATTGGCAAGGTTCAAGGTAGCGAACGTATGCCGGAGCGCATAGGGCCTGGTCCCTTCGAAGCCAGCCGAGCTTATGAAGCTCCTCCAGTCCCTGAGCCAGGACTGGTAAGTGCGGGGGATGACATCCGGGCCGCATACCAGCATGGACATCGAGGGCTTGAGCCCCATTGCCTTCATCTGGCTCGACTTGATGTCGATCCATGTTTTGACCTCGCCTGCCGTGTAGGCATCGATCGGCACGGACCTGCGCCCGGCATCCGACTTCGGATAGTTCCTTATCGTCTTGCCGTCACGGTCAAGAACGCTGACGATGTTGATTGCAGCTTCAGAGCCATCGAAGGCGATGTCTCCGACATGGATGGCGAGCATCTCCTCCGGGCGCATCCCCGTGTTCAAGAGCAGAAGCAGGCTCACCTTGAAATAGTCCAGGGGAAGCTTCTCGACCTCGCCTAAGAAACGTCCGGCATCGTCTGCCATGAGCGGATCGATCAAAGGCTTGCTCTTCTTGAACACGCGAGTGAGGAACTTCGCCTTCGCCACGTTCTTCAGGATGTCATCCTTCTCAAGCGCGTAGTTCATAACCTCGCGGAGGAACTTGAGTATCTTCGACTGCATGTCGGGGCCGGCGACCTTTATGGGCTTGTAGGGCTTGTTCAAGGTGCCGTGCTTCTTCGCCCACCTGACCGTCTTTCGGTTCTCTTCCTGTTGCGCCCTGCGCTCAAGCGCCCACTTCTTGGAAAACTCAGGAACTTTGAGCAGGCACCCCTCGATATCCTCCGCCGTTACCTTGCATATCGGGATCTCGCCGATGGCCTCGTCTATGTATTTCAGGAACAGGCGCTCATGCTTGATAACGGCATCGGTGACAGAGCCGTTGCTTCGGATCTCTATGTAGCGCTCGATGTAGCTTCCTAAAGGAGTCATGCATTCGCCGGGCTTGCTCTTCCCGTCGCCGCTTCGGGTCCATCCGCGCAACTCAAGCGCACGTTCGAGCTCGGCGTTCTTCACGTCTTCGAACGCGTCTATCTGATCTTTGAGGTCCTCTTTCTTGTTGAGCGCAAAAACGACCTTCGTGAGCTTCTTCTTTCCGTCGAAGTAGGTACGGTACTCCTCGGGAATACGGATAGTCAGCTCGTAGGCGGTCGTTCGCGAATCCTTGCGGCGGCGGCGCGGCAATCCCTTCTGCTTGCGTGCTTCGTCGATGTCATACGGTTTGTCGCACCTGAGCTTTTTCGTCCCCAATTCCATCTCCTACCTTTCGGTTCTTGTTGAGGTAGTTGAGAAGCCCGAGCTTCGGGATGCACCACTTGATGCCGATGCGGCAGCCCTGGATATCACCCCTGTTCAGGAGCTTTCTTATCTCCTGTCCGGTCGAACCGGTGAAGTCTGCGACCTGATCCGGGGTCATCATGTACGGATAAGGCTCCAACATGAAAAGGTAGAGACCGTCGGGGTCGGCATCTCTTAGGCGCTGCTCGTCGTAGGGGACTTCTTCTATCTCATGTTCCATATCAGCCTCCTCTCGTGAAGGTGGCTTACTGCCACAATCATTTCTTTTGAAGACACTTGGAACAACGATGCGAAAACGCAGTTCGCATCGTTGACGTGTCGGGGTGGTTGTGCCCCGCATTTGCGAGGCGGTTGCGTATTCGAGTGTCAAAATACGCGGCTCGGCGCACATTTCCCAGATTGCGAAAACGAAGCGCTGTGTCGTCTCTCGAACACTAGTGAGAAAAGGGCCGGGAACTGGAAATATTCACCATGTCGGTGAAATAAATCACTCTGAAGGGGAAACAATCGCAAGAGCGTCTATATCGCCTTTAGCCTAATTAATGTACCTATTGGATTAATGAGAAGGATGCGTTAGGTAGACGAGGATGGAGCTAATCGAGCTAATATCGATAAGGATTGACGAAGTCCGCTCGCAACATGGCCAAGACATCACCGAGCTGGCAAGACGGGCTGGTATCAAGAACAAGACCCTTTGGAAGACCCTTCACGGAAACCGAGAGATGAAGGCAGACGAGCTTGTCGCCCTCTGCTACGTCCTCAAGCTCGACTTCAACCATTTCATCAACGAGAAGATCCAGGAAGACCTCGATGCCAGGTGCTGGAAGGCAATTCGGGACCTGAGCACGAATCCACATAGCTTCGAGAGCTGATCGTCCTGCCAGCATGCAAATCTATTCGAGATGGTTCCATGAGCGAAGATAGTCCCAAACAAGAGAAGCAGCAAATCCTACCCCAAGATTATTACGACTCAAGGCAGGTCATGCGTCTCTTGCGCATTAGCAAACAGAAATACTACGAGTTGATCAATCGCGACGATGACCCGTTGCCGATGCGGGTGTATGGATGGTCAACTCGTGGAGCTCTTGCCGAACGTGGCGAGCTCATGGCCTGGTTCAAGCGAAACACCATATTTGCGCGTGATGGCAAAAGACACGGAAAGGGTTGAGCTGTTCGCTTTGCCGAGTGCGGTCCCAATAGGTACTATCACGCTGACTTCATGCTACAATATCAGCATGAAAGTTCCTTATATGACATACGAAGAACTCTTGAGCGACATGCTGGAACGAAAAGGCGGCGTCCTTACCGCGCGGGACGCCTCGGATGCCAACATCCCGAAGAAGGTCCTCTACCGCTTCATTCAGGAAAACGAGCTTGAGAAGGCGTCGCACGGGGTCTATGTGAGCCCCGACGAGATTCCCGACGAGCTGTACCTGCTACAGCAGCGCTATCCCAAGATCATCTTCTCGCATCAAACCGCTTTGTGGCTCCACGACCTAGCGGAGCGCGAGCCGCTTCCCGTCTCGCTCACCGTCGATTCCAACTACAACGCAGGATCGCTTTCCGACCAAGGTGTGAAGATCTACTACGTCAAACCCGACTGGTATGACATGGGCGCATGCGAGGTGAAGTCCCCCGGTGGCCATCTCGTAAGGTCGTATGACAAGGAGCGCACCCTCTGCGACATGATCAGAAGAAAGAAGGCGACGGATCCCGCCGCCTACAGGTACGCGCTTCGGCACTATGCCGCTTCTCCCGAGAAGAATCTCTTAAACCTGAGTGAGTATGCTCAGAGGATGGGGATCGAGCGGCAGGTGGCGCAGGCAATGGAGGTGCTGTTGTGATCAAGAACCCGAGACGGGTCAAAGACCTCATTAGGAACAAGGCGCAGGGAGATAGCACGAAGGCGCAAACGCTCCAAAGGCATTATGCGATGGAGCGTCTCTTGGAGCGGATATCCGTATCGCATTATCGCGACAACTTCATCCTCAAGGGAGGGATGCTCGTCTCGTCCATGATCGGCATAGACCAACGTTCGACCATGGACGTGGATGCCACGATGACGGGGCAGACCCTTTCACCCAAGAACGCGCTGAAGATTGTCAGCGAGATTGCCGCCATTGAGCTGGACGATGACATGACGTTCGAGGTCGGCGATTCGCGCGAGATCATGAAGGACTCGGAATACGGAGGGGTTCAGATTCCCATACGCGCATACCTCGGGCGAATGGAAATAAAGCTCAAGATCGACATCTCGACAGGCGATGCCATCACGCCGTCAAAGGTCGCATTTCAGTTCCCCCTCATGCTTGAGGACAGGAAGATAGACATCTGGGCGTACAACCTTGAGACCGTGCTCGCCGAGAAAGCCGAGACCGTCATCGTCCGAGGCGTGCTCAACACCCGCATGCGCGACTTCTACGACATCTTCATGCTGACGACCGTATACGACCCCATCGATGCCGCAATCTTTAGAGACGCGATTCGGGCCACGGCTGCGAACAGAGGGCACAGCGAATATCTTCCGCGTGCAGGAGAAGCCATGAGCCAAATCGAGAGAAGTAGCGAGTTGTCAGAGCAATGGCAAAGGTATCTGGTAGGCAATCCCTTCGCCGTCGAGGCGAAATGGGATGATGTCGTTTCGTCTGTAAGGGGTCTTCTCGCAACGGGAGAGCTCATCTAGCCAGTCCCAAGAACGAATCGTTGACCAAAAGCTTTGCAGAACCCTGCAGAACCCACGCAAGTCATTCCCAAAAGAATAATCCTCGCCTCCCCGCTATAAAGCAAATAAGCGGCGGGGAGATGCAGGTCGCCCGAAACACAACTAACTCGGACCCCCTCAGGGCTTGGCTCGAAAGACATGCGCCCCGCCGCCTTCGAATGGCAAACAAGGAGCGCACCGTATGTTCAACCTCACACTGGCAACCCAAGAGGAGCACGACTCGCTCGTCGAGAAGTGCCAGAAGAACGGATGGCTCAAGCGAGGCGGATTCGATTGGCAAGACGATCCGTGGTTCGAAGAATATCCTTACGAATTCTCACGCGCTCCCACGATCAAAGACCTCGCCGACTTCTTCTCAAACGGCAACTGGGCAATCCGCCAAGGCGTGCTCTTCGGCGACCTCGCCTTCATCCAGCAGATCAACGGCGGAGATGAATGGTGGACTCTGAAGAGATGCCCCGATGGGTCGTGGCTTGCTTTCGAGAGCTACACCATGAGCTACATCCTGCCCGACATGAGCCGCTTCACGCGTGCGATCGCGAGCATGCAGCTGGCAACGCCAGAAGAGTGCAAGCGACTCGAATACTCGCTGCCGAAGACCTCTCTCGTTTGGGACGGAGAGGCCTTTCCCGATGATTCGAGCGGCTACGTCAGGGCACGAGGCGAGAATTTCGAGCTAGAAGTCGTCGCAAGCCGAATAGGGCGCGGCGTCTCGATGACGGCCCAGGAAGACCTGCTCGAAGGCCTCGACTCCGAGAACTTCAACACCTTGCTTGAGCAGATAAGAGCTGCGGTCGAGAAGACGGACCAGTACGAGAAGGCCGCTATGTCTCTGGATGCCCAAGGGCTGTCAGATAAAGCGAGACACGCCGTCGTCGCATCTGAGAACCAAGCTCGAACAGAGCATACAGAGCAGGCGCATGAAAACGAAAGATAGAGCGGAGGGCGAACATCATGGCAAGCGATTATGGCGATGAGGCGGGAGAGAGGCTCTTCGACTGGATGCTGAGGATGGGCCAAGACGCAAGCCAGGACGCTATCCGGGCGAGCGCCGAGAAGCTCAAAAGCGCCATCAGAAACCTCAGAGGTCAGATTGATGATCCCCCAGCGGAAGCGGAGCGCGAGGACGTGCGCGAATACGCGCGGCTCAACCTTTCAGAGTTCGAAGAGCTGCCCGACTACGCAAGTTTGCGCGAGATAATTGATGTCCGGCTCGACGCTGCCGCGATCGAGCACGACATCGCGAGCATCGACGGACATGACCACCTCATCTTCAGGGTGGAAGATGCGCCCGAGGTGGACGAAGCCTTCAAGGAGCTCGAACGCGATGCCGATGCGGCATGCGAGCGAGCAGTGAATGAACGAGGGCACGACCTGAACGCGGAGCGCGACGCAGAACCCCTTGAGCAAAAGGTCTCCGCTGCACGCGAGGCTAGCCATGCGTATCAGGCAGCGGGTAAGGCCGAGCACGAGATGGAACGCATCGAGGTGAAGACTCGATGAGGCGAGAGCTTCTCGCCATCGGGCTCATATCCCTCGCACTGTTCATGCTGGGCAACATCTGCACGGGGCTCGTCATGGAGGCGGGAAACGCGCAGTTAGACCTTGCCTATGCCTTCATCAATCGATTATCGCAAGCACGGGTGCTCTATGCGGAACCCCTCCCGCTGAGCATCGGTGCGGCGTGTGCGTGCGCCGTATGGCTCGTATGGGTGCGATGGTGGGAACGGCGCGGAAGCTACCGCAAGGGCGAGGAGCACGGAAGCGCCCGCTGGGCCACGGCAAATGAGATGGTGGCCTTCTCCGACAAGGCCAACCCCGACAACAACATCATCCTCACGGCATCTGCGCGCAAGCGGCTTGAGGACACATCGCACGACCAGAGGACGGAGACGAACAACAACGTCCTCGTCGTCGGAGGTCCCGGCACGGGCAAGACGCGCTACTACGTGAAGCCCAACCTCATGCAGGCCAACGCAAGCTTCTTCATAACGGATCCCAAAGGGACGCTTATCCACGACATGGGATGGGTGCTCGAATGGCTGGGATACGAGATCAAGACGTTCGACACCGTTGACTTCTCGCGCTCCATGCACTTCAACCCCATCGCATACATCAAGGACGAGGCTGGGCTCCTTCGCTTCGTGGAGTGCCTCATCAGGAATACCACCGCAGAGGGCGAGAGCACGACGGACCCGTTCTGGGTGAACGCCGAGAAGCTCCTCTACACAGCACTTGTCGCATATCTCCTCGACCATTGCCCGGAGGAGGACAGGAACATCCCCGGCCTCCTCTCCCTTCTCGCGTTGGCGGATGCCCGCGAGGATGACGAAGGCTACCTGAGCCCGCTCGACATGCTGTTCAAAGAGCTCGAAACGGGACGTCGCCTCATGAAGGTGTCCAACGGTCGCGCATTCGACCCGAGCTCCCGAGCGTTCGCAACGGATGCGGGAGATTGGGCATGGGTCAAGGTGGCTGAGCCCGTACGGCCTGAGGAAGACTTCTCCCTGTCGAGCTACAAGCAATTCAAGGTGGCGGCGGGTAAGACCCTCAAATCCATCATGATCTCGTGCAACGTCCGCATGAAGCCCTTCGACATCGCCGAGATGCGCGAGCTTCTCCGCTTCGACGAGATGGCCCTCGACCACATGGGAGATGCGAATGCGAAGGTCGCCGTGTTCGCATCGATGTCAGACACAGACTCCACCTTCGACTTCGTATTCGCGCTCCTCATGCAACAAGCGCTCGACACTCTCTGCGAGTGCGCGCTCAAGCGCTTCGCGGGACGGCTTCCGAGATGCGTGCACTTCATGTTCGACGAGTTCGCGAACATCGGCACCATCCCCGACTTCGAGCGGATGATCACGGTCACCCGAAGCCGCAACATCGCCGTGTCCATGATCTGCCAATCCCTCTCGCAGCTCGACGAGAACTACGGCGAGAACAATACGGCGACGATCGTGAACGCCTGCGACACGATGCTCTACCTGGGCGGCAAGTCGGCGGATACCAACCAGAAGATCGCGGAGATGATCGGGAAACAAACGGTAGCGAACGTCTCCGTGAACGACTCTCGCGGGAACAACCCCACCTACACGCACAACTACGGCCTCATAGAGCGAGACCTCATGCAGGGTTCCGAGATCTCACGCATGCCCAAGGACGAGGCGCTCGTGCTCATAAACGGGGCGCAAGCGTTCAAGGACAAGAAGTACGTGCTTTCGTCGCACCCCCGCGCATCACTGCTGGCAAGGGCTGAGAAATCCGGGCCCTTCGACTTCAGGCGGTACCGCGCCCGACGGGAAGGAGAGCTGATGGAGACCTGAAACATGCGGCTGCGGCAAGGATCGGCGGATCCCCAAGACGCCTGGGTGATTCCACGCACCCGGACGCTGCCGCAGCCGAAAGACGCAAAGGAGCGCGCAAGCGCCCCTGCGAACCCAATTCTATCATCGGCGCGCAACCGACCCATTCCACATTCAGGGCGGCAGCGCGAAAGACGGCAAAGGAGGGCAAATGCTCGCAAACATCATCAGCCTTGTCTCTGGCTGCGTCACCTTCCTCGGCGGCTTTCTGGTCGTTTGGGGCGCAGTGTCGCTCGGACTCGCCATCAGGGAGCAGCAGGGAGGCAGTCAGATCGCCTCGGCGATATCGACCATCGCGGGCGGCGCGATCATCATCGCCGCAGCGGTCTACTTCGGGATGCTCGACACGTCCTGGCTCCCCGCCTAGGAAGGCGGTGAGCCATGTCGCTTCAGATCCCCATTCAGAAGGACATCGGCGAATACGAGGAGAAGATCGTCGGAAAGCTTTCCTTCCGCACCCTTGTGTGCGTGGCGGGAGGCTTCGGGTCGGCGATCCTCGTGGCAGTGATATGCCATTTCTGGATCGGCATAGAAGTCGCCGACGCCGCTTTCCCCGTCATGTGCGCATCGATCCCGTTCTGGCTCGCCGGTTTCTGGCGTCCCTTCGGGATGCGCGCGGAGAAGTTCGCACCCCTTCTGTTTTCCCACCACATGAAAGACCAGAGGCTCCTCTACGAAAGCCCGGCATCGAAGCATCTGACGCTCATCGAGCGCGGAGCGCCAAGCCGCAGGGCGAAGAGGATATCCAAACGCAAAGGAGCGGAGGCCAATGAGCCAACCAGAGAATACGAAGAAGTCGAGCAAAGAGATGAAAGAGGACAAGAAGAGGCTCAAGAATGAGAAGAAGCTCGCCAAGGCCCGCATCAAGGCCGAGCGCGATGCAAGGGCGAAGGTCAGGCGCGAGCGAGGCGGTTCTCAATCGAGCCTCTTGCGGCAACTCACCGGAATGTCCACCAAGTCCGACCGTTCGAAGAAGGCTCATGAGGAGAAGCTGAAGCGCCAGAAGAAGACAAGGGCTTCAGCGAGCGATATAGCCTCCTACATTGGCTACGATGCCATCTACAAGGACGGCATAGCACAGGTCGAGGAAGGGCTCTTCTCGCAGACGATCGAATTCTCAGACATCTCCTACCAGTCGGCCCGTCGCGAGAACCAGCAGAACATCTTCACCGTGCTCTCCTCGCTCTACAACTACTTCGGTGCGGACTCGTGCGTGCAGCTCACTATCGCAAACGTCCCCATCCCTGAGGAGGAGATCGGCAAGAAGCGCTTCTTCAAGGCGGCAGATGCCGACACGGCAGGATATGCCGAGGAGTACAACCAAATCTTGAACGACAAGATGCGAGAGGGTGTCTCAAACCTCACGCGCCATCGCTACCTCACCTACATGGTCGGTGCGAGCGACGTGTGGGAAGCCGTGCCGAAGCTCTCCCGCATCAAGGGCGACGTCACCGACACGCTCTCTCGCATCCGCTGCGAAGCGCATGCCCTAAACGGCACCGAGCGCTTGAATGCGATCCACTCCCAGCTTCGCCCGAAGGCAGCGTTCACGTTTGATTGGGATAAGGTAAACCCCTGCTCAAACACGAGGACGCGCGACCTGATCGCCCCCGCGCTCGTGGACTTCAAGCCCAGCGGACGCTCGGACATCTTCAGGATCGACGAGACATACGGATGCGTGCTCTCCATCCGCACGTTCGGATCGATGCTTGAGGACTACTACCTCGCGAACATCATCGATCTTCCCATGCCGCTCTCGGTGAACCTGCACATCCAGCCCATCGCGCAGTCGGATGCCCTCGCGCTCGTGAAGCGCCAGCTCGACTGGATGGACAAGGAGATCATCGACGAGCAGATGAGCGCGATGAAGAAGGGCTACGACTACACGATCCTGCCACCGGAGCTCAGGTACTCCAAGGAGGAGGCCGAGGAGCTCCTGGACTTCCTTCGCAACAAGAACGAGCGCCTCTTCACCTACACCGGCCTCATCTACACCTACGCAGACTCCGTGGACGCACTTGAGCGCCAAGTGGACCAGATCGTATCTATCGGGCAGGGCAACTCGCTCGGGATAGAGCCGCTCTACTACCGGCAGCGCCAGGCGCTGAACTCGGTGCTTCCCCTAGGGATGAACCACATCGACGTCACCCGCTACCTCACCACAGGCCAGATAGCCATGCAGATGCCCTTCGCATCGTTAGAGCTCAACCAGGAGGGCGGCGGCTACTACGGGCAGTCCAAGCAGTCGGGCAACCTCGTCATATGCAACCGAAAGAAGCTCGCATCACCCATGGGGTTCGTCTGCGGCAAGCCCGGCTCCGGGAAGTCCTTCTCCGTGAAGCGCGAGATCACCAACACCGTGCTCGCCTACCCGGAGGACGAGATCATCATCTTCGACCCCGCAGGAGAGTACGGAAACCTCATCGAGGCGCTCGGCGGCGTGAACGTCCGGCTCGCCCCGGATGCGGACACCGCGCTCAACCCCTTCGACCTCTCGGACGTGGAGAGGCGCGCGGACGCCGCTCAGCTCGCGTTCAAGATCGACGCGTTCCTCGCACTCTCGTCGGCGATGATGGCGGAGTCTTCCGAAGGCCTTCCCGAGGCGGACAAGTCGATCATCACGAGATGCGTCGAGGCGGCCTATACAAGGTGCACAGATGCACAAGGGGTGCCGACGCTTTCCGACTTCCACGAGATACTCGTCGGCCAGCCCGAGGCGGAGGCGCGCGACATCGCGCTCAGGTATGAGCGCTACGTCACAGGCGCGCTCTCCTTCTTCAACCGCCAGTCCAACGTGGGCTTCGACAACCGCATCACCAACATCGATCTGCACGACCTCTCAACCAACATGCGCGTGTTCGGCATGCTCACCGCCCTTGAGGCCGTGCGCAATCGGATGTACGCGAACTTCGAACGCGGCGTAACTACCTGGCTCTACATAGACGAGGTTCAGTCGCTCTTCGGGCACCCCACCATCATCGACTACTTCGCGAAGTTCTGGGCGGAAGGGAGGAAGTTTAATTTGATTTGCACCGGCATCTCCCAGAACACCTCGCACATGCTCACCCACGAACGCGCACGTACCATGGTTCTGAACTCGGACTTCATGCTGCTTCACAAGCAGGCGAGCCAGGACTTGGCCGCATGGGCGGAGATGCTCTCGCTATCCGGTGCCGAGCGCGAGTACATCGACGAGTCCATCAAAGCCGGAGAGGGCCTGCTCGTCGCGGGAGGGGCGCGCGTGCCGATCCGAGACGACTTTCCCAAAGGCGCGCTCTACGACCTATGGAACACCAAGCCCGAGGAGATCGCGCAGCTGAAGCGCGCCCGTGCCTTCGAATCAAACGCGAAGAAAAGCCAGGGCTAGATGGATCTGAGAAGCCTTGACAAGCAAAGCGCGTCGATCGCCGACATCGTAACCGCCGATAAGCTCGATGCCGTGAGCGCGGGGATCGTGAAGGACGACGAGAGCCAAAGCCTCTCCGCCCTGAGCAAGAAGGAATCCGCGCTCGGCACGAGGACAACGAGCAAGGCAAGCCCTTCCAAGGAACGCATGAGCAAGTCGCAAGGTGTGGGTGTGGTGAATGCCGATTCCGATGGCGTATCGGGTGCCGGGGATGCATCTGCGGGAACCGAGAAGACAAACGCCCCGAGCGAGCGGCTCAAGGTTCGCCAGTTCCTTGAGCGCGAGGCCATCTCCGAGCTCGACGACACCGACGAGTTCGAGGGCGCGGGCAGCGCCTATGACGCCGGGCAGGGCACCAAGCGAGCGATCGCAGCCATGCGGGATAGGAAGGCGAAAGGGACCCACTCCGCTTCAGGCGGTTCCAAGGGGTCGGGCGCGAGCGCAAAAGCCACCAAGAGCACGAGCGCCCAGGGCGCGAAGAAGGCGAAAACAACAAGCGCCCAAGGAGTCAGTCATACGCAAGTGAGCCATGCCGCCGCCCAGGCGGCGGGAACCGCCGCGAAGACGGCTGCCTCATCATCCGGCAACGCGGCCCTCGCTGGCACGGTCGGCGGAAGCGGGCTTGCGGCAGGGGGCGGGGTGCTTTGCGGGGTCATCGCCTTCGTGCTAGTGGCGCTCGTCATCGGCCAGATAGTCTCGGCCTTGTTCGGGTTCTGGGACGCGGAGGACAAGAAGCGCTCCATGGAGGGGCTTCCGCCCTACATCACCTACGAGATGGTGGAGGAAGCCGTCCGTTGCCAGGAGGAGTTCGGTCACCCTGCCGGGTGCACCATCGCGCAGATCATCTGCGAGTCGGGTCAGGGAGATTCCATGAGCCAGCTCGCCACGCGCGACCACAACCTCTTCGGGATGAAATGGGCGTCGTCTTTCGCATCAGCGTCGGAAGTCGCCGGAAAGGCGGGATGGAGCACGCAGGAGGAGTACACACCGGGCACCTTCACGACCATCACGGCGTATTTCACGGTGTTCAAGGGGGATGTGGAATGCATCCGCTTCCGAAGCCGCGTGTTCCTGCAGGCATCCCACTACCGCAACAACGCCCTCATCCAGCAGGCCATCGCAGAGCGCTCATCCGACAAGATGGCGGAGGGGCTCAAGGACGCGGGATGGGCAACGAGCTCGGCTTACGTGGACTCCCTCAAGTCCGCCATGGACACCTACAACCTGCGCCGCTTCGACTCGATGACAGTGGAGGACCTTGAGAGCGGGGCGCTCTCGGCAGACGCGATCATCGCCGCCGCCTACAGCCAGCTCGGCGTGCCCTACGTATGGGGTGGAACGACACCAGGCGTGAGCCTCGACTGCTCGGGGCTCACCCAGTACTGCTATCGCCAAGCAGGCATCGCCATCCCGCGAAACTCCGAGGACCAGGCAGCGTTCGGTCGCAAGGTTCCGGTGTCCCAGGCATCACCCGGCGACATCCTCTGGAGCCCGGTCATGTGGCCATCTACATCGGGGACGACCGCTACATCCACGAGCCGCATTCGGGTGCGGCCTGCACGATATCGAGCGGCGCGTCGCATTTCGCGAGCGCCATCAAGATCAGATAGGAAGGACGGAAACATGACCAGAAAGAACAAGATCATGCTCGCTGCGGCCATCGTGGCGGCGCTGCTCCTTGTGGGCTCGGGCGTTGCAAGGTGCACGCTCGCTCGAAACATGGCTCCTGAAGGCGGAGCCGTCGTCGAATCGGCGGAAAACACAACTGCAGAGAACCCTCAGCCCGAGACCGATGCCGCAGACGGCGAGTCAGGCTCCGGGATCGAATCGCTCATCGGAACCTCGTGGGTAGGCATAGACGACGCTACGCGCTCGCTTTCCATCGTCAAGGGGGCTTTCGTTGAGACCAAGGACGGCGGCACGGAGGTGACCTATTGGACGCTCGACAACGAGGAGCTGCTTTCCTCCGGAATGACAGCCACCGTGCTCGCTTCGAAGTCGATGACCGATGCCGCGAGCCCCGTCCTCGTCTCCGTGAGCAGCGAGGGTGCAGACACCGTGCTCCGATCCGACGTCCTCGCTTGCGCATACAGGCAGGTGCAGCTCGGGGACCGCACGCTTCATTTCACCGGCGTCACATCCAAGCTCGAAGAGGCCATGGGAGTCGATGCCGCGAAGATCGAGGCCGCTGTCTCGACGCGAGCAGCCGCCGTGTCTCCGAGCGCGACCCGCGCCATCTGGGATGCCGAGGCGTGGATAGACTACGCGAACAACGCGGCAACGACCACGTTCACGCTCGATGATGGGGCATCGACCATGATCTCGGTCACGCGCTCATCCGACGGCACGATCGAGGCGCTCTGATAGGGATGGGTAAGGTCAAAAGCCTCGTCTCAAACAGACGATTCATAGTGGCGTTCGCGGCCTCATTCGCATTACTCTCCACGCTGCTCATACCGACGCAACTCGCTTGGGGCTCGATCGCAGACGACATCAACGCATGGCTATGCGGCGTGCTCCGCGACTGGTGCAACTGGATATTCGCGGCGCAGACCGACGTTATGCGCTCGCTCGGCGCAAACGGCGTGCTCTCGGCACCGTTCGAGACCATGCTCACGAGCGCGGGAGACGTGTCGATGCACGACATCGCGAGAGGCGTGTGGCAGGTGGCGGTGCTGCCCATCGGCTGCGGCGTGCTCGGCCTGGTGTTCACTCTGAAGCTCATCGAGATATCGCAGCGAATGGACGGCAACCAATCCTTCCCGGGCGTGAAGGAGGTGGTGTTCCTCCTCGTTTTCTTCGCGGTGTTCCTCTTCCTGATCCAGCACTCTTTCGACCTCATGGCGGCGATCTATGAGGTCATAGGCCTTGCGATCGACCGTGTGGAGGGACTCTTCGGAACTGGAGGGGCGCTCGACATGACGGCGGTCTCGATTGTGACGGGTGATGACGACCTCTCAGCACTGCTCGCGCTGCTCGTCGTGGCGGTCATCAGTTGGCTTGTCGTGCTCGTCGCATACATCGTGGCGCTCGTCGTCTGCTGGGCGCGCGCGATACAGCTTTACGTCATGGCGGCGTTCTCCCCGATTCCGTTGGCATTTCTTGGCTTCGACCAGACGCGCCAGATCGGGCTCGGGTACCTGAAGAGCTTCGGTGCCGTCTGCATCGCAGGGCTCATTATTCTGATCCTGCTCATCAGCTTCCCCGTGATCCTGGGCGGCATCGTCGCCGTGAACCCGGGAACCGGAACGCCCATAGACGCGATAGCGAATGGGCTCACCTACGCGCTCCAGTACCTCGCCATGTGCATCCTCCTCGTGTTGTCGCTCGTGAAGAGCGGAGCCTGGGCACGAGACATCGTGAGCGGGTTCTAGGTGCATGCCAGCAAGAGAGGAGGTGGTGCCTATGGGCTGATGGGGCACCCACAGGGGCATTCCACCAATCGACCCCAAGAAGACACAAGACGCAAAGGAGAAAGCAAAATGGACGACAAGAAAAACGTCTACATCACCCTGCACAAGAACTTCGTGCACGAAGGCATTGAGTACGAGGACAGAAAGACCGGCGAGACCAAGACCTTCAACTCGGTGACGCTGCCCAAGGGCACCGTGGTCAACGGGCAGGATGTGAGCTACAGCCAGTTCAGCCCCCTCTTCGTGAACCCGTCCCGATTCAAGGGCGAGAACTACCGAGACATCCCCCTTCTGGCCGAGAAGGAGGTATGGCTGAAGAAGAGTGTGCTGGAGCCGGACGGCAGCCCCACCCTCGACGAGGATGGCAAGCAGGTGCGCGAGGTCATAAAGGTGATGCCCGCTGCGCTCAAGGAGGGCATCGACAAGGGAAGGGCGGCCTACCTCGCATCGCTCGACGACAAGGCCAAGGAGGCACGTGAGGCATCGGCCAATCAGACCCGCGAGGCCCGACAGGCCGAGCCCGTCTCCCGATAGGCGGTGCGACATGGAAGTTACGACGACTGGCACTTCCGGCTCGAAGGCCCTGCGCTGCCTGCTCGCAGCGCTTATCGCCCTGAGCTCGGTCATAGGCTCTCTTGCGGTCACGGGGCAAAGCGCATTCGCCGCAGAGACCGCCTCGTTGAGCATCGGGGGCAAGATCCCCTACGCGGGATACACGACCACATGGATGTATGCCGACGGCGAGATGGCCTATTGCGGGAACCCTTCTGCGGCAACGCCACCTGCAGGCACCTACACCAAAAGCGCGATAAACTCGACATCGGGTCGCGATGCGGAGACAATAGCAGACCTCTGGTTCAGCTACGGCAGCCCGGGATTCGATAAGAGCCTCTGGCCAAGCGCATGGTATGACGGCACGGCCATGACGGATGCGCGATACGCGGCGCTCGCGCATATCCTGCTCTCGGACACGTTCTCCAGCAACGGCAGCTACGCGCTCTACGGGTGCAACGAGTCCTTCAAGGAATGGTGCCGCTACAACGTTATCGGCTTCGACTCATCGGGCACGATGTGCAACGACGATGCGACCGGTCGAAAGATCTCGCGCATGCAGGGCGAGGTCCCCTCGAACTTCGAGGCGTTCATGCTCTACACGGGCGCGGGAAACCAGCTGATCCTCTCGTTCAAGTACACCCCCTATGGCAAGATCGACCTTCTGAAGGTCACTGCCAACGAGGAGATGTGCGGGGGCAATCCGCTCTACTCCGTGGAGGGCGCGGTGTACACCGTGTACCGCAACTCGGGGCTCACGGATGTCGCGGGCTCCATCACGACCGACGAGGATGGCTACGGCATACTGGAGGAGCTTGAGCCGGGCAGCTACTGGGTGCGCGAGACCAAGCAGGCTCCGGGACATGCGCTCGACCCGACCGTGTATCCGGTCGAGGTGAGGTCGGACGAGACCACGCGGGTGAACGGCAAGACCGTATCCGACATCCCGCAGTCAGACCCCGTGGGAATGCTCGTCGGCAAGGTTGACGCCGATACCAACGATAGCGAGCCCGAAGGCGATGCGACGCTCGAAGGCGCGCTCTTCACCACCCGTTACTACGCGGGCGACTACGCTGACGCGGCATCGGCCGAGGCGTCCGGCGCGCCTGCACGCACCTGGGTGTTCGAGACGGATGCCGATGGATTCGCCTACCTGGCTGACGAGTACAAGCACTCGGGAGATCCCCTCTACTACCAAACCAACGGCGACGCATCGATTCCCCTGGGAACGGTGCTGATCCAGGAGACCCGCGCGCCCCAGGGCTACAACCTCGACGATGGGCACGGCGGGGATCCAAAGGTGTTCTGCGTGCGCATCACGCAAGACGGCGCGGTCGGCGAGTCCGTCTACACCTACAACTCGCCCCAGGTGCCCGACACCGTAAAACGCGGCGACTTCCGCCTCGTGAAAGAAGTACCCGTGGAGATCTACGACTCTCTTAGCGGCGACATGCCACAGGAGGTCGTGCGCGTGCTCGTCCCAGGGGTCAAGTTCGAGCTCTGCAACGACTCGGAGAGCGCCGTGCTCTCGCCCGAGACAGGCAAGCTCGTCGAGCCCGGCAACCGAGTGTGCACCATCACGGTCGACGAGAGCGGACTTGCCACCACCAGAGACGACAACGCCGACGTGAACGGCTGGAGCAAGCCCGCCGACTGGACCGGAGCGCTCGCATACGGAACCTACCGCATCCACGAGGTGATCCCGCAAGACGTGGCTGATGCCTTCAAGGCGAAGTGGGGGAAGACGCTCCTTCCCGTTGAGGACTGGAAGACCACGATCCGCGAGGAGGGTCAGTACGACCCGCCGCAGCTCGTGAACGACCGCATCCCGCAGACCCCTCTCAAGGTGGTGAAGATCGACGCCGAGACCGGAAAGCAGGTCCCGCTTCCCGTGAGCTTCCAGCTTGAGGACGCAAGCGGCAACCTCGTCACCTACACCTCCCATTACCCCGTGACCGAGACCATCGACACCTGGACGGCCAACGAGCGCGGCGAGCTGACGCTGCCGATGCTGCTCGAAGAGGGCGACTACACGCTCAAGGAGGTCCAGGCACCCTACGGCTACGTGAAGGAGCTTGAGGGCAAGGCGTTCCATGTCGGCGAGGACTACAACGGCTGGGACAGCCCGCTCGTCATCGAGTTTGCGAACATGCCCCAGAAGGCGACCATCACCGTCGCCAAGTCCGACTCCTGGACGGGAGAGGCCGTGGACGAGTCTGTCTACATCGTGAAGGCGGCGGAGACCATCCAGACACCCGACGGCACCATCAGGGCACACGAGGGCGAGATCGTCGCCACGCTCACGACCGACGATGACGGAAAGGCGACCACGCCCGAGCTTTACCTCGGCACCTACACGGTATACGAGGCCAAGGCAAAGGATGGCTACGCGCTCGACGTTGTCGAGAAGACGGTGGCTCTCGAATACGCGGGCCAGGAGGTGGCCGTCTACGACCACGAGGAGGCCGTGACCAACACCCCCACCGACCCTGAGATCAAGAAAGTCGACGCGCTCGATCCTGAGACCCCCGTCGCAGGGGCGGTGTTCCGCATCTGGAACGACGAGGGAACCTTCGACGAGGAGATGACTACCGACGAGAACGGGATCATCTCGCTTGCCTACGCGAAGCACGGAAGCTACCACATCCAGGAGGTCGAGGCTCCCGAGGGCTACGCCATCGTAGACCTCGATGAGGAGGGCAACCCCACCATCACCGATTTCAAAGTGAACGACCAGGGCATGATCGAGTGGGACGAGAGCGGGGCCATGGCACAGACGCACGAGTTCGCGCTCGACAACATGCCGAAGACCATGAAGACCACGGCCAGCGACTCTGAGAGCGGAACCCACGAGGGCCAAGCCCGCAACGAGCTCACCATCGTGGACACCATCGAATACACGGGGCTCGTCCCCGAAAACGAGTACACCGTGAGCGGAGCCCTCATGGACAAGGTCACCGGCGAGCCCGCGCTCGACGATGAGGGCAATATGATCACGGCGTCCACCACCTTCACTGCAGAAGAATCCTGCGGTACGGTGAACGTGACCTTCACCTTCGCAGGCGCATCCCTTGCTGGCAAGCAGCTCGTGGCATTCGAGACCATGGAATTCGAAGGTGCAGAGTACATGGTTCACGCCGACATCAACGATATTGAGCAGACGGTGGCCATCGTGAATATCGCCACCCAGGCGCACGACGCCGAGACTGGCAGCAACGTTGGCACCATCGGCGAGCGCGTGAAGCTCATCGACACGGTTGCCTACACTGGGCTTGCGCCGGGCAACACCTACAAGCTGTTCACCATGCTCATGGATAAGGATGCCGAAAACCTGATCTTGGGCGATGATGGCCTTCCCATCGTGGTAACGACCGAGTTCGCGCCCGAGACGCCGGACGGCACTATTGATGTCGAGGTCGAGATTGACTCGCGCGAGCTCGCGGGTCACGACATCGTGTTCTTCGAGAAGCTCTCAGATGCACAGGAGAACATCATCGCAACCCACGAGAACATAAACGACGACGGCCAGACCGTGAGCTTTCCCGAGCCCGTGCCAGAGTCGGAAAACCCAGGTAAGGGATACCCGAAGACCGGAGCATTCGCCGAGGTCGGTCTTGTCGCAGCCAGCGTCGCGGTGATCCTGTTCTGCGGCATCGCCGGTGCTACCTATGCCTACGTCCGCCGCAGCCGCACACAGACCGATGCCATAGAAAAGATGGAAGAGGAAGCGCTGACGGCAGCTGATGAGGATTAAACCGACCCTCCGCGCGAGCGACAGGAATTTTAGCTGAAAGCTAAGGATGGCAGGGTGGGGCGCTCGCTGGGCGTCCCACCCTTTTTCGACACAAGGAGCAAAAGATGAAGAGAATCAGAAAGGCGGCAAGGGGCACGAGCGTGATCGTAGCCGCCATCCTCACGGCGCTTGTCATCACCGTCCTCTGCGCGCCGGAAGAGGACCGCAAAGCGCTGATCGATGCGTTGGAAAGCACTAGCGACCGGGAGGAGCCCGGAAGACAGATCGATTGGGATAGCCTCCCCGCAGAGGTAGTCGCATGGGTGGAAGTGCCAGGCACGGGAATAAACGAGCCGATCGTGCAGGCTACGCCCGATTCCCCGAACGCATACCTCTACAAGGACGTGTTCGGTCAGGGAGCGTACGGGACGCCCTACATAGATTGCGATTGCTCGATAGATTCTCGCTTCGTCATGATTTATGGCCATCATATGTCCGACGGTTCTGTGTTTGCTGACTTCGCGAGCTACACAGACGAAGGGTATGCGCGGGAACATAACAGGATCATCGTCTACAAACGCAGCGGGGAGATCATTGAGCTGCAGCCTGTTGCCGTGGACATTGTCAATGCGAACCGGGAGTTGCTCATAATCGACCAGAAGGCTGATTATGAGCAACTGATTGCAGGTGCGGATTTCATGCTCAGTGAACTAACAGACGAAAGACAGCTCTATGCTTTTGTAACATGTTCTTATCAGACAAGAAACTCTCGGGCGATAGTGTTCGCGGCTTAGCTCAATTAAGGCTAGTTACGATAACGGTGAGCAAGAACCCGATCACCAAACCGAAACCGGCACCACATACAAACTTGAGCGCATTGCTAAGCAGAGGATGCTTCCTACCCAAGGCGGACTTGTCCGCAGACACCTCTTCGCCGTCCATGAAGGCGCTGATCTCGCGATAGCTCACAAAGTTGTGGGCAGCCTTGATCTTCTCGATGCGAACAGCGCAGATCATGGCAAAAACAGCGAAGATGAAAAACGACGTGAAACCCGCCAAGACCCCGTCGGAAACACGGGGTAAGATCATGCGGCTATCCAGAGCAGAAACGAAGACAATCATGCTGACAGATCCAATAATGAGCAGTAGCATGCTCGCCCAACTGAGTCGCTCCATCCGCACTGCGTCTTTCGATACCGTTTCCTTCATTGAAACCACGTCTCCTTTCACGAGTTCATCTATCGAGACTCCGAAGAGCTGGCTCAGCAACAGCAGGCTCTGTACGTCGGGATAGGTCTTGCCGTTCTCCCAGCTGGACATGGTCTGACGCGAAACGAAAATCGCATGGGCGACATCCTCTTGCGACAGTCCTATACGTTCGCGATTGGCCTTTAATTGTTCGGGTAGCTCCACGGGTGCCTCCTTCCACGAGACGAGGTTTTCATCTACGGTAAGAAAATACCACCAAGACAGTTTTACATCGCTGGCTTGGAAGCGCCATGCCATGTCAAAAGGTCTTTACATGTACCGCTGAACTGGGGTTTGACGATGTCCCCTCATTGCATAGAGTCCAGAACGAGCAGCGCATCGCGTATATCGTTCTGGACAAGCGGCCTCATACTGTCAGCGTATTGCGATATGTTGGCCTGCCTAAGTGAAGAAGCGATACGAACTATCAAATGCGGCTTCGCTTCGGCAAGCTTCGGGAGAGATTGTATGCACTGCCGGGCGGTTATGGGCTTGTCGTCGGTCACGTGATCCAAATACTCGTCGATGATTCCATCGATCCTTCCCGTTTCGTCCCATTTCGCATTGCAGGCGATCAGGGTCAGTCCACGGGTGCGAACATAGGAATTGGAATCGCGCATCATCTCGATGAAGGCGTCGATGTGAGTGTAAACGGCATCGTCCAAGTCACTTGCCTCTTGGAGAGACTGCAAGGCGCGATATGCCTCGCGATTGTTCGGGCATCGGAGCATGCACACCTGCTCCGCGATGTTCAAGCTATCAAGCATAGCTTCTCCTATTGCATCTAATCGCTTTGCCCCATGTACTTCGCGCCCCAATCACACATGGCATCAAGCACCGGATAAAGCGTCTCGCCTTCCGGCGTAAGGGAGTACTCTGTCTTCGGTGGCACAACGGGATAGACCACACGCTTTATAAGGCCGTCTTGCTCAAGCTCGCGAAGCTGCTGAGCCAGCATCTTGTCGGTCGCCTTCGGGATACGCCGATGCAGCTCGCTGTACCTAAGCGTATTCCCCTTGAGGTGCCAAAGTATCACTGCCTTGTACTTCCCGCCGATGAGCGAGATGGTTGCATCCACCGGACAGTTGAACTCCCGCTTCGCACGAACGCCCATGCATCCTCCTTATTATCCATTTGGGAAGTATATACCCGAATAGTGCATTCTTCCCAATGTGAAATCGGAAGCTATTCTTGAATGCAGAAACCTGTCGAAGAAAGGAGCTTTCCATGGATTTCCTAGATCTAGCAAAGAGGCGGTATTCGGTACGGACGTATAGGGAAACACTCGTAGAAAAGGAGAAGGTCGCTCGTATTTTGGAGGCAGCGCGGGTGTCCCCATCGGCTGCCAACCTACAGCCAACGCGCCTTGTCGTTGTCGATGATAAGGCCGGGATGGAAAAGCTCAGCCGTGCGGCAAATGTCTACAGCGCGCCTCTCGCCATCATCGTGTGCGCGGATCACGCGAAAGCCTGGAAGCGCCCAGCTGACGGCAAGAGCACTGTTGACATCGATGCGTCAATCGCCACCGACCACATGATGATGGAGGCAACAAGCCTCGGGCTTGGGAGCGTGTGGATATGCTGGTTCGACCCCGAAGTCGTCGCCCACGAGTTCGGCCTTCCCGAAACCCTTGAGCCGATAAACATACTCGCCATAGGATACGGTGACGGGCCCGCAAAATCTCCCGACCGACACGCGACCGAGAGAATACCTGTTGGAGAGCTTCTGACATGCCATTAGGCGTTTTCTGGGCATAGAATAATGCATCCAGCAAATAGGTAGGTGATCATGGCCACATTCTATGTCGCGCGACATGGACAGACACTGCTGAACGCACTTGGAAGAGCGCAAGGTTGGTGCGATTCGCCGTTAACTGCGGAAGGCGAAGATGCCGCGGCGGGCTTAGGCAGCCTGCTCTCAACTGTTCCGCTGCATGCCGCTTATGCAAGCGACACCATGCGGGCGGTTCAGACGGCGCGGATTTGCCTTGAGGCTGCAGGTCAGGGGTCTTGCTCCGTCGTCGAAGACTCTCGCCTGAGGGAATGGTGCTTAGGCTCGATGGAGGCCGAATCCAACGATGTATTTGCAAGACGGGTTTCGGAATGGATCGGACCTCCGAACTCGCTTGACGACATGAACCGAAGGTTACCGGAGGTCGCCGAGGCAATACGCTCCCATGACGAAACCCGCACTGCCGAATCGTTTCAATCAATAGCCAATAGGGCAATGGAATTCCTGCAAGACGCTGCTAAGCTGCATGGGATCGACTCGAACATATTGGTCGTGACCCATGCCTTCCTTATCAAGACTATGCTGTTCATCATCGAACCAGAAAGACTAGATGCGCTTGGCAAGATAGGCAATGGCTCATTTGTAAAGCTGTATATTGAATGACCATTTGCTGGTTACCTTACAATCCCAGCTCTTCTTCGCCCCACCGCTTCATGGCTAACAGAATGGGGACGAAGCTTTCGCCCTGAGATGTCAACTTGTACTCGACGCGCGGCGGCACTTCGCCGTAATCGATGCGCTCAAGGAATCCGTCTTCGACAAGCTCCTTAAGCTGTTTGGAGAGTGTGGATTCGGAGATATTGCCGATGCAGCGCCGAAGCTGCCCGAAATGCCTCACATCCTTGAGCGCGATGTAGAAGAGTATTTCGATCTTCCATTTGCCACCGATCATGCGCTGGAGTGTGGAGACCGATTTGCAGCGCTCTACCTCTTCGCCCTTTCTTCTTGCCATAGACGTAACTCCTATGTACTGCAAAAAATATCAGTACTTTCAATTCTAAAGCTTCATTTGCATGATGGATGCGGAAAGCCTAATCGTCATATGGAAATCTGAAGCAAGGAGCATATCATGCATTACACAGGAACCATCTGGAGACCACCTTATGAGGCTGATTCACTCATCTTGGAAGCGACTGCGGGTTGCACGCACCGCGCCTGCAAGTTCTGCACGCTCTACGACGAGCTTCCCTTCAAATTCAAAGCATCGGAACTCTCCACCATAGAATCCGATCTTCTTGAGGCGCAGACATGGTTTCACGATCCGCTGTCGAAGATCGAGTCACACCTTTTCAGTCTGCCTGCGCCTAAACGCTGTCGCGTCTTTTTGGCGGGTGCAAACCCGTTCGCTCTGAAATCAAAACGTCTGCTCGAGATCGCTGGTCTCATTCATGAGCACTTCCCAACGTGCAAGACGATCGGTTGTTTCGCGCGCGTAACCGATATTGCTTCAAAAACAGACGAGGAGCTCGCGGCGCTTCGCGAAGCGGGATATACCGGCCTTACCATTGGAATAGAAACGGGAGACGATGCCGCCCTTGCCTTCATGAACAAAGGGTATGTGGCGCAAGATATTGTTGCACAATGCGCACGCCTCGATGCGGCGGATATCGCCTATGCGTTTTTCTACCTTGCGGGCATCTCAGGGAAAGGGTGCGGCATTGAAGGTGCTTGGTTTACGGCGGCGGTTCTCCAAAACAGTGTCCTTCCTAATTTTATTACGGGTTTTGCTCCCACAAACAGGACACAATATCCATTCGCATTT
>CATKXW010000018.1 GCA_949840905.1 uncultured Eggerthellaceae bacterium | reverse complement strand
GGGGTCGATGGAGGGAGCGATATAGGGGTGCACGAGAGGGAATGATCCCGATCTTACCTGGGATGTTCTTGTCAGATTCGCGGTCTATCATCAGATGTCATGGCACACGTGCTATCGCGAGCGGATGGTCTCATGGGCCATTCGCGAGCGCCCGATCGAGAAGAGGGAGCATCTTATGGAAAGCGGGATCAAGGCGCTCGAGACGAGCGCGAACAGACCGAAGGTGGGCTTCACCCATCATATAGTCTTCCAAGAGGTCATGAGACGCGAACCCGTTCTGGCTAAGGAGTTGCTCGAGAGGGTCCTGGGCTTCCAGATAGAGCGCGTAGAGCTCGTCCAGACAGAACATGCGGTGGACGCCCACCTCTCATCCCGCGGGGTCCGTTTCGATCTGTACGCCAAAGGCTCTGATAAGGTGATAGATGTGGAATTGCAAGCCACAGAGGAGCCAGACCTGGGACGTCGCATGCGTTACTACCAAGGAGCTCTGGATGCTTCTGTCCTCTCCAAGGGAGCAAAATATCGAGGCCTGCCGGAGAGCTATATCGTCTTCCTTTGCAGGCGCGACCCTTTCGAGCGCAGCATCCCACGCTATACCATCGAACTTGTCTGCGAGGAGGACGACATAGAGCTGAGAGCCGACATGCACTGGCTGGTCTACAACGCTGAAGCCAGTCGAGATGAGATGGATCCCAAGATCAGAAACCTGCTATCCTTTATTCAAGATGGCACGGCTACCCAAGGCGATCCCTTCATAGAGGGCATAGCCGCACAGGTTGACAGGATCAATGAGGATGAAGAGGTGATGGCTATGATCTTCACCATGCAAGACGAGATAGAGCTGCAGGCCGACCTCGCTTACGAGAAGGGCATCGCCGAGGGTGAAGCTAGGGGCGAAGCGCGTGGCAAGGCGGAAGGCGAGAATCGCCTCTCCAGGCTCATGGCGTTGCTCCTTGAAGCGAATCGTCTGGAGGATGCCAAACATGTCGCCACCGATCCCGCCTACCGTGAGAAGCTCTTCAAGGAGCTCGCCATCGCGTAATACGTGAGGGGCATGATGACCACGAACGAAGGCATCTGCATGGCGGTTGCCTTTCCCATATCGGGAGGCATCCGCTCTTCGATCGTTGGACGCAGGCGCTTCGCCCTTCTTCTCGTTACCCTTCATTCTCCTTTTTATGGTAGACGAACCAGTAGGCGAGGCCGACGAAGAGGGCACCGCCCACGATGTTGCCGAGGGTAGCGGCCGAGAGGTTGTAGAGGATGCCGCCTAGAGTGAGGCAATCGGTGGCCACGGTGGTGGCATAGCCTGTCGCGTTCAGGACGAATCCCATGGGCAGGAAGAACATGTTGGCCACGCAGTGCTCGAAGCCGCAGGCCACGAACGCCGCGATGGGCAGCAGGATGCCCACCACCTTGTCCACCACCGTGCGCGCCGCGAACCCGATCCAAACGGCCAGGCACACCAAGATGTTGCACAGGATCCCCTTGAAGAACAGCGTGACCCAATCCGGGGATATCTTCGAGACGGCCGTCGATATCATGACCGAACCCACGCCACCGCCGTTCATGTCGGCCACATGGGCCATGAACACGATGAACACCACGATGAGCGAGCCGACCAGGTTGCCGCACCAGACGATGATCCAGTTCTTCATCATGGCCGAAAGCGCTATGCGCTTGCTCGCCCATGCGCATATCATCAGCGCGTTGCCCGTGAACAGCTCGGCCCCGCAGCAGAGCACGAGCACCAGCCCCAGGCAGAAGCACAGACCGCCCACCAGTCGCTGCACGGCGAAGGGCAGGGTAGCATCGCCGAGGAACGTGCAGAAGAACATGGCGCCGAACGCGATGAACATGCCGGCGAGCATGGCCAGTACGAAGCATCTGCCCACCGAAAGCTCTGTCTTTCCGCAGGCCACCTCCTCTGCCTTCGCTTCGATGGCGGCGGGGGCCAAGGCATCGGGTCTCAAGACTTGGAGTTCTGACGGTTCGAGCGGCATGGGCAACCTTTCTCGTCGAGGGAAGAAAAGAGGTCTTCCCCGTCCATGGTAGCCGAAAGGCACCGCCATAGGGAAAACCGTTGGCGAAGGGCAGGCAAAAGGTATGGCCTCGCGGCTTTGCAGCGCGAGGGAGAGGCACTATCATGGTTCATCGACCCGGGCGCCGTCTCAGCGGTGCGCGGGCCATTCTATGAGAGAAGAAAGAGAGAAGACCATGAAGAAACGCATCCTGACCGCGGCGATCGCCACGTTCGCGATGGCGAGCCTCGGCCTGTTCGGCTGCGCCGGCCCCGCCGCCACCGGCAGCTCTTCCAGCGCCAGCAGCGACGCTGTCAGCCAGACCTCCCTGCGCGTGGCGGCCAGCCCCACGCCTCATGCCGAGATACTGAACGAAGCGGTCAAGCCGATCTTGGCCGAGCAGGGCATCGAGCTGGAAGTGGTGGAGTTCAACGACTACGTGCTGCCCAACACTTCCACCGAGGAGGGCGAGGTGGACGCCAACTACTTCCAGCATACCGCCTACCTCGAACAGTTCAACCAGGAGAACGGCACCCATCTGGTAGAGGTGGTGCCGGTGCACTACGAGCCGTTCGGGCTCTATGCTGGCAAGACCAAGACGCTGGCCGACATCCAGGACGGCGCTAAGATAGCCGTGCCGAACGACACCACCAACGAGGCCCGTGCGCTGCTGCTGCTGGAGCAGGCCGGTCTGATAAAGCTCGACCCCAACGCCGGCGTCACGGCCACCAAGCAGGACATCGTCGAGAACCCGCATAGCATCGACATCCTGGAAGTGGAGGCCGCCAGCCTGCCGCGCATGCTGGAAGACGTCGACTTCGCCGCCATCAACTCCAATTATGCCATCCCTGCGGGCCTGAACGTCTACGATGACGCGCTGGTGTTCGAGGATCCGGAGGGCACGGCCGGCAAGACCTACGCTAACGTGTTGGTAGTGCGCGAGGGCAACGAGAACGCCGCGGCCATCGAGGCGTTGGCGAAGGCCATGACCTCTGATAAGGTGCTGACCTATCTGCAGGAGAAGTATCCTGATGGCTCCGTGCAGGCGGTGTTCTAGTTTTCGTCATCGCTGATGCGGTAGCAGAGAGCTGCGCGTGCGATACCGAAGAGAGGCTGGGAGAGCTGAGGCTCTCTCAGCCTGTGTTTCGATAAGGGAAAGAAACCATCACATGATCGAGATCCGCAACCTCACGAAGGTGTACGAGGCCCGGGGCGAGAAGCATACGGCCCTCGATGACATAAACCTCACCGTGCGCGATGGGGAGATATTCGGCATCATCGGTGCCTCGGGTGCGGGCAAATCCACGTTGGTGCGCTGCATCAACCTGTTGGAGCGGCCCACCTCCGGTTCGGTGATCGTCGACGGCGTTGACGTGACCGGCTTCAAGGGACGTCAGCTGCACGACCTGCGCGAGGATATCGGCATGATCTTCCAGAACTTCAGCTTGTTCCAGCAGCGCACCGTGGCTCAGAACGTCACCTATCCTTTAGAGATAGCCGGCATGGGCAAGCGCGAGCGAGTGGCGCGGGCCGCAGAGCTGCTGGAGATGGTGGGCCTGGCCGACAAGGCGAAGCGATACCCGAGCGAGCTCTCTGGCGGTCAGCAGCAGCGCGTGGCCATCGCCCGTGCGTTGGCGAACGAGCCTTCTATCATGCTGTGCGACGAGGCCACTTCCGCCCTCGACTCCCTCACCACGCTGCAGATACTCGATCTGTTGAGGTCGATCAACGAATCGCTGGGCGTCACCATGGTGGTCATCACCCATGCGCTGTCGGTGGCCGAGCAGATATGCGATTCGGTGGCCGTCATCGAAGCGGGGCGCATCGTCGAGCAGGGGAGCACCGTCGAGGTGTTCGCTCATCCGAGCAGCGCGGTCACCCAACAGCTGCTGCAGCACCGCACCGTGAGCTCCACCATCACCGAGGTCGTCACGGAGCGTTGCGTCATCACCGAGGCCATCGACAGCGAGACCGCTACTGATAGAAAGGTAGGCTAGCCATGGAGCTGTTCGGCGGATTCTTCGAGCAATACGGCCAGCTTCTGGCCCAAGCCACCTGGGATACCCTGATCATGGTGGTGGTGTCATGCGTCTTCGCTTACGTCATCGGTCTGCCTATCGGCGTGGGCTTCGCGGTGACCGCGCCAGGGGGGTTGCATCCCATTCGCTGGCTGAACATGGTGCTGGGCTGGGTGATCAACATCGGGCGTTCCATCCCGTTCATCATCTTGCTGGTGGCCATCATCCCTTTCACGCGTCTGATGATGGGCACTGCCTTGGGCGTGCAGGGAGCCATCGTTCCTTTGGTGGTGTCGGCAGCGCCGTTCGTGGCACGCATCGTGGAGCAATCCTTGGCCGAGGTGGATCCCAGCTTGGTGGAGGCCGCGGAGAGCTTCGGTTCGAGCAACTGGCAGATCGTCTACAAGGTGATGCTGAAGGAGTCGCTGCCCTCTCTGGTGCGCGGCGTGGCCATCACCTTCGTCAACCTGTTCGGCTATGCCGCCATGGCAGGCACCGTGGGTGCGGGCGGCCTGGGCGATCTGGCCATCCGCTACGGGTATCAGCGCTGGAACGAGGAGGTCATGATCGCTGCGGTGGTGGTGTGCGTCATCGTGGTGCAGGTGTTCCAGTCATCAGGCGACCTCATCGCGCGCAAGATCGATCGCCGTCGCGCCTGAGCGCTGGGAGCAGAAGGGACCTCGCCGCTCCGGATCGTCCGGAGCGGCTGTGTTTCCTCTATATATTTATAGATAGGCCTTTTCTTTCGTGGCATAATAGGTGAGTTCATGTCTTGACCACTGAAGAAGAGGAAACCTGACCCCTATGGCACTCGAGCGAAACACGCGCCGTAGCGACGCTAGCAGCGCGAACACCTCCCTCAATCGCACCAAGAAGAAACCGAAGAAGAGCAACGCCGATCGCCGGAACATCTGGCTGCTCGTGTTGAGCGCTTTGCTCATCATCGGTTCCATCGTCCTGTTCACGCCTCCCAACGAGAAGATCAACCAAGGTCTCGATATCCAGGGCGGTCTGTCGGTGGTGCTGACGGCTCACTCCAACGACGGAGAGCCCGTCACGCCGGAGGACATGGAAGCCTCCCGTGCCATCATCGAGAGCCGCGTGAACATGCTCGGCGCCTCTGAGGCGACGGTGCAAGAGCAGGGCTCCGATCAGATCCTCGTGCAGATCCCCGGCCTCTCTGATACCGAAGAGGCGCTGAACACCATCGGCCGCACGGGCTCCCTCGTGTTCACCCGCCTCGACACCATCACCGATGAAGACGTGAAGACGGCCATCGAGAATGGTCAGTACGCCACCAACGCCACCTACACCGACGAGTTCGGTTTCTCGTTCCCTACCGGTGAGACCGAGCATCTCGCCATCGAGCCGGGCACCTACACCCCGCTCATCACCGGTAGCCAGATCACCAACGTCACCGTGGGCAAGGCCTCGGAGACCTCCACCGATTACGCCGTGAACGTGACGCTGAACGGCGAGGGGACCAAGGCGTTCGCTGACGCTACCAAAGAGCTGGCCCCTTCTCGCGGTCAGATCGTCATCATCCTCGATGATGAGGTGCAGTCGGCTCCGGCCGTGCAGAGCGAGATCCCGGGCGGGCAGGTGTCCATCACCGGTGGCTACGACATGGACGAGGCGAAGTCGATGCAGACCATCCTGCAGAGCGGCTCTCTGCCGGTGAGCTTCGAGTACGCTCAGAGCCAGGTGGTCGGTCCCACCCTGGGCCAGGACGCGCTGCGCTCTGGCGTGCTGGTGGCCATCATCGGCCTCATCATCGTGATGCTGTACCTGCTGTTCTTCTATAAGGGCCTCGGTCTCATCACTGCCGCGGCCATGGCTGTGTTCGCGGTCATCTATCTGGGTATCCTGGCGGCTCTGTCCGCTTTCGGCATGTTCAGCCTGTCGCTGGCGGGCATCGCCGGCATCGTGCTCACCATCGGTATGGCGGCCGACTCCTCCATCTTGGTGCTGGAGCGCTTCCGCGAGGAGATACGCATGGGCCGCAGCGTGCGCTCGGCCAGCCAGAGCGGCGTGCGCCACGCCATCTTCACATCCATCGACGCCGACCTGGTCACCCTGGTCTCGGCGCTGTCGCTGTTCTTCCTGGCAGCTGCCTCGGTCAAGGGCTTCGGCCTGACGCTGGCCTTGGGCATCTTCTGCGACATCGCCATGATGCTCATCTTCAAGGCGCCGCTCATCCGCCTGCTGGCCCCCAAGGTCATCGCCCGTCATCCGGGCTTCTGGGGCATCAAGGACGCCGAGGCTGCGGCTCACGGCTACGGAGAGCTCGCAGCTGCTGAGGGCGTGTCGGTGGCTGAGGCCGAGACCGCCGAGCAGATGGATGCTGCGGAAGTGAAGCAGATACTGGCTGCACGCGATGCGACCGACAAGGGCATGACCCCTGCCGCCAGCGAGGCGGCGGCCAACAGCGTCACCGTGAAGGCGGCCAAGAAGATCAAGGGTCGCTTCATCAAGCACGACATCAACTTCTTGGGCTATCGTAAGGTGTTTCTCACCGCGGCGGCCATCGCGATGGTGGCATGCTTTGCCATCATGGGCATTCGTGGGCTGAACTTCGGCATCGAGTTCGTGGGCGGCACCTCTATCACGTTTCATGGCACGGGAGACGTGACCACCGAAGAGATCCGCCAGGCATTCACCGACGCCGGCGAGCCTGATGCTGTCATCCAGACCACCACCACCGATGGCGAAGAGGGCTTCTTGGTGCGCACCACCACTACCTCCGCCGAGGACGCTACCGTGACGGCCAATGCTGTGGCCGACAAGTTCGGGCTTCCCACCACCAGCTTCGAGGTGACCACCATCGGGCCTGACTGGGGCGCGAGCGTCATCCAATCCTCTCTGATAGCATTCTTGGTATCCATCATCCTCATCATCATCTACATCGCCATTCGCTTCGAGTACAAGATGGGCGTCATGGCCATCGTGGCGCTGTTGCATGACCTCATCTTGGTGGTGGGCATCTATGCGCTGGTGGGCCGCGAGATCACGCCGAACACCATCGCCGCTCTGCTCACCATCTTGGGCTATTCGCTCTACGATACGGTGGTCGTGTTCCATCGCATCAACGACAACATGAAGGGCGAGGACATCCGCTGCACGTTCATGACCATGGCGAATCACTCCATCAATCAGGTGTTCGTGCGCACCATCAACACCACGCTCACTTCGTTCATCCCTGTGTTCGCCATGCTGTTGTTCGGCGGCGAGACGCTGAAGGACTTCGCCTTCGCCATGGCCATCGGCTTGCTCGCCGGCTCCTATTCGTCCATCGCGGTGGCATCGCCGCTCTATGCGATGTGGAAGACGAAGGAGCCGCGCTATGCGAAGCTGCAGCAGAAATATGGCACTGAGATCGGCCGTTTCGAGTTCGACCATGCTGCTTCCACTGGTCTGGCCCAGGTGCCGCTGGCGAAGCTGAAGGCTGCCGAGGCAGCAGTGGAGGCTCCGATGGTCGAGGCCGCTGGCAGCGGGAGCGCTCCGGCGAAGCCGAAGCCGGCTCCTTCTCAGGCGAAGAAGGACCGTGAGCCGCGCGATCGCGTGACCATGGCCCAGCGTCGGAAGAACCAGAAGCGATGACGGCGGCGGTGCGGGAGGGCTCGGCCCCGAACTTTTGTCCCCCGGTGGAAGAAGGGATGACCCTTCTCTTCCAGGACGAGCGAGGCGATGAGGTCACCTTGGAGTTCTTGGGCCTGGTGCTACATGAGCAGCGCCGCTACGGCTTCTTCTTTCCGGTGGAAGAGGAGAGCCAGGCTCTGGGGTCGGGCGAGGTGGTCGTGCTGGAAGCGACCGAGCTCGATGAGGACGAGCAGCCGGCCGCCTTCGAATTGGTGGATGACGAAGCCATCGCCCAAGAGGTCTATGAGGTCTTCAAGGTTGCGACGAAGGATCTCTACCAGTTCTGCTGAGGTCGCTGTTCACCGTAGCGAGCTTCTGCGATGAACGCTTCGGGCTGATAGAGCATATCGTCGAGAGGTTGCTCGACGAAGAACGTGGAGGTCTCGGGCGTGGTTTCGGGCCGCGCTTCTGGGACTTTCGTTTCTAACTCCGTTTCTAAGAAGGCTTCCATGATGCCTTCCTCGTTGGTGCTCTCATCGTGGAGCGGCAGCTCGAAGGGCTCGCCGCTGAAGTCGATCGCTATCTCGGAGCCGTCGATGTCGCGCAGCCATGCTTCAGGCTCGCGCACCGAGAAGAACACCAGGTCGGGATCTTCCACGCCGTCGTAATGCTCGCCCAGCGAGCGCATATGGGCGTAGCCAGCACGTCGGATGAGGTCGTTCACCTCGTCGGTGAAATCCGCCTCTCCCCGCAGCACCAGCCAGCCATGGGCTGGTTTCCAGGCGCTCGCTTCCAGCTTAGGGTTGGCCTGAAGCTCGCGGTAGACGTCCTTTCCCCTTCCCGTGCAGAACCAGATGCGGTCGCTGAACCCCGCCACGAAGCTGAACGGGCGCACGTGGGGCTGATCGGCTTCGCTGGTGGCCAGATACCAGGCGGGAACGCTGCTGAGATAATCGACCACGACGTTGATGCCAGGATTCATGGGGGTCGTCCTTTCGAAGGAGAGGTCTCTTAGGGGTGAACCTTACCACATATCGGCCAGCACGAGGCAGACCGTCATAGAACCGATGACGGCTAAAGCGACGCCGTCACGCCAGGTGAAGGCGAAGGGATGAAGGCGCGTGCGCCCCTCTCCGCCGTGGTAGCAGCGAGCGTCCATGGCGAAGGCGAGGGTCTCGCTATGGCGGAATGCGCTGGTGAACAGGGGGACGATGAGGGCGGCGAGGGTGGAGAGGCCGCCTTTGAAGGGGTTGAAGGACAGCTCGGCGGCGCGGCTCAGCTGGGCTCGGCGGATGATGGCGAGCTCGGCGACGAACTGAGGCAGGAACCGCAGGGCGATGCCCATCATCATGGCCAGTTCATGGACGGGCACGTGCACCATGGTAAGAGGCCGCATCACCGCTTCGAGAGCCTCGGTGATGGCGAAGGTGGAGGTGGTGAGCGTGAGCAGGGCGGCCACCAGCAGTAACAGCAGAAGGCGGCATCCAAGGAACGCGGCTGCCAGCAGCCCCTCTTCGCTGACGACGAGGATGCCGAGCTGAAAATAGACGGTGCCCCCCTGAACGAACACCATGTTCAGCAGTGCGGTCATGATCACGAGCACCAGCAGCGGCCAGAGCGTGGCGGCTACCTCTTTCGGGGTGATGCGCGCTACGCCATAGGCGATGATGATGAAGGTCGCGTCCACGGCGAGGGCGAAGGGCGTGAAGGCGCACAGAACGAGCGCGAACAGCGCGGCGGTGAGCGTCAGCTTCATGCGGGGATCCAAGGCGTGGACGAAGCTCTCTCGACTGACGAAGCGTCCGAACGGGGCATTGGCGGCCATGATGGATCAATCTTTCGCGGGGACGGCGGCCGCATCAGCGGCGAGCTGGGGCGCGAGGGCCGCAGCGAGGGAGTCCACGGTGTAGAGGCGCGAGGGGAGCACGAAGCCTTGGGCTCGCAAACGCTGGGCCATGGCCAGAGGCGCCGGTTGAGCGAGGCCGATGCGACGAAGGCGCTCCGGATCTTCGAACACTGTCTGCGGAGCGCCGGCAAGGACGATGCGGCCTTTGTCCAGCACCACGACGCGGTCGCAGAGGCGCGCGAGGTCTTCCATGGAGTGAGAGGCCATGACCACCGTAAGGCCGCTTGCGTGCAGCTCCTTCACCAGGGCGAGGAACTCTTGGCGGGTGCGCGGGTCGAGCCCTGCTGCAGGTTCGTCGAGCACGAGCAGTTGGGGGTCCATGGCCAGCACGCCAGCGAGAGCCGCTTTGCGCTGCTGGCCGCCCGATAGCTCGAAGGGGCTGCGGGCCGCGAAGCGATCGGGGTCGAGGTTCACCTGGTCCAGGGCGCGACGTACCGCCGCATCCACCTCTTCAGGCGCGAGTCCGAGGTTCCGCGGACCGAAGGCCACATCATCATAGACAGTAGCGGCGAACAGCTGGTGCTCAGGATATTGGAACACGAGGCCCACGTGGCGACGGGCATCGCGCGCCACCGTTCTGTCGGCGAGGTCGTGGCCATCGAGCAGCACCCGGCCGCTGCGAGGATGCAGCAGCCCGTTCATGTGCTGCAGAAGAGTGCTCTTGCCGCTGCCCGTATGGCCTGCCAGCCCCACCATCTCGTGATGGTCGATGGCCAGCTCCACGTCATGGAGGGCGAACGAGGAGCCCGGCTCGATGCCCCAGGCTTTCTCTGGCAGATCGGCGCTCTCAGGGGTCTTGTGGCGTCTACGAGCCTTCTTCGTTGCGGGTTCGCCGTAGGAGTAGCTGACGTTCTCGAAGCGGATCAGCGCAGCGCCTTGCTGCGATGTTCCTTCAGGTTCGGACGCTGGGGGCCCTTGAGGCAGCTCGCGGGCGTGCGGGTCGCGCAAGGCCACCAGTCGTTGCAGCAGCTCCTCCTCGTGGACGGTGGGTCCCACTGGGATGCCCGCATCGCGCAGGCACAGCGCCAGATCGCAGGTGAAGGGCACCGCAAGGTCGAGAGCGCGCAGCTCCTCGGCGCGGGCGAGCACCGCATCCGGCGTGCCATCGAGGGCCACTTGCGCCCCGGCATCGCTCCCTTCCAGGACTACCACGCGCTGCGCCCGGGCAGCCTCGTCCATGTAATGGGTGATCATGATCACGGTGATGCCGCTGTGATGCAGCTCGTCTATGAGGCGCATGAGGCTGCGGCGGCCGCGGGGGTCGAGCATGGCGGTGGCCTCGTCGAACACCATCATGGCTGGCCGCATCGCCAATGCGCCGGCGATGGCCACCCGTTGCTTCTGTCCGCCCGAGAGCGCGTTGGTCTCTTGATGCTCGAAGCCGCGCATCCCCACTGCATCCAACGCCTCCTCCACGCGCACCCGCAGCTCGTGAGCATCGATCCCCAAGTTCTCCGGTCCGAAGGCCACCTCGTTCTCGATGATGCTCGCCACCAGTTGGTCATCGGGGTTCTGGAAGACCAGGCCGGTGTTGGAGCGGATGTAGAACGTGGCCGTGCCATCGCGAGTGTCGCGACCGAACACCAGCACACGGCCTTCCTGCGGCTGCAGCAGCGCGTCGATGAGCTTTGCGATGGTCGACTTTCCACTGCCGTTGCCGCCCAGCAGGGCCACGTATTCCCCCGCCGTTATGGTCAGATCGAGGTCGGTGAAGACCGTCGAACCGTTTTCGTAGTCGAAGGCGACGGATTCGAAAGCGACGAACTGGTCGCGTTCCTCAGGAGCGCTCATGATCGTTCTTCGGCATCGGGCCGTGCGTTGGGCTGCTCGTCGATGGCCATGGCCGGTCGCACCGCCTTGAACACGATCACGCTCAGCACGGCGTTCAGAGCCGCTTTCAGCGCGTTGAACGGCAACAGGATGGGCACGATCATGGCGATGACGGCATCGAGGGGAACGCCGAGCCATGCCGGCGTGATGACCAGATTGCCGAGGATGGCGGCCGCTACCATGACGATGGCTCCTACTATCAGGCCGATGACCTGGACGGAGAACGAGGGATGGCGCCGATAGAGAGCGGCTGCGGGTACGACGAAGGCCACCACCACCAATATGTTCATGACAGCGCCGGAGAAGTCGGCGAACAGCAGACCGTGGATGATGGCTCCTACCACGCCGATGCAGGCACCGGCGGCAGGTCCGTAGGCGAAGCCGCCCACCAGCGCCGGCATGGCAGAAGCGTCGTACTTCAGCCAGGTGACGCCCGGCAGGAGCGGGAACTCCACCAGCGAGAGCAGCACACCGATGGCGCAGAGCAGCGCACAGGTGACCAGCGTGCGCGTGGAGAAGCGGTTGGCGTTGCGAAGGGAGCGTGGTGCCTCATGGGGGCGCACGGGCATGATGGGCTGCGGCATGGCCGTACCGTCCTTTCCATTTCTTCCATCCGGACTGTGACCGTTGGCCTCGGATTCGCACCGATGTCAGCCCGGATGCGCCGAGAGCGTCGGCATACCCGGGGTCGCGGGCTCGCGGCGCATCCGCCGCTCACCGCCAGTGAGGAATTCCACCTCGCCCTGAAACAGATAACATAGCGCCCATCGTAGCACAACTTGCCGTGCCACGCTCCCGCAGGTCGGTCGGGTGCCATGCCGCTCACGGAGAGATGGCTCGTTCGCGGGGAGGGAACAGAAACCGCTTCATTAAGATAAAGCGACCGAAAGAAGAGAGAGGGGAAGTGGAAAGAGATGGAAGCCATCATCGAGTTCATAGATGCTCTGGATGCGGCTGTATGGGGCGTGCCCATGCTCGTGATCTTGCTGGGAGCCCATGTGTTCCTCACATTCCGCACCGGGTTCATCCAGCGCAAGCTGGGCACGGGCATCAGGCTCTCCATCACGAAGGACCCCGACGCTCCAGGCGACATCAGCCAGTTCGGCGCGTTGTGCACGGCCCTTTCCGCCACCATCGGCACCGGCAACATCGTGGGCGTGGGCACCGCCATCCTCGCCGGTGGTCCGGGCGCTGTGTTCTGGATGTGGCTCACCGGCGTCTTCGGCATCGCGACGAAGTACTCCGAGACTTTCGCGGCGGTGAAGTATCGCGTCAAGGACCATAACGGCAACATGCTCGGCGGTGCCATGTATGCTTGGGAGCGCGCGTTCAAGAAGGATGGCGTGACGCCGTGGTGGGCGAAGTTGGGCGCGGTGCTGTTCGCAGGCCTGGCGGCCATCGCTTCGTTCGGCATCGGCGCGGCCGTGCAGAGCTCGGCCATGACCGAGGTGGTCACCACGAACATCCCCGGTATCCCTACCTGGGCGTGCGGCATCGCTATCGTCATCCTCATATCGCTGGTGGTGTTCGGCGGCGTGAAGATCATCTCGCGGGTGTGCGAGAAGCTGGTGCCGCTCATGGCGGTGCTCTACACCTTGGGTTGCCTCATCATATTGGGGGTCAACTGGCAGTTCGTGTGGCCGGCTCTGTGCGCCATCGTGGTGGGCGCCTTCGATCCGCAGTCGGTGTTCGGCGGCGTGCTCGGCTCCACCATCGTCGTGGCGTTGCAGTTCGGCTGCGCTCGCGGGCTGTTCTCCAACGAGTCGGGCCTGGG
This sequence comes from uncultured Eggerthellaceae bacterium, assembly GCA_949840905.1. GTDB lineage: Bacteria > Actinomycetota > Coriobacteriia > Coriobacteriales > Eggerthellaceae > D16-63. The sequence goes on along the minus strand of CATKXW010000018.1, from coordinate 32,646 downwards.
CTCGGCGCCCATCGTCGCCTCGGCGGCAGCCACGCGCAACCCGGCCCGCCAGGCGCTGGTGTCCATGACCGGCACGTTCTGGGACACGGTGGTCATCTGCTTGCTAACGGGCCTGGTGTTGGTGTCGACCATGTTGGCCAACGGAGACATCGTATCGGGCATCTCCGCTGAGACCATCACCAAAGGAGCCGAGCTGACCAGCGCCGCTTTCGCCCAGATCCCCGTGATCGGCACGCCCATCTTGGTGGTGGGCATGATCCTGTTCGCCTATTCCACCATCTTGGGCTGGTCCTATTACGGCAACCGCTGCATCACCTACCTGCTGGGCAAGAGGGCCATCCGTCCTTATCAGATCCTCTACGTGGTAGTGGCGTTCCTCGGGGCCATCGGCATCGGGGACGTGGTATGGACCGTCTCCGATATCACCAACGCGCTCATGGCCGTGCCCAACATCATCGTGGTGCTGCTGCTGTCGGGCCTGATAGCCCGCGAGACCAAGCACTACGTCTACGATGGGAACCTGTTGGAGCGCGACACCGATCCGATCCCACAGTACGAGAGCAAGTGACGGGGCTTCGGGAGCCGTCTTCTTCCGCTCGGGAAGAGAGGCTCTTCAGCATAGAAGGAACCCTTCGAGGAGGAAAGGCGATCGACATGCAAGACAAGACGTTCATCACCCCCCGTTCGGGAAGGGCGCTCGTGAGGAAGGGAGCTGCTCTGGCGTTGACGGCCGGCCTCGCCTTCGCGATGCTGCTTTCCGGCTGTAGCGCGCCCGCTCCCAGCGCTGGCAGCAGCGCTGCGGATGCGCTCGTGCGCACCGTGAAGGTGGGGACCATGCCCACCGAGGACATCCTGCCTCTGTGGGTGGCCGAGCAGCAGGACCTGTTCGCGGCCGCTGACGTGGCCGTCGAGGTCATACCGTTCGATTCGGCTCCCAGCCTGTCAGCCGCCATCACCGCCGGTCAGGTCGATATGGCCATGACCGACATCATGCGGGCGGTGAAGCTGTGCGAGTCGGGCACTGATGTCACCATGGAGTGGATCACCCTCGGCGCCACACCAGAGCAGGGACGCTTCGGCATCCAGGTGAACGGGAACAGCTCGGTCGCCTCGCTGCAGGATCTCGTGGGCCTCTCGGTGAGCGTGGCAGCGAATACCGTGCCGGAATACGTGTTCGACAAGCTGTGCGAGCAGGCTGGCATCGATCCGGCCACCATCGCCCACGAAGAGGTGGCCAGCTTGCCGGAGCGCTATGCGCTCATGGCCAACGGCTCGGCCCAGTCGGCAGCCTTGCCAGGCTCGCTGCTCGCCTTGGGAGAGGCTCAGGGCATGCGGACCATAGCCGATGATGCGAGCGGGGAGAACATCTCCCAGTCCGTCATGGTGGCTCGCACCGCTTGGGCTGCGGACAACGCTGAGGTCATCGAGGCTGTGGCTTCTGCATGGGATGCGGCTGTGGCGCTCATCAACGAGGACCCGGCGGCGTTCCGTCCGCTGCTGGTGGAGAAAGCGAACTTGAACAGCACCATCGCTGATGGGTACCCTGTGAGCGCCTATCCGCTCGCTACCAAGGACGGGGCTGCTGCCGAAGGGGCGACCACGCTGGTGCGCGTGCCCCAGCAGCTGGTGGACCCGGTGCTCGCATGGATGACGAAGAAGGGCTATGTCGAGGGTGCTGTGACCTACGACGAGGAAACGGGCACCTTCACGCTCGCCTAGCTCCACCGATGCGTCGGTTTGCCGTACCATTAGGCGCTATGGAATATCTACAGTTCAAAGACGTCGCGCTCACCTATGAACGCGAGAGTGCCGCCGTGGCGGCGCTGGGCTCCCTCGACCTGTCCGTCGGGCCGGGGGAGTCCCTTGCTATCATCGGGCCTTCCGGTTGCGGGAAGTCGAGCCTGTTGCGCATGGCTTGCGGCCTTCTGCGGCCCACGAGCGGCGAGGTGCTGCTGGAAGGCGCCCCCCTCCTCGCCCCTCGACGTGATACCGCCCTCATCCTGCAGGATTTCGGGTTGCTGCCTTGGGCCACCGTGGGTGCCAACGCCGAGCTGGGCTTGAAGGTGCGCGGCGTGGCTCGGGCCGAACGGCGCGAACGGGCTCAAGAGGCCCTTGCGCTGGTGGGTCTGGCGGACTTCGCCAAAGCCTACCCATCCGAGCTGTCGGGAGGGATGCAGCAACGTTTGGCCCTGGCCCGTGCGCTAGCCCTCGATGTGCGGCTGCTGCTGATGGACGAGCCGCTGAGCGCTTTGGACGCCCTGTTGCGCGAGCGCATCCAAGACCTGCTGCGCGACCTGTGGCGTCGCGAGGGCTATGCCCAGGTGCTGGTCACCCATTCCATCGAAGAGGCGGTGTTCCTCGGCCAGCGCATCGCCATCATGAGCGCACGGCCCGGGCGCGTGGTGCGCACCATCCGAAATCCCGAAGCCGGGCAGGATGGTTATCGCCTCGCCGAGGCGTTCCATCGCCGTTGCGATGAGGTACGCGAGCTCTTAGCGCAGGAGGTGGCCGCCCAAGAGGATGCCGATGCGCTCGCTCTTGCCGAGGGGCAGCGCGGGAAAGGGGCTGCCTCTTCTGGCGAACGGCCAGGAGGAGGTGTCCGATGAACAAGGCTCTCGGATACGCATGGGGCACGCTGCTGGTGATCGCGCTGTGGTGGCTTTTGGCCCTGGCGGCGCACTCGCCCGCGCTGCCCACCCCTTGGGATACCATCCCGGTGCTAAGCCAGGAGCTTGGCGCTATCATGCCCGAGTTCTGGGTGAGCTTCGAGCGCATCCTGCTCTCCATGGTCATAGGCACCATGCTGGGGGCGCCGTTGGGACTGTGGCTCGGCCGTTCGCAACGGGCCGATGCTGTCTTGGGACCGGCTCTCTACATCCTCTATCCCCTTCCGAAGATAGTGCTCTTGCCGGTGCTGTTCGTGCTGTTCGGTCTCGGTGGAGAGGCGAAGGTCATCCTCATCTCCATCGCGGTGTTCTTCCAGATGCTCGTCACCATGCGCGATGCTGCGAAGGCCATCCCGCCCTCGGCGGTGCTCTCCCTGTGCTCGCTGGGCGCGAACCGCTGGCAGATATTCCGCGAGGTGACCGTGCCCGCATCGATGCCCAGTCTGTTCACGGCCCTGCGCATCACCACCGGCACCGCCGTGGCCATCTTGTTCATCGCCGAGTCCATGGCCGGGTCCACCGGTTTGGGCTACTTCATCATGCACGCCTGGTCGATGTTGGAATTCGCGCGGATGTTCGCGGGCATCATCGCCATGGCGTTCATGGGCATCATCATCTACGAAGCCTTCGACCTGGCCGAGCGAAAGCTCGCTCGCCGATGAGGCTCGTTCTCCTATGTGAGGGACGTCTATGGAGCAATGCGGGACGAATGAAAGCGGGCGCACCATCGTCATCGTGGGCGCAGGGGCGGCTGGCATGGCGGCGGCCATCGCCGCGGCCGAGGCCGGTGGTCCTGGGGTGCGCGTCGTTTTGTGCGAGGCCACCGATCGGGTGGGGCGCACCGTGCTCGCTACGGGCAACGGCCGCTGCAACTTCTCGAACGCTCGGTTGGCCTGGGATGCGACCGCTGGTGCTCCGTGCGGCTGCGACCTGGACTCGCGCTATCGCAACGGGGAGTTCGTCGGGCGCGTTCTGGCAGCTGCGGAAGCGGCCTTCCCGCCAAGGGACGCTCTGCCCTTCGCGGAAGTCGGATGCGCGGTCACGCGGTTCTTCGCCGATCATGGGCTCCTTTGGCGCGAGGAAGGGGAGGGGCGGCTCTATCCTCTCGCGAACAAGGCGACCTCGGTGCTGGATGTGCTGCGAGCGGCGATGGAGGCCGCGCAGGTGGAGATGCTCACGGAGCTCGCTGTGGAGAGCATCGTATCCGACCCCTCGTCGGGGCTCTTTCGGCTGCGCGCCTCCGATGAGCGCGAGCTTTGCGCCCATCGTGTCATCATCGCATGCGGTGGGGCGTTGCAACCACGGTTGGCTGGCGAGCTCGGGCTGCCTTGGAAGCTCCAGGAGCCGGTGCTAGGGCCGCTCGCGGTGGTCGCGGCGGACAAGCGGCTCACCAAGCAGCTCGACAACATACGGCTGCGGTGCGCCGCTACGCTGATGCGCGAGGGACGCGTCGTGCGCTGCGAGCGTGGGGAGGTGCTCTTCCGTCCCTATGGCCTGTCGGGCATCGCAGTGTTCGATCTGTCGCGGCAGGCGCAGGTCGGCGACGAGGTCGTCCTCGACCTGCTGGTAGCGGCCGCCCTCCCCGAAGAGGCCTCGTTGCGCAGCCGCGCGGAGCGCTCAGAACGCATCCATGGCGTCGTTCCCACCTATGGCGACATCCTTCGCGGCATGGCGCTGCCGCCGGTAGCTCGCGTGCTATGCGACCGGGCGCAGGTGGACGAGCGGCAGCCGTGGGAGCCTGCGGGCCTCGACCGCCTCGATGGCGTCGTGCGAGGCCTGCGCTTCACGGTGGAGGGCATCAGCGATGCGCGCCAGTGCCAGGTAAGGCGCGGTGGCGTGGCGGTGGAGGCCCTCGATCCTGCTACTTTGGAGGTGCGGAAGGCTCCAGGGCTGTTCGTGGTGGGCGAAGCGGTGGACGTGGACGGGGCCTGCGGAGGCTTCAACCTGCATTGGGCATGGAGCAGCGGTCTTCTGGCCGGGCGGGCCGCCGCGTCGGACGCTGGCGGTCAGGAGGTGACCTAGCATGGAGCTGCGATGCTCGAACATCCCTGTGAGCCTCGACGCTCTTCTGCCCGAGAACGAGAGGATGTTGCACGAGGAGGTGGCGTGCGCCTTGGGCGTGGAGCCGTCGGCCCTCGCTGCGGTGCGCCTTCTCAAGCGCAGCATCGACGCGCGCAAGAAGAGCGACGTTCATGGTGTGGTCACCGTGGTGGCAGCGGTGCCGTCCTGCGATGATCCGGCTGCGCTGCGCCCACGGCGCGGAGTGGCCGTGAACCCCCATCGGGAGCTCGGCTGCTGGTCGATCCCTCAGGTGGCAGAGGCGTTCGAGCGGAGCGGAGCTGTCCGTCCGGTCGTGGTGGGATCGGGGCCGGCAGGGTTGTTCTGCGCCCTTTATCTGGCGCGCGCTGGCATCCCGGTCACGCTGCTCGAGCGAGGGGCAGCGGTGGAGGAACGCCAGCGGGTGGTCGACGGCTTCGCCCGCCCCTCAGGAGGAGATGCGCTCGATACGGAGTGCAACATCCAGTTCGGGGAGGGGGGGGCTGGCACGTTCTCCGACGGCAAGCTGAACACGGGCATCAAAAGCCCTCACATCAGGCGCGTGCTAGAGACCTTCGTGGAGCATGGTGCCCCTGGCTCCATCCTCGTGGACGCGAAGCCCCACATCGGTACCGATCGGTTGCCGCAGGTGGTGGCCTCGATGCGAGAAGAGCTGATCGCTCGCGGATGCACCGTGTTGTTCCGGACGCGCTTCGATGGGGTCGACCTGGTCGAAGGAGCCGTGGCGGCGGCGTTGGTCACCGATACGGTCAGCGGAGAGCGATCGAGGATACCGACCGATCGCATCGTGGTGGCGTGCGGCCATTCCGCGCGCGATACCTACGAGATGCTGCGGGGAGCGGGGCTGGCGATGGAGCGCAAACGGTTCGCCGTGGGGGTGCGCATCGAGCATCCGCAGTCCTTCATCGATGAGCTGCAATACGGCGCTGCCGCTGTCCATCCCGCCTTGGGCGCGGCCGACTATAAGCTGGCCGTGCGCGTGGATGACGAGGAAGCCCCTGCTAAGGATAGCGCTGAGGCTGCGACGCGCGGCGTGTACACCTTCTGCATGTGCCCGGGCGGGGAGGTGGTGGCGGCAGCGAGCGAGGAGGGCGGCCTGTGCGTGAACGGCATGAGCCCTTATGCGCGCGATGGGCGCAATGCTAACAGCGCGCTTTTGGTGGAGGTGGCGCCCGATGATCTGCCCGGCGATGATGTGCTCGCGGGCATCGAGCTGCAACGGCGCATGGAGCGAGACGCCTTCCAGTTGGGGATCGAGCGCGGTGGAGCGCCTTATACGGCGCCGGCCCAGACCGTGGGGGATTTCCTCGCCCATGCCCAGGGGACGGTGAGCTCGCTGGTGGAGCCGACCTATCCGCGCGGCGTGGCGTGGAGCGATCTGCGAGAGTGCCTGCCGCCGTTCGTGGCACGGTCGCTGGAACGCGGGCTTGTCGCTCTCGATCGGAAGCTGCCGGGGTTCGCGCATCCTGAGGCGGTGCTGTGCGGGGTGGAAGCGCGCAGCTCCGCTCCGGTGCGGCTGGTGCGCGATGAGAGCTTTCAGGCGCTGGGAGCTAGTGTTGGGCGATCTCGGTTGCAGGGGGTCTATCCTGCCGGCGAGGGGGCCGGCTATGCCGGGGGCATCATGAGCGCTGCGGTGGACGGCTTGCGGGTGGCAGAGGCCATCGTGGAAGAGGTGATGCATGGCCCGAAAGATGCTGCGGAGCATATGGCTGACGCTCTCGACCTGGCGGGGGCCGTCGCGCGGTTGCGGGCCGGCGAGCCGTTGTTGTTCCCGACCGATACCGTGGTCGGCCTCGGAGTGGCCGTAGAACATGCCGCGAGCCCGGCCGTGCTCGCTCGCTTGAAGCATCGCCCAGAAGACCAGCCCGTCGCTTGGTTGGTGGGGAGCCTCGACGACCTCGATCGTTATGGTGCCGATGTGCCGCTCTACGCCCATGAGCTGGTCCGAAACGGCTGGCCGGGGGGGCTTACGATCATCGTGGCCGCCAGCGATGCCGTGCCTGCTGCGTTCCGTAGCGCTGAGGGCACCGTAGCTTTGCGCATGCCCGGCTGTCCGCACATCCGCATGCTCATCGATGCCGTGGGAAGCCCGCTTGCTACTACGTCGGCTAACCTGACAGGCGAGCCCGCGCCGCGCTCTCTCGACCAGGTGAACGACGAGCTTCGCCTCGCCGTCTCCGTTTTCCCCACCCCCACCATCCCTAGCGGCACCGCCTCCACCATCATAGACTGCACCGCTCCTGTCCCCCGTACCATCCGTCCCTGATCGGGCACCTTGCGCTCGTGGGGCCTTTCCGGAGGTGTTCGTGAAGGTCTTCGTTCTCCCTTTCGGGGGTTCCCGTCGTGACCTGCCGGTGGCTGATCGGGGGACTTCGCAAGGACCTTCCGGGGGCTTGAGCGAGGGCGTGCGCAGGGGTGGAGGGGGGGGGTGCTGACGAAGATCCGTACGCTGAAAGAAGGGATCCCTTCGGATATGCCATTCCACGCTACAGCATCGAGCTTCGTTGCGAAGAGGCAGATTTGATCGGCTTGGGAGCAGGGGTGCATTGGCTGGTCCTGAATGCCTCTGCCTTCGACCTTGAAAAAGAAGCGCACTATGACACCTGTTGCGATGCATTCTGAACGACATCGTGTCTGATGACGATCCACTGCTCCATGATATCGCGGCGGAAGTGGACCGCATCGGCGATCTCGACGAGGAGGTTGAAGTGTTCTGGACCCCCCCCGAAGACGAATTCAAGCTACAGACCAAGCACAAGGTGCAAGAAGCAGAACGAAAAGCCTATGCTGAGGGGGAGGCGAGACATAACGAGCTCGTAGCGATGCTCATCGCCGAGAACAGGTTCGATGACCTCCGTCGCGTCACTGCCGACCCGGCATATCGTGAGACCTCGAAGAGCTCGGCATCGCCTGAACTTCGCTCTGTGTCATAGACGCTCGAGAACGCCCGCCTGATCGGGCGTTTTTCTTTGTATGGGATTCGGCTGAGGAAAAGAAGGCCCTCCTCGATCGATCGCTGTTCAGAGGCGGGCTCTTAGTGCTTCGTCGATCGGATGTTGGTCTATCGGGGTCGATCGATCCGGCTCGCACAGACCCTTTCCGCTCCTCGTTGCAAAGGGGCGGATATGAACTGGAACAGGAGGTTTCCGATGAACATAACCAAGCTGAACGAGCGGGACGTCTCCCAAGGGGCGCTGATCCCGAAGGAGCTGTGCAAGAGCGCGGGCTTTCGGCTGGGAGATGCAGCGGAGCTGTTCGTGAACCTGCGCACCCGTTACATCAAGATCGCTCAAGAGGCCATCGAGCGCTCGCCGCTGATCGCAGGATGGTGCCGTTAGGCGGTGAGGAAGAAGACGGCGACGATGAAGGCGGTCAGGACCGCAAGGAGGCCGAAGAGGATGGCCCACGCGGCAGGTCGCCCCCAGTTCATGGTCCAGCCGATGCCGAAGCGCTCGGGCAAGAAGAGGCTGGGGTCGTCGCGGTTGACGTAGAAGATGCCGGCTTTCCAGTAGCGGTCGTCGTCGACGGCCATAGGGCCTGGGGCGCTGACCCGGGCGATGAGGCGACTGCCGTTCTGGCCATAGACCGCCGCTATCGCGATGCTCCCTATGGCTACGATCATGGCGCATGCAAGACAGATGATGGCGGCCGTCCCTAAGGATATGATGCCCACGAAGCTCGCTGCCATGGCCAGCCCGACGAAGCCGAGCACGATGCCCGATATCACCAAAAGCTTGGTCTGTACGTTCGCGAACCGGCCATAGGCCCAGGCGGTGGCTGCGGGAAGGGCGGGGTCAGACCCCTTCTTCGACCGGAGTATCTGCCAGTGGCCGAATATGAGGATGCTGTCGACGAAGGCGACGATGAGCGCCGGGAAGCAGGCCATGGCGATGCTCTTGGAGTAATAGTTCGTGACCTGGCCGTCGAGGTCTATGTTGCCAGGGATCTGATCAGGTATGCTCCCGTAGCCGAGCAGGCAGATGATCAGCGGCACCAAGATGCCGGGCAAGAACAGCAGATCCCATTTGAGCGACAGCGCGCGCGGCATGGGCTCGTCACCCAACATGGCCACCGCCTTCTCGCCTGAAGCCCGCCAACCTTCGGCCTCTTTCAGGTGCCGCACCTTCGAGCGGAAATGGAACATGAGAGCATAGGAGGCTGCGCACAGGGCGAAGAGGCCTCCGCCCATCAGAATGATCATCGCGGCGAAGGCGCTCAGTATGGCAGCGAGGGCGATGGCCGCGGTCAGTACTGCCGTCAGCGTCAGCATGATGGTGACATAGGCGCGCTTGTAAGACCGTATGGTGGGATGGTCTTGGGCATCGTCGGGAATGGTGACGGTGAAGCATTCCCTCTTCGGCATGAGGAAGGGCAGCAGCGCGCATAGCACGCCCGTCAGGGGCATGATGATCACGGCCATGGCCGTGAAAGCGTAGCTGATAGTAGAAGCGGAGAGTTCCATGGGAGGGCTCCTATCGGTCAGGGCGTTCGAGGTCGGATCAGCGGGGGCGGTCAGCTGTGAGCGTTGGCTATCGCAGAGCGCTCCATCGGAGCGCTGGAGGGACTAGGCGCGCATCGGGCCTTATCGCTCTTCTGCGCGACAGCGGTGCTGACGGTGCCGAACGCGCGGGCGGCCTGAGCGGCGGCGGCTTCGAGGAACTGACCGCGGGTGCCCCCGTTGGCGCGATAGGCGAGGGCGGCGGCGAACAGCTCCTCTTCGGCGGCGCTGAGGGCCCGTGCGCGGCGGTCGCCGTCGTCGGCTTCGGCGATGAACGCGCCGGAGCGGCCCTTCATGCGCACATAGCCCTCGTCTCGTAGCACGGCGTAAGCCTTGTTGACCGTATGCAGGTTGATCCCGAGATCGGCGGCGAGGGCGCGCACCGATGGCAGCTGCATGCCCACGGTGAGCTCGCCGGTGGCGATGCCGGCGACGATCTGGTCCCGTATCTGGCCATAGAGCGGCTCTTTGGCGGTCGCATCCACTTCGATGAACATCGTCCCTCCTTCGCTTATTGTTATATATATACTATAACAACTAGAACAAAAGAGGTCAAGCCATCAGCTCACCTGCCCATCCTTTCATTTCGCCTACAGGATGGGACGGCCTGGGCGTCAAAACTGCGCAACATATATATAATGCCACCAACGGATTCCGCGGAATCCCTTTGAACGTAGCATCCGAGAGAAGGATCGGTCTTTCATCATGGCAGATGAGAATTACAGGGAATTGGAACAGGAACAGGACGCCACGGGCATCGTCGATGCGGGCGACTTCGAGGATAACGCTGGTACGGGCATGATCGCTGAGGACCAAGAGACCGCTGAGGCCGCAGCCCAGCCTGAGCCGCCCCAAGGCGAGCCGCTAGGGGAGCGGGCTGCCGAGCAGAACATCCCTCCCATGGCGCCCATACCTGAAGAGGATGTTCGCCCCGACCTTCATGAAGAGACCCCGTCGGGCCTCGATGCGGCCGTCATCATCGTGCTGCTGCTCATCATCATCGCGGGCATCTCCTACTCCATCTGGAACGTGCGCAACGCTCCGGCTCCGCAGACGGTGGCTCAGGAGCAGGCAGTCCAGCAACAGCAGAAGGCGAGCGACGAACCGCCCTTCGAGGTAGCCGAGCTCTCTGAGGGCGTGGCTGTGGTGGTGAACGGCAAAGAGGTCACAGAGTTCGAGGTAGAAGAGTACATCGCCGACTTCCGCGAGCTCTATGACCTGGGTGAGGAGGATGCATGGGCCCAGTGGCTCGTGTCTTCGGGCTATACCCCTGAGACCCTGCGCAACTCCGTCATCTCCATGTTCGTGGACGATGCTCTGGTGGAGCAGGCCGTGGCCGAGCTCGATGTGCAAGTGACGCCGGAAGAGGTGGACGAGGTCTACGATGCTACCCGCACTAACTTCGAGACCGAAGAGGAGTGGCAGCAGGCTCTGCAAGAGGCTGGCATGACCGAGGAGGCCTTCCGGGAGCAGTGCGAGCGTCAAGTGAAGCAGAACGCGCTCATGGAGCTGCTGGCTGACAGTGCCTATCCGGCTGAGCAGATCGATGCCGAGGCGCTCGACTATCTGAAGACCTATTATCCGGAGTACGCCGATGCCACGTCTCTCGACGGCATCGACGCCGAGGTGGTGAATCCGATCCGTGAGATGCTGAAGATGTACGCGCAGCAGCAGGCTTACACCGATTACCTCGACAGCACCATCGAGAGCAGTGATATCAAGATGGCCGCCGCTCCGAAGGACCTGCCCTACAACGTGAACCTGCTCCCGTACTACTTCCAGAACATGTTCGCTCAGGCCCAGGCTACCCAGCAGCAGTAGTTAAGAGAGGTTCTCTCTGCTCCTGCCATGACAGACCCTGGACTCACGCGGCTCCCCTCCTTTACGGGAAGGGGAGCCGTTCGTTTTCGCTGCGATGCCGTTCGGCGCGATGGTTGAACGTTCTTTGACAAAAGTGATAAACTACCTTCTGTGATTTGTATGTTTTGTCGAAAAGACTCGTGCCTAACACGAAGCCATGCATTCTTCGATGCCGAACGAACTCATAGGCGCACACGCAACTCGATAAGGTGAGGGATGATAGCGTATGGATCTAGCCAAGCAAGCACAGATCGTCGACTCCATTCATGACACGCTCAACGATTTCGTCGGTCAGCGCCTCAAGGTGCGCGCCAACATGGGCCGTTCGAAGATCGTAGAGAGCGAAGGGGTGCTCACGCAGGTGCATCCGCGCCTGTTCATCATGGAGGTCGATCGCAAGCGCGGCCGCACCGCCCGTCAGTCCTATCAGTACGCCGACGTGCTCACGGGCACCGTCGAGCTGTCCCAGGATGGCGAGCCCATCTTCTCCGCCTTCATCGAGGAGACCACCGAAGAGTTCGCCGAGACGGTGGAAGAGGCCACGACCGAGCGCGTGGTCGCTTAGGAATCCCGTGAACTTGTGCACGATTTAGTGTAGAATACCTCTTTGCGTGTTCAGAAGCACCGAACGCGCCACCGCTTTTCTTGGGGATGTAGCTCAGCTGGGAGAGCATCACGTTCGCAACGTGGGGGCCGAGGGTTCGAATCCCTTCATCTCCACCAGGAAACGCCACAGGCCGGAAGCCCCGCTTCCGGCCTGTTTTTTGCTGTGAGACAAAGGGATACACCTAATGTCTCATTTCTGGATGAGACAAAGGTCGAGACAAAGGGACATCCCTAATGTCTCATTAGATGCATGGGAGGCTGGCTATCGCTTTGCTCCGCGCTTGCGACGATGTTCTTCTCAATACCGGTGGATCGTTCGATATGAGCGTATAGTGCGCCTGGGAGCCTTCGATGCTTTTGGTGGCCTACCTCTATCGTCTGGATCGGAGCGACGAAGGAGAGGGTGATAACGTCTCGCGTTGCCTCTAAGGGAAGGATCGGTGTAGAGCGGCCACCGGGAAGATCGGGAGCATACTGTTTAGGGATCGGCGTCATAAATGAGACACCAGGGATGTCCCTTTGTCTCCCTATAATGGTGGTATGGTGTCGGGAGCACCGGATTCCTGCGCCTCATCGATCGGATATGAGAGATGTCGAGGAGAAGCTATGGGATTGTTCGGAGGACGGAAGAAGAGCGCGAAGATGGCCGATACATCAACGGTTACGACCGTCGATGAGCATCTTGCGGCGATCAAAGCAGAGGCGGCGAAGGCACAAGCTGAAGCTATGATGACCGATGCCGATGCGATCCGCTATGGAAGCGATGCCTACATTCCGCGGGATGATTTCAAGAGCAAAGCGTACTATTTGGGCGAACTGGTGCGGGCGAATCGTATGAACGATGCGCTTATGAAGAAGGATCCGCCGAAGATATCCAAAACGATCTTCTATCTCGATATCAAGTTGACGACGCTCTATCTGATCGGTGCCGAAAAGGAGGATATGCTGCCGGTCGTGAAGACCTATTGCACTCGTCGAGGATCGCTCGATACGAAGCTGAGCTACAACGAAGCGGTGAAGCTCCTGTCGCTCGGCATTCTATTCGATATGGACAAGGAGGACCTAGCGTTCATCGAAGAGCATATGGTGGAGGAGCGCTATGTCGATGCGGTACTGGATCTGCTGCGCAATTGGGTGTTCGAAGGGAGGAAGACGACAGATAAGGACTACTATTTTCCAATGAATGTGTCGGGTGAATTCGTGAAGGAAGCGGACGGCTTCATGAGCGTGGTCCATGCTGAGGAGGACGCGGTTCGCACCGATGCATTCGTCGAGTTCCTCGACACCATGATCGAACGATACTACGAGCGTAGGATGAAAGAGTACGAGCATCTAGCGGAGATGAGCGGTCCGGACGATTATACGTATCATGGATTCTACGACTGGGGACTGACCGCTATAGCAAAGCTCTACGGTATGGAAAAGGCGAAGCTCGAAGGTAGCCGCTTCATCGCCATCGACCTGCTGTGAAAGACGACGAAGGACCACGCCTCATGGCTCATTGGATGTTCTATAAGGCCAGCTATTCTTGTGCTTCGCTCTCGCGACGAGGTTCTTTTCGATCTTGACTGCTCGTTCGATACGAGCGAGCAGAATGCCCGCATGTCCTCGGGCGACGTGCATCCTTTATCGTCCGTACTGTAACGACAGAGAAGAAGACGATAACGTTTCTTGTTGTCACCAAAGAGTAAGATCGACGTAGGGTGGTTGCGGAGAAGACCGGAGTCATACTGCCTAAGGGTCTGAATCCCTAATGAGACATTAGGGGTGTCCCTTTGTCTCCCCTTCGTCTCCTTGGAAACGCCACAGGCCGGGAGCTGCTGCTCCCGGCCTGTGGCGTTTCGACCTAGGGGATGATGCCCCTTTTGCTTAGCGAGTCGTTTAGGACAGGTACTTCTCGGTGAGGTAGGTTATCACGGCGTCGTTGCCTTGCACGAGCGTGTCGCCGTCGGAGAGGTAGGGGATGAGATCGGCGTCTCCACCTAGGGCTAGCAGCTCTTGGTAGGGGATTTCCTGCTCCACATCGCGCTTGTCGAGCTCGATGCTGTGCTCATCGGCGAACTGCGTCACCACTGAGCAGGTCTTGCAGGGGGCCCAATAATAGAGTATCGGCGTTGCCATAGGGAGGAACCTCTTTCCATCGTCGTCGTTCGTCGTTCACCAGTATAGCGGCTTTCCCGCTGCGTTCTAGGAGACCCCGAGCATCTCAAGGCCCTGGGCGAGGCTCTGTTGGCTGAGCGCGCCGGATGCTGAGGCCACGATGGAGCCGTTGGCGTCGATGAAGTAGGTGCGCGGGATGGAGGTGATGGCGAAGGCGCGCGAGGCATCGGCTTCGGCATCGAAGTAGGCGGGGAAGGTGTAGCCGTTGCTCTGGAGGAAACGCTCGGCCCGCTCGATGGTCTCTCCGTTGAACCCAGGGATGTCGACCATGACGAAGCGCACCTCAGCGCCCAGCTTCTCGTAGGCGGCTTGGAAATGGGGCATCTCGCTCTGGCACGGTCCGCAGGTGCTCGCCCAGAAGTTCAGCACCACCGGCTCTCCTTCGAACTGTCGGATCGACACCGTCTCTCCTGCAGCATCGGTGACCGTGAAAGCGGGGACCTTCGCGCCGCCGGAGGTCGCTTGGGAGGAGGAGCCGTTCCGTTGCAGGTCGAAGCCTTGGGAGGCCTCGGGCGCGAGGGCGTTGTAGGCCAGCACCGCGGCTATGAGCACCACGGCGAAGATGGTCACGGCTATGACGAGGCCCTTGCGGGAATCCTCTTGGGATCGCTGTTCCTTCTCGTCGGTCATGAGTGATCCTTTCTAGCTCAGGAACGTGAGCAGTTGCCCGAACAGCCCAGTGGCCATGGCCACGCCGATAGCCACGAGCAGCCAGCCGCACACCTTGGTTATCGTATCGTAGTGGCGCTTCACCGCGTCGAAGGCGCCTTTGAGCTTGTCTATGGCTACGGCGCTGGCTACGAAGGGCACCCCGAGGCCAGCCGAATAGCACAGCAGCATGAGCACGCCTGCGAGGGTTGATCCTTGCTGGGAAGCCAACATGAGCGCCGAGCCGAGGAACGCTCCCACGCACGGCGTCCAGCCCACGGAGAACACGATGCCGAACAGCACTGCCGAGGGAAAGCCCAAGTGCTTGCCATCGAGGGCGGCCTTCGGTCCTTTGAACAGGTTCACTTTGATGATGCCGAGGAAGTAGAGGCCGAACAGCACCACCACCGCACCGCATATCACGTTCAGCGCTGTGCGGTATTCCAAGAGGAACGACCCGACGGTGCCCGCTAAGGCTCCGAGAGCCACGAACACCACGGTGAATCCCAACACGAACCCAAGAGCGTTTTTGAGCACCGTGGCCGTGCGCACTTCCTCGCCGGCGGCGAAATAGGTGACGTAGATGGGGATCATGGGGAGCAAACAAGGCGACACGAACGTGATGATGCCTTCCAGAAACGATACGAAGTATTCCACGGAAGGCTCCTCTCTCGCTCTCCCTCGGCCTATCGAGAGAGGATCGGTCGTTCATCGCCATGGTGATGATACCCCGTGGGGCAGCTCGCGCGCAGCAGAAGATACCGGATCGTTCATAGTCCGTTTCCCACGGCGGCTAGGCCTCCTTCGATGAAACGGTCGATCGCAGTGCGGATGCGGTGCCAATCGGTTCGTTCGGCAAAAGGAGAGAGGGCTACCGCATGGCAACCGCTCATCTGGAACAGCATGAGCGCTCCCGCGACATCTCGGGCGACACCGCGCTCTCTCAGGCGATTCTCGAGGCTCGACGAGCCGCTCTCGGTCATCTGCTCCATCATCACCGAAAAGAAGCTCGGATCCTTCAGAACGCCTTCGAGTTCGCCTTCGGTTCGGATCCTCTCGCAATAAGGCAGGTTCTGAGCTTTGCCGGAACACTGTGAGCAGGCGAAATGCTCATCGAAGGACTGTACTCGCTCCATGGCGCGCCCGACGAGCTGTTCGTAGGCTTCATGAACATTGTCGTAGTGCGCATAGAAGGTAGCACGGCTCACGTTCGCTTCCCGTGCGAGTTCGCTCACTCCGATCTGGGCGAGCCCTTTCTTCTTCAGAAGAGCCGCCAGTGCATCCTGTATCCTCTCTTCGCTGCGCACGAAGCGCGCATCTATAGCGCTTCCCATGGTCTTCGCTCCTTTATTGAACAACTTGTACGGTATTGTACGGCACTTCCAGGAGAGATGGCTAGAATCGGTGATGAACGAGGGGGAGCGGGCTGCGAGGAGGATGTCGAGTCGATAGGACGCGATGCCGTCGCTACCGATGTTCCCTGATGAGCCTACAGGGAGGGCGACATGAACGTTTCGCAACGAGGCCTATTGGATATGTTCGGATCGGGACAGAGCTGTTTCGTCATACCGTTGTATCAGCGCGTCTATTCTTGGAACGCAGAGCAGTGCGAAGAGCTCTTGCTCGATGCGTTGCGCGCAGCCCGAAGCGCACGGGATCACTTCCTCGGCACGATCATATATGTCAAGGAGAGCGAGGATGGAGACTCTGAACGCTTGCTAGTGATAGATGGTCAGCAGCGCATCACCACCATAACGTTGCTGCTGTCCGTTCTTCGTCGCTGTCTGGGCGAAGAACAGAACGGGGTCGGCGACGAAGGGGCTCTTCAAGCGATAGATGACTGCCTGTTCCAGAAAGACGATGAGGTGCGCTCTTTGCGCCTCTTGCCTTCTCGCCCCGATCGAGAGGCATATCGGAGGGCTTTAGAGGAAGGTTCGGCGGGGCTCGAACCCTCTCCGATGCGCGATGCTGTCGCATTCTTCGAAGGGCGTCTCGAAGAGGATGGCTTCGACCTCGAGCTGCTCTGGGAGGGGCTTCTGCGCTTCGTGGTGATCGAAGTGGAGCTGGAAGATGCTGCGCTCGGTCAGATCGTGTTCGAGGGAGTGAACTCCAAGGGCGTGCGGCTCTCCGTGGCCGATATGGTGCGCAACCATCTTCTGCTCGCGGAGAGTCGCGAAGAACAGGAGCGCCTTTATGAGGGGTACTGGCTGCCCATCGAGGAGATGTTCGCTCCGGATCCGGGTTCGTTGCGCCTCGATGGTGCCATCAAGAGCTGGCTTTCCATCCGTTTGAAGGGTGCGCGCATTCGCAGTGCCGAGCAGGTCTATGGTTCGTTCAAGCGATATGCCGAAGACGTTTACACGGGTGCGAAAGAGCCTATCTTGCGCGAATTGCGCGGCTTCAGCCTCATGTGGGCCGAGAACTACCGCTATCACGGGACGAAGAAGTACAAGTCGGCTTCTGACTGGGCCGAGATAGGAGCTCCGGCGCTCACGGCAGGCTACAGCCTGAAGAAGGCTGATGACGAAGCTTATGCGCAGCGAGTGAGAGAACAGTTGCGCGCAGTGGATGCGCGTTGGTGAAAGGAGAGGATCTATGAGAGCATCGTTGGAGCCTGTGCTCGCTATCCTCGGGAAGCCTCACGTGCGATTCTTCGTGCCGGTCTTCCAGAGGGTGTATGCGTGGACCGGCCCCCAATGCGATCAGCTGTTGGTCGATACGCTGCAGGCCGGGCGCGATGGCGTGGCGCATTTCCTTGGCACTATGATATATCTGCCCGATACCGAGCAGCCTGATGGAGCGCAGAGGGGCATCGCAGCGCTCGGAGTGATCGACGGTCAGCAGCGCTTGACCACGCTCACGTTGATGTTGGCAGCGCTACGAGACGTTCTGCGCGAAGGCAGTGAAGACGATAAGGTCCTCGCCGTTGCTATCGACCGGGAGTATCTGCGAGCGCCTGATGGTGGGGCGAAGCTGACGCTCTCCCGCGCCGATGCGGCCACCCTTGATGCCATCGTGGCGGGCGAGGGCGAGATTACCATGGTCGGCGAACCCTCGCGCTTCCTCGTTCAGAGCTTCGAGAGGTTCACCGCGCGGATGCGCGGTGAAGGATTCGATCGCGAAGCGCTATGGCGAGGCTTGAAGGAGCTTCGGACGGTCGCTGTGGAACTGGGTCCGAACGATAGTCCCCAGCAAGTGTTCGAGAGCTTGAACGCTAAAGGACGTCCGCTCACCACTGCGGACCTCTTGCGAAACACCTTGCTGATGACCTACGGTTTTGAGGAGCAGGAGCGTTTGTTCGCGCTGTATTGGGGGCCCATCGAAAGAGCGTTTCGCCGATTCTCTCCCGATCAAGACCTCTACATCGATGCTGCTCTGCATCAGTGGTTGGTAGGCGCAGCACCACAGATCCGCGCAGCCAAGCGCGATGAGCTCTATGGAGCCTTCAAAGAGCACCTCGAAGAAATCAAGCGAAGAGGCGTGTCGCTCGAAGAAGTGCTCCGGTCGCTGAACTCCTCTTGCCTCGCTTTCGCCGCCGATCCGGCCTCGACGCTCGCGAGGCCGCACCTCGACTGGGTCATCGCGAAGCCGAAGGGCCGCATCTCTCAACGCAAGCTGTTCGGCGACTAGCTTTTCCACGGATCGGTTTCATTTGGGTTGCAGGGGGGTAAGGGATCGCGAGCGTGGGGCTCGGAGGCGCGCAGGGACGGCTAAGGTCATCGGTGAGAAGAACCGTCGAGCGGAAGGTGCTGCGGCGCACCGCTCGGAAGGGGCGTGAGGAGCTGATGTCGATGAGCCTGCCGAAACCATTGAGCGAGCTGCTAGCCTGCGCGGCGGCAGCTCTTCTGTTGTTGTTGCCCACCACTCCGGCGTTCGCCGATCCGTTGCCGAGCGAGCAGGGGGCTATCGCCCAGGTGGTCGCCCCTGATGGCACCGCTGCCTTCTATAGCACCTTCGAAGAGGCGGTGGATGCCGCTGCCGAGGGCGCGACCGTGAACCTGCTCGCTGATGCTACGGTATCCGGCGTAACGGCCAGCGGTGACAATCAGGTGGCTCTGAGATTTGCCAAGCCGCTCACCATAGACGGCCAAGGGCACGTTCTGACCGTGGGAGGCCTTGGCATATATGTGGTGGGAGGGCCGGATGAGGCTCATACGTATCGCACCACGTTCCGCAACATCACCGTGACCAACCCGAGCCCGGACGGCCGAGTGGTGTCGGCTCGCAACGGCTATAAGGAGCTCATCTTCGACGACGCTATCATGGCCGCCACCGGCACCGGTTCCACCCAGGTGTTCACTGCGGGCGGCAATACGCCGCAGGCTACGTCCATCGCGTTCAACGGTTGCACGCTGAGCGCTTCAGCTTCGGGCTTCGGCATCGTGACGCTCAATCCTGTGCAGCTCACCTTGGCTGACACCGACGTGTCCGGCTACAGCGCACTGTACGTGAGAGGCCAGGATTCCTCCGCTGGCTCGTCCGGCTCCGTCATAGATATCATCGCCGGATCGGCCCTGTCGTCCACCGGCATCACCGGGGCTACCAACGGCCTCGGCACCATCACCATCCAAGGGTGCGAGAACGTGAGGGTGAACGTGGAGAGCTCCTCGGTCACGGCTCAGGCTTCCACCGCCTCCGACCTCGTCCAAGCGGTGGTGATGTTCGCTGGATCGACGGATGCCCAGCGGCTGCAGGCCAAGGGCAACACGGTGACGTTCGGTCTGGGTTCCACGGTAAAGGCCCTTGGCGAGAGCAGCGCCCTCGCGGTGGGCGATGATGCGCAGAACGTCATCGAGGCGAAGGACGGCACCTTCGAGCTGCAAGGCAAGGTGTTCGCCTCTGACGATGATCCCGCCGGGGCCACGCTGCGGGTGACCGGCGGTCGCTGGAATCGCGATGTGGGTGCTTACATGCCCGAAGGCTATGTGATCGCTCATGAGTCCACTGGGCCCTACGTGGTGGCGCAGAAGGAAGCGCGAGAGAACGATCCGACCCAGCCGGCCACGCCAGATGACACGCCCGACCATGCTGACCGCTCGACCCAGGTGGCCACGCCGGATGAGAGCGCGAAGGCTGCTGTGGTGACCCGACCGGCCTCTGACCCCTCGGTGCGCGCGACCGTGCAGCAGACCGGTGACGGGGAGCTGCCCTTGGTGGCCGGCGCTTCGGTGGTGATCATCGTGGTGTCGTGCCTGTTGGCATTGCGCCGACGCGCCAGCGGTCATCGCTGCTAGCGCCCATCCCTCTATTGGCAGATGCACGCCGTCGGACCGAAAGGGCCGGCGGCGTGTTGCGTCGTGCGATAGTGCGGGCGGCGAGGCTGCAGCACGCCTTCGAAGCGGCCGCTATAATGGAGAGAACGCATCGACGCTATGAAGAGGAAAGGGAAGGTCGTGCCATGGAGCGCAACGTCTACGAGAAGCCGGAGGAGCGCGTGCTGCTGCGCACCGCCGATGTGTATCAGACCGAAGCGCCCGACGAGGTGGAGTCCTATTCCGATCGCTTGCTGGCCATCGTGGCCGCCTTCGAGAACTCCGGTCGGCCCGAGGGCGCGAACGCCCAGAGCATGGTGGGCAAGTCGAAGCGCGGAGAGGTGGCGTGCCGTCTGTTCGCGCGCATCGATCCTGCGACGGGCATCATCGAGGCGGCCGGGTTCAAGACGCGAGGCTGCTTGGCCATGACCGGTTGCGCCAGCGTCGCGTGTTCGCTGGTGGAGGGCAAGGGCATCGAAGAGGCGCTGGAGCTGACGACCGAAGAGGTGCGCGAAGCGGTGGATGGGGTGCCACCCGGCAAGGTGAACGCCTTGCACTTCTCGGTGTGCGCGGTGAAGGCGCTGGTGGGCGATATGCTTCTGCGAGACGGTGCCGACCTGGCCGGTCTGGACGAGGCGGTGCCGTGCGACGAGCAGTCCGTCTCGTGTTTGATGGCCGAGCATTGCTCGCTGCGCCAGTCGCGCTTGGAACTGCGGCTGGAAGAGGAAGCGGCCGAACGGGAGCGTGTCGAAGATAACGCCTGTGCTGCGGCGTTCGACCTAGTGCGCGCCAACACCGCTCGCGGAACACTGACCGTAGCGGCCGATTGGGACCATCTCGTGCCGTCCCATCTGAGCGCCGCGGAGTTCTCCGCCATGTTGTTGGCGCGCTGTGAGGAAGAGGAGGGAGCCACCGAGGCCCCCGACCCAGCCGCTGCGGCCTTAGCGCCCGTCTCTCAGGGCCCGGAGCGGTCCGCCTACGCGGATCGAGGGGTGGGCATCCCATCGCTCTTCGCGGATACCGTTGAGCCTGCGGCGATGCCCGAGACCAAGCGGGCCCTCGCCCCAGAAGAGCCTCTTTCTGACGACGACTTCGAATTGCGGCCACCTGACGGTTACGAGCTCGTGGAGGTGGAGGGCGTTTGGGGCCTCGTGAAGACCGATGAGGCCGCAGCGCCTGTGCATCGGACGGTGGACGGCTCGGGCATTCGGGCGATGCTTGGTCCGCAGACCACCTACCTCTACGATGGTACCGTCATGACCGCGGCGTTCGCTCGCTGGGCCTATCTGGCCCAAGAAGACGATCCGCTGGCCACCTTCGTCTATTGCGTACGGGAAGAATCGCGCACCTATCCGCGGCCCATGGCTCGGGAAAGCTTCGCCAATCGCCCCATCGAGATGGGTGCCGAAGAGGTGGAGGCGGTCTTTCAAAGGGCTCGCAAGCAGGAGGCCTATGGCGACCTGGAGCGCTTGGAGGCCAGCAACGGCGATGTCTACTTCTACTCTTCGGCGCACCTGGATGCCGAGCATGCGACCGCCCTGGCCGAATGGTCGTCGGTCGATCGATACCGCAACGTGTGAGCCGCCCGTGAGCTGAAGAGGAGAAGAGCGCTTCCTGCGTCCTCTAGCCCCGCACGCCGTGTCCTCCGGCCCCGCACGCGCCGTAACCGCGTGAGCATAGCGATGGCCCCCCTTCCGCATCGTATCGACGGAAGGGGGGCCATCTCATCGAGAGAGGGGCCCGCCTGAGCGAGCGGCGCTCACCGCGGCGGGCCGTCGTCGGTGGCGATCAGGGCAGAAGGCCCAGGGAGGCCAGCTCCTCTTTCACGTCGGGCATATCGTAGGCATCGAGGCAGGCGGCGGTGGGGCAGCCCAGCTTCTCGTCCCAGCCGAACGTGCGGTAGAGCATGGTCAGGGCGTTCTGGAAGTCGCCCTTCTCCATCTTGTCGGTGCCGGGCGTGAAGGGCTGCTTGTCGGGGTCTTTGGTGAAGGGCCATTCCGTCACCACGTCGTGATAGGTGCGGAAGTCGTTGGTGCCCATCTTCCCGGAGGCGTCGGTCATGCCGCGGGCGGTGTTGGCCCGCTGCAGCGTCATGATCTTCGCGCCGGCCTTGTAGAGGTCTTCGGTGGTGACGTCTCGGCCCGTGGCGGCCTTGAAGAACTTGGCCTCCAGGTCAAGGTCGCCGCGGTAGTCGCGGGCTGCGGTGGGCGAGACGGTCATGGGCCACACCCAGTTGCACAGCGTGAGCGAATCGTGCAGCACGTCGGTCACGATGGACCACCAGCAGAAGTTCGCCTTATGCTCGTTCATGGGCGTGTAGTCCTTGTCCATGTCGATGGCATCGGCGCTACCCCATACCTCGGCGGCTATCTGCTGCTTCAGCTCGAACGGTAGGCCGCACCCTTGGAAGTTCACGGCGGAATGGATCATGTCGTCGCGGTTGAACATCATGTTGTACAACAGTCCCACCTGGGCGAAGCACTCCTGTGCATGGTGCACCGGCCAGCCACGGGGGCTGATCATGCACGAAGCGACGGTGTCGTTCCATCCCATGTCGTCCCAGCGCTGGGTCCACAGGTAGGTGCCGTGGCCGATGTAGGCGAGCTCGGAGTCGTTCTGAGCTATCTTGCGCAGCAGCTCGGGCATGATGGTAGGATCGTTGCGATAGAACTTGTCCCAGTCGAAGGCCGCGTACTCCTCGGGCGGCAGCACGCGCTGGAACACGCCGTCATGCACGCAGTGGGCGATGTCGCGATAGAGCTGCGCGTAGTTGCACCATAGTCCCAGATCGTCCATGACCGAACCGATCACCTGGTTCCATATCAGGCCGTCTTCTGAGGAGCTGGGGATGCCCGATTCGAGGATGTCGGTCATATAAAGGTAGGGGAAGTTCGGCACGCAGGTGTTGCCCGTGGTGGCGTAGCCGCCGTTCTCCTCGCTGGGCGGCACGTACATGTCAGAGAAGCAGTGGATGGGGCAGCTATGGCAGCCGTCCATCTTGATGGTGTACTTCTCGGCGTCGGGCCCGTCGTCTTTGGTGGACTTCATGCAACGATAGCCCACGGTGTTGATCTCGCCGGGCTTCGGCTCGCCAGTGTTGATGGGGCCGCCCTCGGCGAGCGCCCAGTACAGACCGTCCCGCGCCGTCCAGCGCGAGCCCTTGTCGTAATACTGGGCCCATTCCTGCTGGGTGGAGGGCACCACGTGGTTGTTGTTGGAGCCCACGATCTCGCGCAGCATGTAGTCGGACAGCTCGGCTATCTTCTGCGGGTCGGCCACGTTCACCGTGCCGGTGCCGCGCACCACGAGAGCCTTCATGTTCTTCGAACCCAGCACAGCAGCGGTGCCGGCGCCCGCTGAATGGTTACGTGAGTTGATGATGCATGCGTAGGGTAGCAGGTTCTCGCCGGCCGGTCCGATGGTGGCCACCACCACATCAAGGCCTTCGCGACGGCATAGCGTCTCGGTGGCGGCGCGGGTGCCTAGGCCCCAGATGCCATCCGCGCTCTTGATCTTCACGTCATCATCGTCGATCATCACATATACCGGAGATGCGGCCTTGCCCTCGATGACGATGCCATCGTAGCCGGCCTGCTTGATGCGCGCGCCCAGCATGCCGCCGCAGTGCGCGTCGATGACCTGCTCGTCTTTGGTGTAGGTGGAGAGGGAAGCGATGGTGGTACGGCCTGCCAAGGGCGTGCCTGTGGCCGTCAGAGGACCGACGGCGAACACCACCTTGTTCTCCTCGTCGAAGGGCTTCACCCCAGCGGGCACCTCGTCGAACATGATCTTGTTCGCGATGCCCATCCCTCCGATGTAATCCTCATAAGGAGCGGTGGCGAACGTAGTGATGGTGCCGTCGCTCAGGTTAACGCGCAGTATCTTGCCCGCCCAACCATAGGATAACGTTGCATCCATTGTGAATCTCCAAACCTTCGATTTGTCCTTGTGCTGTGCAGACACGAATGACAGCGCGATCTGGAGCCCTCATGCCTTCGTATTCTACGGCTATCCATGGCGATGCGGAGGGCGAGATGGCGAAATGTTTAACGTTTCGTAACATAACGGTGCGAAAGGTTACAGAATGGTGACCGATTCGACGATATGGCATCATCTCGGTAGCGGCGCGGGCTCGAAACGGTTATGGTGGAGAGCATCGTATGCGCTGTGCAGAATCGAATAGGTGCGATGGAGCTTCCTCGCTGTCATGAACATGAACTATGACGAGGAGGCTGAAGATGTCTGCCGAGAACGAGGGGACCAAAGGTCGGAAGATCCCTTTCATAAAGGACGCTTCGGAGAACGCCCCGCAGCCTGCGGAGCGAGCGCCGATGCCATCCGATGCGCAAGGACCCGGAACCGATGAACCGAAGAAGAAGCGCACCTTCACCCGCCGCGACGTGCTCGCCATGTGCGGCTGCGGCGTTGCGGGCCTGGTAGCGGGCGGCGTGCTCGCTTCTTGGGGCGTCACCGAGCGCTCCATCGCATCGGGGCGCATCGACATCCGCACCACTCCCACCAAGATGATCGTGACCGATCGCGCTCGCTGCTCGGGCTGCCAACGTTGCGAGATGGCCTGCACTTTGAAGAACGACGGGCGCGTGAGCCAGCATATCGCTCGGGTGCGCGTGTGGGACAACTACAATTTCGGTCGCGGCATAGGCACCGGCGACGGCATCTACGAGAACTGCGAGTTCACCGTCGCGCACTGCAAGCAGTGCGAGGATCCATGGTGCGCCAACTATTGCCCGGTGCATGCCATCTACGCCGACCCGAAGACGGGCGCTCGCGTGGTGGATGACAAGACATGCATCGGCTGTGGCATGTGCACCCAGGCGTGCCCGTGGAACATGCCTCGCATCGACTCGGAGACCGACGTCTCCACCAAGTGCGTCTCGTGCGGTCGCTGCGCCGCTCAGTGCCCCAACGGTGCCATCAAGTTCGTTGACTGGAAGAACATCGCCCAGGCTGCTCTCGACGCCGGCGTGGTTCGCACCGTGACCCTGGTCGATGCGTGAAGGTGAGGATGATCGACATGGGAACACGACCTTTCACACGACGGCGCTTCGTGGCCGGCTGCGCCGGGGCTGGTGCGGTGCTCGCTTGTACGGGCGTGGGCGCCAGCGAGGTGTTCGCTCAGGGCGGCCATATCGGAGCTGATGCCCAGCCTGCTAACGAGCAGATCCATAGCATCTGCCAAGGATGCTCCAATGCCTGCGGCTTCACGGCCTATAAGGTGGATGGCTCCCTTGGCAAGCTCATAGGAGATGCGACCAACCCTCATGCTCGCGGCATGCTGTGCGCTCGCGGTTACGGATATGCTCAGAGCATCGCTTCTGATGACGCTATCGATCGGCCGCTGCGGCGCATGCCCGATGGGCGTTTCGAGCCCATCTCTTGGCAAGAGGCCTATGGCGAGATCGCGAATCGGCTGGAGGCTGTGCTGAGCACCGAAGGGCCTGAGGCGGTGGCGCTGGTCACCGATGGCACATCGCCCACGGCCTCAGCCTACGGCCAGCGCTTCATGGAACGGCTCGGTAGCGCTAACGTGTTCGTCGACGACGTGGTGACCAACGTCAGCAAGGCGGCGGGATTCGCACAGGTCATCGGCACTGGCAGCTACGAGACCGATATCGCAGAGGCGAAGGCAGTGCTGCTCATCGACACCAGCTACGCCGATGTATGCGCTCCCGACCTGGTCGCTGCGTTGCAGGCGGCGCGACGGGCAGGTGCGTCCATCACGGCCATCGACCCGCGGCTCGGTACCATCGCTTCGTTCTCCGACAGTTGGTTGGCGGTGAACCCGGGAACCGAGCTGGCACTGCTGCTGGCCGTGTGCAACGAGCTCATCCGCACCGACCGTTACGACAAAGCCTTCGTGGCCGCCAACGCGAGCGGCTTCGACGAGTGGGCCAGGGCCATCGACGGGTTCACGGCCCGTTGGGCCGCCGATATCACTGGAGTGGAGAGCTACCGCATCGAGTCTCTGGCAGCCGAGCTGGCTGCTGCGGCTCCTCGGGTGGCCATCCAGTACGGCAACGGCACCATGGCCGCTGACGCTTATGCGAACTCAGGCGAGACCGCACGAGTGGTATGCTTGCTCAACATGTTGTTGGGCACGTGGGGAGCTGATGGGAGCGCTCGTTTGCCCTTCGACTATAGCGCGGCATCCTTCGCGAAGGTCATGCCGACGGTGGCGAAGGAAGGGGTCATCCTAGGCTCTGCGCTGTCATCGAACAGCGGGCCTTTGGGACGTCCCTTCGGTGGTTCGATGGCCACGGCTATCGAGCTCATGGGGCGCGGTGCCATAGACGCGCTGTTCGTCCTTGATGCCGACATCGCCTACGATTACGCTTCCATGAACGTAGCCGGTGCGCTGAGCACCGCTGATCTGGTGGTGTGCGCAGCTCCGCGCATGACCGCCACGGCCCAGTTGGCCGATTTCGTGCTGCCGTTGTGCTGGTATCTGCAGAGCGCAACGCTTCCCGTATTCGATCAGGGCCCAGCGCCTTCGGTATCCATCGCAAGCCCGGTCATCGAGGTCGCATCCCGCGACGCCGGTCCTCTCCCGATCGACCGCATCATCTCCGAGCTGGCCGTGGCATGCGATCTGGGCGATGCGTTCGACTTCACGTTGGACGAGGCCGCTGGCCGTCAGCTAGCGGTCGTGGGCGCCTCTCTCGATGCCGTGCGGGAGGAAGGCACCATCGCCTTGGGGAACGTGCCGACCCAGCGCGCTTGGGCCACGCCCAGCGGCAAGATACAATGCGCGAGCGCTGCGTGCGCGCAGGCGGGGCTGTCTGCGGTGCCCGTATGGTCGCCCCCTTTGGCGGTCTCGAACATTCGCGAGGTGATCGAATATGATCGGAACTTCGGTCAGCATGACGTCATCGAAGCCGTTCTCGACGAAGAGCGCGGTCATAGCGCTCCGGAAATGAAGCTGCGGCTCATCTCGGGCCAGCAGTCGGTCATAGGTCCGCGCGGCTACGACGTCGCCGAGCTTGCGACCATCGCTGAGAAGTACCATCTCGACTCTATCTGGATCAACGCTCAGGTAGCTGCATTGCTGGGCATCGAGAATGGCGACGAAGTGGGCATCCATAATGATCTGGCCTCCTATAAGGGACGAGCTTTCGTCACCCAGCGCATCGCCCCTTCGGCCGTGTATCTGCCCGGTTTCTTCGGTCATGTTGACGACGAACGACAGGATGCCTCTGGCGCAGGCATCGATCCGGCCCTTTTCTGCGAGCCGGTGGTGCGCGAGGCCTATGGCACGCTCTGCACGCAAGAAGCGTGCGTGAACCTGTGGAAAGAAGGTGAATGATGGCACGCTATGGCATGTTGATAGATACGACGAAGTGCATCGGCTGCTACACGTGCAGGACCGCTTGCCAGCGGCAGAACGACCTTCTGCCCACTGAGGACTTCATCCGCTTCGAGCAACGGGAAGTGGGGGAGTTCCCTGATGCGTCCATCGAGAACGTTCCGTTGCAGTGCATGCACTGCGAAGACGCTCCCTGCGCTCAGGTGTGCCCCACCGGGGCGGCCCATATGGGCGCCGACGGTATCGTCTCGGTCGATCAGGGCCGCTGCATCGGTTGTCTGTATTGCATGGCGGCCTGTCCTTACCAGGTGCGCGTGCGCAACCCACAGACCGGGGCGGTGGACAAATGCCGCTTCTGCACCGTCTCGGCCGAGCAGTCGGGCACCAAGATGTGCTCGTGCGTGGAGGCGTG
This sequence comes from uncultured Eggerthellaceae bacterium, assembly GCA_949840905.1. GTDB lineage: Bacteria > Actinomycetota > Coriobacteriia > Coriobacteriales > Eggerthellaceae > D16-63. The sequence goes on along the minus strand of CATKXW010000018.1, from coordinate 5,162 downwards.
CCTGACCGGTGCGCGCATCTTCGGTGACCTGGACGATCCCGACAGTGAGATCGTGCGCGAGATCGCGCGCACCAAAGCCGCTCCCATAGCGGGCGATCTCACCAAAGCTAAAGTGTTCTACGTGAGGTGATGGCCATGACTTTCGAACCTGTATGGGGAACGATCATCGCGTGGTATCTGTTCCTCGCCGGACTTGGAGGCGGCGCCTTCATCACGGCGGCTTATCTGCATCTGCGGGCACCCTACGCGGTGCATCTGATCCGTTATGGCCGCATCATCGGTCCTGTGGCGGTCTGCATCGGCCTGGTGCTGCTCATCTTCGATGCGACAGCGGGATTCCACAATCCGCTGCGCTTCATCTTCCTGCTCACGAACTTCGGTTCGGTCATGACCTGGGGCGTGGTGTTCCTCGCTGCCTTCGTGGTAGTGGCGCTCATCGTGTTGGTCATGGATCTTCTGGGCAAAGGGCGCAAGGTGCCGCTGTGGCTCGACGTGGTCGGCGCTGCTCTCGGCCTGTGCGTGTGCGTCTACACCGGTTGTCTGCTGGGCGTGGCGAAGACGTTCCCGCTGTGGAACAACGCGCTTCTGCCCGTGCTCTTTCTGGTGTCGGCCGTTTCCACGGGCATGGCCGCGGTGCTCCTGGTGGGCATCTTCCGCTCGCCCAAGGAGTTCAGCAGCGTGGCCGATCTGAAGAAGTTCCACTTCTGGCTGCCGGTGGTGGAGCTGTTCTTGGTGGCCTCGCTGCTCTTCGTGACGGCGAGCAGCGCTGAGAGCGCAGGCTATGCATCGGTGATGAACCTGCTGGCGGGTGATTGCTCGCCGGCGTTCTGGCTGGTGTTCATCCTGCTGGGCCTCGTCATTCCCACGCTGTTGGAATGGAAGATGCTGTTCATGTCGAGCAAGGAGGTGGAGGAATCGCGCACCGGGCATATGATAAGCGCGACCTCTGACGTGCTCGTGCTAGTGGGCGGCTTCACCCTGCGCCTGTTGGTGCTGGTGGCGGCCATGCCCATCACCATAGTGCAACCATGGATGTGAGAGAGCTATCCTGAAGAGAGGGGTTTCATGATGATGACCATTGGATCGAAGAAGGGGGCGGCCGCAGCGCTTGCGCTAGTGGCCCTCGCCCTGATGATGACGGTTCTGCTGAGCGGTTGTGCCTCCCCGCAGCCTGCGGCTCCCTCGGCGAGCTCGAGCGCCGCATCCAGCAGCGCTGCGTCGAGCGATGCGGCAACGGCGCCGTCTGACGACATCACGGTGAGCGTGCTGTTGACCGAGGATGTGGCCGGCTCTCAGTTGCAAGAGACGCAGCTGCAGTTCTCGGAAGAGACGCTCACGGTGAACGCGCCTGCGGGGGCCGATGCCCTCGAAGCGCTCCAGGCAACCCAGCGCGAGGTGGTCACCGAGCAGACCGACCAGGGCACCGAGGTGGTGTCCATCGGTGGTCTGGGCAACGGGGATGCCGGTGAGGGCAGCCACTGGACCTACGAGGTGAACGGCACTGTGCAGACCGAAGCCCCCAGCGCCTGCATCCTCCAAGACGGCGACCAGCTCACGTTCCGCTTCGTGGGGTGAGGCGAGCATCGGCGCTCGGGCGATGATGCGAGTGAAAGTACCATGAATGGTACATGGAGAAACCACGAGAGGACATGCGAACGTTTGTTTCTGACCGTTCTTTTGGCTATAATCTCAGGAGCATAACGCTGGATCGTAGAACGAGTCCTGTCCGGGCGTGATGTCCGGGCAGGTCTCGTGCGTTCAAGAGGACGAGCATGGGACAATCAGAGATAGTCATCAAAGGTGCGCGCGAGCACAATCTGAAGAACGTGGACCTCACCATCCCCCGCGATGAGCTGGTGGTCATCACGGGGCTTTCCGGTTCGGGCAAGTCGAGCCTGGCCTTCGATACCATCTATGCAGAGGGACAGCGGCGCTACGTGGAGAGCCTTTCCAGCTACGCTCGCATGTTCCTCGGGCAGATGAACAAGCCCGACCTCGATTCCATCGACGGACTGTCGCCGGCCGTTTCCATCGACCAGAAGACCACCTCTCGCAACCCGCGCTCCACCGTGGGCACCACCACCGAGATATATGATTATCTGCGTCTGCTGTTCGCGCGCATCGGCATACCCCATTGCCCGGAGTGCGGCCGTGAGATCAAGCAGCAGACCACCGATCAAGTGAGCGATGAGATACTGCGCCTCGGTTCCGAGGACGGCTCCACCCGCGCCATCATCATGGCGCCTGTGGTGGCAGGGCGCAAAGGCGAGTTCACCAAGCTCTTCGCCGATCTGCAGAAGGAGGGCTTCGCCCGCGTGCGCGTCGATGGTCAGATCATGCGCCTGGAAGGGGAGCCGCTCACCCTCAACAAGAAGATAAAGCACTTCATCGACGTGGTGGTCGATCGCGTGGTGTTGAAGGAGTCGGCCACCAGCCGCATCGCTCAAGCGGTGGAGCTGGCGACCAAACTGGCGGAGGGGCGCGTGCTGGTGCAGGTGCTCGACGCTGACGGTGAGCCCCTCGGCATCGCGGGCGGCACCTCTTCGGGGGCCACGGGCGGCCTGGGAGAGGGGGAGCATCTCTACTCGCTAGCTCTGGCCTGTCCCGAGCACGGCCATTCCATGGACGAGCTGCAACCGCGCGACTTCTCGTTCAACGCACCCTACGGCGCTTGCCCCGATTGCCTCGGCATCGGCAGTCGCGACGAGGTGGATGCTTCTCTCGTGATCCCGGATCCTTCCCTCACCTTGGAAGAGGGGGCCGTAGCGCCGTTCAAGAGCGGCAACTACTATCCTCAGGTGCTGCGCGCCGTTGCCCAGCATATGGGCGTGGCCGCCGACACGCCGTGGGAGGATATGCCGAAGAAGGCCCAAAAAGCGCTGCTCGAAGGCTTGGGCGATGAGAAGGTGCGCGTCGATTACGTCACCGTGGACGGCCGCAGCACCTATTGGTTCATCGAATGGGAGGGCATCATCGAGGCGGTGAAGCGCCGCTACTCCGAGGCCCAGAGCGATTCTCAGCGCGAGAAGCTGTCCGCGTACTTCGCGACGGTGCCATGTCCCACCTGCGGCGGCAAGCGCCTGCGGCCCGAGATCTTAGCCGTTACGGTGAACGACCGCAACATCCATGAGGTGACCGAGATGTCGGCGCGCGACTCCCTCGCGTTCTTCGAGGACGTTCAGCTGGTGGGTCAGCAGGCGGTCATCGCGGTGCCCATCGTGAAGGAGATAAAGGAGCGTTTGCGCTTCCTGGTGGACGTGGGCCTGGACTATCTGACCTTGTCGCGGGCCACGGCCACCCTCTCGGGCGGGGAGGCCCAGCGCATTCGCCTCGCTACCCAGATAGGCGCAGGCCTCATGGGCGTGCTCTATATTCTGGACGAGCCCTCCATCGGTCTGCATCAGCGCGATAACGAGCGTCTCATCGCCACGTTGGAGCGTCTGCGCGACCTGGGCAACACCGTGGTGGTGGTGGAACATGACGAGGACACCATCCGCTCAGCCGACTTCGTGGTGGACATGGGCCCGCGCGCCGGCGAGCATGGCGGCGAGGTCATCGCGGCGGGCACGCCGGCCCAGATCATGAAGGCGAAAGGTTCCTTCACGGCCGATTACCTGTCCGGTCGTCGCGCTATCGAGGTGCCCGAGAAGAGGCGCAAGCCCCGCCGCGGCAAGGTGAAGATGACCGGCGCTTCCGAGAACAACCTGCAGAACGTGACCCTAGAAGTGCCCATCGGCACGCTCACCGTGGTCACGGGCGTCTCAGGCAGCGGCAAGAGCTCGCTGGTCACCGATACCCTCGCCCCAGCTTTGGCGAACCGCCTGAACCACGCGCACCGGCGCACGGGAGCCTACCGCAAGATAAGCGGCATCGAAGGGCTCGACCGCATCATCAACATCGATCAGAGCCCCATCGGCCGCACCCCGCGCAGCAACCCGGCCACCTATATCGGGCTGTGGGACGATATCCGTGCGCTGTTCGCTTCCACCGCCGAATCGAAGGCCCGAGGCTATTCGCCGGGGCGCTTCTCGTTCAACGTGAACGGCGGTCGCTGCGAGGCTTGCAAAGGCGATGGGCAGATCAAGATAGAGATGCACTTCCTACCGGATGTCTATGTGCCCTGCGAGGTGTGCGACGGCACGCGCTACAACCGCGAGACGCTGCAGGTGACCTATCGCGGCAAGAACATCGCTGACGTGCTGGACATGACCGTGGAAGAGGCGTTGGAGTTCTTCCAGAACATCCCCGGTATCAAGCGCAAGCTGCAAACGCTGTTCGACGTGGGCCTGGGCTATCTGCGGCTCGGCCAGTCGGCCACCACGCTCTCCGGTGGGGAGGCCCAGCGCGTGAAGCTGGCCAGCGAGCTTCAGAAGCGCCAGAGCGGCAAGACGTTCTATATCTTGGACGAGCCTACCACCGGTCTGCATTTCGAGGACGTGCGCCAGCTGTTGGAGGTGCTGCAGCGTTTGGTGGATGTCGGCAACACGGTGCTGGTCATCGAGCATAACCTCGATGTCATCAAGACCGCCGACCATATCGTCGATCTTGGTCCTGAAGGCGGAGAAGGCGGCGGCCGCATCATCGCCACAGGCACGCCCGAACAGGTCGCGGAAGTCGAGGGCAGCTACACCGGCCGCTTCGTGAAGCGCGCCCTCCAAGAAGCCGCCGAACGCAAGGCGAAGCAAGGCTGAGCACGTCTACAGGGTGAGAGGGAGGGGCTGCTCTGCATGTTCCCGCCTTCTCATCCCTATTCGTGAGGCCTTCTTTGCTTCCTCGCTAACCTGGGTTCTTTGTGAATGAAATTCCATAACCAACAATGTCCTCTTTGCGATGGTCTTTTTCCGGTGTCTCGACAGACTTCGGGTTTGATTTTCGATGTTTTTGTTTGATGTCACTTTGAGGCCGTGCTATATTCCGGAATGCCAAACATCGTTTCTCTATCGATATCAGAAGATAGAGAATGCGACCAACTGAATAGAATTTTCTCTTAGTTCATTTCTTTGAGTGAGAACCTGTTGGCAAGGGCTTCCACCCGTTGTGCAGGTTCACACCAAAGAAAATTCTGCGGTTGTGTCGCATAACGATGTTTGGCGACTGTGGTGGAAGTCCTTTTCACTCAAGTCGCCGGGAATCGACTGTGAATCAGCTTCCATAGAAGGACC
>CATKXW010000017.1 GCA_949840905.1 uncultured Eggerthellaceae bacterium | reverse complement strand
AGACGTCTCGGAAGCTGTGGGACGCCTCGTGTTCACGGTGGACCTGACCGCGCTCGAGCGTGAGAGGTTCTGAGGCGGCAGAAGGGACCGACCTTCTGGTGCGTTCGTGCGGACAGCTCCCTAAGACCACCAGATGGAAGATGTGACAGAAGAAGCGGAGAAGTGGGGGAGGTGCGGACGATCTCTCGTAGACGATCTCCCGTTCTGTTGTGCTTGACCCCCCCCACTTGTCGCATCCCAGAAAGGAGCTCGTGAGGCATCATGGATACCACCGAGCTGAACAAGCGGGGGCAGCTCGCATGGGCATCCTCATGCCGAAGGAGCTGTGCGAGAGCGCAGGGCTCCGCATAGGAGAGATAGGGTCGCTCTGAGCATGGATGCTGCTGCTGGCACCATGGAGGTGCGACAGAAGGAGGGCGAAGCCTCGCTGGTCTCGTAAGAAGGAAGATCCCCTCGACGGCGACCGTCGTCGAGGGGATCTTCTGGCCGTATGAAGAGGTCGCTACTCGCTGCGCAACGCTTCCACGGGGTCTTTGCGACTGGCGCTGGAGGCGGGCAGGAGGCCTGCGATGAAGGTGAGGAACACGCTGATCGCCACCAGGATGGCGGCTGCGCCGAGGGGCAGCGATGCGACGTCAGGCACGTTGAACAGCGCAAGGACGATGGCGCTCACAGGGATGCACACCAGCGCCGTCACGCCTACCCCGAGGATGCCCGAAGCGAGGCCTTCGATGATGGTCTCGGCGTTGAAGATGCGGCTCACGTCGCCTTTGCTCGCACCGATGGCGCGCAGGATGCCGATCTCCTTCTTGCGTTCCAGCACCGAGATGTAGGTGATGACGCCGATCATGATGGAGCTGACCACCAGCGAGATGGCCACGAAGGCGATGAGCACGTAGCTGATCATGTCGATGATGGTGGTCACCGAGGTCATCAGCGTGCCCACCAGATCGGTGTAGGTTATCTCCTTCTCTTCGGCCCCGTCGGCCACCATACGCTCGTTGTAGCCGTCGAGGATGGCGATCACTTCTTGTTTGCTCTCGAAGTCGGTGGGATAGATGTCGATGCCGCTCGGCTTGGCGAGGTCGGCATAGCCCAGCTTGGCGAGGTTGTTGTCGTAGGAATCCTCGCCGCCCGTCATCATCGACATTATCAGGGCGGAAAGGTCGTCTTCGGTCATGTTGAAGCTGAAGGCGTTGGCGAAGGCATTGGTATCGAAGCTCATGGCGGAGGACATACGAGAGGAGAGCTGGCCCATGAGCTGTTCCATGGTGGACTGCATGGCCCCTTGGATCTGAGTTTGGATCTGGGTCTGGATGGCGGCCATCTGGGCAGCTATCTGGCTTTGGATGGCTGCGGCCAGTTTTTGCGACATCTGGGCCATCGCACCCTGCATCTGCGCGGCCATGGTCTGGGCTACTTGGGCGGCCACGGTGCTGCCCACCAGAGCGGTCATCTGGCTCATGTACTTCTGTTGGATGGCGGCGCCTGCGCTGGACATGTAGTCTTGGAAGGCGGCTGTCAGACCCCCGTTGGCGGGGTCGAGGTAGTAGTCGCGATTCGTCTTGCTGGGGTCGGTGGCGTTCGGAGCTTGCAGCCAGTCGGTGAAGCCGGCTGCCATCTCGGCCGACATGGCCTGTGCGATCTGGGCCATCTGGGCTTGGAGCGCAGGATCGTTCGCGATGCCGCTCATATCGATATCGCTCATGTCCAGATCGGGCATCATCGAGCCCATGTCCATCGAGCCCATATCCATAGAGCCGGTGTCCATCGCCCCCATGTCCATGCTACCCAGATCCATCGATCCCATGTCGAAGTCGCTCTCGTCCATCTGAAGGGCGCTCTCGTCGAACTGGAAGGCGTTGGCGATGGCGTTCTGGTCGATGCTGAACAGCGAGTCCATGGCGAAGTCGTCTTCGTCATCCTCGTCGGTGAACAGCTTTCCGTTGAACACGTTCTTGGTGGGGTCGGCCACCTGGTCTTGTACGATCTTGGTCTGAGCGGCCTGGTCGATCAGGTGGGTGATGAGCTCGGGAGTATAGAAGACGCCCGTGCCCAAGGCCGAGACGCCCGCGTCGGGATTCGGCATGGCGATGCCCGATATCGAGAGCTCCTCGCCGGCATCCACTAGGGCGCGCATGAACTCCTCGTCATCGGTCTTGTCGAGCCATACGTCGTGGGCTTCGTCGAACTGATAGAAGTCGGCGGCGTTCACCAGCTTCATCTTCACGTTCAGCACATCGTCGTAGCTTATGGTCAGCTCTTCTTCGGGTATGTCGATGGTCTCCTCGTTCACGAACTGCTTGACCATGGTCTCCAGCTCGTCGTGGTCGCGCAGGCCCAGCGCATAGAGGAACACGTCGGCTATCTCGCCGTCGCGGGACAGCACCAGCATGCACTCGTTGTAACGTTCGGGCCAATGGCCGGCCTTCACGTCGTATTGTCCTTCGATGATGGATGTGTCGCCCATCATCTCCCCGAACACGTCGGTGGACATGCCCATGGAGAGCATGGAGTTGGTGGAGGTGGTCGACCCGAGGCCCATGGAGGCGAAGGAGGTGTCGGGGTTTATCTGGCGCACACCGTCATCGGTATCCGCATCGAATATCTGCGGTACCACGTTGTAAGTGTAGTCTATGGAGTTCACGTAGGCGTCGATGCCGCTCTGGTCGCTGTCGAAGAACTCCTTGAGGGAGGCGAGGTCGTTGCTCTGCACGCTATCGAACATGCTCGTGACGTAGCGCCACTCATGCAGGGTGTTGTCCTCTTCGGCAGTCGCCTCGTCCGTACCGTCAGCGCTCGCGTCTGCGCCCATGCCCATGGAGGAGGCCATCATGGCGGTCATGTCGAAGCCGGTGGAGGTGATCTGGAGGGGGTACAGCGACAGCGTCTCCTCCTCCACGCTCTTGATGTAGTTCTGCACGCCGTTGGACAGCGCGAGGATCGCCGCGATGCCGATGATGCCGATCGAGCCCGCCACTGCGGTCATGATGGTGCGGCTCTTCTTCGTCATCAGGTTGTTGAAGGAGAGCGAGAGGGCCGTGAGGAAGCTCATGGAGGCGGGGCGCACTTCCTTTTCGCTCTCGTGCATCTCCTCTTCGGTGGGCTCGAAAGGGTCGGTGTCGCTCTTGATCTCGCCGTCGGCTAGGTGCACGATGCGCGTGGCATACTCTTCGGCGAGCTCGGGGTTGTGGGTCACCATCACCACGAGGCGATCTTTGGCGATGTCGGTGAGCAGATCCATGATCTGGACGCTGGTCTTGGAGTCGAGCGCGCCGGTCGGCTCGTCGGCCAGCACGATCTCGGGGTCGTTGATGAGCGCACGAGCGATGGCCACGCGCTGCATCTGGCCGCCGGAGAGCTGGAAGGGCTTCTTGTTCACGTGCTCGCCGAGCCCCACGGCCTCCAAAGCCTCCTTCGCGCGGCGAGCGCGCTCTTCGCGATCCACGCCGGAAAGGGTGAGGGCCAGCTCTACGTTAGAGAGGATGGTCTGGTGCGGGATGAGGTTGTAGCTTTGGAAAACGAACCCGATGCGATTGTTGCGGAAGGTGTCCCAGTCGCGATCCTTGTACTCTTTGGTGGATATGCCGTCGATGATGAGGTCGCCGGTGTCGTAGTGGTCGAGGCCGCCGATGATGTTGAGCATGGTGGTCTTGCCCGACCCCGAAGGGCCGAGGATGGCTACGAACTCGTTGTCGCGGAACGACACTGAGATGTCGTTCAGGGCCATCTGCGTGAAATCTCCGGTGGTATAGGACTTGCGGATGTGCTTCAGTTGCAGCATGTCGATCCTTCGTGTGCGTGATATGCGTGATAGGAGGGATTCTCTCTGGGCTCTTATGATGGCCGAAGGGGTGCGGTTGCGCTAGCAACTTTCGTTTGCATTCCGCGAGCGGGAAGCGCTCTTCAGGTGCATCGACCCTGTGCTCTTAGTGTGGGCGTGTTCGCGCACCGGGCCCGTAGAGCCGATCTTCTCTCCTTAAAAGTTTCATGCTCCCGACCCTTCGCGGGCGCAGAAACGCGTATCATGGGCGACGGTCAAAAAATCGCGACGAAGGAGCCCATCTATGGATAAGAAGGTCTATGAGCTGCTGAACGACCAGATCAACAAGGAGCTGTACTCCGCTTACCTCTATTTGTCCTTCGCGGACTACTACGAGGAAGAGGGCCTCGATGGCTACGCCAACTGGTACGAGATCCAGGCCCAGGAGGAGCGCGACCATGCGCTCATCTTCCGCAACTATCTGCATGAGAACGGCGAGAAGGTGAAGCTTCTGGCCATCGATCAGCCCGACAAGACCTTCAGCAACCATCTGGAGCCGCTGGAGGCCGGCCTTGAGCATGAGAAGTACGTGACCTCTCTGATCAACGACATCTATGCGGCAGCGGTGGAGGCCAACGACTATCGCACGCAGAAGTTCCTCGGTTGGTTCATCGACGAGCAATTGGAGGAAGAGGACACCGCTGACGACATGATCACCAAGATGAAGCTGTTCGGTGGCGACGCTCGTTCGTTGTTCGAGCTGAACCAGGAGTACGCGGGCCGCACCTACACCACGCCCTCGCCGCTCGCTCAGGCGTAAGGTGGAACAGCCTAAGGTCACCGTCGTGCATAAGGCGGTGAACAGCGGAAAGAAAAAGGATCCGGCATCGGGGATGCCGGATCCTTGCATAAGGGCCGCCAACGAGGACGATGATGGCTACGATCCCTACTCCGATCGCCAGGAGGCGCGGCCGCTGTTCGAGCGCGACCCCTGGGATTGACCTTCTCGGGAAGCTCACTCCTCCACGCGGATGAGGGAGGGGTCGGCTAGCAGCATGCCCTCGGTCGCTTCTATCTCGTCGATGGCGGCGCGGATGTCGCGCTCCTGGGCGCGGTGGGTGACATAGACCACGTCCACCGAGCCGCTCTCCTCGCGTCCGCGCTGCATGACCGAGTGCAGGCTCACGTTGTGCTCGGCGAAGATGCGCGCGATGGTAGCCAACACGCCGAGCTGGTCTTCCACCGTGAAGCGCACGTAGTATTTCATGGACAGCTCTTCGAGCGGCATGATGGGCAGCTCATCGGTGCAGGTGCAGCCCACCAGGGGCTTCACGTCGGCGGCCAGATGCCGCGCTACTTCCAGCACATCTCCCATGACCGCGCTCGCTGCCGGGCCGGCCCCGGCGCCCTCTCCGAAGAACATCGTCTCGCCCACGGCATCGCCGACCACGTAGATGGCGTTGAACACGCCGTTCACCTTGGCCAGTTGGTGGTCTTCGGGGATCATGGTGGGGTGCACGCGCACATCGATGCCGGCTGCCGTGCGATGGGCGATGGCCAGCAGCTTCACCGCATAGCCCATGCCCTTGGCTGCTTCGAGGTCGACCGGGGAGATGTTCGTGATGCCGCGGGTATACACCTCGTCAAGGGTGACGCGAGAGTTGAACGCGATGGAGGCGAGGATGGCGATCTTCGCCGCGGCATCGAAGCCGTCCACGTCGGCAGAGGGGTCGGCTTCCGCGAACCCTTTCGCTTGGGCCTCCTTCAGCGCGGCTTCGTAGCTCAGGTCGTCTTCGGCCATGCGGGTGAGCATATAGTTGGTGGTGCCGTTCACGATGCCCATGACCGAGGTTATCTCGTTTGCGATGAGGGAGTGCTTGAGGGGGTCGATGATGGGGATGCCGCCGCCCACGCTGGCCTCGAACGCCACCTCTACGCCGTTGCGCTCGGCCGCTTCCATCACCTCTTGGCCGTGGGTTGCCATCAACGCCTTGTTGGCCGTCACCACGGCTTTGCCGGCGTTCAGAGCGCTCAGCACCACGTCGCGGGCCACGGTGGTGCCCCCGATGAGCTCCACTACCACGTCGATGGTGGGATCGTTCACGATATCGTGATAATCGCCGGTGAAGAGGTCGGCTACGCCGTGGCTCTCGGCCTGCTCGGGATTGCGGGAGCATACCCGGGCCAGTTCCACGTCGATGCCGTAATGGCGGGCGAAATCGGCGCGATGCGCCTGTAGGATATCGATGCAGCCGCCCCCTACGGTGCCGGTGCCCACGAGGCCTATTCTTACCGTCATATTACACTCTCTTCCTTAGCGAGCCGATGGCCATGTTCCCACTATTATAATGGCTCGCATCATAGTAAGCCGGAATGGCTGCGCCGCTCGAGACCGATCGACAGGGAGAACGGCGTGCGCTCTTTGATGAGAAGGAGGCGGTATCCATGAGTTTCATCATCCGTTGGATCGTTACGGCATTGGCGGTAGGAGCCGCTGTTTGGTTGGTGCCGGGCATCGAGGTGGTCAATAGTACCGCGTGGGCGGGCATCGCCATCTTCGCGTTAGTGCTCTCGCTCATCAATATGTCCATCAAGCCCATCTTGCAGCTGCTGTCGTTGCCGGTGTCGGTGTTCACGCTGGGCATCTTCTACATCGTAGTGAACACGCTGCTGCTCTATCTGGCAGCTTGGCTGGCCAATGGGCTGTTCGATGCGGGGTTCTATATCGCGACGTTCGGCAGCGCCTTCGTGGCGTCCATCGTCATCTCCATCGTATCGGCTATCGTCAACAGCATTCTCGGGCCTTCGAAGCAGGCCTAAGACCTGCGGCTTTCACAGAATGACGACAGTAACATATAGGGTCTATTGACAATCAGTAGATATAGTCTTATAGTGAATACAGTCTAAAACACAGGGTCTTCCAAGAAGCGGCCCCGCCTGACCGAGAGCGATCTTTGGTGGCGGGGTCGCTCTCGTCGTATCATAGGGAAGAGCATCCCTTCGAAGGAAAGGCCATCATGTCTCCTAACGAACAGCGTCCTCTGACCGATGATGAAGCCATAGAGGCGAAGCGCGCGAACCTGTTGCATGCCAAAGGCGACCTGTCCGTGGGGCGTCGTGAGGCTCCGGTGGAGGATCCGGCGCGCAAGAAGGAGCACAGAAAGCGGCTCATCCTGGGCGCGGCGCTGGGCGTGGCGGCGCTCATCGCCGTATTCATGCTCATCGAGATGCTCGCTGCCGATATTTCCCTTGCCTCGCGGCTGTGAACCAGCGGGTTAGGGGTATGCTCTTCACCGCAATCGAACTGACGGATCGACGGAAGCGAAGGGTATGGCTATGTACAAGATCCACTGCCTGAACAACATCTCGGAAGAGGGCCTGGCCCTGCTCACCGACGAATACGAGATCACTGATGATATGAGCGAGGCCGACGCCATTCTCGTGCGCTCGGCCAACATGCACGAGATGGAGCTTCCCGCGAGCTTGAAGGCTGTGGCGCGCGCTGGCGCGGGCGTGAACAACATCCCGCTCGACGCCCTGGCAGAGCGGGGCATAGCCGTGTTCAACACGCCGGGCGCGAACGCGAATGCCGTGAAGGAGCTGGTGCTGGCCGCCATGCTCTTGGCTTCCCGCGACATCATCGGCGGCGTGGAGTGGGTGCGCGCCAACGCCGAGGACCCGACCATCGCCAAGGCAGCCGAGAAGGAGAAGAAGCGCTTCGCCGGTGGCGAGATCATGGGCAAGACCTTGGGCGTCATCGGTCTAGGTGCCATCGGCAAGCTGGTGGTGCAGGCAGCTGAGGCGCTGGGCATGAAGACCGTGGGCTACGATCCGGGATGCGACGAGCAGCGGGCTCGTGCCATCTCCGAGGCCATGACCTACGTGGACGATCTGGCACCGCTGTTCGAACGGGCCGACTTCATCACCATCCACGTGCCGGCCATCCCTTCCACGGTGGGCATGATCGACGCTGATGCCATCGCTTCTATGAAAGACGGCGTGGTGTTCCTTAACTTCTCTCGCGACACGCTGGTCGACGATGAGGCGATGCTCGCCGCTCTGGGAAGCGGCAAGGTGGGATGCTATGTCACCGACTTCGCGAACCCGGCGGTGGCGGGTGCCGAGAACGTCATCGTCATGCCGCATCTGGGCGCTTCCACCAAGGAGGCCGAGGATAACTGCGCGAAGATGGCCGTGGCCGAGGTCATGGATTACCTTGAGAACGGCAACAAGGTCCACTGCGTGAACATGTAGGGGCCGGCGGCACCATCCGTTCGCCATAAGAGAAAGAGAAGGCCCGGGACCGCGAGGTTCCCGGGCCTTCTTGCGTAGCAGGGCGAAAGAGCGTGGGGTCAGTCGGCGAAGATGCTCTTGGGATCGGGCTCTTCAGTGGAGGTAGGGGCGTCGGACTGGGCTTCGTCCATGGTCTCGTCCACCATGTTGAGCAGCTCTTGCTGGGTATGGATGTCCAGCTTCTTGTAGATGTGGTTGATATGGGTCTTCGCCGTGCTGCGCGAGATGCAGAGCTTGTCTTGGATGTAGGAGGCGTTATGCCCCTTCGCCAGCAAGAACATGACCTCCGATTCGCGGCGTGAGAGCAGGTAGCGGTCGGCCACCTCCTCGCAGGCATCCCGGAAGCGATGCTTCACCACTTGCTGGTCGGAATGGTCAGGAGGAGCAGCCTCGGCCTGTTGCTCTGCGAGGGCGGCGGCGTTGGGGATGCCCGGGGTGGGAACTGCCACCAGTGGCTGCTCCGTCGGCCGCGCAGGAGCGCCCTCCTCGATCGCGGGCGCGCTTTCGCCGTCGAGCTCTGCTATTGCAGCTCCGGCGCCCTCGACGTTGTGGCCCTGCACGATGATAGCGCGGATCTCGCGACGACGGGGCAGCAGCGCATAGCCGAGCAGCAGTGCCAACAGCAGTACGAGCACCAGATCCCCCACATTGAGCGGCACGCCGAGGTCGAGCGAGGCTGCGCTCTGGGTCATCAGGCACTCCAAGATGATGCGCCCGAAGTACGCACCAGCGATGGTCCCCACCGACACGATGCAGTTGCCCAGGCCGAACACGAAGATAGGGGAGAGGCGGAATTCCTGGGCGAGGTTCGAGAAGAATATCCACATGAGCGTCTGCATGCAGATATAGCCGCAGATGACGAGGAACTCTGCCATGAGGGACCACGAGCCGCTCAGGTAGGGCACAGCTACCAACGAAAGGCCCACGATGGGCACCAGGATCCGGAAGATCATGTCCCAGTGGGCTTCTTCATGAGAGATGAGGGCTGACACTACGAATATGAGCCCCATGCTGACGATGGCGGCAGCGCCCACGATGACCTGTTCCGACAGGCGCGTGTTGGCGAGCACTCGCTCGATGCAGATGAACAGCAGCATGCCCAGTACCACGCCGAAGAGCAAGGTGGGGATCCCTACGCGCATGGTGAAGCGCGAGCGTTGCACCGGCAGAGGGCGGAAGACCGGTATCTCGTCGGTGGCCGAGGAGCGCATAGGAGCCAGCTTCCACAGCAACAGCGCACTGATGATCAGGCACACGGCCGCGATGGCGCATGAGAACTCGGTGCGCATCCACTGGATGAACGTGAAGTAGACGATGACGCCGATGGCGAGGGCGATGGCGGTGTTCAGGATGATGGTGGTGAACTCGTAACGGGCGAACGCGGTGCCCCACAGCACGATCATGAGGCTGGAGCCGATGCCCATGCAGATGCCGGCCCCTACCGCCATGAGCCACGCCGATTCCTCCCCAGCGGGCAGGAAGGCCAGTACCGAGCCGGCTACGGCCAGCATCGTTGCGCAGAGCAGCGCGCTCTTGCTGGTGAAGAAGCGCAGCAGCAATTGATTGGTGAAGGCGATGAGCAGCAGACACAGGCTCACGGTGATGAAGTAGGCGTCGAACACCTGGGTGGCGAACGATGACGCATAGATGGCCTCGCCCAAGGAAGGTGACTTGGTAGCCATGAAGATGACGCCTGAGCCGAAGATGGAAAGGTACATCCAGGCTTGGTAGAGGCCCAGCCCCACGGAGAGCAGATTGATGTCGCTCGTCGTTTGGGCGTCGTCGGACTGTCGGCCGACGCTTACGGTGATATGAGGTAGGCCCTTTGCCATGGAGATACGTCCCTTTTGTCGTCGGTGCGTGCGCCTGAGGCTTCGTGCGGGTCATCGTCGTGCGCGTCCTTTCGGACGCATGAGTGCCCTCTGTTATAACCCAAAGCCGTGAACTGGTCAAACATTTTACCTGAACGAAAAAATCATCCTATCGGGTTGAGAGGGTGAAAACGAAAAACGAACCCGTGGATCGACGGATGGTGAGGACTATTCAGTAGACTTGCTGACCATATTCGCGAAAGGAGCGAAAGAGCGTTTTCCCTCGCGCGTTTCGTGCTAGTCTTTGCTATAATGCGAAACGCGTGGAATAAAGGAAGAGTTCACAGCCAACGCGATCTGACCATATATACAGCATGCGTTCTCCCATAACTCGCTCTTATGTCTTGTGATGGGATGTTCGCATGCTCATGTGCAGGTAGTGAGAGAGGGCTGTGAGCGAGAAGATCCGAGGAGGATTGCTTATGTGTTTTAGACCCGCAGACGCATCCGGTGGAGCTGGCGTCAACAAGTGCCCCGAGTGCGGTAAGCCCGTGCAGTCCATGGGCGGTCTCGTTCTGAAGTCCTGCCCTTTCTGCAAGGCTGATTTCAGCAAGTACATGAACGAAGACGGTACCCCGAACATGGATGCCATCAACGCTGCTGGTGGCGCTCCCGGTGCCCCGGCTGCTCCTGGTGCCCCTGGTGCTCCGGCTGCTCCTGGTGCCCCCAAGGCTCCGGGCATGTAAGAAGCTGCTTCGGCGCTTCAACCTTGGCTTCGGGCAGCTGAAGCGGACCCCTGTAGGGAAGGGCGAGCTTATCGGGCCGTGCTCCTCGGCTCGAGCCAGCTGCTTGTTGATAGCGTGCCTACCACGGGCACGTGAAAAAATGTTTCTGCAACTGTAGGAAACGTGGAGAAAGAAGGAAAGTATGGCTTACAGCAAAGAGTGGCGTGTCGAGCGCTCCGACGGCACGGTCGCTACCCGCTCCAACACCTGGTCCCCCCCAGGGTCTCATCCGGTTGGATACGGTGTTAAGGTCATCACCAAGGATGGTGAGCTGATCCGCATCGAGGGTGACGACGATAACCCGATCACCACTGGTCGTGTTAACGCCATGAACCTTGCGCTCCGTGAGTACACGTATGCTCCCGAGCGTGTCATCTACCCGATGAAGCGCGCTCGCGAGGATCGCGGTAAGATGAAGTGGGAGCGCACGTCGTGGGATGAGGCTATCGACACGATCTGCGAGAAGGTGCGCTACTTCCAGAACACCTACGGTCCCGAGTCCATCGTCTGCTTCGGTGGTACCGGCCGTGAGGCTTGCATCTTCTACTATGCTCTGACGTTCTCCGTGCTGCAGTCCCCGAACTGCTGCTATACGCAGTCCGGTTGGTCCTGCTACGGTCCTCGTTGCTCCATCTCCGACTACGTGCTCGGCGCAGGCTATCCTGAGCTCGACTACGCTGGTCACCTGCCGGGCAGCTACCATGACCCGCGCTACACCCTCTCCAAGTGGGTCGTGGTCTGGGGCAAGGAGCCGCTGCCTTCCAACGGCGACGGTTTCTTCGGCCACTGCCTCGTCGACATGATGAAGCTCGGCACGAAGATCATCTCCGTTGACCCGCGCATCACCTGGGTCGGCGCTCATGACGGCAACATCAACCTGCAGGTTCGTCCGCAGACCGACACCGCCATGGCTCTCGGCATCATGAACCTCATGTTCGAGAACGACGAGTACGATCATGAGTTCGCTGAGAAGTGGATCTACGGCCTCGACGAGGTCAAGGCTCGCGCTGCTGAGTATCCGGTGGAGAAGGTCGCCGAGATCACCACTTGCAACGCTGAGACCATCAAGAAGGTCGCTCACATCATCGGTACCGAGCGTCCGATCGGTTGGGCTTGGGGTCTGGCATTCGACCAGAACAAGAATGGCGTGCAGCTGTCCCAGGCATTCATCATCCTCGCCGGTCTCGCCGGCTCCATCGACCGTCCGGGCGGCCTGACCCTCGGTCCTCCCTCTGCCCTCCTGGGCAAGTGGCGCATGGAGCAGCGTGGCGCTATGGACGACGCTGTGTGGTCCAAGCGCATCGGTGCTGCCGCATGGCCGGGTCTGTCCACTGGTATGGCTACCACCCAGCCTGACGAGACCCTGAACACCATGGAGACGGACGAGCCCTATGCTCTGAAGATGGGCTGGTTCAACAGCTCCAACTTCCTGGCTCCGACCTGCTCCGCTCAGCCGAAGCGTTGGCACATCGCGCTGAAGAAGCTCGAGTTCGTCGTCATCCAGGACATCACCCTCACCCCGACCGCCATGGCCGTGGGCGACTACTTCCTGCCGATGAGCACTTGGGCCGAGCATGATGGCATCTGCCTCACGCACTACGGTCGTAACACCGTGTTCATGGGCCCCATGAACAAGGCTCTCACCGTGGGCGAGGCTAAGTCCGACGTTGAGATCTGCCTGATCTTCGGCCAGCGCCTGAACCCGACCTGGTGGCCGTGGTACAAGCCCGCTGGTGAGACCCTGGACATCGCCGCTCTGGCT
Source organism: uncultured Eggerthellaceae bacterium (assembly GCA_949840905.1). Lineage (GTDB taxonomy): Bacteria > Actinomycetota > Coriobacteriia > Coriobacteriales > Eggerthellaceae > D16-63. The sequence goes on along the minus strand of CATKXW010000017.1, from coordinate 34,087 downwards.
CAGTCCGAGTCCCCGGCTGCTGTGACCAGCGCTCAGGGTCGCGGCAAGCTCGACCTCGACGCTCTGCAGACCGCTGTGGAGGACTTCTACAGCGATCAGCTCAAGGAGCTCGGCTTCGACTGGAAGGGCTTCCAGGAGCTCGGTCTGTATCAGCCTGGTGCTCATGGCTTCGAGTACGAGAAGTACGAGAAGGGCATGCTCCGCTTCGACGGCAACCCTGGCTTCAACACGATTACCGGCCAGATCGAGGCTTACTCGATTCTGTACGAATCCTGGGGCGAGGATCCGCTGCCGTACTACGAGGAGCCGAACTACTCCCCGATCAGCAAGCCCGACATGGCTTCTGGCTATCCGCTGATCACCACTTCCGGCTCTCGTCGCTACAGCTCCTTCCACTCCGAGCATCGTCATGTTCCGTCCCTGCGCCAGATCGATCCGTGGCCGTGGGTGCAGATCAACCCGACGACCGCTGCCGAGTACGGCATCAGCGACGGCGACTGGGTGGAGGTCTACAACATGTTCGGCGAGGCTCGCTTCAAGGCCGAGATCACGCCGGTCATGAAGGACGGCATCATCAACTGCGCTCATGGTTGGTGGTTCCCTGAGCAGGACGGCGAAGAGCCCAACCTGTTCGGTGTGTGGAAGTCCAACTTCAACAGCCTCGTGCCGCACATGAACATCGGCAAGCTCGGCTTCGGCGCACCCTACAAGGGCGTTATGTGCAACATGCGCCGCGTCCGCAGCCTCGACGCTGACTAGTCATCGAAAGGAAGTGAAATAATGGCAGATCAGAAGTATGCTTTGCTCGTCGACTACACCTATTTCTCTGGCAACCATGCTGCAGAGATCGGTTGTAAAGAAGAGCTGGGTCTTCCTCTCGATCAGTTCGGCATCAAAGAGGTTCAGGTCGGTCCTTTCCGTAAGGCCGAGGGCGACACGGGCGACGCTTGGGAATGGTTCTATGTTCCTTGCCCGACCTCTATCTTCTCCGAGCATTGGGGAACCAATGGCGACAAGGCCGGCCAGCGTCCGCTCGCTGTGCAGGTCGAGGAGTCCGCTTCCATGTACTACGGTACTCTGGAAGAGATGATCGCTAAGATGCAGGAGTTCGATCGTCCGATGGTTCTCTGGCAGCTGTAAGCCTAGAGTATTGTATGATTTCTCAGGGTCGTCGATTCAGATGATCGGTGACCCTGAGGATCGTTGATCGAAGACTGACAAGGAGGTCACAATGACCCGCGATGAGTTCTTGGCTCTTGATGCCCCCGAAGCCGCTGAGATTCTGAACAAGCTCGTGGCTGAGGGCAAGTCCAAAGATGAGGCTTTGGCTGAAGAGGGAGTCACCCAGGCCGACCTCATGAAGGCTCAGATCTTCTGGGTGAAGGATAAGTTCATCGCCCGCGCTTGGGGTGGCTACACCTCCACGAAGCGCACCGGCAACGAAGCTGGCGACGAGGCTACCGGCGTCGGCAACTCCGATCCTTCCAAGGGCTACGCTGGTATCTAAAACGATACGGCGTCATCAAAAAGGCTCGCTCACGTTATGGCGTCGGGCGAGCCTTTTTGATAGATTCACATTGGGCGAAGGTAGGGTCCGAGAAGTTCACTGAGGAGCGGATTTCTCGGACAATACATTGTCTTTGAACCGCGTAAGCCCTCGCGTCGTCGCGAGGGGTCGCATGGTGATCGAAGGAGGTTGCTGATCCATGGCAACAGAAGCAGAGATTCGTGCAGAGATCGAAGAGATCGGTCGTTTGACCGAGGAGCAGGAGAACATCCTGTACAACATCTCGTTGAAGCAGGATGAGCTCGGCCGCGAGGCGACCAACATACTGCTCGAGAAGGTGGAGGGCAGTGAGGTCTATCAGCCCATGATCGACCGAGAGTATCTGACCTACGAGGTATTCAATCATGGCTCCAACCATGAGATCGCGAGCCTGTATGTGACGTTGAAGGGCCTCCGCTATTGCATCATGCATTCGGATGAGCTCTCGCGACGCCGTAAGCTCAATCCGGCTGGCGCTCCGTGGGAGACGGCTAAGCTTTATCAGAAGTAACGAAGGGCGGCTCGGGGCCGGGGCCGCTGATAGAAGGGGTCCGTCGCAGAGAGCGGCGGACCTTCTCATATGGGATGAAGACGCATCGGCCACAGCGGCTGGTTCCTCCATGGCGAGACGATGGGGGCTTCCTTGATGGATCTGAGCGAACTCGATGTATGCTTCGGAGGTTTCACTCCTATGGCTTTGAGCGATGGACCAGCATCTGCGATCCAGGTAGAGAGAGCGCAAGAGCTCGCGCGAGAGCGTCGTGCCCGTTTCGAGCGCTCAGCTGCTGAGGATCGGGCGCGCACCTCTGATGTGCGCGATACCGTCGATGAGAGCGGTACTGCGTGGCGCTATGTGGTCGTCGACGGAGAATGGATCCGCATCGTGTCGTGTGAAGCGAGGAGCGAAGCCCTCGTCATCCCTGAGGCGATCGAGGGGAAGCCCGTGATGGCATTGGCTCCGGATGCCTGTGCTCGCCAAGATGGCGTTCGCTCCATCGTCTGTCCTGATACGCTCGCCTCCATAGGGCCTTGTGCGTTTCGGGAGAACGAGGATCTTGAGCGCATCGTATTCCCTCGCGGTATCGAGGAGTTCGATTCTCATTGGGTGCGCAGTTGCCGCAAGCTGACCTCGTTGACCTTGCCGGGGTCGTTACTGAAGATCGATCCGTCCATCTTCGATATGTCGTCGTTGAAAGAACTGGTCATCGGTGCCGGTACCGCCGCAGTGGAGCCAGGTGCGTTCGCGAAGAGCGAGATCGAGACCGTCGAGGTGGCAGAGGAGAACCTGCATCTGACCACCGATGGCACCGCCCTTTACTCGAAAGATGGGCGCAGCCTCATCGCGCTGGTGCGCCCAGTGAGCTCTTACGCGGTAGCCGAGGGGTGCGAGACCATCGCGAAGAAGGCGTTCAGCGGCTTCGGGGCGCTGGAGGACGTTCGTCTTCCTGAGAGCTTGAGGAGCATAGGCGAGTTCGCGTTCTCGCGCACGAGCATCGAGGAGCTCATGGCACCCGTTCGGTTGCGCGAGATCAAGGAGAAGGCGTTCTTCAACTGTGAGAAGCTCGTTCGCGTGACTCTGAACGAGGGCCTTGCTTCCATCAAGGACAACGGCTTCTCCAATACCGGATTGACCGAGCTGGAGGTGCCCTCCACCATCGAACGGCTCGGGAATCCGGTAGCGGCTCATACAGGGGTGACGTTCTGCGGCGCGGAGGCGACGTTCAGTATCCGGGAGGGCGGCATCCATCTGCATCTTGACGAGCAAGGAGGTCTCTACCGAGAGACCGAGGACGGTCTATGCTTCGCGCGGTTGATGGCCGATGAGATCGAGCGCTATGAGGTGCAGCCTGGAACGGCGTTCATCGAGGCAGCCGCTTTCGCGGGCCAAGGAACGCTGTGCGAAGTGGTTCTGCCAGATAGTCTGCGCGTTGTGGGCGAAGGGGCGTTCAAGGGCTGTCGCGGCCTCCGGATGATCGAGGGAGGGAAGGCTATCGAGCGTATCGAGGCTGAAGCCTTCCTCGATACGGCGATCGAGCGATCGGTCCTTCCGAAAACGCTGGTCCATCTTGGTGAGAACGCGCTGGTCACCTATGGCGCCCATCACCGACTCGGTACGCCCGAGCTGCAAGAGGTGGTGGTGGAGGCCGATAACGAGCGCTTCTTCGCTGAGGAAGGGCTGCTGTTCGAGCGCAAGCCCACGGGAAAGCTGCGCTTGCTCCTTTGTACGGGCGGGGTGAGCACTGTGCGCTTGGATGAGCGGGTGGACGAGGTGGCACCCTACGCCATGAACAACGTGAAGGGCGTGGAGGAGCTGCTCATCGGCGATTGGATCACTAACGTGGGCATTCGTGGGCTGGCTCTGAGCGGGCTGGTCTCGCGGGTGCGCATCGGCTTGAGCGAGCCGCGGGATGGGCGCACATCCTATGAGGTGCGCTTCCCGCAGAGCGAGCGAAGCGAAGCTCAGTTGGCGTTCGCTCTGAGCATCCCGGAGCGGGTGGAACCGGCGGTCTTCTTCGAGCACTATGACACCTCCATCGTGATAGCGTCGGGTTTCGACGCTGCCACCGATGAGCGGCTCGACCTCTACGAGCAGGGATGTCATCTGGTGGAGCGACTTCGGGATCCTGTGTTCATGACGGCGGTCAATCGAGAGCTCGCGGAGCGCGTGCTGAGGGATAACGTCGAGGAGCTGTGCGTGGAGGCGGTCAGACATGACGATCGTTCTCTCATCGACGGTCTGCTCGACCTCGGTTTTCTGAATGAAAGCAATCTGTTCGCCGTCATCGATCGTCTGAGCTCGCTGCGCGATGCTTCCATCACAGGCTATCTGCTGGAGGTCAAGCGCGCTCGCTTTGCGGGCGATGCTCTCGATTTCGACCTGTAGGATCGAAGGAGACTATAGGAGGTGCCATGATATCGGCTACAGAAGGAGAGGATCCGAGGTATCGACAACGGCTCGCCGAGGATGCGCTCGCTGCCGACATCATCGACGAATGTCGCGCTCAGCTGATGCTGAAGTTCCGCTTTCTCGACCTGGCGCTCTGGCGCATGGAGCTGACCCCGTTGCGAGCGGGCGCCCGCTATGGTCTCATGACCGACGGGCGAGCCGTCTACCATGATCCGCCTCGCGTGATAGGGCGGTTCCGCGAGTCCTACGAAGAGACGGTGCGCGACTACCTTCATCTCATCATGCACTGCATCTTCTGTCACCCTTACGATCGCGACCATGGAGATGAGGAGGCATGGAGCCTCGCATGCGACATCATCGTGGAGAACGTGGTGATGGAGCTGTGCGGTGCTCGGTTCGCGAGCACTGATGATCCGGCACGGCGAGAGGCCCTCGATCAGCTTCGCATGATGGTGGGCTCGTTGTTGCCCGGCAAGGTGTACGAGTTCGTCCATGGCTTGGTGATGACCCCGAGCGGGCAGCATTTCCGCGGCATCGGCCGCAGCACCCTCAACGACTGGCATGGGCTGTTCGAGCGAGATGACCATGGGGGATGGCCGGCCAACGATCGCGACGCAGGCGATGGGGAGGGACCCCAGAGCGCCGAGCGACAGGAGATGATCGAAGATGACGAGGATCCTGATGTGCAGGTGGATGAGTCGCGGACCGAGACGGCCGGCGAGAACGTGCCCGAAGATGCGCGCGGCGAGATAGATTCGAGCACCGGCGAGGAGAGGGCGGCCTCGGGTGCACGCGATGGCGAGAGCGACGAAGGTGGTGAGCGGCCTCCTTCTGTGGAAGAGGGAACCCGAGACGGAGCGCCCACGGGCCTCGACGACGGGCCGCAGGACCGACCCCGTGCTGAAAGGGCCGACGAGGAGCGTCAGAGGCAGGAGTGGGAGGACATCGCCAAGGAGATCGCGATGGATCTGGAGACTTTCGCGAAGGAATGGGGTGATGAGGCGGGAAGCCTGATGGCGACCTTGGCGCTGGTGAATCGAAGGACGTTCGATTACGCTGACTTCTTGAAGCGATTCATGGTGCGCAGCGAAGAAGTGCAGGTCAACATGGACGAGTTCGACTATCTGCCCTATATGTTCGGTCTTGAGACCTACGGCAACATGCCGCTCATCGAGCCGTTGGAATATCAAGAGACCCAGCGCATACGTGACTTCGTCATCGTGGTGGATACGTCGGAATCGGTGAGGGGCGATCAGGTGAAGCGCTTCTTGCAGCATACGTTCGACATCATGCGGAGCTCTCAGGACTTCGCTCGGAAGATGCGCATCCACCTGATCCAGAGCGATTCGCGCGTGCAGTCCGATCTGCTCATAGAGGACGGCTGCGACCTAGATGCCCTTGCGGAGGGATTCACGGTGCGCGGCTTCGGCGGAACCGACTTCCGCCCGGCCTTCGACCATGTGAGTATGCTGTGCGAGCGCGGCGAGCTGGAGAACCTGCGCGGGCTGATCTATTTCACCGACGGGTTCGGGCAATTCCCGGAACGACCGCCCGACTATGATGCGGCCTTCGTGTTCGTGGCGGAGGAGGGCGAACAGACGCCGCCGGTGCCACCCTGGGCGATGAAAGTGGTGCTGGACGAACATGCTCTGCGGAACCTGTGATAGAGGAGGGAACGAGCGATGAACATAGCTTCGGCGAAACAGCAGATCAAAGATACGGTGGAAGCCTATCTGAAGGTGGACGAGGCAGGGTTGCCGCTCATCGCCTCGGCGCATCAGCGCCCGGTGTTCCTGTTGGGCGCGCCCGGCATCGGTAAGACGGCCATCATGGAGCAGGTGGCGCGAGAGCTGGGCATAGGCATCGTGTCCTACTCCATGACCCACCACACGCGTCAGAGCGCTCTGGGCCTTCCGCGCATCGAGCACCGTCGTTTCGGCGATGTCGAGTTCGAGGCATCGGAATACACCATGAGCGAGATCGTGGCGGCCGTTTACGGCTATATGGAGGAGACGGGGCTGCGCCAGGGCATCCTGTTCCTCGACGAGATCAATTGCGTTTCGGAGACGCTCTATCCGTCGATGCTCCAGTTCCTGCAGTTCAAGCGGTTTGGCAGCCATCAGGTGCCCGAAGGCTGGGTGGTGGTCTGCGCGGGGAATCCGCCGGAGTACAACCGCTCGGTGCATGAGTTCGACATCGTCACCCTCGATCGCTTGCGCGAGATAGACGTGGAGCCCGATCACGGCGCATGGAAGCGCTACGCTGCCGAGCGCGGGATACATCCGGCCGTGACCACGTTCTTGGAGGCGAAGAAGGACTGCTTCTACAAAGTGGAGAGCAAGCCTGGTGGGGGCAAGTCGTTCGTGACGGCTCGTGGCTGGGAGGACCTAGCCGACCTCATCACCGTGTACGAGGCCATGGGAAAGCCGGTGGATCGCGAGCTGGTGGTGCAGTTCCTTCGCGATGACGATATAGCCGATCAGTTCGCTGTGTACTACGGGCTGTTCGAGAAATATCGCTCTGATTATCAGGTGGACGCCATCCTGGCCGGAGAAGCGCCCGCGGCCATCGAGGAACGCGCCAAAGGCGCTGAGTTCGACGAGCGACTTGCGCTGATGAGCCTTGTGCTCGATGTGTTGGCGCGGGAGTGCGCGGCCGTGCTCGACGAAGAGGCCGTGATGTTGCAGCTGCGCGATGAGCTGCGAGGGGCGAAGGCGGAGCTGTTGGGCGGAGGGACGGTGGAAGCGGCGCTGCAGCCGCGCATCACCGCGCGAGAGGGCGAGCTTGCGCGCAAGCGACGGGCTGGTACGGCGAGCGAGGCTCTCGTGCGACGAGAGAGCCTGATCATCGAGCGCTTGAAGGGCTATGGCGCTCAGTGCGCTTTGAAGGACACCGAAGAAGGGGATGAAGCGTTCCATACCATCGAGCAGGCGTACAAAGGCCAGGTGGAGGCGTTGAAGCCGCTGGTTGCAAACGTTGGCTCACGGATGGACGCCGCCTTCGACTTCATCGATGGTTGCTTCGGCGATCGTGAGATGCTCGTGTTCATGGCCGAGCTCGCGACGCGTCGGGCGACCACCCAGTTCGTGGCCCACCATGGCAACGAACGCTACTACGCTCATAACGAGCATTTGCAGGTGGATGCTGGACGTATGGGCTTGGCTGAGCGCGCGGAGATGCTGGATCGTTTGAGCGAGAATATCGAAGCGGCGGCTGAGGCGGAAGTCGTCGAGGATCCCTTGAAGCTGATCGACACGAGCGCGAGCGCGGTAGTGCAGGAGGTGCAGGTGGCACCGGAGGAGTCGTCAGGTGCGAGCGTGCGCTCAGCTGATGAAGGGGCTACGGACGATCGGCAAGCCTGCATAGGTGAGGTGAAGCCTATCGATCGGGCGATGTTGAAGGCCTACTACGCCGGCAAGCAGTTCGAGTACGGCTTCGCCACCATCTGCAAGATGCTGCTACCGGCGAGCGAGCTCGCTCATAAGAAGGTGCTCGACATCGGCTGTCGTCGCGGTCGTGGCGTGTACAAGATCAGCGCCATGGTGGGCGATGGAGGCGAGGCGTGGGGCGTCGATTGGAATCGCGCCTATGTGGCCGAGTCGAAGGACGGTCAGGATCGAGCATGGCATGACAGTGGCCTGAAGCATGACAACATGGACTTTCGTTGGGCCTTTCCCGAAGACTTGATCGAGGCGGGCATCGGCAACGAGGTGTTCGATGTGGTGTACGTGAACAACGTGATGACGCTCTTCTACGACCAAGAGCAGGCCATTCGCGAGATGAGCCGCGTGCTGAGACCGGGAGGCCTTCTCATCATGGAGACCATCTTCGCGAGCGAGGCACGGCCGCAGGAGGTCATCGACGCGGCACGGGCGATCGGCAACAGTGTCCAGGCGGCGCGCACGCAAGAGGAGAACCTCGCGTGGTTGGCGGCAGCTGGTTTCGGCGAGCCATCCATCGAGGATTCCTATGAAGTGGCCGCGAACCAGGGCTACAAGGCCGGCCAGACCGTGCCGACGGTGGAGGATGCGGAGGGCGTGAGCTACCGTGCCGTGTCGATGTACATATATAAGAGCTAGCTTCTACGGTACAATGGTCGCCATGGGAAAACGGAGGAGAGACGAGGGGGAATCGTGCGGGTCAAAGACAAGGTGAGGGAAGATGACGGTGAGCGCCAGGAGCTCGTGCTCACGGTGGTAGCGTCTCCCGAAGAGGTGAAGCGCTACACCGACCAGTTCTTCGGTGAGCTGAACAAGCGCGAGATCGCGGGCTTTCGCAAGGGCAAGGCCCCGCGCGCGGTGCTGGAGCAGAGCGTGGGCGGCCACGACCGTGCTATGGGCGGCGTCGCGGAAACGCTCATCAACGAAGGCGGCTTCGCAGCCATCGACGAAGCTGATGTCATCTTCATCGACGAACCGCAGTTCAACGTGGAAGCGCCGCCGGAGGAAGGCTCAGCGTTCACGTTCACGGTGTCGGGCCCGGTGGCGCCGCTGATGAAGCTGACCGACTATGGTCCGGTCAGCATCGAGATGCCGCCTGAGGAAGCTACCGATCGCGATGTGGACCGACAGATCGAGCAGCTGCGCGACCACTATCACTCCTTCGAGGACATCACCGATCCCGCCCATGAGGCTGCGCTGGGCGATTACGTGAACGTGACCCTGACGGTGACCAACCACGATAAGGTGGTCTCGGGCCTGAAGGGCACGAGCCGCATGATAGGCCTGGGACAAGGTACCATGCCTGCCTCCTTCGACGAGCATCTGATCGGTGCGAAGGCGGGAGAGATCCGCGAGTTCGACTTCGAGGCCAAAGACGAAGAGGGCAACTCCGACTACGGTGATGGCGAGCTTCATGCCGTGGTGGAGGTGGACGGCTTCCGCAAGTACGTGCTGCCCGAGCTCGATGACGACTTCGCCGGCAAGGTGGGTTGCGCTAACGTGGACGACCTGCGTGCGCAGGTGAAGCGCTCGGTGGGGATGCAGAAGGCCGAAGAGCTGCCGCGCGTGAAGGTGGATCGTGCCATCGACGCGCTGCTGGAGCGGCTCGACGGAGAGGTTCCCGCCTATTACGTGGACTTCTTCCGTCAGGATGTGGGCCGCGAGTTCATGCAGGATCTGGAGAAGCAGGGTACGAACCTGCAGCAGTGGATGTTGCAGAACGCGGTGAATGGCGACGAGATGCGCGACGAGATCGCCGAAGAGGCGCTGCGCCGCGCGTCCATCGACTGTGCTCTAGAGAGCCTGTTCGCCGAGAAGGGGCTGGAGGTGACCGAGGAGGACGTGGCCGCTCTGTTCGAGGGCGACGACGATCCGCAGGCGACGCGCAAGATGTGGGAGGATGCCCATCGCATGGCTGACGTGCATAAGATGGCGCGCCAGCACAAGGCGACGCAGTGGCTCGTCGATAACGCAGTGGTGACCATCGTGGAGGATGGCCCGGCTGCCTGAGCTTGGCCGAGAAGAAGCAGCAGCTCTTCTGTGGTGCGCAGGAGGGCTTTCGAAAGGAGACATGACGTATGGAATTGGGATCGACCGTGACGCTCGCATATAAGGGCACTCTCGATGACGGTACCGTGTTCGGCTATGCTGACGCTGAGAACCCCATGGTGTTCCAGACCGGCATGGACATGGCCATCGACGGCTTCGAGAAGGAGATCCTCGCCATGAACGAGGTGGGGGAGAAGAAGACGTTCGTGGTGGGCCAGTACGAAGCTTATGGTGAGTACCTTGAGGACTTCACCCAGAAGATCCCTATGGAGCAGGTGCCGAAGGGCAATGTGAAGCCAGGGCAGCGCATCTATATCGCCAGCAGCGATGACGGGCGTCCCACGCCGGTGACGGTGATATCCGTGGAGAACGGCGTGGTGCTGTTCGACATGAACCATCCGTTGGCGGGCAAGGACCTGACATTCGAAGTGGAGATCTTGGGCATCGAGGATGCGCCGGAGAACTTCGTGTCGGCCGCTGAGAAGGCTCGCCATCTGAAGGAGCAGTCGAAGCTGCTGGGCGGCGATCAGGGCAACGACTTCAGGTAGGATGGGATCAGGAGCAACGCTCTTGTCGCGGGGCTGTCATGGCTCGCCATGGCAGCCCCGTTCTCATGCGATGAGCTATGCGATGGAAAGGCCCTCGGATCCGTTCGGATCCGAGGGCCTTCTGGTCGATGGAAGGGGCGGCTTACAGGGAGACGAAGCTGTCGGGGAACTGCTTGTTGGCGTTGAGGACGTCTTGGCTCGTGTCTCCGTAGCGCAGCCACTCGGTATCGGTGGGCTTGCGCTTGATCATGGCGTTCTCCATGACCTCCTTGAGCGCCTTGGTCTTCTTGGCGTACTCCTCCATTTGCGCGAGGCGCCCGTCGAGCTCCATCTGGCGACGCTTGTGGGCCTTGTCCTCGATGGAGTCGCCCGGGATGATGGCGTAGAAGTCCTCGGCATCGAGGGTGTAGTTCTGCTTCTGGGCGTAGGCTTCGAGGGCGGTGTCCTCCTTGAGGCTCTGGATGGTGCGCTCGTCGACATCGGCTCGCAGCTGCTCTTCGGTGATACCGCGCTGAGCGCAGAACTCTTCCATGGTCATGCCGTTGCGTGAGATCATCTCTTCGAGGCGCATCTGCGCGGCGTATTGGGAGTTCTCCACCAGCTCGGCGGGAAGTTCTTCCACCAGGCGCGTGGCCAGCTCGCGGCAGACGGCGTCTTGGTCGGAGAGCTCTTGGACCTCGCGGTTATCGCGGTACATGTTGTAGCGGACGAAGATGAGCACTTCGTCCACCGTCTTGAAGTCGTCGGTGTGGGCGGCGATCCAGCCATCGGTCAGCTTGGCCTCTTCGCCCTCCTTCGCCACGTTCAGCTGCAGCCAGCGGAGCGCCTGCTCGCGAATGATGGATTCGGGGATGCGCACCTCTTCGGCTACCACGTAAACAGGGTCGTAGGATGTGAGCGTGTACTGGGGTTTCGCCATGGGTCTTCCTTCGGATCGTGCCTTGCATGTTCTTGGTATTCTACCGCTTCGTATGCTAGTATGGCTACGGTATTCGTGGTCGCGTGGCGCAGCGGGAGCGCAGGTGCCTTACAAGCACAAGGTCGGGGGTTCAAATCCCTCCGCGACCACCACTTCTTCCTTATCTCTCTCAATCGAATAAGAGGCATCGTCCGCAGGGTCTTTCCGTTAGAAGGGCCAGGGTCGTTGCGGGGTGTTCTGGGGGACCTTGAGGGGGGGGGTCTTTCCGGAGGACATCGCGCGGTGCGAGAGACGGCTCTTTCGTGAGCATGGATGGCACCTTCGAGGGGAGCAAGACGGGGGCGTTGGCAGGGGCCGGCGCGGGGTGCTCGCCCCGGAGAAAAAGCCGCAGTTCGGGCAATGTTTCTGCAAGGTCGCATCGCTACACTCTTGAAGCAGCTTCGCAAGGGCGGAGCGCATGAAGGGATCGAGAGCGAGGTGATGGCCCGATGAAGCGGAAGCGGTCGATGGTGCTGGGTGTTCTGTGCGGCATAGCGTGCGCTCTGTGCGTGGGCCTCTATCTGATGCAAGTGAATGAGCAAGCCGATGCGGTGCGGGCCGAAGCTCTTGAGCGCTATGGTGGCGAACAGATCGAGGTATGCGTAGCGAAGCGCGACATCGCTCCTGGTGAGACCCTCACCGATGGCGTTATCGAGACCAAGATGTGGGTGGCTGCTCTGTTGCCGGAAGGTGCTGTGACCGATCCGGGCGAGGTGACGGGCAAGGTGGCGGCCACTTCAGTGCTCGCAGGAGAGGTGATCCTCGCTCAGCGTTTCGATGCGAGAGGGGCTTCCCTTGAGGTGCCATCGGGGTTCGCGGCGGTCAGCGTGCCGGCACGGGAGGTGCAGGCTATCGGTGGTGCGCTGGTGGCAGGCATGAAGACCGACGTATACGCCATAGGACCGAGCACAGCAGAGCGCATCCTCGCCCGCGCGAGCGTCCTCGCTACCAGCGCTGGCGAGGGTACGAGCGGTATGGGATCCGCTGCTATCACATGGGTCACGCTGGCCGTGGCTCCCGAAAAGGTGCAGGAGGTCATCGCGGCTGCGGAGAATCTCGAACTATATTTCGTGCTGCCCTCTCAAGACGAGCAGGAAGGATCAGTGGACCCTGAGGCCCTGCGTAGCCGCGTCCTCGACCAGAAGCTCGAAGCGGGCGAGGAGAGTCGGAGCGCGAGCGCTGCTTCGGCGGATGAGGGGTCGCAGCGCGAAGGAGCGCCGGAAGCGCTCGGCTCGACGCGTGAGAGCGGAGCGGTGATGGCCGATGGTGATCAAGGGAGGGGAACGTCATGGATCCGATAGTGCTCTGTGCCGATAGCGAGAGCTTGCGCCATCCGGAGATGATCGGCCTAGAGGGCGTCAAGCTCGATGAGGTGCCTTGGTTGACGAGCTTCTCTTGTGCGATGGAGCTGCGGTCCTATGCTCAGCAGGCACCGATGCCCCAAGAGTTCTGGATCGCATCCGCCGATGACATGGAAGCGATCAACCTCGGGGCGGCGCTGAAGCTGGATGCGCCGCTGCGCACCATCCGTTTGGTGGTGAGCGATGCGACGGGCTCGGTGCTCAGCCGTGCCCACGCTGCCCAGGTTGACGAGGTGCTGCCATTGTGGCGCTTCGCCCAGCGCTTTCGCACCGAGACCCAGCGGCGTGCCGTGATGGCGATGTCCGGTTCGGGAAAGCGGGAAGGGGAAGTGGCGAAGGTGCCGTTCTCTCGCACCGGTCCGCAAGGTGTTCAGAAGGCGAAGACGCCCTCATCTGCGATGGCCGTTGCCGGGCCGGTGGCGACGATGCCCTCGGAGGCCGGTGTCGATCGCACCATGGTGATGGCTCCCATCGCCGCCGGTGGCGACGCACCGGTGGAGGTGCCAGCTGGCAAGAGCGCACTGGTGCTCTCGGTGGTGAGCGGCAGCGGCGGGGCAGGCAAGAGCACGGTGGCGCTCTATGCGGCGCTGCTCGCGCAGGCGCGCGGCCATAGGACGCTGCTCATCGACGGCGATCTGCAATTCGGCGATCTGCGTACGGTCCTGAACGCCAAGGATGCTCCGACGGTGGTCGATGTGCTCCAGGCGAGCGATCCTATGGCGATGCTGCGATCGGCTGAAGCCGCTCCTGCGTTCATCGCAGCGCCGCGCAAGCTGGAGGAGGCCGAGGCATGTGCGCACCATCTTCCGCAGCTCCTGGACAGGGTGGTTCCATTCTTCGACGTGGTGGTCGTGGATACGGGTGCGAGCTGGATCGACTACCACGCACCGCTGATAGAGCGCAGCGCGCGAACGCTGTTCCTCATCGATCAGCGCGCCTCGTCGGTGCGGGCCTGCCAACATGCCCTTGACGTGTGCCTGCGCAGCGGCATCGCCATAGGGTCGTTCCTATTCGCGCTGAATCGGTGCTCTCGTCATGGGTTGTTCACCTCCATCGACGTCTCGTGCGCCTTGAACGGTGCTCATGTGGTGGAGTTGAAAGAAGGCGGTGGCTCGGTGGAGGAGGCGTGCGGTGCTGGCATGCCGTTGGAGCTGCTGCGAGAGAAGAACGAACTGTGCGCTTCGCTCGAAGACGTGCTGGTGACGATGCTTCCCGAGAACGGACCGGGAGCTGCGGGCGCTATCGCGCGGGGGCGTTCGAAGGGGCGGCTTTGGGAGGCCGGTGCCCGTGGTGAGCGCCGGTCCTCGCGCAGGGGCCGCCATGGCAAGCGGGAGCGGGGCGGTGCGATCGAGATGATGGCTTCCGACGGGCTCGCTGCGGGCCGCTCGGTCGCTTGAGGGGGTATTTCGATGACGTTCCTCGAGCGGGTGCAGAAAGCAGAAGCGCCAAAGAGGCCTACCGTCGCGGGCGCGGAGGGTTCCGAGCGAGGACTGGCCGGAGGTGCGCCCGCCAGGGAGCGGGTCTTCGCAGAGCAGCCGAGGGCTTTCACGGTAGAGGCGCTGCGACGCTGCGTTCAGCAGCGGTTGCCGTTCGAGACCGTCGCTGCTCTTGTGGCGGAGAATCCCGAGCGGGCGCGCAACGAGCTGCGGCTGGCCTGTCGCCAAGTCCTTGCTGAGCCGCGCTGGGATCGCTGTTCGGTCGAGCGGAAGCGACGGCTCACCGACGAGCTCCTGGCGCTGGTGTTCGGGTTGGGGCCGATCGAGGAGATGGTCTATGACGAGTCCATCACCGAGATCATGGTGAACGGCTCGCGCAGCATCTACTTCGAGCGCGATGGCAAGCTGGTGCTGAGCGAAGCTCGCTTCGATGACGATGAGCAGGTGCGCGTGCTCATCGACCGCATCATCGAGCCTCTGGGACGCCGGCTCGACGAGGCATCGCCCATGGTGAACGCTCGGTTGCCCCAGGGGCATCGCGTGAACGCCATCATCCCGCCCCTTGCTCCCGATGGCCCCACGCTCACCATCCGCGCGTTCACGCGAAAGGCGATGACCCTGGACGAGATGGTCCAGCGCGATTCGTTCGATGAGATCGTGAGCCGTTTTCTGCGGTGGCTCGTGCTAGGTCGCAAGAGCATCGTGGTGTCGGGCGGCACGGGCAGCGGCAAGACGACGTTGTTGAACGCGCTCTCCTGCTGCATCCCGCCTGATGAGCGCATCATCACCATCGAGGATGCCCTGGAATTGAAGTTCGACGAGCATCCCCATGTGGTGCGATTGGAGGCGCGACCGCGCAATGCGGAGGGCCTCGGGGAGGTGACCATCCGCGACCTGGTGGTGAACGCGTTGCGCATGCGACCCGACCGCATCGTCGTGGGCGAATGCCGGGCCGGCGAGGCGATCGACATGTTGCAGGCCATGGCCACTGGTCATGAGGGGTCGCTCACCACGCTGCATGCGAACAGTCCCGCCGATGTGGTCGAGCGCATGGTGACCATGGTGCGCTTCGCCATGGACCTGCCCGTGGATGCCATAGAGATGCAGATAGGAAGCGCGTTCGATCATGTGGTGCAGGTGTCGAGAGGCCCGGATGGGTCGCGCTATCTCTCGGCCATAGCGGAATGCTCCTTCGATGGCGAACGACGGCGCTGCGTCATGAACACCATCTATGAACGCGGGCCCTTCGAGCCCAGCGGCTCATGGAAGGAGCGCCCGAGCTGTCTGGCCGATCTGGTAGCTCTGCGGATCGTGGAGGAAAGGGAGGTGAAGGCATGGTGGCAACAGGCATGCTCGCCGCGCTCGGCGTGATGCTCGCTGGTGCGAGCGGTCTCTTCCTCATGGTCTCATGGAGCAGCGGAGAGCGGGGTGGAGGGCGAGCGGCAGGGGCGCTGGCGTTGGATGAGCGCTCCCGTTGGGTCGCACGGTTGCGGAAAGGGTGTCCGCCTTTGCTCCCTTTGGCGCGGAAGCTGCTGATGATGACGGTGGTGCGTCGCGCGACGGAGGATGTGTCGGCGGTGCTAGAGCGACGGCTGTGGGGCGAGGGTGGACAAGGTGCTCCCATCCTCGATAGAGCGGCGGTGCTCTCGATCCTGGTGACAGGGGCGCTCGCGATGGCATTGGTGGCGGGAGCGCTCACCGGCTCGTCCGTTTGCGCCATAGCGGTGGCTTCGGGCTCGATGATGGCGTTGTTCCAGGTGGCTCGTGCCGACCAGGAGAAGTGCGGGGAGGCATTGCGCGAAGAGGTGCCCGAAGCGCTCCGCTCGATGAACGTGTGCTTTCGTTCGGGCCTGTCGTTGCAGCAAACGTTGAAGCAGGTGTCCCATGAGCTCGGCGGCACGCTGGGCAGGTTGTTCGAGGTGGCAGCTCAACGACTGGAGATGGGGGCTCCCACCACCGAAGCCCTTGAGGCGATGCGCGGATTCGACCGTGCGCCGGAGCTGTCTTTTGTCGCCGTGGCGCTCGACGCGCAGCATCAGAGCGGCGGCAGCATCGGTGCGGTGCTGGAGGCGGCGCAAGAGTCGGTCGAGAGCGAACTGGGCTTGCGGCGAAGCCTTCGCGTGCAAACGACCCAGGCAAAGCTCTCGGCGCGCATCGTGACGGTCATGCCGTTCGTTCTGGTGGCGTTGTTCTCGCTGATGAGCCCTGGGTTCCTCGATCCGTTCTTCTCTGGTTGGGCAGGCATGGCGCTGCTTGCCTTGGCGCTGGCCATGGACGCGGCGGGCATCATCATCGTGCAACGCATGTTGAAGGCGGACGAGGAATGATAAGGAGGGGGATCGATGGTCGTGGCGACTCAGACCGTCCTCGCGGTCGCAGCTTGTCTTTGCGCGGCGGTAGCGGGGTCCTGTGCGTGGAGCCTCGCCGACGAGCGGTCGCAGAAGCGACGACGACAGGATGTTCTGATGGCTTTGGGGGACCTCGGAGGTTCCGGCGGTTCGGGAGGATCTGCTCTGTCCGAAGGCGAGGGATCCGAAGGGACGGGAGCGTTAAGAGCGTGGGCTCTTGTGTTAGCGGAGCGAACGAGCCGAGGGATAGAGGTCGGTCGCATGCGCCGCCTTCTGCCTCGATCTGCTGCGGTGCCCGATAGATTCCTTCGCAACGTCGCCCTCGCCGGTTCGCAGGATGATCTGAGCTACGACGGTTATCGCGAGGCTCGCTTGCGCCTCGCAGGGGCGGGTGCTGCTGTGGGGGCGCTCGGAGGAGCGATGTTCTCGGGGGAGCTGGCGGCGTTGCTCGCAGGGGCGGGCGCGATCTTCGGGTGGCGATTGCTCTCGGGGGCCTTGAAAGCGAGGGCTGCTTGGCGTGCCCATGATCTGGAGAGGCGGCTTCCTGAGATGTTGGACGTGTTGGCCATGGGCATGCGCAGCGGACTGTCGTTCGACGGAGCGCTGTCGCTCTACGATCGTTATTTCGATACCGCTCTCGCCCGGGCGTTCCGGTCGGCCCAGCGGCAATGGAGCTGCGGGCTGGTGCGTCGCGAAGAAGCCCTGCGGGCTATCGCTGCCACCTACGATTCGTTCCTGTTCCGACGGGTGGTCGATAACGTAGTGCGCTCACTGCGCTTCGGTACGGCGCTCACTGACGGGCTGGAAGACGTAGCGCGGGAGGCTCGTGCCGAACATAAGGCCCATCGTCAGGAGCGGGTGGCGAAGGTACCCATAAAGATGATGATGCCCACCGGTGCTCTCATGCTGCCCGCGATGTTGATATTGGTGCTAGGGCCGGTGCTGCTGGAACTGGCAGGAAGCCTTTGAGAGAAGGAGATGGATCATGGAGAAGCTGAAGATCGGGTCAGCGAAGGTCGTAGGTGCGCTGTATCGTCGAGGACGAGCGGTGAGCGATGGGGCGCTGCGATGGTTCTGCCGAGCGCGTGTGCGCCTGGCCGATGAGAAGGGGCAGGGCACCACCGAGTACGCCATCTTGGTCGGGGTGTTGGTGGTGATAGCCATCCTTGCCATCACGGTGTTCCGCCCGAAGTTGCAGGAGCTGTGGGATGCCATCTCCAATGGCATCAACAGCTTGTGAGGTGGGGGACGCATCATGGGTGACGGCGGGAAGCGATCGGGGCCTTTACGACGCGTGGCGACGTTGCTGCGTGAGGATAGAGGTCAGTCCACGGTGGAATATGCCATCATCCTGGGAACCTTTCTCGTGGTGGTGATCGCGCTCGGGGCTGTGTGGCGCGCTATGGACGATGGGACGTTCCTCGACCATGCGCTCTCGGCTGCTTCCCATCATCTATTGTTGAGCGCTGCGGGGGTCATAGATGTGTTCCTCTACTGAACCGTTGATCGCTCCCCGTCGTCTTCGCTCTCGCCTCTTTCGAGGCGAGAGCGGTCAGAGCACGGTGGAAGCGGCGTTCGCGCTACCGGTGCTGATGACGGTGATCCTGCTGCTCGTGCAACCGGGCATCGTGCTCTACGATCGCATCGTCATGGAGGCGGCGGCGACGGAGGCCTGTCGCCTGCTGGCGACCACGGCCCAGACCGAGCGCTCCACGGTGGAGGCGTTCTTGCGCCGCCGTCTTTCGGCCGTGCCGGAACAGGATCTGTTCCATCGTCATAGCGATGGTTGCACCTGGTCGATCGAGATGGAGGGATGCGAGACCACGGCGGAGGTCACCGTGTTCATCGCCAACGAAGTGCGCCCAGTGCCGCTCATAGATGCGGGAGCGGGCCTGCTCGGTCTGACGAACGCGAATGGGAACTTGGAGATAACAGTGGAGGTGACGCTGCCCGTTCAGCCGTCATGGACGAGCGGGGTGGAGGGTGGCTTGCGACCGAGAGGGTGGGTGAACCGATGGGACGGATGAGGAGCCGATCCGCAGGGAGGAGCGAGGCCTCGGCCCCTGCCAGGACAGCATGTGTTGGCGATCGTTTCGTCGATGAAGACGGGTTCACGACGGTAGGGGTGGCAGTGGCGCTGCTCGTCACGTTGGCGCTCCTGTTCTCGGCTGCTCAGCTCTACCGTATCGGTTCGCTCTCGGCCGATGTGCAGGATGTGGCCGATGCGGCGGCTCTTGCAGCCGAGAACGAGGTAGCGGAGTTCATGATCGCAGTGCATGTGTGCGACGCGCTCGTGCTGTCGCTTTCGGTGCTGAGCCTGACGTTGTCTGCGCTCGGCGTGGTCGCCGCTTGCGTGCCGCCGGCTGCGACGCTCTCCGTCAAGCTGCTCGACCTGGGAAAGAAGCTCATGGATGCTCGTGATGGGTTCGCGGAAAGAGCGGAAGCGGGCTTGAGCAAGCTTCAAGCCGCGCTGCCGTTTCTGGCGGCCGCCAATGCGGCTACGGTGGGGTTTGCCAACGATGGTGATGGGGGAGGATCATCTTATCTCGCGGTGGCGATGCTCGTGCCCGAGAAGGGCAAGGACATTCAGGTAGGTCGCGCCGAAGAGGAACGGAGCGCCCAAGAGGACGTGACGGTGGGCGCTGAGGACATTCGCCAGAAGGCGCAAGAGGTCGAAGAGCTCGCCCAGGAGGCGAACGAGCATAAGATGAGGGGCTTCATGGCCGATTGCGGCAACGCGCCTGGTCGCTGCCAATACGAGCGAGCAGCATCGCTGGCATCTCTGTCCGCTGAGGAGAATCCTCTGTTCGCCTCGGTGGACACATGGTCGTTCGCGGCGGCCCTTGAAAGGGCGCGCGCTTACTATGCAGCCCGGGCGGCTCAGGGCATTCCTGAAGACGGAGATGACGAGACGCGGGGCGATGCGGCCTTGCGTCAACGGTTCTACCGCTATGCCCAAGAAGAGCTGTCTCGGGGATACGTGCACGAGGGAGAAGGCTCGTTCGAGGCGAGCTTTCCGCTGCTGTTCAGGAACACCGCGGAGATGCGGGCGACGACGATGTACACCGAGAGCGTCTATCCTGTCACGATGGCAGAGGACGGGCGGCACCAAGTGATGCATGCTTGGTCGGGTTGCTCCCGAGCGGGAGGGTCCATCGGAACTGGATCGGTGAGCCTGCTCGAGGCGCAAGCCGATGGGTTCCAACGTTGCTCGGCTTGCGAGTTTCGGCCCAGCAGCCTGGGCAACGTGGCTGCGGCCTCTTCGTCGATCGACAACGGCTTCGAGTACCATTACCGCATCGTGGCGGAAGCTGCGGAGGAGCATCAGCGCGTGATGGACGAGCTCGGGCCGAAGAAGGCGGAACTGGAGGATCAGAGCGATTCGCTCATCGATCGCTTGCTCGCTGTCATCGCTGATCTGGGAAACAAGCGCATCTCCGCCGAACCGCCCGGATCGAAAGGGGCCATCGCGCTGGTGGTGAATGCGACGACCACGGCGACGGACGAAGGCTTCGAGAGCGCGTTCGCGCCGGGTGGCGAGCTGGGGGCCCGCGCGGCGGTAGCCGGAGCTACGTTGGTGGCCGATCCAGCTCATGATGGGTCATCGGTCATCACCGCGCTCCTTGACGGGTTCGGGGCCGATGGAGGAGGAGCGGCGGTGGGAGCGGGCCGTATCGCGCTCGATGGATGGTCATGGGCGTTGCAGGCCTATGGTGAGGGACAGCGATCGCTCTTGGGCGTCATCGAGGACGGCCTGAACGGTATTCCGTTGAAGTCGTTGGCGGGTCTGGGCACTCGTGCTGCGGATCGTCTAGAGAGCGGTATCGAAGCATGCGGGTTGGAACCAGCGAAGCTCGATGCCCTGAAACCGGTGCTCGTGAACACCGAAGCTGTTGCTGGAACGGGCACTGATGCCTTCTCGATCCGTTATCGCGAGATACAACGTAAGGCTCGCGAGGTGTTCGGCGAGTCCACCGATCTGTTCTCGGGCGTGGTGGACGCCATACAGGACGGTGCCTACGACGAATTGGAGCGCGTAGCTGAAGGGGTGAAGATAGCCGAAGTGGAGCTGCCCTTCTTGGATGAGCCTTATCCGGTGATCGTCAAGCTTCCCCAGAGCTTGCTCGATGGCGCTCGCGATATGGTGGATCGCTGCATCGAGGGCGTGCGCTCGGCGCAGGCGAGCATCACGGGCAGGCGGGTATGGGCATGAGCGCGGTGAGAGAGGCGGTTCATCGGGCGATGCGACGATCTTGGCGGGAGGAAGAAGGTCAGATGACCGTGGAGCTGTTGGTGGTGTTGCCGGTGGTGCTCATCATCGCGTTGGTGGCAGTGAACGGTCTTGCGTTCTTCGGTGAGTGCGCCGCGTTCGATCGCATGGCTCGCGACGCCGTGCGCTTGTGCGCTACTTCGCCCGGCTATGGAGAGAGCCTGGCGGATTCGACCGCGCAGGTACGTTCGCTGCTCGAAGAGCAGCTGGAGGCGGATAACCTCGCGTGCGAGGTGAGCGCGGAGCGGGACGTGCTCGGCCATGGGCTCTTCACGTTGAAGCTGACCTATCATCCGACGCTGTTCGGCCTCGGGCTACGTGATGAGCTATGGGGCGTGGCGCTCCCTGCTCTTGAGCACCGTAAGACCTTCGTCGTAGATACCTATAAACCGGGAATGCTGTTCTAGTTGGCCATTATGAAGAGGAAGAGAGGGGATGATCGGATGGAGACGATACCGTGGGAGCTTCTGACCGCTCGCTGGGGACGGGCACGGGGCTTGCTCGGGCGTGCTCGTGACCTGGCATGGCATGTGCTCATGCCATGCGATGACGTGCATACGGTGGGCATGGGTCATGATCTGGATATCGCGTTTCTGGATCGCGAAGGCAAGGTGCTGGCGTCACACCATCGGGTGAAGAGCTGCCGGCGCTTGCGCTGTCGCGGCGCGGCGGGCACGGTAGAGCGGTTCGCGCAAGAAAGCGGTTGGTTGGAGCCGGGCGACCGTTTGGGATTGACGGTCATCCGAAGAGGGGATGAGACGAAGAGGGATGAGCGAGAGGAAGAACGATGAAGACCTGTCCCATATGCAACACGACGCTATTCGACGACATGGAGGTCTGCTACGGCTGCATGTACTCGTTCGGGAGCAAGCCAGAGCTCGAACGGAAGGCTCGGGATGCCGCGAGCGAGACCTCGGTCATCACGTCCGTCAGGGAAGATGGTGAAAAGCTCGTGAACGCTCGTGAGGATGTCGTTCTGTCCGCGCCAGCGCCGCGCGAGGATGTCATCGTCGCGAACGATCCGCTGCCGTTGGCCCTGCTCGCCCAGGCAACGTCTTCCATGCCTGGATGGGGCATCCGTTTCGAGATGCATGATGCGAGCGCGCCGGATCGCACTTGGTCGATGGAGCTGACGCCTCCCAGCATCGCGGCGGTCGTATGAAGCGATGAAGCGGTCTACTCGACCGCCTTCAGGAACTCCTTTTGGGCCTGAGCGTTCAAGAGCTCGCTCACAGCGGTGTAGGCATCGAGGAGCTTATGACCCTCAGGGGTGAGGGTGCTCCCATGGGCCCCATCGCGGTTCAACAGCGGAAAGCCCAGAGCCTCCTCGGTGTCTTTCACGATGCGCCAGGCCTTGCTATAGGCCATGCCCATGCTCTTCGCGGCAGCGTTAAGGGAGCCGAGGTCGCGAATGCCGCGGCACAGCTCGGCGATGCCGCGGCCGAACAGCGAATCGCTCTTCGACCTCGGATTGCGGATGGAGAGCTTCACAGAAGCGTTCAGCTTATCGAGCGACCTCATGATCGTCCCCCTTCGCCGGTCTTAGCGATCTCTCGCTGCCAGGAACGCTCTCACGGTGTCTTCGATGGCTGCCTGGTCGTTGGCGATGGCATCGGTGAAGCGGACCGTCATGGCATCGAGGTCGGCGAGGCCAGCGGGGATGTCATGCTTGCCGGTCTCTTCCGCGATCAGTTCGTTGAGCTGGCAGCCGGTGAGGGATGCCACATCAGCGGGGAGCTCTTCTCCGGCGGGGATGCCATGAAGCGCCCGATAGACGTTGTCGCCGAACTTGGCCCAGTGGGCCGTGGAGGCCACCAGCACCGGGTTCTCGCCGCGCAGGTTCTCGGCTGTGGCGTAGGCGACGGCCGTGTGGGGGTCGATGAGGTAATCGTGAGC
This sequence comes from uncultured Eggerthellaceae bacterium, assembly GCA_949840905.1. Taxonomy (GTDB): domain Bacteria; phylum Actinomycetota; class Coriobacteriia; order Coriobacteriales; family Eggerthellaceae; genus D16-63. The sequence goes on along the minus strand of CATKXW010000017.1, from coordinate 11,327 downwards.
GTCGAACACCTCTTTGATGGTGCGCAAGCACGTGGCGTTGTCGATAGAGTCGGCCTTGAACCCGTCGCGCAGCTTGCGGAACGTGTCGGCGTCGATGCGGAAAGCGCGGTCTTCGTTCAGGTCGCGCATCCAGCCTTCGATGGCGTCGGTGTCGCGTCCGGTGAGCTCGAACAGCTGCCGTTCGAGGTTGGAGGATACGAGGATGTCCATGGAAGGAGAAGGGGTCAGCACGAACTCGCGATCGGAGATGTCGTAGCTGCCGGTGTTGATGAGGTCGGTGAGCACGCGATTCTCGTTCGATGCGCACAGCAGGGTGGCGATGGGGGTGCCCATCTGCTTGGCGTACCAGGCGGCGAGGATGTTGCCGAAGTTGCCGGTGGGCACGCATACGTCGATGGGGGCTCCGGCATCCACCTTGCCCTGGGCGACCAGCTCGGCATAGCTGGAGATGTAGTACACGATCTGAGGTAGCAGGCGCCCCCAGTTGATGGAGTTCGCGCTGGAGAGAGCGACCGAGAACTCGCTCAGCAGCTCAGCGTTGAACGCCTCGTCACCGAAGACGCGCTTCACACCGGTCTGGCAATCGTCGAAATTGCCGCATACGCCCCAGACGCTCACATTGTCCCCAGTGGTGGTGACCATCTGCTTACGTTGGATGTCGCTCACGCCGTCTTTCGGATACAGCACGCCGATGGAGACGCCGTCGACGCCCTTGAACCCTTCGAGGGCGGCTTTGCCCGTGTCGCCGGACGTGGCCACCAGGATGCAGAAGTCGTGGTCGAGCTCGCCTCGCTCGCGCAGTTGCTTGGCGCTGGCAGAGAAGAACTGAGGAAGGCATTGCAGCGCCATGTCCTTGAACGCGCTGGTGGGACCATGCCACAGCTCGAGGATGAACGTACGGTCGTCCAAGGCCGTGATGGGGGCTATGGCTTCGGTGTCGAAGTTGCTGCCATAAGAGCGTTCCATCAGCTCGACGATGACCTCGTCGGAGAGGTCTATGTCGAAGGCGCGATAGATGGCCGCCGCTCGTTGAGCATAGGGCAGCTCGGCCAGAGCCATGATGTCTTCCAGCATGAAGCGAGGCAGCCGCTCGGGCACGTACAGGCCGCCGCCCGGTGCCAGCCCCTCGATGACGGCCTGGGTGAACGGGATGCCTTCCGTCCGCTTGCCGCGCGTATCGATATAAAGGTTGCTGCCGCTGCGTTGCTGTGCCATCACGGAGCCTCTCTTCCTGATCGCCGCAGGTACGGCGCTCGGGGCTGTATATATTAGATTGAAGTATAATCGACGCGAGGTCACCCCTTTAGAAGAAGTTGGACGATGAAGCTGTTGCTCGTAGAAGATGAACGGCGGATGGCACAGGCGCTCAGCGAGCTGCTGCGACAGGAAGGCTATGAGGTCGATGCGTTCTCCGATGGCAGCGAAGGGGCGCTCGCGGCTGCCAGCGGCATCTACGATCTCATCGTGCTCGACGTGATGCTTCCCGGACAAGACGGATTCTCCATCGCCCGCGGTGCGCGACAAGCTGGAGCGAGCGCGCCCATCCTCATGCTCACCGCGAAAGGCGAGGTGGAGGATAAGGTGCGCGGGCTCGACGAGGGAGCCGACGACTATCTCACCAAGCCCTTCCTCACCCAAGAGCTGCTGGCGCGTCTGCGTGCGCTCTCGCGTCGGGGGGCCGCGACCGCGCTTTCCGAGATGCTCGTCTGCGGCGATATCGCTCTCGATCCTGCAACGTTCTCCTTGGAAAATCCCCTCACTGGCGAGACCGTGCGCTTGAGCGAGAAAGAGTACCGTATCTTGGAATACTTCCTACGCAATCGCGGGCGCATCCTCACTCGCGAGCAGCTGGCCGAGCGCATCTGGGGCTTGGACTGCGAAGCGGAATACAACAAGGTAGAGGTCTACCTTACGTTCACGCGGAAGAAGCTCGCCTTCGTTGGATCTTGTGCCGAGATAAAAGCGGTGCGCGGCATCGGTTATGAGCTGCGCTGTTCCGAGGAGCGGTCGTGACGGCGCGATCGCTGTTCGAACGCTCGCGCCGTCGTATCGTCGCCGCTATCATGGCAGTGCTCGTGGCGCTGTTCGCGATCACGCTCGCAGCCATCTACGCGTTCAGCTATGCAGAGGTGCACGATCGCGATCTGCGCATGCTGGAGGACTATGCGCTCGCCTATCAGACCGATCGCTTGCCACCTGGCGTGGAACGCACCGGTGCGCAGCGCCCTCGCATTCACGACGTTGCTCCCGTAGCCGCCCCGGCCCCGTTCTATGCCGTGCTATTCGGTGCGGATGGTACCGTCATGGCCGTGGAGAACGATAGGCCCGATGGCTATTCCGACGACGAGCTGGTGGCGCTGGCTGAAGATGCGCTCTCCACCGGCGAGCGCAGCGGCCTTGAGGGCGCGCTGCTGTTCGCGGTGGAGCGCACACCGGGCTACACGCTGGTGGCGTTCATGGACAATACGTTGGTGGTCGAGAGCATGGGCACGCTGTTTCGCTATACGCTCATCGTGGGGGCCGTCGTGCTGGTGGTGCTGTTCTTCGTGGCGCGTTCGTTAGCTGGTCTCATCGTCCGCCCCATGCAGGAAGCCTACGAGGAGCAACGCCGTTTCATCTCCGATGCGGGGCACGAGCTGAAGACGCCAGTGGCGGTAGTGGAAGCCAATGCCGAGCTCCTGCAGCGGCAGGTGGGCGAGAACCTGTGGCTCGATAACATCCGCTACGAGAACGGACGGATGGGGGTGCTCGTCACCCAGTTGCTCGCGCTCGCTCGGAGCGAGGAGCGCTCTGCGATCCGTACCGTGCTCGACCTGAGCCGTACCGTAGAGAAAGAGGCGTTGTCCAACGAGCCGCTCGCTTTCGAGAAGAACATGCCTTTCACCTGCGATGTCGAAGAGGGTATCGAGGTCGAAGGGGATGCCTCTGAACTGGCGAGATTGACAGCGGTCCTGCTGGATAACGCTTTTTCGCACGGTGCGAGCGGCATGCCGGTCATCCTTGCGCTGAGCCGTTGCGGTCGCATGGCGCGTCTGACGGTGACCAACGGCATCGCGCCTGAGGAAGCGGGGCCTCTTCAGGACGCGGTATTGTTCGAGCGTTTCGCTCGCGGCGACGATGCTCGCGAGCAGCAGGAAGAGGGCCTCGGCCATTACGGTCTCGGTCTCGCCATCGCGCGTGCTATCGCCGAAGGCCACGGCGGCACCATCGAGGCGGTCGTCGATGAGGCCGCCCTGTCGGTCACCTTCGTCGTCATGCTCCCTATGGCACGCTAGGCCCTTTCAATCTTCGTTCAATCTTCGTTCAATCTTCGGTCCGTATCATCCTTTCTGCGACCTTCGAGCGGAAAGGAGCGACGATCCATGGCTGACAATGTCTTCGAGCGGCGGGAGAAGAAGTATCTCGTCGATCCGGAGCAGCGCTGCGCCATCGAACGAGCCGCGCTCGGACATATGGTGCCGGATGCCCATGGGCGCACGCTCGTCACGAGCGTTTATCTGGATACGCCGGACCGATCGATCATCGCGCGTTCGTTGGAGAAGCCTCGCTATAAGGAGAAGCTGCGTCTGCGCGCGTACGGCGTGACGGCCGGTGAGGCGCTCGTCATGCTCTGCCGCGATGGAATGGATGCGGCTCGCGCTACCTATGGAGCAACGCTCGATGCGCTACCGGTCTATTTCGAGCTGAAGAAGAAGTTCGAAGGCATCGTATACAAGCGTCGAGTGCGCTCGTCGTTGTCAGCTGCTTGGGCGTTCTCGCGCGGATCTTCTTTCGAGGCTGCTCGTGCCATGTTCCCGTTGGTCGAAGGGAGGTGCGGGAGGGCGGCCGAGGACGAAGCGGGATGCCTCATGTCATCTTGGACGGACACATCCCCTCGCCTCTGTCCTCTCGCATCTGAGCGTGGCGAGAGATGCTCCGCTTCGTCGGATGCGCACGGCTCGTATCTCGATGGGCAGATCGCGCGCGAGCTGGAAGCGGCATTGGGACGCTATGCTGACCTGCGGCCGAGCGCGGCTATCTTATGCTGGCGAACAGCTTGGATGCCCGAAGCGGGCGAAGATAGCTTGCGCCTCACCTTCGACGAGAACCTGAGCTTCGTCGATCTTGCTGACGCCGCCGATGCTGCTCTGCGCCCTATCGTCGCGTCCGATACGGCGATCATGGAGCTGAAGGCCGCTGCAGCTCTGCCGAGCTGGTTGATCGGAGCGCTCAGCGCTGCGGGCGCCCGCCCACGCTCGTTCTCCAAGTACGGCGAGGCCGCTCGCATCATGGATGCTGCGTCCGAGCGCACCATCCTCCCTTCCTGCGCCGCTCGCGTTCATACCTGCGCCCATGGCCGTGATCGTTGCCGTCAAGCTTCACATCTGGTGCGCGCGGTGCGCTCCCTCCGTCTTGCTCGACCTTTGAAGAAAGGAGCCTGACCCATGCTCGATTCCGCGCTCTCGTCCATATTCGCCTCCAGCTCATCGCTCGCTTCGCAGGTGACCTCCGGGGAGTTTCTGCTATGCTGTGCGGCTTCCATCGCGCTCGGCGTGGCGTGCGCGCTGGTGTACATGTTCCGGCACGACCATTCCAAGAACTTCGTGGTCACTCTCGCGCTGCTGCCGTTGATCGTGCAGATGGTCATCACGCTGGTCAATGGCAATCTCGGCGCGGGCATCGCGGTGATGGGCGTGTTCAACCTGGTGCGCTTCCGCTCCATTCCCGGCTCGGCGAAAGACATCGGCAGCGTGTTCCTTGCCATGGCGATCGGTCTGGCGACGGGCATGGGCTATCTGGCGTTGGCTGTGGCATTCACCCTCATCGTGGCCGTCGTGAACATCGTCTACGTGCTCACGCCGTTCGGTAAACCGCGCGAACCGGGCAAGACGTTGCGCATCACCATTCCTGAGGACCTCGAGTACGACGGCGTGTTCGAGGAGGTCTTGGGTCGCTATGCCGCTGAATACGAGCTGATGAACGTGCAGACCACGAACATGGGCAGCCTCTTTCAGTTGGAATATGCGCTGCGCCTGCGCGCTCAGGGCCTGGAGAAAGCGCTCATCGACGAGCTGCGCTGTTTGAACGGCAATCTGAAGATATCCCTCGGCTACGCGCCGAAGACCAGAGAGGTGCTCTAGATGAAGAAGATGATCAGCGCGCTTCTGTGCGTGGCGTTGCCGGTCGGCCTGGCCGGCTGCTCGACGCCTGCCATGGTGGCGCAGCAGGACCAGGCTGCTGAAGGCGAAGGCTCCGCGGCCAGCATGCAGGGCGATGGGATCGATCTTACCTTCACCGACCGAGACAAGGATCCCAGCTATGACGAAGCGAGCGCCACGCGCATCACGCTGAACGGCGATGTCGTCATCGTGGACGGTGCTGGAGCCACCGCCGAAGGTCCTGTTGTGACCATCTCCGCCGATGGCGCTTACCTTGTGAGCGGCTCGCTCGATAACGGCCTGATCGTGGTCGACCTGCCCGGCGAGGATGACAAGGCCCAGATCGTGCTCGACGGCGCGACCATCCATAACGACACCGGTCCTGCGCTCTACGTGCGCCAGGCTGATAAGGTGTTCGTCACGTTGGCCGAAGGCTCGACCAACGTCCTCTCCGACGGGGCCGAATACGCGTCCACCGACGACGGCAACGACCCGAAGGCTGTGCTGTATTCCAAAGATGACCTGGTCATCAATGGCACAGGCTCGTTGAAGGTGGCGGGTAGTCACTACCACGGCATCGCTTCCACGAACGACCTGAAGGTGACCGGAGGCCGCATCGCGGTGAGCTGTGTGCAGGACGCTTTCCATGGGAAGGACTGTATCAAGATCGCCGGAGGAGACATCACCGTGAATGCCGGTGACGATGCGTTCCATTCGGAATATCTGTTCTACCTTGAGGCCGGCACGGTGAACGTGGAGAGCTGCGTGGAAGGCTACGAAGCGGAGAAGGTGATCGTGGCTGGAGGCGAGAGCACTATCGTGGCCAGCGACGATGGCGTGAACGCGTCGGCGGCCGAGGAGGAAGGGAGCGCCGCCGATGGCTCCGGCCAGCAGAGCGATGCCGCTGAGGGGGCGCAGCCGCCCGCTTTGCCGCAAGGTGCAGAGGATGCGCCGCGCTCGCTCGACGGCGCGCAGCCGCCCGAGCGCGCTGGAGAAGGCGACAGGCGCGGCGAACGGTTCGTGCGTGATGATGCCTCCTTCGACGGGGAGCCGCCCGAGCCGCCCCAGAATGGCATGACGGCAGGGGACGACCGGCCAGACGAGGGCATCGAGAACGGCATCGGTCGTTCCGATGGGCAGCCGCCCGAGCCTCCCGATGGCGAACCACCTCGGGAGAGCCGCGATATGGGCGGGCGCGCTGTGATGCCCGGTGCTTCCGAAGACTGCCTCATCCGCATCGACGGCGGCGTTCTGCGGGTCGACGCTGGCGGCGATGGGCTCGACTCCAACGGATCGATCGAGATCAATGGAGGCACCGTGCTGGTGAGCGGCGCGTCCGATGGCGATGATACAGGCCTTGATTATGAGCTCGAAGCAGTAGTGAACGGAGGCGAGCTGATAGCGGTGGGCTCAGCTCCTCTTGCCAAGGATCTGACCGGGGGTGCTCAAGCCCATCTTATGGAGCGCCTATCCGGTGAGGCGGGTTCGACGGTGGAGGTGCTGAATGCATCGGGCGAGACGATCGTAAGCTATACGGCCCCTAAGGCATTCCAGATGGTGAATGCTTCGGTCTCCGATCAGGCATCCATCGTCGTGCGCTAGGTCTCGAACAGCTCTGCTAGCGAAACGCCCAAATGGGCTGCCAGCACTGCAAGGGTGTCGATGGGTACGTCGCGTTCTCCACGCTCGATGGCCCATACCTCGTCACGAGGGATGCCGCAGGTGCGCGCGAGCGCTTGGGTGCTCAGCCCTTCGCGCTTGCGGATGTTCTTCACGTTGCGTCCGAGCGTTGCTCGGGTCCTTTCGATGATGCTCTCTATATTCATGTTCAACCGTCTTTCACTCGCTGTTAGCGAGCGCGGACCGCATGTTCGGCGAAATGCCGTCGCGTCGTCGCGTAGACGACCGCGCCCTCCGCGCTGCTACGCTTCCATGACTCGTAGGTCGTGATCTCATGAAATGTGGACTATAGTACACAATATGCATGATATAGTGCGGAAAAGTCATGCTATCTTTATCGGTCGATTAAATTATCACAGATGCTCGAACCTTCAGAAGGAGAAGGGCTCCCCCGTTATCAAGGGTTGAGGAATCGTAATCAGAATGAAGATTCTCCCGTCTTTTCAGGATCCTTTTCCCTTGTCGGCTCGGTGTCGAACGGCGCCCTGTCGAAAGGGGGAAGGGTCGGAGGCGTCTGGAGCGCATCGAGCGAGGATCGTCTTGTTCCGAGGAGGAGGAGCGGTCTGCCGGCATAAAAAAACCGCTCGCTAGCGGTCGGCTTCGACCCTCTATCATTTTTGGGCAGCGGGAGGCGAACGGGGTGCTCCGTGATGCTTCCGCGCAGATGATGGTGCGGAAGAAAGTCTACGAGGCGTCGACCAAGCCTGTGACGTCGATTCCATCGAACAGCTCCGGCAGCGTGACGCCCAAGCCGCTCGCTATCTTCACCAGGTTGTCGATGCCCACATTGCGACGTCCATGCTCGATGGACAGAATATAGGTACGATCGAGCCCCACCATGTTGCCGAGCTTTTCCTGGGTCAGTCCCTGGGCGCGTCGCAGCCCCTCGATACGCTGTCCGAGCTGCTCTCTTACCTTGTTGAAGTCCTTGTGTGTATTCATATTGTGTAGCTTATAGTCAACTTTGCCCGGGAATGTTGACTATGATTCACCTTCTTTCATAAACTACGTGTTGACTATTTGTAACACTGCACGAAAAGCTGTGTTCTTACTCATTCGATAACACGGTCGGGAGTGAAAATGCGAACGAATACATCGAGCTTCGGGCAAAAACTGATGCGCACATTCTTTGCGGCAGCGTTATGCATCACTATGGTGCCAGCTGTTGCCTTCGCCGATGACGGCGATGCGCAGGATGTTACCCAGCCGTCGGAAGCGACGGTGGAAAACGCTGCCAATGAGCAGCCTTCGACCCCTGAGGCGAGCACGAGCGGGATCGACGATGCTCTGGAAGAAGGGTCGGTCTCCGTTCCTTCTGCTGAGGGTGAAGGGTCGATCCATGATGATGCCCAGGCTTCGGATGGCTCCACCTCTGAGGCGACCATCCCGGCAGGTGGCATCATCAACGAGGATAAGGTCCTCGATGCGGTGATCGCCCAAGGGGAATCCACGCGCACCTTCTTTCTGGCTCAGACCCTCGAGTCCACCAAGGCGATCCCTGTGGTGAGCGCTAAGCTGCCACTTGATACCAACAAGAACAGCGGAGCGAACGCAGGTGTTGATCTTGGCATGAGCAACGGCTCGATCCAGGAGCCTGCGACCGACGCTTCTAGCGAAGCGGCAGAGGCGGACGGAGAGAGCGCTACTGAAGAAGGCGAGGGCTCAGACGAGTCAGACCTAGGAACTCCCATCTCTCCTGATTCTGTCGTCGTAGCCTCTTTCGTCTACCGAGGCATCACCTATGCGGTGGAGCCTGGTGGTGAATCCGTCGCCATCGTGGCAGCGGATCATGCGAAGCTGCCGAGCGACTTCATCGAAGCGCAGACCATCGTTTTGCCCTCTGTCGTCTCTTTCGATGGTGCCGAGCAGTACGGCGTGACCCGTATCGCTGAGGGTGCTTTCGCGTCTCTCACTGCCGAGGTCGCCGGCGGGACCTCTGGTATCGATGAGCTTGCTCCTCATGATGGGATGTCCGAGGAAGCTACGAGCGGATTCGAAGAGAGCGAGGATGTGCCCTCTTCTGCTCCTGATGGCATCGACGCGGTCGACGAGGGTGGCGCATCCTCCGATGGATCCGAAGCGAACGCCGCTGTTGGCATCACCGCTATCACCATCCCGGCTTCCATCACGAACATCGAAGATGGTGCGCTCGCAGGCTTCGACACGCTGCGATACGTCATCGTCTCTGCTGACAATCCCAACTATTCCATGTACGACGGCGTACTCTATGACGCCGACCAAACGAGCCTCCTGTTCATTCCCGAGGGCAGGCTGGGCGCTGTCCGCATCGCTTCGAGCGTGACCGACATAGACCCCGAGGTGTTCTCGCATTGCCCCTCGGTGGACCAGGTCATCGCAGATGCGGACAGCGCAGCATTCCAGCTGCTCCAAGGGGATGGTATCTATAACGAAGATGGTAAGAAGATAGAAGCGATCGCTTCTGATGATGTGGCGTCTATCACGACCTCGCATATCGACTATTCTGAAGAAGCCGCCGTAGGGGTTAGCGATAGCGTAGATGTCGGCGATGAGCTCGACATCGATACAAGTGCGAGCGCGGTGCAGATCGCGCCTTCGAGCGAAGGTTCTGAAGAAGCGCTCGTTGACGAAAGAGCTGCCTATGCATCGAGCGGCGTCATCCAGATCGGCCAACGCGATTCGTCTGGCAATCCGACTGGTACGGGTGGATACTTCACGCTTTCAAGAATCTATGAGGGGTCTTCGTCAGGCTATTTCATCGCTAGTGGCGATGGATGCTGGGCTGATGTGACCTGGACCGGCGGCGGAACGACGCCAGCAGCTGGATCCATCGTCACCGTGGAGGTGCTCAAGCTCTATCAGACCGGTGACGAAGCTACGATAGAAACTGCCATAAGTCAAAGTCTCGCGCGATGGGAAGCGAGCGAGAGCAGAGAGTTCATCGGCATCCGTAACCCCGATACGGGTAGCTATATTTCTATGGAAGCGATCCAGAGCGGGGATGCCTTCACCTTCTCGTTCAAGATGCCTACCGCCGGGTGCACTATCGACTCGTCAAAGATATCATGGCTCGACTCGACTTTTCAGCCTGTTCACAAGGAACGGGAAAATGCGGTCATCAACCATTTCGGGCTCAATGCACCATCTGGGAAGGTGGCCAAATGGAAGAATGCGAGCACTGGACGGCTTACCGCTATGAACGGTGTTGCTGCTGCAACTTATTCAGATAGAGGGGGAGTGCTGAGGACCCCACAGAATGCTATTCCATATTGCGCTGGATACTCCTTCCTTGGATGGTATACGCAACCATCTGGAGGTAGTGTTGTGCCGCAAAATACCACCGACGAGGGTGCGACCTATTATGCCCATTGGGGAGCGTCCTCCTCGACGACCATTAAGATCGGACAACGCGATGAGAACGGTAATCCAACAGGCACCGGTGGCCACCTTAGGCTTTCGAGGCTCTTCGAGGGATCGAGCAATGGCTACTTTATCTCTAGTGATTATGGGTGCTGGGCTGATGTGACCTGGACGGGTGGTGGTACGACGCCGGCTGTGGGCTCCATCGTATCGGTGAACGTGCTCAAGCTTTATCAAACTGGAGCAGAAGCTACCATCGAAACGGCCATAAACCAAAGTCTTGCGAGATGGGAAGCGAGTGAAACGAAAGAATTCCTTGGTATACGCAATCCTGAGACCGGTAGCTTCATCTCCATGGAGACGATCCAAGGCGGAGGGGCTTTTAGCTTTTCCTTCAAGATGCCTGCCAGTAAATGCACCCTCTCCTCTTCTGAGCTGACATGGCTCGAATCTCCCTTCCAGCCGGTCCATAAGAATCGGGCGAACGCGGTCATCAATCGCTTCAGTCTTAATCCACCATCAGGGAAGGCTGCCAAATGGAGGAATGCGAACACGGGCGTCCTCACGATGACCACCACCGCTGCCACCTATTCCGACAAAGGTGCTGCGCTCATAACGCCACAGAATGCTATTCCTTATTGCGATGGTTACTCTTTTCTTGGATGGTATACCGCTCCTGATGGTGGTAGCTCGGCTCCCTATGGGACCACCGACCCAGGTGTGATCTACTATGCACACTGGGGCAATGAGGCTACGAAGTTCTACTACCTGAACATGAACGACAACATCCCGGGCTCGGGGAAGGTGGTCAGCAACTCGAATCCGATCACCTACTCCTTCGCCTTCGATGACATATTGTTCAAGCGAACCGGCTATTCCATCACCTCTTGGACGACCAACGCCAACGGCTCTGGCACCAAGTACAACGTGGGTCAGAACTATCCGGCCATGCCGCAAGGCTCCACCACGACCGTCTACGCCCAATGGCAACTCGATCGCTACGACATCGCCTATGACCTGAGCGGCGGTTCGTGGTCGAGCGGCGATGCGCCTCCTGCGCACTACGACTACGGCAATGCCGTCGTGGAGATCCCCGATCCGGTGCGCACCGGCTACACCTTCACTGGTTGGACGGGCACGGGGCTCAGCGAACCCACTGTCGGTCTGGCT
>CATKXW010000016.1 GCA_949840905.1 uncultured Eggerthellaceae bacterium | reverse complement strand
TCAGACATCTCAGCAGATGACCTGACAGCAGATGTCCTTGGCAACCTCGCATATCCAGGAGAGCTCTCTTTGACCTATGCCATCAAGCTCCTTTCTGGCTTCGATGTCTTCGAGATGCCCATATCCGATGCTGCGAGCGAGCCTGTGGCCCGCATCGTGTTCACGGTGGACCTCACAGGGCTCGTCCATGAGAGGTTCTAAAGGGATCGACGATAGGGGAAGGGGGAGGGTGCGAAGGAGTGCGATCGCGCACCTTCGCACCTTGTTCGGTGGGAAGAGGGAGATGCGAGGGGGCCAGCTTCGCGTCTCTCTCTGTCAACGGAGAAAACCATCGATCCTTCGGCTGTGGGTACGTCAAGGAGACGGGGCGATTCTCTTGACGGATGACGCTTTCAGAGGCTTCCCCGAGCATGCTCTCGGGCAGCGACCTCGCATCCTTTCCGAGGTTCGGAAGGAACGGTGCGCATCTGCGCATCCGCTACGACCTTGCCTTCTCGGACGGTGCCGACCTGCACTCCCTGGTCCTTCCCGAGAAAGACGCCGAAGGCGGCGCGAGCACCACCAGCTATCCGATAGCGCGTCTGCACTACACGGTCGGCCTCGCACGCTAACGAACGTATCGACAAGACGCGGCAGCGCAGCAGGAGAGGGAGGATCCCTCTTGCTGCGCGATGCAACGCTCTCGTCATGCGATGGAGCATGTCGGAATGGGGATCGACCATGGATCGAACGCGATAGTCGAAGCATCGGAAGCGGCCAGGTCGCGGGGCGATCTCGGCGTAGGTCGCGACCTCTACTTCTCTATATGAAGGGCTTGCTGCCGCTGTCGAACGAGCGGTGGGCGCTATCGGACCGTCCTGCTCTTGCACGGTGGGAAAGCTGTGCTATCCTTTACAAGTTCGCCGTTTTTCGCGGCGGATACCGTGATCGTCTCACCTTGGTCGGAAACCAAGGGCGAAAAAAGGAGATCTACCTACCATGAAGCAAGGCATCCATCCGGAATACATGGAATGCGTCGTGAAGTGCAGCTGCGGCAACACGTTCACCACCCACTCCACCAAGCCCGAGTTGAAGATCGACATCTGCAACGCATGTCATCCGTTCTACACCGGCACCCAGAAGCTCATCGATACCGGCGGTCGCGTCCAGCGCTTCGCCGATCGTTTCGGCTCCGCTACCGAGCAGGTGGCCAGCCGTGAGGCCGAGCGCAAGGCCAAGCGCGCTGCTGAGGTGGCTGCTGCTGAAGAGAAGCGCAAGGCTGAGCGCGAGGCGAAGGCCGCTGAGAAGGCCAAGCGCGCTGCTGAGTTCGCCAAGAAGGAGGCCGAGAAGCCGGCCGAGCCCGAGGCTGCTGAGGAAGCTGCCGTCGATGCTGCTGAGGCCGCCGAAGACGCAGTGGTCGAGGCTGTGGAAGAGGCTGTCGAGGCCGAGGCCCCTGCTGCTGAGGGGGCTGGCGAGGCTGCTGCCGAGTAAGGCGCTCTTTCCCATAGCTTCTCACGCCCCATGGGCGATCCAGAGAGGGGCACCGGGCCGATCCGCCCGGTGCCCCTTTTTCGCTGGCGCTCGAAACGTGGTGGAAACGAAACGCCTTTATAATAATGCGGCGATGGAAGGACCCCCTGCGCACGAAAGAAGGGCGCTCCCTGACAGGCGCGTGCCCTCTGCTCCATTCGTCTGCGCTCACGAGAAAGACGAGCCGATCCCCTCATGACCTTCGACCACCTGAACGACCCTGCATCCCCTAGCGGCACCTCTGTGCTCACCCCTGAGCAGAACTACGTGCTGCGTACCGTGGAGAGCCGCGATGTGCATTTCATCCGCCTCTGGTTCACTGACGTGCTCGGCTCCATGAAATCCTTCGCGATCGTACCCGATGAGCTGGAGGCCGCTCTCACCGACGGCATGGGCTTCGACGGCAGCTGCATCCAGGGCTTCTCAGAAGTGTGCGAGTCGGACATGCTCGCCTTTCCTGACCCCTCCACCTTCCAAGTGCTGCCCTGGCGCCCCGAGACCGATGCGGTCGCTCGCATGTTCTGCAACATCCGCATGCCCAACGGCCAGCCGTTCGAGGGCGACCCGCGCCATGTGCTGGAACGCATGGTGCAGAAGGCCGCGGCTACGGGATATGTGTTCAACGTGGGGCCTGAGCTGGAATACTTCTACTTCAAAGATGCCCACGGCACCGAGGTGCTCGATAGGGGCAGCTACTTCGACCTCACTTCTCTCGATTCGGCGAGCGACTTGCGGCGCGACACCATCATCACGCTCGAGAAGATGGGCATTCCCGTCGAGTACTCCCATCATGAGAAGGGTCCCTCCCAACATGAGATAGACCTGCGCTACGCCGATGCGCTCTCTATGGCCGATGCGGTGATGACCTACAAGCTGGTGGTGAAGGAGATAGCGCTGAAGCACGGCGTGCATGCCTCTTTCATGCCCAAGCCCATGGTCGATGCGCCCGGTTCGGGCATGCACGTGCATCAGAGCCTGTTCACCCTGGACGGTCGCAACGCGTTCTTCGACGCAGAGGATCCGTCGGGGTATCGGCTATCGAAGGTGGCCAAGCACTACATAGCGGGGCTTCTGAAGTATGCACCGGAGTTCTGCGCCATCACGAACCAGTACGTGAACTCCTATAAGCGGCTCGTGGCGGGCAGCGAAGCCCCCACCTATCTGTCGTGGGCGAAGGACAACCGCTCCACCCTCGTGCGCATTCCCGGCTATCGCCCCCAGCGCGAGGAGGCATGCCGCGTGGAGCTGCGCAACCCCGACCCTGCCGCTAACCCTTATCTCGCCTTCGCCGCCATGCTGGCCGCCGGCCTTCGCGGCATCGAGGAGGAGCTGCCGCTGGAGGCGCCCTGCGAGGAGCAGGACCTCTTCCAGCTCTCGCGCCAGGATCTGCGCACCCAAGGCATCCTCACCCTGCCCGAGACCTTGGGCGAGGCGGTGGAGCTGCTCGCTCAGAGCGAGCTGATGCGCGAGACCCTGGGAGAGCATATCCATGGGTATCTGGTGAGAGAGAAGCGCCGGGTATGGAACGAGTATCAGCGCATCGTCACCCCCTGGGAGCTCGAGCGCGATCTGGCGGTGCTGTGAGCCATGGAGCGCAAGACGGTCATCTTCATCGCTGACAGCCTCGATAACGCCCATAAGTTCCAGAAGGTTCTGACCCAGCTCGATTGCGACGTGTTCGCGGGGTCCTCGGCGCAGCTAGAGCATCTGCTGGTGCAGCATCCAGGCCACGACCTGGTCATCTACGAGGCGCGCGCCGAAGCGGTGGAGGGATTGGCCGCCGTGGAGGAGATGGTGGTGGAAGAGGGTGCCGCTGCCATGCTGCTGATAGTGGGAGAGGGCGCGCTGCCGATGTTCCGACTGCCCTTGCGCGTTCACGCTGATTTCGTCATGGATGGCGCGAGCGGCGAGGAATGCGCCACCCGCATCCGTCAGCTGCTGTGGCCCGGCAACGAAGGATCGGCCGCCGATCTGATCATGGTGGATGCCATGACGTTGAACCTGGCCACCTATCAGGTGAAGGTGAACGAGGAGCCCCTCGACCTCACCTATATGGAATACGCGCTCTTGGCCTTTCTGGCCACTCATCCGGGGCGCACCTATTCTCGCGACGCGCTGCTCAGGCGCGTGTGGGGATTCGACTATTACGGCGGCAGCCGCACCGTGGACGTGCATGTGCGTCGCGTGCGCGCCAAGCTGGGGCCAGAGCTCGCCCAGCATCTAGAGACCGTGCGAGGCGTCGGATACCTCTGGGCTTCCTGATCGTGGCAGCCCTTCCCGTGTCCTTCGCCGTCGTTCGAGGCTCGACCTGCCGTCCGTTTGAAAAAACACTATCAAAGTCGAGGGAGTTATGGTATAAAGATATACGCTGCTCTCGCGCTCATAGAGCGCGGGGTGGCGCGACAACTTTTCGACGTTTCAGGAAAGTGGGCTTGTCCCGCTTTTTTTATTGTGAGGGAGGTGAAGCCGCGCGTGCTCACTGCGAAGGAGAAAGGACTGCTCTCGGCGCTGGAGCCGCGTGCAGCCGAAGAGGGCATCGAGATCGTCACCATCGAGATAGTGGGCGCTAAGCGCGCTCCCACCATCCGCGTGTACGTGGACACCCTCGATGAGGCTACGGGGGTCAGCTTCGACGTGCTCTCCTCGGCTCAGGCGTGGATCGGCGAGATCATGGACCGGATCGACCCGTTCCCCGGGGCCTACACCCTGGAAGTGTCTTCGCCTGGCATCGACCGCCCGCTGCGCACCCTCGCGCATTTCCAACGCTTCGCTGGTGAGACGGCCGTGGTCAAGACCGTCGAGCCCATCGAGGGCCGTGCGTCGTTCACCGGGGCGTTGGCCGGTATCGAGGGCGAAACGGTGCTCCTGGAGGTTGACGGCGAGACGTTGCGCATCCCCTATGGGAACATGAAACGGGCTTCCATCAAGGGAACCTACGACTTCAACAGGACGATGGATCCGACGAACGAATAGCTCGAGCGGAACGAAAGAGCACTGAGAAAGGAAACGGCAGACCCATCATGGCAACTTCAGAATTGATCGAAGCGCTCCAAGCCCTCGCTCATGAGCGAGGCATCGATGAGTTCTATCTGATCGAGCGCTTGGAAGAGTCGCTGGCCAAGAGCTATCAGCACATCCTCGACCTTGAGTGGGACGCACGCGTGACCATCGACCGCCAGACCGGACGCATCTACGTCTACGAGCTGGTTCCCGTGGGCGAGCCCGACGAGGAGACCGGCGAGTATGCCGAGTTCGAGGAACGCGACGTCACGCCGAGCGATGTGAGCCGCATCGCCGCACAGAACGCCAAGAGCGTCATCAACGCGCTGGTGCGCGAGGCGGCCCGCAAGTCCATCTACGAGGAGTTCTCCGATCGAGTGGGCGACCTGGTCACCGGCACGGTGCTGCAGGGCACGCCGGATTTCACCATCATCAAGATACGTGATGGGGTGGAAGCGGAGCTTCCCCATTACGACACGAAGCGCTCTCCGCAGGAACGCAACGAGCGCCCCTCTTCGGAGCATTATCGCCACAATCAGCGGCTGAAGGTGCTCATCATCGCTGTGCGCGACCCCGAGTCCGACGAGCCGCGCGTTCGCGGCGAGCAGGCACGGCCTTCCATCGTGGTGTCCCGTACCCATCCGGATCTTATCCGTCGCCTCTTCGAGATCGAAGTGCCCGAGATATATGACGGCGTGGTGGAGATCAAGTCCATCGCGCGAGAGCCGGGCGCCCGCTCGAAGGTGGCGGTGGCATCGCGAGAGTCGAACCTCGATCCGGTGGGCGCTTGCGTCGGCCCGAAGGGCAGTCGCGTCCGCATGGTGGTGGAAGAGCTGCGCAACGAGCGCGTGGACGTCATCCAGTGGAGCGACGATCCTGCCGTCTACGTAGCCAATGCTCTGTCGCCGGCGAAGGTGAGCCATGTGACCATCGACGAGGACAACCACTACGCGACCGTGGTGGTGCCCGACGACCAGCTGTCGCTGGCCATCGGCAAGGAGGGACAGAACGCCCGTCTGGCAGCCCGTCTGACCGGCTGGCATATCGACATCAAGTCGACCAGCTTCGCCGGAGAGCCGCTGGCCAACGAGAACGTGCTCATCGACGAGGATGAGGGCGATGACGGCGTGTGCGTGTACGTGGATGAGAATGGCGCTCGCTGCCGTAACCATGCTCGTCCGAACAGCCGCTACTGCGGCGTCCATGCCGACATGGAGATAGTCGACTCGGTGGGAGACGGCGATGTTGCCGAGCTCCTGATGGTCGAAGAGAACGAAGAAGCATAGAGGGCGCGCTTTTCCGCCCATTGGTGCCGCGACCCGACAGCAGGACACGAGGAGTAACGATATGGCCAGCATGCGCGTACATGAGTTGGCAAAAGAATTCGATATGACGAGCAAGGAGATGCTTGAGAGGCTTCAGCAGATGAAGATACCTGCGAAGTCGCATGCGAGCGTGCTCAACGACGCCTACGTTGACAAGGTGCGCAAGAACCTCGAGCCCGAGATCAAGGCTCGCGCCGGCCAGCTGGAGGCTGAAGAGGCCGCTGAGCTGAAGAAGGAGCAGGAGGCCAAGGCCGCCGAGAAGGAGGCCGAAGAGGCCGCTCGCCGCGCTGCGGTGGAAAAGGAGCTCGCCGAGCGCGAAGCTGCCCGCGCCAAGCGAGAGGCCGAGAGCGGCGAGGGTACAGAGGGTGGCGAAGAAGGTGCTGATGGCAGAAAGCCGTTGAAGAAGGCACCTGTGCCCTCCAATGGCGACATGGCCGGCCTCATGAGCCAGATCGAATCGGAGAAGGAGCGTGCCGAGCGCGAGAAGCAGGAGGCGAAGGCCCGTGCCCGTGCCGAGCGCGCCGCTGCCGAGGTGGCGAAGAAGCAGGCCGTGGAAGCGGCCCTGCGCAATCGCGGCCGCAAGGGGAGCAAGGCGGCTGCCACAGAGGCTGCTGCCCCGAAAGAGCCGCAGCGCATCTCCGTGGCGGAAAAGAAGGCGAAATTCGACTCTCTGCTGTCGCAGATAGAATCGGAGGCGCAGCGCATCCAGGCTCAGAAGCAGGCTGCCGACCAGGCCAAGGGCGGCAAGCGCGGTAAGAAGGGCGTGCAGGTGGTGCCCGAGCTGGAGGGCGGCGCTGTTGCAGCTCAGGGCGAGGATCGCTACGCTCAGATGGCCGTGCAGGCCGAGAAGCTGCAACGCGACAAGGTGCTCGCCGAAGCCCGAGCGGCCGTAGAGGCTGCCACCACCCATGCAGGCGAAGGACGCCGCAAGAAGCGCAAAGAGAAGCGCGAGGCCGAGGCTCGCGAGCGTGCGGAGATGGAGGCCTTGGAGAAGGGCCTCGATCCTACCCTCGTGCTGGACGAGTCGGTGGTGGAGATCCCGCAGGGCGCTACCGTCGCCAAGTTCGCCGAGAACCTCGGCGTGCAGCCCAACGACGTCATCAAGCGCCTGTTCATGCTGGGCCAGGTGCTCACCCTCACCCAGTCCATGAGCGACGAGCTGATCGAGCTCATCGCTGACGACATGGGCCGTAAGGTGCGCGTGGTCTCGCCCGAAGAGGAATACGCGGTGGTCTACAACGATTCTGAAGAGGACCTCAAGTCCCGACCCCCTGTGGTCACGGTCATGGGCCATGTCGACCACGGCAAGACCTCGCTGCTCGACGCCATCCGCGATACCGGCGTGGTGGCCAGCGAGGCTGGCGGCATCACCCAGCACATCGGCGCTTCGGTGGTCAACATCAACGGCCGGCAGATCACCTTCATCGACACGCCAGGTCATGAGGCGTTCACCGCCATGCGCGCTCGCGGTGCCCAGGTGACCGACGTCATCGTGCTGGTGGTGGCGGCTGATGACGGCGTCATGCCTCAGACCGTTGAGGCCATCAACCACGCCAAGGCCGCAGAAGTGCCTATCGTGGTGGCCGTGAACAAGATCGACAAGCCCGGTGCCACGCCTGATCGCGTGCGTCAGGAACTGGTGGAATACGAGGTCATCCCCGAGGAATGGGGCGGTGCCAACATGTTCGTGGACGTGTCGGCCAAGAAGCGCGAGCATATCGACGATCTGCTGGAGACCATCATCTTGCAGGCCGATGTGCTGGAGCTGAAGGCGAACCCCGATACATCGGCTTCCGGCTTCGTCATCGAGGCGAACCTGGACAAGGGCCGCGGCCCGGTGGCCACGGTGCTGGTGCAGCGCGGTACGCTCCACACCGGCGACATCGTGGTGGCGGGCACCTCCTATGGTCGCGTGCGCGCCCTCATCAACCCTCGCGGGGAGCATGTGGAAACGGCGCGTCCGGCCGATCCGGTGGAGATACTGGGCTTGAACTCGGTGCCCGTGGCAGGTGACGAATTCCGCGTGTTCGAGGACGAGCGCGACGCCCGCAAGCTGGCCGAGGAGCGTGCGCTGCGCGAGCGTCTGGCGGCCCAAGAGACGAAGTCGCACATGAGCCTGGACGACCTGTTCAGTCGCATCGAGGCGGGCAAGCAGACCGACCTTAACCTCATCGTGAAGGCCGACGTGCAAGGCTCTATCGAGGCTCTGGCCGATGCTTTCAACAAGATGGACCAGTCGGAGGTGCGCATCAACATCGTGCACTCCGCTGTGGGCGGCATCACCGAGACCGACGTTACCTTGGCTGCGGCATCGGATGCCATCATCATCGGCTTCAACGTGCGCCCCACGGGCAAGAGCCGTCAGCAGGCCGAAAAGGAGAAGGTGGACATCCGCCTCTATCGCGTCATCTACCAGGCAATCGAGGATATCAACGATGCGCGCGTGGGCTTGCTCTCGCCCGATATCGTGGAAGAGGATACCGGCATCGCAGAGGTGCGCGAGACGTTCAAGGTGCCGAAGGCAGGCACCGTGGCCGGCTGCTATGTGGTGGAAGGCGAGATCGGCCGTGACGACAAGGTGCGCGTGGTGCGCGATGGCACGGTGGTCTACGAGGGCGAGATAGATTCGCTGCGCCGCTTCAAAGACGATGTGAAGTCGGTGCGCTCCGGCTATGAGTGCGGTATCGGCATCGCCGGTTACCAGGATATCAAGGTGGGCGACACCATCGAGGGCTATGTGATAAAGGAAGTCGAGAGGACCGAGTAGCATGAAGCAGAATGCAGCGAGCCGAAAGGTGAACGAGCAGGCGCGCGAGGTGATAGCGAGCATCCTGCTGTTCGACATCTCCGATCCGCGCTTGCAGCTGGTCACCATCACCGGTTGCGAGGTGAGCTTCGACAGAAGCGTCTGCAACGTGTTCTATGCCACCGATCCGGAGCGGTATGCGGAAGTGGAGGCGGCGTTCGATCAGGCGAGGGGGCGCATCCGTTCGCTCATGGCCAAGAAGCTGTCGTGGAAGCAAGCGCCGGAGCTGCGCTTCTCCCTCGATCGTTCGGTCGATGATGCTGAGGCGGTGGCCATGGCGTTGAATGCTGAGCGCGACCGTGCGCGGGAAGAGCTGGTCGAAGATACGCTCGATCAGGGACGAGAGCTCTAGGCGCATCCTATCGGGGTCTTCAGAGGTCGTTCGTTACGATGCATCGGAGGCGGTGAGCTGAGGTCTCGCCGCCTCCTTTGGGTTGACCACTGCTCTTGAGATCCGGACCCGCATCGTCCGAGGCCTCCTCGCGGGGTCCTTTGAAGAAGGAGGAGAGGACATGGCTGTCACGCCGCAAACCAATACCACGCTGGAAGCCATCGCCGAGACGCTGCTCGGTGGTGGCCATATCTGCATCTGCGGCCATGTGAGCCCTGATGGCGACTGCCTTGGCTCGCAGTTGGCCTTGGCTGCGGCATTGCGTCTCGCAGGCAAGCACGCCACCTGCCTGCTCGCTCGCGAAGAGCCCATCGACCCGGCGTTCTCGTTTCTGCCCGGGGCGAGCGAGCTCGTCTATGCGAGAGCCTATGAGGGGCCTTGCGATACGTTCGTGGCGGTGGATGTGCCCACGCCTGCTCGCTTGGGCGATGGGGCCGCCGTGCAAGAGCGGGCGGCGCTCACCATCACCATCGATCATCACGGGGCCGATCGGGCCATGTCCCAGCTGAGCTACACCGATCCGGACGCCGCTTCCACCACCACGCTTATCTGGCGCACCGTGCAGGCCATGGGCATCGCTGCCGATGCCGCCATCGCCACCTGCGCCTATACCGGGCTGATGACCGACACGGGCAGCTTCCAGCACCAGAACGCCGATGCTGAGGCGTTCGCTTTGGGAGCGGAGATGGTGGCAGCAGGAGCCGACCCCTCCACCATCGCCCAGCAGGTGTGCCAGAACCGCTCTGTCGCTTCCTTGGAGCTGCAGCGGCTCGCCATAGCGCACATGCGCTTCCTCGCTGAAGGCGCTCTCGTGCTGTCATGGATCGGTCGTCGCGAGATGGAGGAGGTGGGGGCCGTGAAGGCCGATGCGGAGCCTCTCATCGACATACTGCGCTCTGTGAGGGGGGTGCGCATCGCCTGCATCCTGCGGGAGCAGGAAGGGGAGGTGCGCGGCAGTTTCCGCTCGAAGGATGGCACCGACGTGGCTGCCATCGCTCGCCGCTTCGACGGCGGAGGGCATCGAGCTGCGGCAGGCTTCACCTTGCACTGTCCGCTCGGCGAGGCGATCGATGTGGTGAGCGCCGCTGCGCTCGCTGCGCTCGGAAAGGACTGAGCTGCGGTGGCGAAGCGAGGCGATTCGGGTCTGAGCCTGGTAGTTGGCGTGCGGAAGCCTCCCGGCATGACCTCTCATGATGTGGTGAGCCACGTGCGTCGCATATTCGGAGAAAAGCGCGTGGGCCACGCAGGCACCCTCGATCCGCTGGCTACCGGCGTGTTGGCGGTATGCATCGGGTCGGCCACCCGTTTGAACGAATACCTCACCTCTCACGACAAGAGCTATGTGGTGCGCATCGTGTTCGGATGCGCCACCGATACCGATGACGCGGAAGGAATGCTCACCGATGTCGCACCGGTGCCTGCGCACCTGAGCGATCCAGCGTTCGCCGAGCGCTTCGTCGCCTCGCTGGTGGGGCGGGCGAAGCAGTTGCCGCCGGTCTACTCGGCCATAAAGGTGGGAGGCCGCAAAGCGTGCGACGAGGCTCGCAAGGGCACCGTCATCAAGGTGGAGCCTCGCGACATCGAGATATATCGAGCCGAACTGCTCGCGGTACGCGACATCTCCGAGGAGCTGAGCACAGCGGAAGGGCCGCGGATCGTCGACACGGTGGCGTGGGACGTGGCGTTCTCGGTCTCGAAGGGCACCTATATCCGCTCCATCGCACGGGATGCTGGCGAGGCGCTGGGCTGCTATGCCCATGTGGGCGCCTTGGAGCGTACGGTGGCAGGTGAGCTGACCCTTGACGATTGCTGCACTCTGGAAGCGCTCGAAGCGGTAGGAGAGGCTGCTGCGCTCGACCCGGTCCGGTTGCTGAACAAGCGCTTCGTATTCGTGCGCGATGAGCAGCTGCGTGCGGTGGAGAACGGCGGTTTTCTGCGACCGGACGAGGTGGAGCTGTTCGCTTACGAGGCCACGGAGGCCCGCCGGGATGTGTGCGCTTGCATGAGCGATCTGCGGGAGAGCCCATCCCCTTTGGAAGACGGCGAGCTGGTGGCCGTCATCGGAGGCAATCGACTGCTCGCGCTCTACGGCTATGACGGCGAGCGTCGTCGCTTGAAGCCGGAAAAGGTGTTCCAAGGGGGAGTGAGCCGCGGTCATGCCTAGCAACGAGAACGTCCATCGCTTCGATGGTGCCTTCGATCGATCGCTCTTCGCAGGTGCATCCTGCGCTTTCGGGGTGTTCGACGGCGTGCATAAGGGCCATCGCTTCATCATCGAGAGCGCGCGGGCCCATGGGGCGCGTCAGGGGGTCCCCTCGGTGGTGATCACCTTCGATCGCGACCCCGACGAGGTGTTCGCCAAAGAGGGATTCCGCAAGCTCATGGACGATGAGCGTCGCATCGCAGCTCTGGCCGCTACGGGGGTCGATCATGTGGTGGTGCTGCCCTTCGGTCGTGCGCTCGCCTCCCTCGAACCGCTCGCGTTCCTCGAGCGCACCTTCGCCCAGGACCCCCCGGGGTCGCTGCATGTGGGCCGTGACCTGCGCTTCGGTGCTGGGGCTCGAGGAGATGTGGGTACGCTGCGGTTCTGGGGCGAGCGCACGGGCACCGAAGTGCTCGCCTATGAGCTGGAGACCTTCGACGATGAGCCCATCACTTCCACTCGCATCCGCCGATTGCTCGCCGATCCGGGCGAGGGGAGGCTCGAAGAGGCGAACGCGCTGCTGACCCAGCCGTTCTCGGTGGTGGGCACCATCGAGCGCGGTCGGGGCGATGGACGCGAATTCGGCATTCGCACGGCGAACATGGTGGTGGACGAGCTGCTGCTGCCCTTGGCCGAGGGGGTGTATGCGTCTGAGGCGTTGGTGGATGGTGCGCGCTATCGAGCAGCGGTGAACGTGGGCGTCGCGCTCACCTTCGAGGATGCGACCACCGCCAACGTGGAGGCGCATCTGCTCGATTTCGACCAAGAGATCTACGGACAGCGTCTTGAATTGCGCTTCCATCAGTTCCTTCGGCCCATGAGGCGCTTCGCGTCCACCGAAGAGCTCATCGCTACCATCACTGCTGACATCGCCTGCACCCGTACGATGCCGCTTTGACCTATCCGGCAAGCTCGGCGGTCAAGCTCGGCGGTCGCGATCTTCGGCTTCGTCTTCAGGAGGGCAGGCTCATCCGAAGATCATGGTAGGCGCTGATGCTTGATGCTCTGAGCAGCTGGCCAGCTGGGGCTGTCGCCGGACCGTCTCGCAGTCGTTCGAGCGACAGCGATGAGCGGTGAGGACGAAAAGAGAGAGGTCGATCGGCGGCTAGCCTCGGCTTCTAGCGGCCGAAGAGGTTGCGGAACTGCACGACGGAGTATTGCCAGAGCTGTTCGTCGGCACCGGCGCTCTGATCGAACCAATGCCAGCTCTCATCGGCGGTCATATAGCCGTTCATGTTGATGGCGGGTATCGCCTGGCGGATGGTGGACAAAAAAGCGCTGTAGTCGCTCTGGGGCAGGGCGCAGGCGTCCAGCAACAGCGAGCCGAGGTAGTTCAGGCTGCTGTGGGGCGCGGCCGGCCCCCCGTGCCCACCCGGCGCTCCTTGAGCATAGCCGAGCTGGCAGGCAGCATCGTTTCCCCAGATGAAATAGGGTACGCTGAAACGACGCTGCACCATCTCCAACGGCACGCCGTCGATGCTGGAGCCGTAGGTGCGCTCGTAGAGGCGATCGGCGAAGCCGGGCTGGTGGTCGCCGAAGAAGCAGAGCACGATGGGATCTTGACGCGCTCGTAGCTCGTTGACGAGGAAGCGCAGGTCGTCTTCGGAGGCGTTGATGCAGCTGACGAACTCCTCCAGCTCGTTGCGAGCTGTCTGGTCGAGGGCATCGCAAGAGATGCTGCTGCGCTCGCCCTCGTCGATGAGCTGCGTCTCGTAGCCGCCGTGGTTCTGGATGGTGACGTCGAAGACGAACTGCGGTCCTTCGGCTTCATCGATCAGCTTCAAGGCCTGCTCGTAGGTGCGGCGGTCGCTAACGAGGCGACGGAAGAGGCTCTCTTCGTAGTCGGGGAGCGCTTTGAACGTGAGGATGTCGTCGAAGCTCTCGAATCCTAGCTGGTCATAGACCATGTCGCGCCGCCAGTTGCTGGCTTCGGCCGGATGGATGGCGTGAGTGCCATAGCCTAGTCGTGCCAGATGGTCTGCGAGGTTCGACGCGCCGTCGAGGTCATAGAGCATGTAGGGATATTCGCCGCCACCGAGGTTGCCCAACGTGGCGCCTGTGAGGAACTCGAACTCGCTGTTGCAGGTGCCCCCGCCCAGGGCCGACACGTATGCGGTGCCCCCATAAGCGCTCTGCTCAGTGAGGGTGTGAACGTAGCGGGTGCGAGCCGCGCTGTCCTCGAGGCCTGGGTAGGCGGACAGGTCGGAGAACGTCTCGTTCATGACGGCGATGATATGGGGCCGCACGATCTCGACGGGCTGCGCTCCATCCGCCTCGTAGGAAGCCTGTACCAGCGTCGGCCCGTCGAGGGGATCGCCTTCGGCGCGGGCGCGATCAGCAGCCAGGAGCTCGTCGGCCAAGGCAGCCGAATAGGCGGCCGGCTCGCTGGGGGTGAGCTGCTGGAAGCGGGTGAGGAAGCACAGCGCGGTGCCTTGGGAGGCGTAGGAGCCGCGCACGTCCCATACGTCCACCGTGCAACCGTAAGCCTCATGAAGGTCGGTGGTGGAAAGATGGTTCGCGCCCACTAGGGCGAATGCGAGGGCGCACAGCAAGTTCGCTGCAACGGCTCCCGCTCTTTGCGCCGTGCCTGGGCCATGGGCGGCAGCGAGGGGCAGGAAGCGCAGCAGCACCAGATAGGCACCGTAGAGCGCACAGCACGCCACGACGCGTCCACCGGGGGTGAGGACGTAGCCGCCGCTGACGGAAGCGGCCGTGCCGAGGGCGAATAGGTCGGCCGGCACGATGGGCTGCCCTTTGAACTCCACGATGAAATGGTTGGCGATGCCCGTGAGCAGACATGCCCCGACGAAGACGGCCGCTGCGGTGCGCGTGCGCTGTCCCAGGAGGAACGACACGGTGAACAGCAGCGCGAGGATGCCGAGGTTCGCGGTGGCATACGCGCTATCCATGGCCAGCAGCTGGGAGTTCCAAGGCAGCTCGAGCAGCACGAAGGCCAAAGCGATGCTGACGAGCGCGATGAGCGTCTGGGTAGCGATGGAGGAGGAAGCGAAGAGCGCGTAAGCTCGGCGGAGCAGGGAGGTCGTCGGGCCCTCGGTGGAGGAGCGTCGGGATGCGTCATGACCGGGGTTCACGGGTAGAGACACTGCTTTCGCTAAAGGACGATAGGGAGGATCGAGCGCGAACTGGCAGTATATCAGCGAGGGAGCGCCGTTCGCGCGTCCGTGGCCCAGGTTCGCCCATTCTTGGCCGTGGGCGGCCCCAGCGCGGGGCTTCTTTGGATAGAATGGGCCTACTGAACGTGGAATCAGTGCAACGAAGAAGAGAAGGAGAAAGAAGGTGTCTACACAGTTCGCGTGGATCGCTCCCGCCTGTGCCTTCATCGGCATCCTGGTAGCGGCCTACCTCGGAAGCTGGGTCCTCAAGCAGGCGCCCGGTTCCGACAAGATGAACAGCATCTCGCTGAAGATACAGCAGGGTGCGAAAGCGTTCCTGATGAGCGAGTACAAGCTGCTCATCATCTTCATGGTGGTGGTGGCCGTGGTCATGGCCATCGCTCTGTCGTGGGTGACGGCCCTTGCCTTCATAACCGGCGGCATCCTCTCCGCTGCCGCAGGATATGTGGGCATGCATGTGGCCACGCGCGCCAACACGCGCACGGCCTACGCTGCTGAAGAATCAGTGGCCAAGGCGCTGAACATCAGCTTCAAGTCTGGCCTGACCATGGGCTTGTGCGTGGCGTCGTTCGCGCTCATGGGCCTGTCTTTGTGGCTCATCCTGCTGGTGTTCGGCGTGGACGTGCTCGACCCGGAGCTGATGCATGAGAACATCGGCATGGTAGAGGGCTTCGCTACTGGCGCCTCTGCTGTGGCGCTGTTCGCCCGTGTGGGCGGCGGCATCTACACCAAGGCGGCCGATGTGGGCGCTGATCTGGTGGGCAAGGTGGAAGCGGGCATCCCTGAGGACGATCCGCGCAACCCCGCCACCATCGCCGACAACGTGGGCGACAACGTGGGCGATGTGGCCGGCATGGGCGCTGACCTGTTCGAGAGCTATACCGGCTCCATCCTCGCTCCCACCATCTTGGCCGTGACCTTCGGCTCCCTTGGCGGCTATTTCGCTACGGGCGACTTCGTGTGGGCTATCGTGGTTCCGGTGGTCATCGCTGCGTTCGGCATCCTCACGTCCATCATCGGCCTTCTGGCTGTTCGCACCAAGGAAGGGGCCGATCTGCACAAGGCGCTCAATCGCGGCACGTACCTGGCCGCCGGCATCGAGATCGTCATCATCTTCATCCTGTTCTTCCTGTGGCAGTCCCAGTCTCTCGACGCTCAGCCGCTGTGGCTGTTCGGCTCGGTGCTGTGCGGTCTGATCGCGGGCCTTGCCATCGGCAAGATCACCGAGTATTTCTGCTCCGACCATCACAAGCCCGTGCAGAAGATCGCCGAGTCCGCCGAGACGGGCGCGGCCACGGTCATCATCGAGGGCATCTCTACCGGCATGCTATCCACCATCGCTCCCATCGTGCTGGTGGCGCTCGCCATCATCGGGGCGTTCGCTTGCGGCAACATGGCGTTTCCGGCGGCTGCTGAGGCCGGCGTGATGAACGGCATCCTGGTAGGCCTGTTCGGCGTGGGCCTGGCAGCTACCGGCATGCTGTCGAACACCGCCATCACCATCGGCGTGGACGCCTACGGTCCGGTTGCCGATAACGCGGGCGGCATCGCTGAGATGGCGGGTTTGCCCGAGGAGGTGCGCGATCGCACCGATGCTCTCGATGCGGTGGGCAACACCACTGCCGCCATCGCTAAGGGCTTCGCCATCGCCAGCGCCGGTCTGTCGGCCATCTCGCTGTTCGTGTCGTTCCAGGCGACCATGCACCACTACATCGCCGATTTCGAGCTGTCGCTGACCGATCCGCTCATCGTGGCGGGCATCTTCGTGGGTGCCATGATGCCGTTCATGTTCGCTGCCCTTACCATGGGCGCCGTCTCGCGTGCGGCTCACGCTATGGTGGAAGAGGTACGTCGTCAGTTCCGTGAGATACGCGGCATCATGGAGTACGAGGCCGAGCCCGAGTACGATAAGTGCGTGGCCATCTCCACCTCCAGCGCGCTGCGTGAGATGATGCTGCCCGGTTGCCTTGCGGTGGTCGTGCCCATCATCATCGGTTGCATCGACCCGGCCATGCTGGGCGGCTTCCTCGCGGGCGCTGTGGCCACCGGCATGCTGATGGCCATCTTCATGTCGAACGCCGGCGGTGCGTGGGATAACGCGAAGAAGTACATCGAGCAAGGCTATTTTGGCGGCAAGGGCTCTGAGGCCCACAAGGCTGCCGTGGTGGGCGATACCGTGGGCGATCCGTTCAAGGATACCTCTGGTCCGTCCATGAACATTCTGATCAACCTGATGACCATCGTGTCGCTGACCTTCAGCCCGCTGTTCATCACCATCCAGGCCATGCTGTAAGAGGTAGATGCAGAAGGTCACCATATATACCGACGGGGCTTCCCGGGGAAACCCGGGCCCCGGTGGCTACGGGGCCGTGCTCACGTGCGTTCTGCGCGACGGGAGCACGGCCTCGCGCGAGCTTTCTGCCGGTTATGCCCGTACGACGAACAACCGCATGGAGCTTCTGGCCGTCATCGTGGCGCTGGAGGCGTTGAAGAGCGCCTGCGAGGTGGAGGTGCATTCCGACTCGCAGTACGTGGTCAACGCGTTCAACCAGCATTGGATAGACGGCTGGCAGCGAAAGCGCTGGCGCAATTCCCAGAAACAGCCGGTGAAGAACGTGGACCTCTGGAAGCGGCTGCTTCTAGCCATGGAGCCCCATGAGGTGACGTTCTCGTGGGTGAAGGGCCATGCGGGCCATCCGTTGAACGAGCGCTGCGACGAGCTCGCTACCGCAGCGGCCGATGGCATCGAGCTCTTGGAAGATATCGGATTCGTCGCCGATGAGCAGGGCATGCTATGAGCGGTCCTGCCGGCATGCTGAGCCTGGTGCCCACGCCCATCGGCACTTTGGCCGATATCACGATGCGCGGGCTGGAGACGCTGCGGCGGGCGGATGCGGTGTATGCCGAGGACACGCGGGTCACCGGCAAGCTGCTGGCGGCCCATAGCATCTCGGTGCCGCTTCTGCGCCTCGATGAGACGCTCATGGAGGCGAAGGCTGCCGAGGTGGTCGAACGGGTGCGGGCAGGGGAGGCTATCGCCTACTGTACCGATGCTGGCATGCCCGGGGTGTCCGATCCGGGCATGCGCCTGGTGGCGGCTGCGCGAAAGGGCGCCGTTCCCTTCGAGGTACTGCCCGGTGCGAGCGCAGCCCCGCTCGCCTACGTGATGAGCGGCACAGCGAGCCCTCATTTCTATTTCGGAGCGTTCCTGCCGCGCAAGGCCGCCGAGCAGCGTGCACTGCTCGACTCGCTGCGCGAGCTGGACGCGGCTCTGGTGTTCTATGAGAGCCCCAAGCGGTTGTGCGCTACATTGGCGAACATCGCTGAAGCGTTCCCGCAGCGGACGGTGGCGGTATGCCGTGAGCTGACGAAGCTGCACGAGGAGGTGGCGCGCGGAACGGCTGCGGAGCTGAGCGAGCTGTTCGGACGCCGCATCGAGGAGCAGGGGAGCGTGAAGGGCGAGATAGCGCTGGTCATCGACGCGCCTGCTGCGGAAGAGCGAGCGGCCGAGGAGGCGTCGGCCCATGAAGAGGCCGCACGGCTGGCTCGCGATCTGGCATGCGAGGGCCTGCGCACCAAGGACCTGGCCGCTCGGCTGACGGCTGCCTTCCATATCCCGCGCAACGATGCCTATGAGCTCGCCATGGAGGCGCTGAAGGCGGCTCGCAGCGCCGGCGAAGAGCGCTGAGGGCGTCGGGCGATGCTGCGGCGCGAGCGGCCTTCCGAGCGTTTCGTCATCGATGTCGACGGCGAGCTGGTGACGGTGACGGCCAAGGCGATCAAGAGCCTGAATCTGCGACTACGCCCGCCCGATGGCGCGCTGGTCGCGAGCGTGCCCTTCGGCACCGATCCGTCCGTGGTGGTCGATCTGGTGCGCGCCAAGATGCCATGGGTGCTGCGCCAGCGAGCCGCCATGGCGGATTCCCCTCTAGCCCGGGCCGAGACCGCCACTGCGGAGGATGTGAGGGCGTGGCGGGAGGTGGTGAGCGCTTGCGCGCCTGCGTTGGTAGAGGCTTGGGAGCCCCTGATGGGCGTGAAGGCCGGTGCGTTGGCCTATCGCAACATGAAGAGCCGCTGGGGAAGCTGTCAGCCTGCGACCGGGCGCATCTGCTTGAACGTCCGCTTGGCTCTCTATCCGCCAGAATGTCTCGAGTACGTGGTGGTCCATGAGCTGTGCCATCTGCTGGAACGCGGTCATGGCCCTCGATTCCACCAGCTCATGGATGGTTTCATGCCCGATTGGAGAGAGCGACGAGCGAAGCTGAGGTAAGGCTGTGATGAAGGGGAGAAGAGCGCGACGATGACCGATAAAGACGAGATACGCCAGCACATCAAAGTGAAGGAAGGCCAGCGCCCCGCCGCTTCGGAGGGGGCTTCCGAGCGCGTGGCCCGCATGGGCACCGCCTCGGTGCCGAAGCTCATCATCGAGTTCGCGGTGCCCTCCATCGTGGGCATGGTGGTGAACGGTTCCTATAACCTCATCGACTCCATATTCCTCGGCCATGCAGTAGGCGAGATAGGGCTCTCGGCCGTTACCGTGGCCAATCCCATCATGATCGTGTTCATGGCTTTGGCGATGCTCGTGGGCAACGGCGGCAACGCTCTAGCGGCGCTGCGCTTGGGCCAGGGCGATCGGGCGGCGGCCGAGCGGTCGCTGGGCAACGTGGTGACGCTCAGCATCATCCTGTGGCTTCTGGTGGCGTTCGCGGCAGCGAACCCAGTGTTGCTCGACATGTTGTTGACGGCATCGAGCGCTACCGATGAGGTGCGGCCCTACGCTCGCACGTTCATCCAGATACTCTGCTTCGGCTTCGTGCTGCAATCCATCGGCATGGGCGTCAACAACTTCATCCGGACCTGCGGGGCTCCGAACCGAGCGCTGGGCACCATGGTGGTGGGCCTGGTGGCCGCAACAGCGTTCAACTACTGGTTCGTGATCCTTCTGGGCTGGGGCGTGGCCGGCAGCGCTCTGGCCACCTTGGCCGGACAAGCCTGCTCGGTGGTGGCGGTGCTGTGGTACTTCCTGTTCACCAAGGGAGTGGCGCTCCGTCTGCACCTGCGATGCATGGTGCCCGCGCCGCGCATCATGGGCACTATCCTCGCCTTCGGCTTCCCGAGCTTCGCTATCCAGGCGGGCATGGCCGTGGTGAACTTCGTGCTGAACTATCAGCTGGCCTTCTATGGCGCTCTGAGTCCCATCGGCGCGGTGGACGCTCTTGCCTCCATCGGCGTCATCAACCGCATCGGCATGTTCTCCGTCATGCCCCTCATCGGCACGGCCGTCGCCCTCCAGCCGCTCCTCGGCTACAACTACGGAGCGAAGAACGTGAAGCGAGTGCGTCAGACGCTGTGGCTCGGCATAGCGCTGGCCACGGCCATCGCGGTGGTGGAGTGGGGTCTCATCATGCTGTTCCCTGAGGCCATCGTCGCCGCCTTCGGCATCACCCACGAGGCGCTGGTGACCTTCACGGTGTTCGCGTTGAAGGTGCAGTTCCTCATGCTGCCCTTCGTGGGATTCCAGATCGTGGGCGCGAACTACTTCCAGGCAACCGGCCAGCCGGCGAAGTCGATCTTCCTCACCCTCACGCGCCAGATACTGTTCCTGGTACCCTTGCTGCTGGTCATGCCGAGCATCCTGCCGCAGATGGATCCGGCCCTGACCGGCCT
Source organism: uncultured Eggerthellaceae bacterium (assembly GCA_949840905.1). Lineage (GTDB taxonomy): Bacteria > Actinomycetota > Coriobacteriia > Coriobacteriales > Eggerthellaceae > D16-63. The sequence continues at coordinate 27,093 of CATKXW010000016.1, read as the reverse complement.
CGATGCTCTCTATTACGCCGCTCCCATCGCCGATTTCCTCTCTATCTTCACCACAGCTCTGTTCATCGTATGGGAGATGCGTCGCCTTCGCCGCATGGAGGCCGATTTGCTATAGTTCGATGAGAGCTCGCGCTCGCGGGCGCGAGGGTCAGAAGGAGGAGGGCTTCATGCTCCCATATTTCAAGAAGTACGTCATCTGGTGCTGCGTGGTCGCGGTGGCGGTGCCGGTGGTGACCTCGACGGCGTATGCCGCGGTCACCGGTACCATCATGGCTGCGTCGTTGCCGGGGCTCATCGGGCTTTTGGTGCTGCTGTTCGGCTCGATGATGGCCGCGCAGAGCTTCTTCGGTCGCAAAGCAGACGAGCGTACCGAGGCCATGCTGGCACGCTATAACGACCAGTGCGACCCTGAGGGGCTCACCGATGCGGCCACTGAGGTGGTCGTCGCCATGCAGCAGCCCTATAACGTGATGGCCTCGTGGTTCCTCACCTACTACGCGCAGGCCTTGCTGGATGAGGGGAAGACCGATCGCGCTCGGGCCATCGAGGAGGCCATGCTGCGCAGCATAGATGCAGCGAAGAACGATTCGATCCGGTTGGGCGTGCTCATGAACGCTGTGCCGCTGGTGACCAAGACCCAAGGGGCCGCCGCAGCTTTGGCATTGGTAGAGCGCGGGCTGGACATAGTGCCCACCTTGCAGCAGGGACCGCAGACCAGCGATCCGCTGAAGTTCCTGAACGATCAGAAGACGTTGCTGCAGGCTGCTGTGGCTCACGATGACGCCGCCTTGCGCAGCCTCTACGGTCGGGTCCATGACGATGCGGCGCTGCCCATGCGCATCCGCGTGGAGTCGGCCTGGAAGGAGGCCCAGGCATGCCATGGCCTCGGCGATGTCGCTCGTGAGCGGGAATGCCTCGAGTTCGTGGCGAGCAACGGCGGTCGCTTGGCGTTGGTGGCACCGGCGCGCAAGCAGCTGGCGGCCCTGGCCTAGAGCCGGTCGTCCAGGTCGAGCTGCATCATCTGCACGTTCTCGCGCAAACGACGGGCGGTGGCGCGGGTGAGGCGCTCCTCTTCGTACATCTCTTGGATCTGCTCCAGCTCCACGCCGTAAGCGTAGCGCTTCACCGCATCGGTGCAGTCTCCCATGCGTATGGCGCTGGTCACCGTGGGCAGGCTGTTCTGGATGATGGCCACCGAGTTCTGGTACTCCAACAGCAGCTTCGCCGCGTCTTCGGTGGGCACTTCCTCATCGGGGGAGGCAACCATGGCTCGCAGGATGTCTATCACATAGAGCTCGGCGGCTATCTGTATCTTGCGTATCTCCTCGGTACCGGCGGTTATGTTGCTGTTCGGCAGCTCGCGCACGAAGGTGTGCACGCCGCGGCGTAGCAGGGTACGGGCGCGGAAGGCTGCCCGTCGCGGCGAGAAGCGGTTTCGGCTGTGGCGCAGGAGATGCTCGATGTGCTCGAGCCGGTTGATGTAGCGATAGGCGGCCAGGCCCGATACCTCTCCTTCGTTGAGCATCTGCAGCACGCGCTCTTCTTCCCAGTGCAGGGTCTGGATGCGCAAAGCGATGTTGGCCTCGTCCTCTATGTCGTTGTGATCCTTGACGTTGGCGATGCGCTCGTTATAGGAGCGGATGACCACTTGGGTGGAGGCGCGGTTCTCGTCGGTCTGGTGGGCGGCCAGGTGCTCGATGACGCTGCGCAGGATGTCGATCATGGTCTCGGCTTCCTGTTGGCGCATCTCTTGTTCGTTCTGGGCGGCGTTTCGCTTGGGAGCTACCAGCGGCACGATGAACGTGGCGATCAGCAAGGTGCATACGATGACGCCGCAGGCGAGGAATATGAGCAGGTCGCGCTGAGGGAAGCGCACCGGTGGGGCCAGCGAGACGTAGACCGGGATGGTGAACATGATGGAGAGCGTGATCGTGCCCTTCGCCCCGGAAAGGGTGGTGATGAGAACCTCTTGGAGGCTTCGCTTGCTGAAGCGCTCCTTGGTCGCGCGAAGATGGACCTTTTCCATGCATAGCACCCAGATGAAGCGGATGCCAAGAAGCACCACCGTGATCCCTACGATGTAGGCTATCAGCAACAGGTTGTCGATGGAGACGTCGTCCCAGGTGCTGCGCATGGCATTGGGCAGCTGCGTGCCCAGCAGCACGAACACGATGCCATTGAGGGCGAAGGTGATGACGTGCCATACGCTGGAAGAGACGATGTTCATGCGGGCGATGGCCGGTCCGTCGGTGCGGGGCGCGATGACGTTGAACAACCCTGCCACTACCACCGCGATGATGCCGCTCACGTGGATGGATTGGGAGAGCAGATAGACTAGAAACGGCGTGAACACCTCGAACAGCACGTGGAAGGTCGTGTTCTCCACGCCTATCTCGCGCACTTTGCGCACCAATAGCTTCGCGAGCAATCCCAACACGACGCCGGCCACCAGGCCGCCGATGAACTCCATGAGGAAGTCGACGGTGGCATGGGCCAGCGAGAAGGTGCCGGTGATGGCCGCTGCGAGAGCGAACTGGAACGATACGATGCCCGAGGCGTCGTTCAGCAACAGCTCGCCTTTGAGCAGGCTCGCCTCCCGTTCAGGGATGCTTATCTGCTTGGAGAGGGAGGAGACCGCCACAGCATCGGTGGGGCCGAGGGCCGCGCCCAAGGCGAAAGCTGCCGCCAAAGGGATGGAGGGGATGAAGAAGTTGACCGCGAAGCCGATGATGAGCGTGGTGGCCACCACCAGCCCGATGGCGAGAGAGAGGATGGGCTTTCTGTTGCGCCAAAGGCTCGCCTTATCGGCGTTCTTCGCTTCGTCGAACAGCAAAGGCGCGATGAACAGCACGAGGAATATCTCGGGATCGAGCTCGATGTCGATGCTGCCGGAGGCCAACATGCCGATGATGACGCCCGTGGCGATCTGCACGAGAGGCAGCGATATGCGGGGCACCACCTGGTCGATGATGGAGGATAGCAGCACTGCGGCCAGCAGCAGCAGTCCGAGCGTGAGAGTCTCCAAGGGCGGGGCCGTCCTTTCTTTCGTCTTATGAGAACGGTCAGTCGAGGCAATCGGTATCGATCGTAACATTATAAGAGAAGCGCGGGTAGGCGACCTTCAGAGCGCCTACTACGTCGTCGCGAACGCTCTGAGCGTCGGCGCCGAAGTCGATGACCAGATCGAAGCAGACGGTGTTGGTCTTCTCATCGCCGTAGAACCCGTGCATCTGAAGCACAGAGGGGTGCGCCGCTACGATGCGTCGCAGCTCCTCGCATACCGGGGCGAAGGCGCCCGTGGTGTTCTGCGCATAGATGCCAACGGTGAGGATGACGTTGAACTTCTCGGCAACGTCTTTCACGATGGCGCGGGTGAGCCGGTCGATGTCGCAGGCGGTCATAGCATCGGGCACCTCGATATGCACCGATCCCACCATCACGTTCGGACCGAAATCGTCGAGGATGAGGTCGTAGGCATCCTTCACCTCAGGGTAGGAGGCGATGTGGGATTTCAGCTGACGTCCGAGCTCGTCGCTCTCGCGACAGCCGATGATGGGGTTCACGGCGTCGCGCAGGATGTCGAAGCCCGCTTTCAGCACGAACAGCGAGATGATGGCGCCCACGATACCGTCGATGTTCACCTTCCACAGCATCATGGCCAGCGCTGCTACCAGGGTGCCAGCGGAGAGCACCGCGTCGTAGTCGGAGTCTATGCCTGAGGCGCGGAGGGCTTCCGAGCGCAGCTGAGAACCCCGGCGGCGGAAGTACAGCCCGATGATCACCTTGGCCGCGATGGAGGCGATGATGACCACTAAGGTGACCATGCGATAGTCCGGATCGGCCGGGGAGATGATCTTGAGGACGGACTCGCGCATGGATATGACGCCGGCGCCCAGGATGATGAGGGCGATGGCTACCGAAGTGACGTATTCGACGCGGCCATAGCCGAAAGGATGGGCGCGGTCGGCCCGGCGTGCTGCGAGCTTCGTGCCCGCGATGGTGATGAGGGAGGACAGCGCGTCGGTGGCGTTGTTCACGCCATCGAGGATGATGGCGATGGAGCTCGCCATCACGCCCACCAGCAGCTTGAAGGCAGTGAGCACGAGGTTTCCCGCGATGCCGACGATGCTGGCGCGGATGATGCCCTTATCGCGTTCGCTCACCATGGCCCTGCACCGCTCTTTCCGTTCGCTGTTTGGCGCTCACTAGCCCTTCTCGCTCTCATACTACGGCATCCCCGAGAGGAAGAGCGTCTTTTGCGTCTGACTGAAACCGAGCCGTTAGCTGATGCGACCTTGCAACCAGAAGGCAAGAGCAAGGGGGTGAAGGAAACAGAGAAGAAATGGTGCGCCCAGCAGGATTCGAACCTGCAACCAAAGGATTATGAGTCCTCTGCTCCACCATTGAGCTATGGGCGCATGCCTCGAGCTAGAAAAAGAGCCGCAACAACAACGTTGGCGGCTCTCGATGCTTTCTGGTGCGCCATGAAGGACTCGAACCTTCGACCTTGGGATTAAGAGTCCCCTGCTCTACCAACTAAGCTAATGGCGCAAAACGCTTTGCTATTGTAGGCGAAACCGGAACAGCTTGCAAGCACATTCTCTGCATCGCCCTTCAGCCGCGCGCACCTTCTTCATGAGGAAGGGAAGGGGCGCGCGTGGGGTGGCTAATCGGACTCGAACCGACGACCTCCAGAGCCACAATCTGGCGTTCTAGCCAACTGAACTATAGCCACCAAAGCGCAAGGCAGAATTATAGAGAAGTTGGCGAAGGGGCGCAAGGAAAAAAACTTATAATGGCCGCTATGGCTTCTAAGAGAAAGACAGCCGCCGTGGTCACCCGCCTCGTCTTCGCCGCTGTGTTCGTGGTGAACGTGCAGTGCGCGCTCGGTTTCCTGCTGGTTCCGGGCGACTTCACAGCCGGCTTCATGCTGGAGGATGCTGGCCGTGTCGGGCAGATCGCCGTGGCGGGCTTGGGTGTGGCGTTCCTTATGTGGAATGCCACCTATCCGCCCTTCATCGTCGCTCCTGACCGCTTCTGCGTGCTGGGCGTGGTGATCTTGACCCAGCAGCTCATCGGTCTTGTGGGGGAGGTCTACCTTTATATGACGATCGCGGCTGATCCTGCGTTCGCCATCCTGAGCGCGTCGCTGCTGCGATTCATCGTGTTCGACGGCGTGGGCCTTCTTCTGATGGCGGCGGCGCTCCTGTGGTTGTATCGGGCATCACGGAAAGGTCCTACACTTTAGTACTCTACTGTGATAAAGTAACTGCATCGGATCGAGAGAAGATGAGAGAGCTTCACCATGAACCTTGCCACGCCTTCGGGCTTTCGAGACATCTTGGCTGATGAGGCGACCGAACGTGAACAGCTGACCCGCGCGGTGCAGGATCTGTTCGCTTCTCGCGGCTATGCGCCCATCGAGACGCCCACCTTGGAGGTGATGGACGTGCTGCGCCAAGGGGCCTTGGCCTCGGGCCGCATGCCGGCACCGCCCTTCAAGCTGTTCGATGCCCAAGGCGACCTTCTAGCCCTGCGTCCCGACGTGACGTTGCAAGTGGCGCGTCTGTGCGCCACCCGCTACGGGGACGTGGAAGGCCCGTTGCGGTTTCGCTATACCCAGCGCGTCTTCCGCGAGACCGCACGGGACGCGGCAGCGAGCGCACGAGAGCTCACCCAGATAGGCATCGAGTGCATCGGGGTGCGGGACGTTGAAGCCGACCATGAAGTGGTAGCGCTCTTCATCGAGGCCATGGATGCCATCGGCGTCGGACCGTTCACCCTCGCCATCGCGTCGGTGGCGGTGCTGCGGGCGCTGCTGGACGTGAGCGGGGCGAGCGATGGATGGAAGGCCGCGGTGCTCGATGGGTTCCATGGGTCGGACTTCGTGAAGCTCGATCGTTTGGTGGACGAAGAGTCGGCCCGGTGCGGATGCGATCGAGCAGTGGCTGCGGCCATCCGGCGCTTGCCGCGCATTCGTGGTGGCAGAGAGGCTATCGCCGAAGTCCGTTCTCTGACCGCTCCGCTCGGCTGTGCCCAGGGTCTTGACGGGCTGGAACGGCTCTACGATGAGGTGGCATCGCTCAACCCGCAGGCTCGGGTGCTGGTGGATTTCTCGGTCATGAGCTCGTTCGACTATTACACCGGCCTGGTGTTCGAGGCCTATGGACAGGGGCTTGGCTCGCCTCTGGGCTCAGGCGGTCGCTACGATCGCATGCTGGGCGCCTACGGTGCCGAGCGGCCGGCGGCGGGCTTCGCGTTCTACCTGGAACAGGCTCTTGCCGCACGGGAGGCCGCCGTGCCCGGGGCATACGAAGGAGCGCGGCCCTTGCGCATCGCGGTGCCGAAGGGCTCGCTGAACCCCGATGCCGTGGCGTGCTTGCAGGCAGCTGGCCTCGACACGGCCGATCTCGACCGACCCGGTCGGCAGCTCATCATCCGTGGGGCGCAGGCCGACTACATCATCGTGCGACCCACCGACGCACCGGTGTTCGTGGCTGCGGGCGCGGCTGATTGCGGTATCTGCGGCAAAGATTCGCTCTTAGAGGCCGCCGCTGACACTGTGGAGCTGGTGGACCTCGGCTTCGGTGCGTGTCGCTTCATCGTAGCCGAGCCCCGCTATGCTCAAGGAGCGGCTCAACGTCGCTACGGCGAGCTCGGGTCGGTGCGCGTGGCCACGAAGTATCCCTCCATAGCCGCTGAGCATTTCGCTCGTCGCGGCATGCAGGTGCAGATCGTGAAGCTGCACGGCAACATCGAGCTCGCGCCGCTCACGGGCTTGGCCGAGTGCATCGTCGACATCACGGCCACGGGCACCACGCTGCGCGAGAACGACCTGGTGGTGGTCGATGAGGTGCTCGCATCCACGGCGCGCTTCTTCGCCAACCCCTGTAGCCTGCGCACCGACCCGCGCGTGGCGGAGCTGGCCCGCGCTCTGCACGCCCATGCCGAAACGACCGCCTACGCTCCCATCGCGGGCGCCTCTGCGTAGTACCATAGACCTATTCACGACCGAGAAGAGAAAGCGAGACCGCTATGCGCCGCGTCACTCTCAAGCGCAACGAACCGTTCAGCAAGCATTTCCTGAACCGTACCGGAGCATTCAACGCCGAAGCCCTCGAAGCGGCGGCGACCATCGTGGAGCAGGTGCGTTCCCAGGGCGATGCGGCCCTGCGCGAGCTCACCGAGAGGTTCGATCATGTTGCGGTGAAGAGCTTCCGCGTTTCGGATGTCACCCTCGATGCGGCCGTAGCGCATGTGGGGCCCGAGACCCTGGAAGCCCTCGGTCATGCGGCACGCCAGATCCGCGACTTCCACGAGCGGCAGGTGCAGCAGAGCTGGGTGTTCACCCGCGAGGACGGTGCCATCGTGGGAGCGAAGGTGACCCCGCTCGATTCCGTGGGCATCTACGTGCCCGGGGGTCGTGCGCTCTATCCGTCCACCGTGCTCATGAACGCGCTGCCGGCCCAGGTGGCGGGGGTGGAGCGCATCGTGTGCGTCACGCCGCCCACCGCAGATGGCACCGTGGACGCTGCCATCTTGGCCGCGTGCAAGCTCGCCGGGGTGACCGAGGTCTACACCGTGGGCGGCGCGCAAGCCATCGCCGCGCTGGCCTACGGTACCGAGTCCATCGCGCCCGTCGATAAGATAACCGGCCCTGGCAACGCCTATGTGGCTGCGGCGAAGAAGGCGGTATCGGGAGATGTGGGCATCGACATGATCGCCGGGCCGTCGGAGGTGTGCGTGGTGGCCGACGAGACGGCCGACCCGGCGCTGGTGGCCATCGACCTTATGGCCCAGGCCGAGCACGATCCGCTCGCCGCTTGCTATCTGGTCACGTTCTCGGAGGCCTACGCTGAGGAAGTGGAAGCGGCGCTCGCGGTGCTGCTGGATGCCTCTCCGCGGGCCGACATCACGAGGAAGTCCCTCGATGACATGGGCCTCATAGTGGTGGTGCCCACCATGGATCAAGCCCTGCAGACCGTCAACGTCATCGCTCCGGAGCACTTGGAGATGCACGTGGTCCATGCCATGGACTACCTGGGCGGCATCCGCAACGCCGGTGCTATATTCTTGGGCGAATGGACGCCGGAGGCCGTGGGGGACTATGTGGCGGGTCCGAACCACACGCTGCCCACCGGTGGCACGGCGCGCTACGCCTCGCCCTTGTCGGTGGACGAGTTCGTGAAGAAGTCCTCCATCATCTCGTTCAGTCCCCACGCGCTGCGCAACGATGCGCGGGCGGTCATGCGCATCGCGAGCCATGAGGGGCTGTGGGCTCATGCCATGTCGGTGGCCATGCGCTGCGACAAGCTGTTGAACGGCGACGATGCCTTCGCTCGTCGCGCCGAGGCCCAGCGCATCGATCCGGCCAACGTCATCAGCGTGACCGACGCTCTCGATGCGCTCGATGCGGCCCATCGCGCCGCTGGGGAGGCATCCGGTGAATAGGGTTCGCGCCTCCGCCGCGCAATTGCAAGGGCTCTCTCCTTATGACCCGAAGTATCTGCCCGCAACGGCATATCTGTCGGCCAATGAGAATCCGAATGGGATAGACGAGGAGCTGCGCGGCCGCATCATGGAGGCCATCGCTAAGGTGCCCCTGAACCGCTATCCCGATCCGCTCGCCAACGATCTGCGGGATATGATCGCGGAAGCCAACGGCTTGGACCGTGGCAACGTGCTAGTGGGCAACGGTGGCGATGAGCTGCTGTTCGACCTGGCCTTGGCATGGGGCGGCCCAGGGCGCAGATGCCTCGACATGCCGCCCACCTTCTCGGTCTATGCTGCCAATGCGCGGTTGACCAACACTGAGGTGGTGACCGTCCCGCGCAAGGCTGGTTTCTCCGTCGATGAGGAGGCGGTGCTCTCGCGCATGGCTCGCGGCGATATCGACTACGTCATCGTGGCCAGCCCGAACAACCCGACCGGGCTGCGGGCCGATACGCGCTTCATCGAGGCGCTCCTGGACGCTTCTGATGCGCTGGTGGTGGTGGATGAGGCCTATTTCGAGTTCTCGCGGGAGACGGTGCGCCCGCTGTTAGCGCACCATGAGAACCTGGTCATCCTGCGCACCTTCTCCAAGGCGTTCTCGTTGGCGGGCGCGCGGCTGGGCTACGTCTTGGCGGCACCGTCGGTCATCGAGGAGCTGCTGAAGGTGCGTCAGCCCTATTCGGTGAATGCGGTATCCCAGGCCATCGCTCGGGTGGTCTATGAGAACCGCGCTGCCTTCGAGCGCGGCATCGAGGCCATCGTGACCGAGCGCGAGCGCGTAGCGTCGCGGCTGGCCGCCATCGATGACATCCGCCCCTTCCCGAGCCATGGGAACTGGGTGCTGTTCGTCGTATCTGACAAGAAGGGCGAGGCGAGCCCCGAGAGGGCTGCGGCGCTGTGGCAGCGCCTTTACGACGAGGGCGTGCTAGTGCGCGACCTTTCCCACGCTCCCTATCTGGAAGGGATGCTGCGGACGACCATCGGCACGGCGGAGGAGAACGATCGGTTCTTGACCGTCTTGGAGTCTTTCTTCAACACGGATCGAGAAGCGTGAGGTTCGCGCGAGAAGAGGAAGAGGAAGGGGAAGACCATGCGTTGTTCGGAAGCATGCCGGGCCACGAAGGAGACCGCCATCACGGTGGTTCTCGATCTGGACGGTAGCGGTGAGACCGCCATCGACACCGGCAACGGGTTCTTCGATCACATGTTGGATGCCCTCGGCCGCCATGGGCTGCTCGACCTGAGCGTGCGCGCAAAGGGGGATCTGCAGGTAGACGCTCACCACACGGTGGAAGACACCGGCATCGTGCTCGGCATGGCCGTGGCCGAGGCTTTGGCCGACAAGCGCGGCATCGCCCGGTTCGCTACCGAGGTGGTCCCTATGGACGAAGCGCTCATGCTCGCCTCGATCGACATATCGGGACGTGGGGCCTGCTACTGGGCGGCTGAAGTGCCCATCGGAGCCATCGAATCGTTCGATACGCAGCTGGCCAAGGAGTTCTTCGTGGCCTTCGCTGCCAATGCTGGTCTGACGCTGCACATCCGCCAGCTGGCCGGCGAGAACGCCCATCACCTCATCGAGGCAGCGTTCAAGGCCTGCGGGCGCGCCCTGAGAGGAGCGGTGGCCCTCGATCCGCGCATCGAAGGACGGCTTCCTTCGACCAAAGGCGCATTGTAGGAGGGCTGCTGTCATGATCGCGGTGATCGACTACCATAAGGGCAATCTGCGCAGCGTCGAGCGGGGCCTTGCGGATGCGGGCGCTGCGGTGACCGTCACCGATGATGCGGACGCTCTCGCCCGTGCCGACGCGTTGGTGCTGCCGGGAGTGGGCGCTTTCGGCGATGCGATGGAGACCATGGACGAGCTGGGCCTGAGCGCGGCGGTGAAGGGAGCGATGGCGGCCGGCAAGCCCTTCTTGGGCATATGTTTGGGGATGCATCTGCTGTTCGAGGCGGGAGTGGAGAGCGCGACCGGCCAGCCGGTGGCGGGCCTGGGGCTCATCCCGGGCACGGTCGAGCGCTTGCCGCGCGAGGATGCAGCGGGGATGCGCTGCAAGATCCCCCATGTCGGGTGGAACACGGTCGAAGGGGATCTCGTCGACCCGCTCTTCGAGGGACTGGAGCCGGGCTCCCATTTCTACTTCACCCATAGCTACCGTGCGCCCGAGAGCGCGACCACTATCGCGCGAACGACCCATTCGATCGCTTTCCCGTGCGCTGTCCGTTTCGGCGAGCGTGCCTACGGTGTTCAGTTCCATCCCGAGAAGAGCTCGGAAACAGGTATGCGACTTCTTCGCAACTTCGTGCGGATCGCGCGTTCATGAGCGCTACCATGGAGCGATGAAGCAAGAGCATGAACCGTTCTAAGGAGATTCCCATGGACTTCCTTCCGGCCATAGACCTGCTCGGCGGCAAAGCGGTCCGCTTGGAGCAGGGCGATTACGGTAAGGCGACCGTCTACGATGACGATCCGGTGCGTCGCGCTCAGCTGTTCGAGGAGGCCGGTGCAGAATGGGTGCATGTGGTCGACCTCGACGGAGCCCGCACGGGCATGCCGACCAACACCGATGTTATCCGGGGTATTCTGAGCGCCACCGGTCTCAAGGTGGAGGTGGGCGGTGGTGTTCGCACCCCCGAAGCCCTTGCTGCGCTCATGGATGCGGGGGCGACCCGTGTGGTGCTGGGTACTGTGCTGGTGCGCGATACGGCTTTCGTCGAGAATGCGTTGAGCGCCTACGGAGCCGATGCGCTGGTCGCTGGCATCGACGCTAAAGCTGGCGAAGCGGCCGTGGAGGGCTGGACCGAGGGTAGCGGTGTTCCCGCTGAAGAGCTCGCGAGCAAGATGGCCGACCTCGGTTTCGTGCATCTCATCTACACCGATATCGCTCGCGACGGCAAGCGCACCGGCATCGACGCCCAGGCTTACGTGGAGATGGCGCGCGCCTTCGGGCATCCGGTCATCGCTTCAGGCGGTGTCGCCTCGGTCGCGGATCTAGAAGCGCTCGTGGCCGTGGCCGATTCCGTGGAAGGCGTCATCGCAGGCCGTGCGGTCTACGAGGGAACGCTCTCGGTGGAAGACGGCGTGGCGGCTTGCGGGGGAACCATAACCTTCAGTGATGCGGCGGCGAGAGCGGTTCGCCCGCTTTCGATCGAAGAGCTGGAGGACTGATCGGTGCTGGCCAAGCGTGTCATCCCTTGCATGGACGTTAAGGACGGCCGGGTGGTGAAGGGCGTCAATTTCGTCGACTTGCGCGATGCCGGCGATCCTATCGAGCTCGCTCAGCGCTACGATGAGGAGCGAGCTGACGAGGTCATCTTCCTCGACATCACAGCGACCTCCGACGATCGTGCCACTACCGTGGAGCTCGCGAGCCGCGCTGCCGAGGAGCTGCGGCTGCCCTATTGCGTGGGCGGTGGCTTCCGCACGGTGGCGTCCATGCGCACCATGATAGCTGCCGGGGCCGACAAGGTGTCGGTGAACTCCGCGGCCGTGGCCGACCCCGCCCTCATCACTCGAGCAGCCCAGGCTTTCGGCAGTCAAGCGGTGGTGTGCGCCATCGACGCCAAGCAGGTGGCAGGTGATGCGAACAAGTGGGAGGTCTACGTGGCCGGCGGTCGCAAGGCCACTGGCATCGACGCTGTTCAGTGGGCCGAGGAAGCAGCGCGCAGGGGAGCAGGGGAGATACTGCTCACCTCCATGGACCGCGATGGCTCTCGCGATGGCTTCGATTGCGCCCTGACGCGCGCCGTGGCGCGGGCGGTGGATATTCCCGTGATAGCTTCAGGCGGCGTGGGCTCCATCGAGCATTTCGCGGAAGGGATCATCGAAGGCGAGGCCGACGCCGTGCTGGCTGCCAGCGTGTTCCATTTCGGCGAGCTGAGCATCCGTCAAGTGAAGGAATACCTGCGCAGTCAAGGCATACCGGTGCGCCTATGATGCGATCCGTGCAACAAAGGGTCGGTTCCTCTGTTGCGTCGCCGTTGTAGCCGAGATCCGAGAAGAGGAAGGCCCCGACCATGGACATGCCTGAGCTGAGATACGACAAGAACGGGCTCATCCCGTGCGTGGTGCAGGATGCGAGCACGTTGCAAGTGCTCATGGTCGCGTGGATGAACGCCGAATCGCTGCGCTTGACGCAGGAGAAGGGAGAGACGGTCTTCTGGTCACGTTCGCGCCAGGAGCTTTGGCACAAGGGAGCCACCAGCGGCAATACGCAGAAGGTGATCGAGCTGCGCTACGATTGCGATGGCGACACGCTGCTGGCCCTGGTCGACCCCGCCGGTCCCGCTTGCCACACCGGCGAGACCTCCTGCTTCTTCCGCACGCTCTCATGATGGACGAAAAGGATCCTTACAGCATATGAAGGGGTCGATCGAGCAGGAGAGCCGGGGTTCTGCGGCATTCGGTCCGCGGGGTGTTGCGCGAGGGGCTCTTGCGAGGTTGCTATGGTAGAATCGACTTTTGAACCGTACTCTTCAGGAAACGTGCGAAGGAAAGCGACCTCTCCATGTCGATATTAGACGCGTTCACGAACTTGACGGGCCAGATGTCGGCTGACATGGCCATCGACCTCGGAACAGCGAACACCCTCGTCGCCATCGCAGGCGAGGGAATCGTCATCAACGAGCCTTCCGTCGTAGCCATCGAGCGCAGCACCAATCGCGTGCTCGCCGTGGGCCACGAAGCGAAGAACATGATCAACCACACGCCCGACGCCTTCACGGCCGAGCATCCGCTGAAAGACGGCGTCATCGCTGATTACGATGTCACCGAGGCCATGCTATCGGCCTTCATCAACAAGGCCATCGAGCGCAAGTATCCTTGGCAGCCCAAGCCTCGCATCGTCATCTGCATCCCTTGCGGTGCCACTTCAGTAGAGAAGCGTGCCGTGTTCGAGGCGTCCATCCAGGCCGGTGCGCGCCAGGCCTACCTCATCGAAGAGCCCATGGCAGCGGCCATGGGCGCTGATCTGCCCGTGACCGAGCCGACCGGTTCGATGGTGGTGGACATCGGCGGCGGCACCACGGAGGTGGCCGTCATCTCTTTGGGCGGCATCGTGTCGTCCTCATCGTTGCGCCTGGCAGGCAACAAGCTCGACGAGGCCATCGCCATACACCTGCGTGACCTGCTCGGCATCAAGATAGGCGAGCGCACCGCCGAGGTCATCAAGATCAAGATCGGTTCGGTGCTGCCGTTCGAAGACGGTCGGGAGCGAGACATGATCATCTCGGGCCAGGACATCTACACCGAACAGCCCAAGGAAGTGACCATCCAGTCCGAGGATGTGCGCGCCGCTTTGCAGGCGCCCATCGAGGACATGGTGCTGCACATCAAGGACACGTTCAAGACCACCAATCCCGACCTGGCCTCCGACATCATCCAGAACGGCATCTTGCTCACCGGTGGCGGCGGGCTGCTGTCGGGTCTCGATCGCTATCTGACCGACCGCCTCGAGATCCCTGTATGGGTGAGCGAAACGGCGCTGACCAACGTGGTATCGGGCTGTCTGAAGGTGCTCGAGACCCCGACGGCCCTGCGCCAGACGCTCATGCGCTCGAAGTGACATCCCCGTCCATCGTCGAAACGGATCCGCCACGCCTTCCATGGCTTATGAAACGACCAACAACATCCCGCTCCTTCTGCGCCGGCTGACCTTCGTGGTGCTGCTGGCGGCGTGCGTCGTCTGCATGTCTCTTTACTCGCGCGAGGATGAGAGCGGTCCTCTGCATTCTCTGCAGAGCGGCGTGGAGAGCCTGGTGGCACCCTTGCAGATGCTCGGCATGCCATTGGTGGACGCCAACTATTCGGCCCAGGTGGAGCGCAGCGATGCGGCCGCCGCGCCCGAGACCTTGGAGGCCCTGCGCTTGCAGAACGCCGAGCTTTCCGCCCTCGTCTCCCAGACCGAGGAGTACCGTTTGGAGGCGGAGCGGCTGCGCGGCCTGCTCGCCATGGGCAACGCTTACGGCATCGAGGGGGTGAGCGGCCGGGTCATCGGCCGCAGCACCGATTCATGGAATCAGACCATCACCTTGGATGTGGGCACCGATGAGGGCGTGGAGCCCGGGCTCACGGTCATCGGCGCCACCGGAGTGGCCGGCCAAGTGGTCTCGGCCGAGCCGCGCAGCTGCGTGGTGCGCCTGCTGACCGACCCGCAATCCGGCGTTGCGGCCCTCGTGCAGTCCTCTCGGGCCGAGGGCGTCGTGCGCGGATCGCTGTCGGGCGTGCTCCATCTTGATAACGTGAGCGCGGAAGTGGAGCTGAACCCCGGTGACGTGGTGCTGACCAGCGGTCTGGGCGGCAGCTTCACCAAGGGGCTGTTCATCGGCACCATCACCCGCGTAGAGGGTTCCATCGGCGATGCGGCCCGCCGTGTGGTGGTAGCGCCCAACGAGAGTGCTTCTCCGCTGGAAGAGTACACGGTGGTGTTCTCGGCCTCTTTGGTCGATCGCGGTCAGGATGAGGCGGCGGGAGGCACCGAGGGTGCAGGCGAGGGGGCTGCTAGCGGTCGAGATGGCACCGATTCGTCGACCACCTCGCCCAACCCGTCTGCTGGCGCCCCCCGAGACGATGACGAGGGAGGGGAGGGATAGCCCATGCGCCAGTCCGTCATCATAGCGGTGGGCGCTGCTGTCATGCTGCTGTTGCAGATCATGGTGGCTCCCGGCCTTTCCATCGGCCATGCCACGCCGAACCTGTTGCTGGTCTATGCGCTGGTCAGTTCGCTGGTGCTGCCACGGCCGATCAACCTCTTCTGTCCGTTTCTGCTCGGCTTCGCCTTCGACCTTCTGGGCGGCGGCCCTCTCGGCACCATGGCCTTCGTGCTGCTCATCGTGTGCGCGCTGGTGTCTTGGATCTACGTGCGCTTCGATAACGATTCGCTGTTCATCCCTCTCATGGCTTTGGTGGTGGGCGTGGTGCTGAGCGAGGTGCTCTACGGTGTCATCATCGTGCTGTGCGGATACCCGGCCACCATCGCCGATTCGCTGATCTATCGCAGCTTGCCCTGCGGCCTCTACAACTTGGCCCTGGCCCTGATCCTGTTCTTCTTGCTGCGCGCTTGCTTGCGCCTGTTCGCGTCACCTCGCACCATGCGGCCTTCGCGCAACACCTTGCATTTCTCGAAGAAGGGCAAGAAGCGCTCCTCACAGAATACCGACATCACTATTGTAAGATGAGCTGAGGAACAACCGTCTCACCTCGGAAGGAGCCTGGACCTCTCCCATGCGCGAAGCCCTCATCGCAGCCGTGATAGCCGCCGCTCTGGTCATCGTAGCGTGCGTCCTCATCCTGCGTGCATGGACGAAGCGCCACGGCAGCGATGCGCCCCATGCGCGGCCGAACGCCGAGATGGCCCCGGTACCCAACGTCTCTCCCCGCAAAGAGCATCCATCCGGCCGCGGGGTGCGCGTGACCAAGAATGCGCCGCTGTCCACCCGTGGCGCTTCCAAGAGCATATCCCGCCGCTTCGTGGGGCTGAGCGTGCTGGTGGGGGGCATCTTCACCGTGCTGGCGGCCAAGCTGTTCTCCATGCAAGTGCTCTCGGGCGAAGAGTACGCTAGCGATGCCGAGGAGAACCTCTACACCACCGTGTCGAGCCCAGCTGCCCGCGGCAACATCTACGATGTGAAGGGCCGTGCTCTGGTGACGAATCGCACGAGCCAGACGGTGCTGGCCGATGCGGAGGTGGCCTCCGACAACGACATCGTGCGGCGCTTGTCGGCCGTGCTCGGCGTGCCGCGCACCATCGTGCGCCAGCGCATCGACGATGCGGCTGGTGGTGCGCAGAACCAGCGAGTGGTGGCCAGCGACGTCGCTCTGCGCGACGTGGCGTTCATCTCCGAGCACAGTGACGCGTTCCCTGGCGTTTCGGTGGACACGCGCACCATCCGCGAATACCCTTACGGCGCCCTTGCCGCCCATGTGCTGGGATACACGGGCACGCCGAGCGAAGAGCAGCTGAAGACCACCGCCGACGGGCGCGATATAAAGTCCACCGATACGGTGGGACTCTCGGGCATCGAGGCTTACTATGATGGCCTGCTCGCCGGCGATCATGGTACGCGTCGCGTCATGATAGATGCCGCAGGCAACGTCATCGACGTGGACAGCCAGACCCAGGCCCAGAAGGGCTCCGATATCTTCCTCAACATCGACGCGACGGTGCAATACGTCGCTGACAAGGCCCTGGCCAACACCATCGCCCCGCGCGGCGATATCGGCACGGGCAAGGGCGTGGCCGGCGCGGTGGTGGCCTTGGACGTGCGCGACGGCTCCGTGGTCGCCATGGCATCGTTTCCCACCTTCGATCCCAGCAACTTCACCGGTGGCATCCCTCAAGAGATATGGGACCTCTACACCACCGAGCAGTCCCACGCTCCCTTGAACAACCGGGCGGTGAACGGCCAGTACGCGGCTGCTTCCACGTTCAAGGCGTTCACTTCCATGGCGGGGCTGCACTACGGCTTCGCCGATTCTGCCGCCATTTGGAACTGCCAGGGCTCGTGGGATGGCTTCAACACCGGAGCGCCCCAGAACTGTTGGGACAAGCACGGCCATGGATGGATGAACCTTCATGACGGCATCACCGAGTCGTGCGACGTGGTGTTCTACGAGATAGCCAAGGCCTTCTACGACCATGGCCCCGAGCGTTCCGGCGAGATATCCGAAACGGCGCTGCAGGATTACATCTCCATGTACAACTTCGGCCAGCGCACGGGCATCGATCTGGTGAACGAATCGGCTGGCCGCGTGCCCACGCCGGCTTGGAAGGCCGAGCAATGGCGCAACGTGCCCTCTGAGGCTTCATGGCGCGGTGGCGATTACACGAACATGATCATCGGCCAAGGCGATGTGCTGGTGACCCCTTTGCAGGTGGCAGCGGCCTACGGCGGCATCGCCACGGGTCGCATCATGCGCCCGCAGCTGCTGCGCGAGGTGCATAACGCCAAAGGCGATGCGGTGGTGGCCATGGAGCCGGAGGTCATCGCCGAGCCGGACGTGAATCCTGGGCATCTGGATTTCGTGCGCAATGCGCTGCGGGATATGATCCTGAGCAATTCGCAGGTGGCGGCTATGTTCCAGCGGGCCGGTGTGGCTGCGGCGGGCAAGTCGGGCACCGCTGAGCACACCGATCGCGCCGATGATGCATGGTTCGTGGCCTATGGACCCTACGACGACCCCCGCTATGTGGTCGCTTGCATCATCGAGCAGGGCGAGGGAGGCTCTACCTCTGCTGCGCCGGTGGTGGCCGAGGTGCTGGGCGCTTGCGTGCGCGCTGAAGGGGCCGATCCTTCCGAGGGCACGGTCGAGCGGGTGGCCGGTTCGAGCGGCAACGCCGTTGCGCTATCATTCTCCCATACCACTTCTCGCACCGACTGATCGGACACAGGAAGGCAGCGACCACCTGCAGGCCCTTTGCGGGGCCGCAAGGACACACCCTATGGCAGACATCCCGCAGATAACCCAGATCGTTCCCGCTGAGCCGAAGGAGCCGAAGCCCTCGGGCCGTCCTGAGCGCCCGGAGAAACCGCGCTTCGCGTGGCTCGAATCGCTGATGACGGCGGTGAACATCCCGTTTTTGCTGGTGGTGTTCGTGCTGGTCGGCTATGGACTGATGGTGTGCGCCTCGGCTATATCGGCCACCGAGAACGGCAGCCTCAGCCGCCAGGTGATGGGCATCTTGGCTGGCTTGGTCATCATGGTGTGCGTATGGCATTTCGACTATCGACGCTTGGCCGGCCTCTCCACGCTGCTGTTGGTGGTGAACGTAGTGCTCATCCTCATGCCCCTTCTGCCCTTCATAGGCGTGGAGGTGAACGGCGCGCGCAGCTGGGTGAAGATCGGCACGCAGGTGCAGCCGGCTGAGTTCGCGAAGGTGACGGTCATCCTGTTCGCCGCCAGCCTGGTGGCCCGCTATGAGGGACGCCTCGATGATCTGCGCGAATATCTGAAAGCGGTGGGCTTTCTGCTCATCCCCTTCGTGTGCATCATGCTGCAGCCCGACCTGGGCACGGGCTTGGTGTATCTGTTCATCGGGGGCACCGCTCTGGTCATGGGCGGTGCGCGGCCGAAGTATCTGGTGGTCACGTTGCTAGTGGCCATCGCGATGGTGGCCTTGGTCTTGTGGGCCGATGAGCTGTTCAAATACGAGACGGGCGATGGGGGCTATGAGTACCACATTCTCAAGGAGTACCAGCGGGCGCGTCTGACGGTGTTCCTCGATCCCGAAGCTGACCAGACCGGGGAGGGCTACAACCTCGCCCAGGCCATGATCGCCATCGGTGCTGGCGGCATGTTCGGCGTGGGACTGTTCAACGGCACTCAGGCCACCTACGGCTATCTTCCCGAAGCTCATACCGACTTCATCTTCTGCGTGCTATGCCAGGAGCTCGGTTTCGTGGGCGCGCTGTTCCTCTTGCTGCTCTATGCAGCTCTCATATTCATGAGTTTACGTATCGCTCGCAATTGCGGAAACCTGTTCGGCATGCTCGTCGTTTGCTGTATCGTGGGCATGTGGTTATTCCAGATACTAGAGAACATCGGGATGACGTGCGGGTTGATGCCCATCACCGGAATCCCGTTGCCGTTCGTGAGCTTCGGTTCATCGTTCATGTTGGTGAACTTCACGCTGCTGGGCCTCATCGGCTCGGTATGGTCTCACAACGGCATAGCGACGACGAGGAGGAGCTGACATGCAACTGCCCGTGGACATCCCGGCGGTCCTGAAGGCCGCTACTGACCTGGAGGGTGCCGCTCAGACGCCCGTCTCCGTTTCCGTCTACATCGACGACTCGGCTCCCGATGATGTCATCGCCCATGGGCGCGCCGCCTTCGCGAGCGCCGGGCCCAACGCGCGAGTGACCATCGGCTATCTAGGCGAGGCTCCCGTGACCCCGTATGAACAAGACGACATGGCGGTCATCATCGCTGGGGTGGCCGAGAACGTGGGCGCCCAGGCGGCCCATCTGCGAGATGGCGGCATACCGGTGATGGTGGTGACGATGGATGTGGAGGGAGTGGCTGCGCGCGCTCTGGCAGAGGGTCATCCCATCCCTGAAGCCGATATCGTGAGCCCGGACGCTCCCGAGCGCAAGCTGCCGATGTTCGTCATGCGCGGGGCGTGCAAGCTGGGCTTTGCGGCGGAAGAGACGACCTATGTCTCAGCCAAGGTCGATGGTGCTTCTGAGGGGGCTGCCCCTGAAGAGGGGGCAGCCGAGGAGGTGGCGCTGGCGATCGCGGCACCGAGTGCGGCTCCCGCTCGTCTGAGCGCCGAGGATGCGCAAGCTCTCGATACGCGCATGGGGGAGTGGATCATCTCCGCATGCGCCGACAAGAAGCTCGCCTTCGCCCTGGCCTTCCGCTTCGTGCGCCGGCCACTCTCCATTGACGCCATCAACGCCACTGCGTTGCAGAACGCTGGCATCGGGCTCGTGCCGCTCATCCCTGGCGCTGACATGCCCATCATGACGTTGAACCAGATCAAGATGCTGTTCCAGATAGCGACCGCCTATGGCGAGCCCATGGACATGGCGCGGGCCAAGGAGGTGGCGGCCGTGGTGGCCGGCGCGTTCCTGTTCCGCAACATCGCCCGTTCCGCAGCTGGGTTGGTACCAGTGGTGGGCGGGGTCATCCGTGCCGGTGTGGGCTATGCGGGCACCGAGGCCATGGGTCGCGCTGCCATCGAGTACTTCGAGGCGGGCGGCGACATGGTGGGGTTCGCCTCCGTGCTGCAAACGGCGCGCGAGGGGGCGACCGATGCGGTGAAGAGGGCATCTGCGACGCCTTTGGGCCAGAAGGTCATCGCACGGGGCAAGGGCCTGGCGAAAGACGCGCTGTTCTCGCGGAAGAAGAGCTAGCCCATGGCGATGGAAGATCTGTGGCCGCGCATCGAGCCTTTGTTGCTGCGCGTGGAGAAGCCGACGCGCTACATCGACCATGAATTCCTCGCTGGTGGGGAAGCGCCGGTGCGCTCTGAGGGCGATCTGGCGTTCTGCATGATCTATCCGGACACCTACGAGCTGGGGCAGGCTAACCAGGCGGTGCGCATCCTGGTGAACGCGGTGAACGCGACCTTGGGCCTCTACGCTGAGCGAGCGTTCCTTCCGGCCGTGGACATGATCGCGGCCATGCGCGAGGAGGGCATCCCGCTTTTCTCCATCGAGAGCTGCGCACCGCTCGCTTCCTTCGACGCGGTGGGCATCACGCTGCCGCATGAGCTGGCGGCCACCAACGTGTTGGAAACGCTCGATCTGGCCGGCATACCGCTGCGCTCCTCTGTCCGCGCGCAAGATGACCCGTTCGTGCTGGGTGGTGGCCCGTGTGCGTTGAACCCGGAGCCGTACGCACCCTTCTTCGACGCTATCATGGTGGGCGAGGGCGAAGAGATGTTGCCAGAGGTGCTGGGCGTTATCGCCGCCGGTCGCGCCGAAGGGCTCTCGCGTGAGGAGATCCTCGGGAAGCTGGCCGAGGTGGGAGGCGTCTACGTGCCGAGCCTGTATCGTTGGCGCAGCGAAGAGGAGGCTCAGCGCAGCGGTTCGTGGGCTGAGCCGATGAGCGAGCGCGCACCCGAGGTCGTAGAGAAGCGCATCTACGAGGGCTTCGCTGAAAGCTCGGCATGGGAGCCGTGCATCGTGCCCTTCGCTGAAGCGGTGCATGACCGTTTGAACGTCGAGATCCTGCGAGGGTGCGCTCGCGGTTGCCGGTTCTGCCAGGCGGGCACGATGTATCGGCCCGTGCGCGAGCGCTCTGCCGATGCCATCGTGGAGGCCGTGGAACGCGGCCTTGCGGAAACGGGCTACGACGAGGTGAGTCTGACCTCGCTGTCCTCCACCGATCATTCCCAGATCGCTCCCATCCTGTCGCGCCTGAACGCGAAGTTCGCGAACACAGGGGTGCGCGTCTCGGTGCCCTCGCAGCGCCTCGATTCGTTCGGGATGGAGATGGCCCAGCTGGTGGCCGGTCAGAAGAAGGGCGGTCTCACCTTCGCGCCGGAGGCCGGCACGCAACGGTTGCGCGACGTCATCAACAAGAACGTGACCGAAGAGGACCTGTTCGCGGCCATCGATGCGGCCTTCGCGGCCGGGTGGCGTCGCTGCAAGCTCTATTTCATGATCGGCCTTCCCACCGAGACCGACGACGATATCAAGGGCATCGCGAGCCTAGCTCAGCGTGCCTATGACCGCGCGAAGGCCGCGGTGCCGCCCGACCAGCGTGGCAGCATCCGCATGAGCGTGTCCGCAGCGTTGTTCGTGCCGAAGGCTCAGACGCCGTTCCAATGGGACGGCCAGATCCCGACCGAGGAAGCGCAACGGCGGGCGAATCTGCTGAAGCATTCGGTGAAGTACAAGGCGGTGGACGTGAGCTACCACGATCCGAAGAGCAGCTTCGTCGAAGCTGTCATGAGCCGCGGCGGTCGCGAGGCAGCTGAGCTGGTGGAAGAGGCTTGGAAGCGCGGTGCGCGCTTCGATGCGTGGACCGAGCTGTTCGATGAGGACGCGTGGCGCGGAGCTGCCGAAGCGCTGTGCATCGTGCCCGAGGATATCGCGCAGCGCGCCTTCGATCCAGGGTTCGTGCTGCCATGGTCGCACATCTCGGTGGGCGTGTCGCAGAAGTGGTTGGCGCGCGAAAGGCGCCTGGCGCAGGAAGGCACGCTCACCCCCGACTGCACTTTCGCCCAGTGCTCCGCCTGCGGGGTGTGCTCTTCGCTCGGCGTCGACAATCGGCTACAGGAGGTCCGCCATGGCTGATCCGCGTCTGTTCCGTCTGCGCGTGCGCTTCGTCGAGCAGGGTCGTTTGGCGCTGCTGTCGCATCTGGAGGTGGCCCGCGCGTTGGAGCGTGCGGTGCGCCGCGCTGGGTTGCCGTTCGCTGTCAGCCAGGGCTTCTCTCCGCACATGCGCATCGCTTTCGGCGCGGCGCTGCCCGTCGGGGTGGGGAGCACCTGCGAGCTGTTCGACGTCTTCCTCACCGACTACGTGGCACCCGCCAAGGCGCTCGCGGCGCTGCAAGAGGCGAGCGTGGACGATCTGCGCCCCTACGAGTGCTCCTACGTCGATCACTCCGCTCTGGCCGCTTCGGTGGCCTGTCCGCTCAGCGCTTACGAGGCGCACCTGAGCGAGACCCCGGAGCGCTTCGCGTTTCCCGAGGTCATCACCGTGGTGCGCAAGAAGAAGGAGAAGGAGCTGGTCGTGCGCGAGTTCCTCCAGGGTGAGCCCACCATGGAGCCGCTCGAAGACGGCACCGCCCGACTCGCGTTCCGCCTTCTCGCCAAGCCATCCGGCTCGCTGCGCCCCGACGTCTTCCTGAACGCTGCCCTAGATGAGATGAAGCGCACCGAAGCGTTCCCATCCGATGCCCGCCTCCTCTCCATCACGCGCATCGCGCAGGAATAGCTGATGGTGTTCGCGCATGCGTAAAGTGGCGGGCGTGCTCTTCTGGGCGGTCATGATCGTGGCGCCGATCGCTCTTACGGCGGTAGGGCTCGCGGGGTTGCCTGCGGGAACGGAGTCGATCCCGCTACAGGTCGGTTTCGATGGAGAGGTCAGCCGCTCGGGCGCACCTTCGGAGCTTTGGGTCCTCGGCGGCATCATGGCTGGTTGCAATGCGCTCCTAGGGCTCTGCTACCGTTTCAACGACGTTCTCTACGATCACGGTCTGGTGCACGGCGTGAGCAGGAAGGGCGCTCTGGTCGCTTATAGCCTGTGCGCTCTTTTCCTGGTTGCGGTGACCGTTTGGGCCTACTGGTTCCTGCTGAGCAAGGTGCCGTGAGGCGCGCGAGTCGGTTGGCAGTTCGCGCATCGGGGCAGCGATGAGCGCCCGTTCGTATTCGCGACAGGTCAGAAGGTAGCACAGGCCCAACAACAGGATCGTGAAGCCGATGATGACAGCCGAGATGAGACCGAACGCGGAGCTGCCGAGGATCAGGGCGAGCAATCCCACTAGAACGAGGCCGAGCAGGTTATGGACCAGCGCGAAGCTCACGACCATCATGCAAGCGGCAGCTGCGACGAGCGCGCACGAGAAAGCTATGGCGTTCGAGCTCGACGAAACGTTATGACCGCTTTGGCGCAATGTGAAGCAGCACGGCTCCTTCCGATAGCGCTCGGGATGCTGACGCGCCGGTGACGTACGATTTCGTGCGAACTTTGCATGAGCGCCCCATACGCCTTGGTACGATCGCTGGTCCAGCAGCGTGGCGTCCAGATACCTCCTCGAGCCCATTCGCTGCCGGCTACGTATTTGAACCTGGCGGTCATCAACATGAGCGCGCTTCTCCCGACGGAGAACGTGCCCACCACCCGCGTACGCCTCCCGCTTGGCGGTGCGCTGTTCGTAGCGATCGACCTTGCCGAGGTCGTCAGCCTCCTCCAAAAGGGTGCTGAGGATGGCTTCGACCACCCTTCGGGCGAGCCTTTGAATTCGCCGTGCACGGCATCGCCGTCGCATGTTCTGATGGGGTCGGACATGGCTCCGCCTCCTAATATGATCGAATCTAGACAACTCGGTCATGCTGAAGGCCAGAGCCATATCTTTTGGTATCTAGAGCATGCTGCTATGAAAGCGCGCAAAAGACCTTACGTTACCAGGAGAGTCTCCTCAAGGTCAGCCGTGGCGAGCTAACTTACCGCGGGCTTATCGACCAATGCGCGGCGCAACGAAGAAGCGAGCCGCATTACGAGAGCAGGTTACGATCTTCGGCGTATCGATGGTCGGCGATTTCTGGCAGCGACCCAAGTCTGTATCAGGATGGTCGAGATGATGCCGAAAAGAGCGTTTTGAAGGATATCGAAGCGTTCCACCAATATCAACTCTGAACAGGTAACTGTTCAGAATCGATGCAAAGCGCCATGCGTCCGAGCACCTCTCTCAAGGCGGTGTTCTCGATCGCGATATCGAATCTCAGGCTTTTCGCCAGCGCTCTAGGTGGGGAAGGAGCGTGGCCATGAGGGAGACGGCCTCTTCTCGTGAAATGCCCAGGGCGTCGGCTTCCATCTGCGCCGTCGCCTCGATGAACTCGTCCATGTCGACGTCTTTGGCTGTGAAATCGCCCCTTTGATAGCAGTACTTGCAATAGCTCTCGCTCGGGGAGCCGTCCATCTCGGTGCCATGCAGCTCGGCTTCGGGGATGGGCATCGAACAGCACTGGCAATAGTACTCCATCGGCATGTCGAAGAAGCGCTCCAACGGTACCTGGAAGGTGGTGCAGATGAGCTTCACCATATCGATGCCAGGAGAGGTCTCACCGGTCTCCCAGCGTGACACCGCCTGACGTGTGACGAAGAGCTTTCGAGCCATCTCCTCTTGGGTGAGCCCTTGTTCGGTACGGATCTGCGTGATGGTGTCCTTCATCGCCATGGCGTTCTCCTTCTGTTCGTCCGTCGAATCAGTCTGTCCTTTCATTATCGTCGCGGTGCTGTCCATGGCAAGCAACAGACCGTTGCGCCTTTGCCGATGCAGGAGGCTCTTCCTTCGGGACGGTCGCTTTCGGGGGCCTTCGTCCGAATCGGCCCGCATCGGATGCCCTGCCATCGAGGCCTCCGCCATCTGCTCGGACATCATGCCTTCGACCCTTGGGTCGTCCATCACGCTCTCCGCTCATGACCGGCAGGTGAGCGTATCGATCTATTGTAGGCAGAACACCACGAAAGGGATCGTTGCGATGCTGGCCACCAAGGTGATCACGGTGATGCCCGTGGCATAGTCGGCTTCGCGTCCATTGGCCGCTACCACCATAGGCACCACGGTCATCACCGGCAGTGCCATGATCATGGTCAGGGCGTAGACCATGTTCGCAGGCACGATGCTCAGCGATAGCAGCGACTTGCCGATGAGGATGGGGAGAAGGACCATCTTCACACCGATCCCCACATAGAGCTCGGGTCGTTTCAGCACTGGCGACACTTTCGCGAAGCAGGCTAGGGCTCCCAGATACATCATGCAAAGAGCGCTGGTGGACGAACTGATCAGATCGAGCGTGGAGTCGAGGATGTCTGGCAGCGGGATCTTCGCCATGACGAATGCTGCGGCCAGCACGATAGCCACTGTATTAGGGGTCAGCAGAGAGCTCAGCTTCATGTGATGTTTGGCTGGATGTCCATGGTCCCGTGCAGTGGAAAGCCATACACCGTAGGTCCAGAATGCCAGTTGATCGACGATGGAGAACATCATCATGTAAACGAGACCTGCATCGGGGAATACGGCGGCCAGCAGAGGCACGCCCACGAAACCGGTGTTACCGAAGATGAAGCACATCTGGAACACGCGGTCTTTGTCGTGAGGGATATGCATAGCCTTCGCTATGCAGAACATGAGCAAGCTGATGAACGCGTAGAACAGAGCTGCGAGCAGGACCATCATCCAGTTTTCCAAGATGGTCTGCCGCGTACAGTTCGCATAGGTCGAATAGAAGATCATCACGGGCAGAAAGATATTCGCGATGAGCTTGGCCAGCTCCGGGAGATATCCAGGCGTTATGGTCTTCGATTTCCCAGCTACAAAGCCGAGGAAGAAGATGATGAAGAATATGAGCATCCTGCTGAGAGTTAGTGCGAAGATCATCGAATAGCCGCCTTGCTCGATAGTTTCTTTGAAAACGATCATAAGAAGACGGTCGCTCCTCTATCGCACGATCACGCGCGATCTGTCCATTAGCGAGCGCTGTTGCTCGGGACACCTTTTGCATCTTGAGCATATTCAATGAGGTCGGAATCGACGAAGCGATCACCGTGCAGGCGATGAAGAGAGCGCGTCCAAACGTCATGCAGCGTTTGGCGGCACATTCGTATGCTCGCGCAACCATAGAGACCCATACGTATCTCGACCTTGATATCGAGCGTGGCGCGATGAGAGCATCGGGTTAGACGTACTGACGACGCGAGACCTTTTCGGACCCTGCTCTGGGGCTCTACTTCTGAACGGGAATCCTGCTTTGCGCGACGTCGACCGCTCTTGTCTGTGGATAAACAATGGAGATCCATGGTCTCCGAACGATGCTTCATGGCGGGATATACGAGATCAGAGCTCGCGACCTCCGACGTGGCAGGTTATTTCAGACGCAAAACGCTTCGTCAGAAAAACCAACATTTCGCAATTCAGAGCGCATTTCCGTGCAACCCTTCGTAACCCTTCAAAACGCTCTTTTCGGCATCATTTTGACCACTATTTTGACCACCCAAAAGCGTTTCCCGCTGCGGTGCTACGTCCGTCCTGCAGCATCCAAGCTACGTTGACCACTTAGTTCACAGCACGCCGATTAGGTAATTATGTCTAAAGTCCTATCCTGACTGCACAACATGCGCCCAACGTAATGGCTTGTGAACTCTGCACTCGTCCATAATCTTTTCCGTTATTCCCACTCGATAGACTTGCGTAGTCGCATCGTAATAATCACTCTATGTTTGCCCAGTTCAGAACACTCCACTTGGAATTATAAGTCCCCTCGGAACCCATCGAGTATAAATAAAGTACAAAACGTATTCGAAACGATGGTTTACTAGAATCAAACATAAGCATGAAGACTAATCGTCGATTATGTCCCTAATGTTGGTGTAAGAACCGTTTCGCATGAGAGGCAAGAAACGGTCATCGCCTAGAATCTTCAATT